>NZ_JBHWRP010000029.1:0-27208 GCF_043426755.1 Corynebacterium sp. | reverse complement strand
CGCATGATTCCACACCCTAGACTGTGTCGCCGCTTTTCGTTGGTCTCTTATTTCAGCAAGTCGGCGACTGCGTCGCGCTCACCTTCGAGCTCGGTGATGTTCGCGTCGATACGCTCGCGCTGGAATTCAGAGATATCCAGGCCCTCGACAACCTTCCAGGTGCCGTTCTCACCGATGACAGGGAAGCCGAAGATCAAGCCTTCTGGCACGCCGTACTGGCCTGCGGAAGGAACAGCGGCGGTCGTCCACTTGCCGTTAGTACCCTGTACCCAATCGCGCATGTGGTCAATCGCAGCCGACGCAGCCGACGCTGCGGAGGACTTGCCGCGTACCTCGATGATCTCGGAGCCGCGCTTTGCCACGCGTGGGATGAACTCGTTGACGTACCAGTCATTATCTACAGCCTCAGGAACAGGCTTGCCGTCGACGGTGGCGTAAGTGATGTCTGGGAACTGGGTGGCGGAGTGGTTGCCCCACACAGCGACCTGTTCGAAGACGTTGGTGGTCACATCGAGCTTCTGGCTCAGCATGGATTCGGCGCGGTTGTGGTCCAGTCGCATCATCGCGTTGAAACGGTCCGCAGGGATGTCCTTGGCTGCGTTCGCCGCGATCAGTGCGTTGGTGTTGGCCGGGTTACCGACGACCAGCACGCGCAGGTCATCTGCAGCGTGGTCGTTGAGCGCCTGGCCCTGAGGGCCGAAGATCTTGCCGTTATTAGCCAGCAGGTCTGCACGTTCTTCACCCTTACCGCGTGGCTTCGCGCCGACAAGGAAGGCGGAGTTGGCACCGTCGAATGCGGTCTTCGCATCATCGGTGACGGTGATCTTGGTGAGCAGGTCGAACGCGGAGTCCGACAGTTCCATCGCAACACCCTCGGCGGCCTTTACCGCATCTGGAATCTCAAGCAAGGTCACTTCGATAGGGGTATTAGGGCCGTATACGTCGCCGTTCGCAAGCCTCCACAGCAACGAGTAAGCAATGTTGCCGGCCGCGCCGGTGACTGCAACTTTCACGGGGGCATTAGAAGACGTAACCATATTGGAAAATACCTCTCACTTGATTCACTTGGATGTCTGTGGTGGCTGTCTCTGACCACTGCCTGACAACCAACATCCTACCCGCGTTTCCCCTAGCGCGAAGCAGTTCAAAGACGCCCGTAGGCACGCGAAAATCAGTGCGGCCGATCACAGCTTGAGGCCCTCCCCCCCACAAATCACCCCCTAAAATGGCAGTTTTATCGGGTTTTGTGTGGGTTTGGCTACAACCAGGCACACCACGGGTGTAGTTCAGGCACTATAGACTGTGATCAGTACAGATAATTAGGTAAAAATTATAGTTTTCCAGTTTGGGTGGGCTCCCGCTCACCGTCGCCGTACGAAAGGTGGCCATGTCTTCGAATTCGCAACCACAGGACCAAGGTCCGGTGGAAGATTCCGTGAACGAGCACAATGCACCCGACGATGCTAGCGACACCAGTGACAACACCACCGTGCACGATGTCATCGATATCGCGCTGACCGGTTTTGCCAAAAATGGATTTAGCGGTACCAAATTAGACGCAATCGCCAAGAAGTCAGGCATGTCCAAGCGTATGATCCATTACCATTTTGGCGATAAAAAAGGTCTATACCAGCAGGCGTTGGCTACTGCGGTGTCTCGCTTGCACCCGCCAGAGGAGCTCCTTAACCGCTCCTATGCCGTCCCCGTCGAGGGCGTACGCCGGTTTGTTGATGCACTCTTCTATCGCATGGTGGAACAGGAGGATTCTCTGCGCTTACTTCAGCGGGAAAACATGGATCCTGTGCTCAAACTCACAGAAATCTCCGCCATTGCGGAAGCATCCGAGCTCACCTTGCACCTAGAGCGGCTGCTCATGATGGGCCAAGACGCCGGCGCTTTCCGCCCCGGAATTTCCGCAGAGGATCTCTTGGCACTCATTGTGTCGCTGGGCAGCTACCGGATCGGTGGCCGTGCCCTGTCCATCAATCTCTTTCAGATCGACCCGACCAGCCGAGAGAACACCGAAGGAATGCGTCGCTTCGTGATCGACGCGGTGCTGGCATTCCTGACGTCGAATATCCCCGACTCGGGCTACGATTCCTACCTCAGCGCCACACCTGCGATCCCAGAGGCCCCGGCCGCCGGAGAAATTTATGAGCTGGGCGACGACATCTACTAACGCCGCCCCGCTACTGGCCTAGGCGGACTTTTCTTCGTCGGCAAGTACGAAGGTCGGCTCGCCCTCGCCGCGGACAACAGCATCAGAAATGATGACTTCGTCAATATCTTCACGATCGGGCAGGTCATACATGATCGGCACCAATACTTCTTCCATGATGGCGCGCAGGCCGCGGGCGCCGGTTCCGCGTTCAGCGGCCTTGTCCGCGATTTCGCCAAGGGCTTCCTCGGTGAACGTCAAGGTGGCATCGTCCATAGCGAACAGGCGCTCATACTGCTTCACCAGAGAGTTCTTCGGCTCAGTCAGGACCTTGATCAGGGACTCACGGTCCAGATTGTCCACCGTGGCCACGATCGGCAGACGCCCGATGAACTCCGGAATCAGACCGAACTTCACCAGGTCTTCCGGCTGCACCTTCTTCAGAATCTGCTGCTCTTCACACTCTTTTTCCGATTCAATTTCCGCGCCGAAGCCAATCCCCTTCTTGCCCACGCGCTCAGCGATGACCTTCTCCAGGCCCGCGAACGCACCGGCGACGATAAACAGAACATTGGTGGTATCCAGCTGGATGAATTCCTGATTCGGGTGCTTGCGCCCGCCCTGCGGCGGCACGGATGCGACGGTGCCCTCCAGGATCTTCAGCAACGCCTGCTGCACACCCTCGCCCGATACGTCGCGCGTGATCGAAGGGTTTTCGGACTTACGGGAAATCTTGTCCACCTCATCGACGTAGATGATGCCGCGCTGCGCACGCGCCACGTCGAAGTCAGCCGCTTGCAGCAGCTTCAGCAGGATATTTTCTACGTCCTCACCGACATAGCCGGCCTCAGTCAGGCTGGTGGCATCAGCGATGGCGAAAGGTACGTCCAGCATGCGCGCCAAGGTCTGCGCGAGGTACGTCTTGCCGGAACCGGTTGGGCCCAGCAGCAAAATATTAGACTTGGCGATCTCTACCGCATCGTCTCGCTTCTTCCGTGTGGACGCCGCTTCCTCGGCGCGGATGCGCTTGTAATGGTTGTAGACCGCCACCGACAGGGTGCGCTTGGCCTCATCCTGGCCGATGACATAATCGTCGAGGAACGAAGAGATTTCCGAGGGCCGCGGCAGGCGCTGCCTCTTCGAGTCTTCCTCGGCCTGAGCGCCTTGGAGTTCCTCTTCGATAATCTCATTGCACAACTCAATGCACTCATCGCAGATGTACACTCCGCCACCCGCGATGAGTTTCTTCACCTGCTTTTGACTCTTTCCGCAGAAAGAGCACTTCAACAGGTCGGAGCTATCTTGAGTCACTGACATGAGGTTTAAACGCTCGCTTTTCCGTTCGCTTGTACTTCCAGCCTGCAGGGTAGCCCGATTGTAGCGAGTTCCCCACAGATTGTCCCACCTAGCTTAGTAGCAAGCGCGCTTAACGACGATTCCCCCGTCTGCGCGTCGCCGTTAGCGCCACTGCCCGGCAATTGTGAACTCGAGAGGTTCAACCAAAAGTAGGCTAAAAGTGTTCTGGAACACATTAATTGTCGCGCTGAGGTAGTGTCGCCCGCATGACCAAGCTCCTCGGTGCGATTGAACGCCCCCAGCTCCCACGCCCCACCTTCCGCGAGTTCCTCCGCGATGCAGGCCCCACCGAGATCGGCAACGGCCTGGTCGCGTTTATCTTTTCCGCTTCCGGCCCGGTTGCTGTGATTCTCGCAGCGACCGCCGCAGGAAATTTATCACCAGAGCAAACATCTTCCTGGATCCTGGGCGCATTCTTGGGCAACGGCATCATCACCTTATTGATGACGTACCTCTACCGCTCCCCCATGGCGTTTTATTGGACGATCCCCGGCACGGTGTTGGTTGGCGATGCGCTGAGGCACTACACGCTCAATGAGGTCGTCGGCGCCTATATCGTTACCGGCCTATTTGTCTTCGTGCTGGGTTGGACTGGCCTCATCCAAAGGATTATGGCCTTGATCCCCTCCACCATCGTCATGGCCATGGTGGCGGGCGTCTTTTTACGCTTCGGCACTGATTTAATTGGCGCACTTGTCGACGATCCTGTGATGGCCGTTCCGATGACCATCCTCTTTGTCATTCTGACTATGATCCCGGCCGCCGGAAAGTGGCTTCCCCCGGTTGCCACCGCTGCGGTGCTGGGGACCATCATCGCCTTGGTGGCAGGCAGCTTCAAGGGCGACATCACAGCCAACGGCGTCTTCGCCACACCGCAACTTGTTCCGCCAGAATTTTCCTGGGGTGCAATGGTGGAGCTGGTCATTCCTCTTGCGATCACCGTTGTGTTCGTCCAAAACGGCCAGGGCCTCGCGGTTCTGCGCGCAGCAGGCCATAAACAGGGCACGAACCTTTCTTCCGCAATCTCCGGCCTGTGGTCGCTTCCCGTAGGATTGTTGGGATGCGCATCGACATGCCTCACCGGTCCGACGAACGCCCTGCTGGTGTCCAGCAAGGATTCTTCCCGGCACTACGCGGCCGCCATCGTCAACGCCATCGCAGCGATTCTGGTGGGCGTGGTCGCGCCGGTGTTTGTGGCTTTCATGCTGGGCATGCCCGCCTCGTTCATCGCAACGCTGGCCGGGCTGGCCATGCTTACGCCTCTCAAGAATGCCTTTGTCGCCGGTTTCTCCGGCCCATTTTCCACCGGCGCGTTGGCGTGCTTCCTGGTCACCATCGCAGAAGTCACGTTCCTGGGTCTATCTGCACCGTTTTGGGGCCTGGTTGCCGGGGTGGTCGTCGGTAAGCTTCTAGATAGAGAATAGAGAAGTTAAGGCGTGATGAATGGTCCAGCAAGCTGATCAGTTCCTGCGTAGGCGTTTGGTTGAGAGGGTCGTCGGCATCGTGCGCGCCCACACGCAGCGACTCATCATCATTCCCGCTGCCGAGGGTTTGGGGGCGCGCCGTTTTCTCGATGGGCTTGCCTCCCACTTCCCGAAAGAGAAGACGCAGGTGGTCACGGTCCTGCCCTGGGATTTGAGCTACCCCGGCGCGTTGCTCACCCAGCTGAAGGATCGTCCCGAGAACGCCATCGTTCTCATCCACGATTTCGATCAAGCCGATGACACCTCATTTCGTGAGCTGGTCACCGCCGCCAAACGCGAGGGGGTACGCATCGTGGCGACGGTGTCGTCGGAACGCTTGCATGTGCTTGCCGACGACGTGATTCACCTGACCCCATTCACTCTTCCAGAGACGGACCAGTTTGCCCGCGCGCTGACTGGGCACAAACTTCCGGCGCTGCTGATCGAAGACTTGTACTTTGCCACTCGT
Organism: Corynebacterium sp.; assembly: GCF_043426755.1. Classification (GTDB taxonomy): domain Bacteria; phylum Actinomycetota; class Actinomycetes; order Mycobacteriales; family Mycobacteriaceae; genus Corynebacterium. The sequence continues at coordinate 21,762 of NZ_JBHWRP010000029.1, read as the reverse complement.
GGGCGACCGGATTATGTAGCCGAGATGCTGGATGTGGCCCCGCGCGACTACTGGTCGCAGGCCAATACGGCGATCACGATCCCGGACTCCTGGCACTTGGAGTTCAACAAGGCCATCAAGGGGCTGCGCCCGGAGACCATCGAGGCCCTTTATACCCGCCCCCTAGTCGCTGAAGATCTGAAGGAGGCGATCGCGGCCGGGATTATTGAGCTACGCTCAACAGAGCTGGGGCAGGAAACGTTTTTCCGCGATCCTCGCTTCAACGCCATCACGCAAGCCGCCACCCCGAGCCCACCACGAGCCACCAACGCTATCTCGCGGGAGAAGCTGCTGCTGTCCAAAGCGCAGGCGCACGCCGATGACCTTGGCCTGGGATCTGCCCAGTTGTTCTTGCAGGACTGCACCGGGGTCGTCAATGCAGAACACCGCGACACGCTGACCGGCTATATCGCCTTGTACAAAGGCAACCGGGCCCAAGCGCAGACTTATTTGGAGCCGGTGACAAAATCGCTGGAGCAGTCAGCTGCCGCATCGATGTATGAGCTTGCCAATTGGAATCCGCGCGGGCTGGCGATGCGTGCGCAACACACCATGAGTTTGGCCAGCCCGGGTTCCGTGCGTTACGAAGAAGCTCATATTCACCGTGCCTTCGCGTACCTGTTGGCTAATCGAACCCCTTCCGATCGTCCTCCTGAGTTCCACCATGCAGTCTCGCGCGAACGCTATAACCTGTTCGGCGGGTGGGCGGCACTTGCCGACGATGATCCCATCTCCGCTCGCGAGCGGCTGCGCCCCGTGCCCGGCGGTGCCCTGTCTGTGGGCATGTGGCGCGATGCCCTCTTCGCCCGCACCCTGTTCATCCTGGGCCAGTGGAACGATGCCAAAGTGGTCGTCGAACGTGGCCTCTCTGCCTGTGAGCTGCACGAGGTGGGACTGCTTGAGCCCTTCTTGCTGTGGACCGGCGCGCTGATCGCGTCGATGGAGGGCGATCAATCCTTAGCACGGTCCTACGTGAACCGGGCTGGAGCCGGCAGCGATTCCTTTGCACTGCAGCAGATCCCTGCAGCGATGGCTCGCCTCCTTGTCTCCGCCAACCTGTGGGATTTACATTCCACGGTCAGCGCCGCCGACGATCTTGCAGCCGCCGCCAAGCGCGCAGGTCCTCATCAGCCCGGGTTCTGGCCGTGGGAGGACATTTATGTTCAAACCTTGTTGCGTGCTGGGCGTATCGACGAGGCCGAAGAGGCCCTTTCCGCAGCTGAGCAACGCGCCAGCGGAGTGGATTTACCCTCCTGGTTTGCCCGCCTGGCCGTCCCGCGCGCCACAATCATGCTGCAGCGCGGGGACACAGAAAGGGCTTTATCACTTTTCGACGATGCCGTCGATGCCGTCGAGCACTCCCCCATGCCGGTCTACGCCACCCGCGTGCTCTTTGAATACGGCATCACCTTACGCCGCATTGGACGCAGGCAGCGTGCCGACGATATCTTCCGCCGCGCTTCCACCCTCTTTGAGGAAATGGGGGCCCACGCCATGGTGGAACGCTGCAACAAAGAACGCCAGCTCAGTGGCGTTGGAGGGCGCGTTCATTCACGTCACGGGCTGACCGCCCAGGAGGAGCAGGTGGCGCGTCTTGCTGCTGATGGCACGACCAATCGGGAGATCTCCATGCAGCTGACGGTATCGCTGAAAACGGTCGAGTTTCACCTCACCAATATCTACAAGAAGCTGGGTATTCGCGGGCGGGCTGACCTAGCCGCCGCACTGGGATGAATATAATTGGTTTGTTTTTGAGGTCGAATGCGCTAAATTTTCTTTTCAGAAAAATTTCACAGTCCGTGACGCCGAGAGCCCTTGCGCCGAGCGGAAGCTACCCCGCCGCCATCGTCGGGAGTAGTTCCCCTACGACACCACAAGGATGCCCCGCATGGACATTCGTACCCGCATTGATTCATCCCGCATGACCGCCTACCAGTGGCTGATCATCGCCCTGGTTACCTACCTCAACGCTCTCGACGGTTATGACTTAGTCGCCATCGCGTACTCATCGACCGTCATCACCGAACAGTTCAGCATTGGGCCGGCCGCCCTGGGTTGGTTGCTCTCCTCCGCGCTGCTGGGCATGGGCGTCGGCGCTCTGCTGCTGGGTCCCCTGGCCGATAAGTTCGGTCGCCGCAAGATGATCATCACCTCCATCCTGATCAACCTGGTGGGCTTGGTAATGACGGGCTTCGCCACCACCTTCGGTGGCCTGTTGACTTGGCGGATTGTCACCGGCATCGGCGTCGGCGGCATCCTGGCCACCATCACGGTGGTGACCAGCGAGTTCTCGAACCGCAAGTTCCGTGGTCTGGCCATGGCAATCTATGCCTCTGGCTACGGCCTCGGCGCTACCTTGTGCGGCACGCTGGCGGCCCAGTTCATTCCGACGATCGGCTGGGAGTGGATCTTCTTCACCGGAGCAATTCTGACGACGATCGGTCTGCTCGGCGTTCTCTTCATCCTTCCGGAGTCCACCGATTACCTGTCCAACCGTCGCGACCTCGACGCCGTCCGCAGCGTTTCTGCCCGCATCGGGCATGGCACCGACGTGGAGCTCAACCCCATTGTCCGCACTGAGAAAGCCCCTCTCCGTGAGCTTGTCTCCGGCGATTTCCTTGGGGTCACGATTCGCCTGTGGATCGCGTTCTCCCTGGTGAATTTCGGCTTTAACTTCGCGAACTCCTGGACCCCGAAGCTGCTGACCGAAACCGGGATGACTGTCCAGCAGGGCATCCTCGGCGGCATCATGCTGTCCTTCGGTGGCACGATCGGGTCCCTCATCTTCGGTGTACTGACCACCAAGATCTCGGCGCGCACCGTGCTGATTTCCTTCTCTATTTTGGGCGCCGGCACCCTCATCGCCTTCATCTACTCCACCGGCATCCCCACGCTTGCTTTCGCGCTTGGTGTTCTGGTGGGCATGCTGCTCAACGGCTGTGTCACCGGCATGTACACGGTCACCCCGGCGGCTTACCCTTCGCACCTGCGTGGGACCGGCGTTGGTGCCGCCCTGGCTGCCGGTCGCGTCGGCGCAGTGTGTGGCCCGCTGTTGATTGGCTACCTGGCAGAAGCTGGCTGGTCCCCGGAAGCTTTGTACATCACGGTGGCCGCGGTGTTCGTGTTCACGGCAGTAGCGCTCTTTGGTCTGCGTTCCCCAGCAACCGCGGTGGTGTCGTCGGAAAGCGAAAAACTGCCAGTTACCGCTGCCTCAGCGCAGTAACCTCCACATCGGCCCACGGTGCTAGCGGCAGCTGCGCAACCCACGCGTCGATGTCCTCCGTCTCGAGGATGCCCGCCACAGAGCGCTGCCCCACCACTTGGTAGAAGCCGGCGGGCAGCATATCGCGGGTACTCTGCAGCAGATCCGCGCGTACCTCTGGGTCCATGTCATCGGGTGTGATCGCGCGGATGATCACCAAATAGGGATTGGACATGGACCCAGTGTATCTAGCGCCGCCGTTTAATCGCGGGCGAAGGCCTTGACCTTGTCCCAGTCAGGATCCAGTCCAAGGCCTGGCCCCTCAGGCAGATGAACGACACCGTTTTCGTAGACAAGGTCCTCGGTGGTGTAGCTTTCGCGCACCAGCATGGGCCCGAAGAGTTCCGAACCGTAGGTCACCGCCGGGGTTGCGCACGCGAAATGCAGAGAAGCCGCGGTCCCGAAAGGCCCCTCCAGGGATGTTGCCCCGTGGCAGGCAAGCCCTGCTGCCTCTGCGATAGCGGCAACCTTCTTCGATTCCTGCAGCCCTCCCAGTTTCGTTGTCTTTAGCGCGATCACGTCCGCTGCTTGGGTCCGTGCAACCGCAAGCGCGTCAGCTGGGGAGCACACCGATTCATCAGCCATCACTGGCACGCCGATGCGGGTGGTGATTTCTCTTAGCGTTGCTAGGTCATGCGCTGGTGTGGGCTGTTCAAAGAGTTCCACCCCCGCCTTGGCAAGGCGCGGCAGATACTTTAGCGCTGTCAGGCGATCCCAGCGGGCGTTGACGTCGATACGCAAACTCACCTTGCCGTCCAGCGCTTCCGCGAGCTGCTCAATGCGGGACGTATCTACCTCGGGATCGCCTGAACCCATCTTGAGTTTGAAGGACGTGTGCCCGTACTGCGCGATGCGCTCCTCAATCTCAGCGACGGCTTCCTCAAGAGGCAAAACACCGAGAGCCCAGGTCACGTCGAGCTCATCGCGGTACCGCCCGCCCAACAAGTCCCGGACCTGAACGCCGAGTGCGCGTGCCCATGCGTCGTGCATAGCGACGTCGACAGCGGCCTTCGCGAAACGCATATTGGCCACAGAGCCTTCGAAATCGGAGAGGATTCCTGCGAGTTCGTTAACCTCTCGGCCGATCATGATCGGGGCTAGGTGGCCGTCAATGATCACCTTCATGGTTTCGGCGGATTCGCCGCCCCACCAAGGCCCGCCAGGGACAACTCCTTCGCCATAGCCGCTGATACCTCCTTCGAGGAAAACTTCCACCAAAAGGATTGGCTGAGCGGTTGCGGTGTAGGTTGCAAACCCGTGCGGTCGGATAAGGGGAACGTCTAAAAGCGTGGTATTCACTTGTGCGATTGTCAGATCAGACATTGGGGGGAACTCCTAAAACGTGGGGGGATAGTAAAAGAACAGGAAAAGGTCCCGGTGCCTCGATGAACTGCGCCGGGACCTTAGTGTGCCTCAAAAAAGCTGTCGTAGAGCGGTGATGTGGTCACCGCGATCAAGATCTAGTCTTCCTTGTCCAGACGGAAGCCGTATTCGACAACGTTGCGGCCTTCGCCGTCCTGCTCTGGGTACAGGATGAGCTCAGGCTTGACGGCGGTAGCCACATCGTTTTCGGTCCACTCGCCACCATCGAAGTAGAGCTGAGTGGTGATCTCACGGTAACCAGGGTGCTTCACGCGCAGGTGCAGGTGAGCTGGGCGCCATGGGTGGCCACCGTAGGATGCGATGTACCAGCCAGTCGGGCCGTCGTGCGGAATCTGGTACGGCGCAGGCTGCAGCGTCTTGATGTTGTACTCGCCGTTTTCGTTGGTGCGGATGGTGCCGCGCAGGTTCCACTCAGGGATACCTGGTGCAAACTGGGAGTAGTAGCCATCCTCGTCTGCATGCCACAGCTCCACGGTGGCACCGCCAAGGCCGTTGCCGTCAACATCGGTGACCTGGCCCTTGAAGATCAGAGGGGTTGCCTCGCGGTCCTTGTCGCGCATAGGCATTTCAGCGTCCCATGGCAGCTCAGGCGCATCTTCGACGTAGTATGGGCCTTCGATGGAGCCCTTGGTGCCAGTGTAGTTGTTGCGGTTATAGTTGATCTTCTCGATCTCGTGCTCGACGAACACGTCCAGCCACAGTGGCCACTCGCCGTATTCGCCAACCTGGATCATCCAGTGCTTCAACACGCGGTACTCGTCGTAAGTCACCTGGTGCTTGTTTGCAACCTCTGCGATAGCTGCGAGAAGATCGGTGTAGATCTCACGAGCACGTTCCTTCGAGGTGTCCGACTTCACCGATTCGTGAAGGAACTTTTCAGTAGCCGCGGTACCAGAACCCTTGGCAGTTGGGTCCTCTTGCTGTGCAACCTGGTCAGACATTGTTGTCTCCTTAGTGAAAATTCTTACAAGATGGGAAAGCCCGCTCCCGGAATGCATCACCTGCCTGGGTGGCTTGGTAGGACCTGTAGGCCGTGATGCTTCCAATCCCAACGCTCACTGTTGGGTTTGTTACTTAACCGGACTGGCAAGTACAAGTGTGCAACAGATCACCATGGTGATCTAGGGGGTAATCAGGTCACAAAGACCTTGTTCAGCCAACCGCGGAAGAAAAGCCCACGTCAAAGGGTGCTCGTGCGAAATGGACGGAAAATACCCCTAGTCAGCACTAGGCACTTCCCCCAACCCAGGGGGTGGGGTGACAATTCGCCGCCTGGAGACCCACCGAATAAAAGGGCTTCTTCCTCGCGTTTCACCCTCCCCAACCGACCCCCTAGACAAGCCCGGGAATTCCCCCGGTGTGACCCAAGTCTCTAAAAGGTAAGAATTGTGATGATGCTTTAAGGCACGTCCGAAAGCTGCTCCTAGGTGCTCAGCGCACAGCAGATTTCGGTTCGTAGCTGAACGCACCAGTACCCATCGCTACCGCGATTATCAGTGCTAACCGGCAGAAGGAGATTGCCATGACCGCCCCTACTGACAAGACTCGTGAAATCCTCGCTCGCGCTTTGGAGAACAGCCCCGAAGAGGGCATCGTCCGCCTGAACCGTGAGATTTTCACCGACGAAGAGATCTTCGAACTCGAAATGAAGTACATCTTCGAAGGTAACTGGATTTTCCTTGCCCACGAATCCCAGATCCCCAATGTGGGCGACTACTTCACGACGAATATTGGTCGCCAACCAGTGGTGATCACCCGCTCCCGGGACGGCAAGCTGAACTGCTTGATCAATTCCTGCTCCCACCGTGGCGCGATGCTGTGTCGTCGAAAAGTAGATAACCGCACCACATTGACCTGCCCTTTCCACGGCTGGACTTTCTCCAATGACGGTACGTTCCTCAAGGCAAAGGACGAGGCCAACGGTGCCTACCCCAGCAACTTCAACACCGAGGGATCGCACGATCTGCGCCGCGTGCCAAAGTTTGAGTCCTACCGCGGCTTCCTCTTCGGCTCCCTGAACGCCGATGTGGTTGACCTCGAGGAATTCCTTGGCGATACCCGCGTCATCCTCGACATGCTGATCGACCAGTCGCCAGAAGGCCTTGAAGTACTCAAGGGCGCCTCGACCTACACCTACGACGGCAACTGGAAGCTGCAAGCAGAAAACGGTGCCGATGGCTACCACGTGTCCTCCGTACACTGGAACTATGCCGCCACCACCTCGCGCCGCAGCACCGGTGAATCAACCAACGAGACCAAGGCCATGGACGCAGGTAAGTGGGGCGAGCAGGGCGGCGGATACTTCTCCTACCCGTACGGCCACCTCATGCTCTGGTCCGAGTGGGCCAATCCAGAAGATCGTCCCGTCTTCGACCGCCTGGAAGAACTAAAGGAGCTGCACGGCGAAGAGCGCGGCAACTTCATGGTGGGCGCTTCCCGTAACCTCTGCCTGTACCCGAACGTCTACATCATGGACCAGTTCTCCACGCAGATTCGTCGCCTCGAGCCCGTATCCGTGGACAAGACCGAGGTCACGATTTTCTGCATCGCACCTAAGGGCGAATCCGCTGAAAACCGCGCCAACCGCATCCGCCAATACGAAGACTTCTTCAATGCCACCGGCATGGCTACCCCGGATGACCTGGAAGAATTCCGTTCGTGCCAGAAGACCTACCGCGCTTCCTCCTTCCCGTGGAACGACATGACTCGCGGTTTGGGACATCAAATCGAAGGCGCTAATGACCTGGCTAAGGACCTGGGAATGAACAGCGTTCTCAGCTCGGGTGCGCGCACCGAAGACGAAGGCCTCTACCCGATCCAGCACGCGTACTGGGAGGAAGTTCTTGAGGAAGCGGTGAACCAGGAAGATCAGGATCACCAAGAGCGTACTTCGAAGAATGTCCGCAACGACGACCATGCTGCCGCAGCAACCACACAGCATGCGAAGCAGCGTGCGGAAGCTAAGGCAGCCTCTGCGTCGAAGAGCTCCGGAGGCGAGGTTTCTTCCTCCGGGCGTCGCGTCCGCAGGAAGCGCAAGTAATCAGCTGACACCTCCACACGCTTCCCATCATTCCGCATTCTCTTAAGAAGGATTCCCCATCATGTCTGACATCACCCGCGACGATATTCTTGACTTCCTCTACTACGAAAACCGGCTTCTCGACGACCGCGAGTTCGAGAAGTGGCTCGAGTGCTACCACCCAGATGCCGAATACTGGATGCCCTCCTGGGATGTTGACGACGAGTTGACCACTGATCCTCAATCGGAAATCTCGCTGATCTACTACCCGAACCGCGCAGGTATGGAAGACCGCATCTTCCGTATCCGTACCGAGCGTTCAGCCGCCACCTCCATCCCGGAACCTCGCACCGGCCACAACCTCACCAACCTTGAGATTCTGGAGCGCCGCGACAAGCAGGTGGATGTTCGCTACAACTGGATCTCCTACTACTTCCGGTACAACACCACGGACCACTACTTCGGGACGACCTGGGTCACCATCGATTTCTCTGGCGATTCGCCACAAATCCTGAAGAAGAAGATCGTCCTGAAGAACGACTACATCCACCACGTCGTCGATGTGTACATGCTCTAAAACAATCTCCTAATTGAGCAGTACTTAAAGAAGAACCATTGTGCCTTTCTTTCAGCGCCATAAATATTGGCGCTGGAAGAAAGGCACTGCACCTAATTTTCCAGGGAAGGAACTCCCATGGCTCAACCACAAGTAGCCCTGACTTTCGAAGATGGAGTCACCCGATTCATCGAAATCGAAGAAGACCAAACCATCACCGACGCAGCATACAAGGCTCGCATCAACATTCCATTCGATTGCCGCGACGGCGCGTGCGGTACATGCAAAGCCTTTTGCGAATCAGGAGAATACGAAGAAGGCGAATACATCGATGACGCGATGACGGAGGACGAGGCGGACGAAGGATATATTCTTTGCTGCCAGACGTACCCGATCGACGATATGGTCGTCCAGATCGCGACCACGTCCGCAGCCGCTAAGACCGGCGCTGCAACGATGATCGGCCACATCGAGGAGCTGGAGCGGCTTTCGGAATCAACCATCAAGTTCGCTGTGAAAATTGAGGAGCGCGACCAGCTTCACTACCTGCCTGGCCAGTACCTCAATATCGCTCCCCCGAACGCGGATTTCCACCGTTCCTACTCCTTTTCCTCCGGACCTAGTGACGACATCGTTACGTTCTTGGTGAAAAACACCCCGGGCGGCAAGATGTCGCACTACCTCACCGAGGAAGCCAAGGTAGGCGATCGCCTCAACCTCACTGGTCCCATGGGGTCGTTCTTCCTACGCGAACCGCTAGCTCCCATCCTTCTGCTGGCAGGAGGCACGGGCTTGGCTCCAATTCTTGCCATCCTGGAGAAGCTGGCGGAAGATCCCGACATGTCCCAGCCGGTGCGCTTGATTTATGGTGCGACATTCAACCACGACATCGTCGAAGTCGAACGGCTCAATGGTTTCAAAGAGAAGCTGCATGACTTTGACTGGTTCTCAGTGGTCTCCGGTGATGGCGAGGAGCATGAGCGAACAGGCTATGTCACCGACCATTTGGCCGACGAGCTGCTTCACGACGGCGACGTGGATGTCTACCTCTGCGGTCCACCTCCGATGGTGGAGGCGGTGCGTACTTATTTCCGCGATCTGGAAAACCCTCCAGCGAACTTCTATTACGAGAAGTTCACCCCGAATGTCGGTGATTCGTCCGAGTCCACGGAGCCAGAAACCGGCGCGGAACACCTCTCCACAGCGGATGGCGATGCGGAAACCGTTGCCACCGTCGAAGGCGGATTGTCGAAGACGATCACTTCCCAGGGCAACGTGGAGACAGGCCACGTCCTGAGCGCCAAGACGAACTCTGAAGCCCAGTTCAACGCACTAATGGCTCTTGAGCTCGGCGTTATTACTCTCATGATCGAGCTTCTCGACGAAGAAGACTACGCAGAAATGCGCAGACTGGCTAAGGCATGTGAAGGCTTCATCGAAGGCGACAAGTTTGTCGACGCAGCCGGATACACCGAAGCTAACGCTGAGTACCACAATTACCTGTTCGACAGGTCCGGCAATGACGCGATGAAGCAGGCCTACAACGTCCTCGACGTGGTCGAAGTCATGCACACCGAACTTTCGGACACTGGCGTAGTCATCGGCGGCGTTGTGCAGGATCACTTCGAACTTGTCGATGCCCTCGAAGCGAAGGATTTCGCTGCGTGTCGCGCGGTTGTGGAGCGCCACCACCGCAGCGCGATCGATACTGTTCACCGCGCAATCGAGGATGGTGAGCACTAATGGCTTTCGGTGAAATGCCTACCGGAGACGGTGTAGAGGGCGCTCCCCTAGTGTTTAGCCCGGGTCGTTTTGACGGCCAGGTCGTGCTCATCACAGGGGCAGTCCAGGGAATCGGCCTCGCAGTAGCCAACCGAATTGCACACGAAGGGGCACAGCTCTTCCTCGTCGACCGCTCCGAGCTAGTCAAGGACGTTGCCGACACGCTGACGGAACGAACAGGAGCCGAGATCGGGTGGTGCGCCACCGACTTAGAGCAATTTGATGGTGCAGCGGCGATGGTGAAGCAGGCCGTCGACATGTTTGGGCGTATCGACGTGGCCATCAACAATGTCGGCGGAACAATCTGGGCAAAGCCATTTGAGCACTACTCGCCTGATGAGATTGAGAAGGAGATTCAACGCTCGCTGTTTACCACTTTGTGGTCTGTCCGCGCTGAATTGCCTGCACTCATCGGTGCGGGTGGCGGAACCATCGTCAACGTGTCCTCCGTGGCAACGCGTGGAGTGAACCGGGTGCCTTATGCAGCGGCAAAGGGCGGTGTCAACGCGATTACTGCCGCTTTGGCAAAGGAGGCAGCGTCCAAAAACGTGCGTGTCGTCGCCACCGCTCCCGGCGGCACTGAGGCCCCGGCGCGCGTCGTTAAGCGCGGCCCAAGTCCCGAAGACAACACGGAGAAGGAATGGTACCAACAGATCGTTGACCAGACCATTGAGTCATCCGAGTTCAAGCGCTACGGGACCCTCGAAGAGCAGGCGGCCCCTATCGCCTTCCTCGCCTCGCGGGAGGCAAGCTACATCACGGGCTCTGTCTTGCCGGTAGGAGGTGGTGATCAAGGCTGATGGTCAAAACCACAAATTCTGTATTTCCACTGTTATAGGATTTGAAAATGGCTTTTTCCGCACGGTATGAGTCCCGGAAGATCTTCAGGCACGTGTCCTCGCTCGCGCCTGGAGCAAGCTCCGTCATCTCCCTATCGGGGGCAGATGCGCACTCTGCGGTGGACAGTGTCATTCGGGAATTGGAGGGGTGGAAGGTATTCCGCGTCTCTGCTCTTCCCTGGCGTGCGGACGATGCCGGCTGGCTGCTGCGTACGTTTCGCGAAAAGGCAGATGTCGACGAGCTGAGCGAACTCGACCAGCCACATTCCCGCGTAGCGCTGATCGTCGACAAGGCACAGTGGGCCGATGCCGTCTCGCTGCACGCCCTCGTCGAGTGGAGCCAAAGTCTGTCCCAGACGACGGGGGTTGTGCTGGGCGCGACGGATCTAGCGGATATTAACGAAGATTTTCATACCGTCGCCGATTTTCGCATCAACCTCCCGCCACTGCGGATCAGCGATATCGCGACGATGGCCGTAACCTACCGGGCAGTCCATCTGAACCCGGATATTTGTGCTCGCTTTTTGCAGGTGACAAACGGCGATCCTAGTCTTGTGCGCGACCTGCTGGATGCTGCGTCGGAGGATCATTGGCGCAGTAATCACCCCTATGTTCCTGTTCCTCGCCGTTGGCGCACAGCTTTCGAAGGCCGGACTAAAGGCGAGGAGCAGCTCATTGCGGCGGCCCAGGCAGCCACTGTTACGTCCAATTATGAGGCATTGGTTGCCTTGCTCGGAAATGGCGCAGGGATCTCGGCCGCTATTAAGCGCGGTATTTTGCAGTCAGTACCTCAGGGCCGCGGCCGCGTCATCGTCTTTGTTCACTCCACCGACTTGGCGGTGGCGCGTTCCGAGGCACCCCCAGCGATCATTCGGCACTTACATGCCAAGGCAAGCGAATGGTTTGACCAGTACGGTAAGCACACCGAAGCCCTGCTCCACCGCGCGCAAAGTATCGACGAAAATAATGATGAACTCGCCCGGAGCATGATCACTCACGGTACTGAGCTGGCTCGATCCGGTGATTGGCGCCAAGCCTATGCCGTGTTTCATCGCGCGTCACTCGTGGCGCACAGCGAGGCGTTGCAGGATCAAGCAAACCTGAACGCCATCGAGTCTTTGATTTCTGATTCGGACATCCCTCAGGCCAACCAGCATGTGCAACAACTGACCAGCCTGAACCCCAGCGCCCACGTTGATTCCATCCGCGGATATCTCTCCCTTCACCAGGGGCACCGCACAGACGCGTCCATGCTGATTAATCGTTCGTGGTCTGAACTTGATCAGTCCTCAAGTGTTGACCCAAAGTTGCGCACCCGCGCCGCGAGCCGCCAGGTGTTATTGAGTTTGTGTGAATGGCAGCCCGCTGAGGTGGTCAATTGGGCTCGCACGACATCTCACTGGGCGTTGCCCGAATCACCCCTCCAATCGGAGGCGCACTATATTTCTTTGATCGGCGAGGCGGCTTGTACCGGTGAGATCCCGGATCTCACTCCACTGCCGTGGGAAACGGAGACGATGGCGCAGCGTCGCCATATGGCTGCAGGCTGGATCTACCTCGTCCACGACAATCCCTTCGCCGCGCGCCAGCACTTGTCCATGGATGCTCATGGCAAAGGATCCGAACGCATCGCCGCGTGGATGGACGCGTGGCGTGCGCGGTCGAACCTGCTCATGGGCGATCTGGTGAATGCGGAAAAGGCCGTGGAGAAAGGCTTGGCGCGTTGCGAACGCTACGGCATTAGTTTTCTTGAGCCACTGCTGCTCTGGAGCGCCAGCGTGGTCGCGGGGCTGCGCGGCGATTGGAACATGGCCTCCCTGTACAGCCAGCAGCTCACCTTGAGCAACGACGCCTTCCCCATCCAGCAGATTCCTTCGGCGATGGCGCGGCTTTATATCGCCTATTCCCAGGGCGATGCGGCGGCGATGCAGCGAGCGGGCACATTTTTGACGCAGCTGAACACCACGGTGGATACGTCACAGCCGGGGTTTTGGCCGTGGCGTGACATTTGGCTGTCACACCTGATTAGCAGGGGCCAATTGGATGAGGCCGAACAGACGATCGCAGAGTCCCAGGTCCGGTTAGAGCCTTCGTCGGTAGTGTCTGCCCGCGCGAAACTGAGGATGTCTCAAGCACGCCTCGCGCTGGCCCGCGGGCAGCAAAAGAAGGGCTTACAACTCTTCGACGAGTCCTTGGACATGATCGAAACGCTGTCTCTTCCTTTATATTCCTCGCGCGTTCTCTTCGATTATGGGCAGGCCTTGCGCCGGTTGGGCAAGAGGAAGCTTGCCGACGATCTCCTCGCCCGAGCTAGCGAGTACTTCCAGGCGATGGGCGCAGATAATATGGTTGCTCGCTGCGGGCGTGAGCGCCGCGCTGGTGGACTGGGATCTCGTGTGCCTTCTGAGCACGGCCTGACCCCACAAGAAAAGGAAATCGCCACCCTGGTAGCGGAGGGTAACTCTAACAATGATGTGGCCGCTGCTCTCTTCTTGTCACCAAAAACTGTTGAGTACCACCTGACTCGGGTGTACCGAAAGCTCGGGGTTCGTAACCGCGCGGAGCTGGGGAACGAATTACGCCACCTAGATCTCTAGGTGATCTAGGTGGCGTGGTCGCGACGTGCGCTTAGTATGCGCAGGCGTCGGTCCAGTTGGGGTGAACCGCCAGCGGGGTGACCTTGATCTTCATGTACTTAAACATGGGGAATCCTTGGAACACTTTGTGCAGTTCGTCGTTGTTCTCCACGTCGTAGATGGAGTAGTTTGCGTACTCCCCTACTACCCGCCAGATTCCCTTCATGGTTCCGGCTGCCTGGAGGTTGCCCGAGTATTCCTTCTCTCGGGCTTGGTAGTCTGCAACCTCCTCAGAGGTTAAATTGTCGGGAAAATTCACGTCCATGCGTGCAAGAAACAGCATTGAAAATCTTTCCTTGTTCGGTGTGCCGTGATGAGCGGTGGGTTTATGCAACGCCTTCGGCGATCGCGAATGGAGCTTCCGTTACCTCGCGTACCGAATCGACGGTCTCGCCTTCCGCCACTTCGACGAGTGTGAGTCCGGCTTTAGCGTCGACGCTGAACACGGCGTAGTTGGTCACGATCAGGTCCACGCACTTTGCTCCCGTGAGGGGCAGCTTGCACTCTGTCAGTACCTTGCTGTCGCCCTTCTTGGTCACGTGATCCATCATCAAAATGATTTTCTTCGCACCGTGGACCAAGTCCATGGCGCCACCCATTCCCTTGACCATCTTGCCAGGGATCATCCAGTTCGCTAGGTCTCCGAACTGGGATACTTCCATGGCGCCGAGGACGGCCACGTCGATCGCGCGCGACCGAATCATGCCGAAGGATTGGGAGGAAGAGAAGAAGGAGGCACCAGGTGCCGCCGTGATGGTTTCCTTACCTGCGTTGATGAGTTCGGGATCAACTGCATCGTCGGCGGGGTACGGACCGACACCGAGGATGCCGTTTTCGGAGTGCAGCACCACTTCGAGGCCATCGGGAAGAAACCCGGGGATCAGGGTTGGCATTCCGATGCCGAGGTTGACGTACTGGCCATTTTCTAACTCTTGCGCAACACGCGCGGCCATTTGATCACGAGTCCAGCTCATTATTTGCTCACCGTCCGATTCTCAATTCCAGTTTCTTGTTTGCCGACCTCAACCACGCGATCAACATAGATTCCAGGCAGGTCAATCTCATGGGGCGGCAACTCGTCGACAAGCTCCTCTGCCTGCACGATGGTGATCTTTCCGCTCATCGCCGCATCCGGGTTGAAGTTCTGCGCCGTCTTGGAAAACACGAGGTTGCCATAGCGGTCGGCCTTTGCAACGTGGACGAAGGCGAAGTCCGCGCGAATACCTTCCTCCATCACGTAGACCTCACCGTTGAATTCGCGAGTCTCTTTTGGTGTGGAGTATTCGGCAATGGTGCCGTCTGCGTTGTAACGGGTGGGGATCCCGCCGTCGGCAAGCTGCGTACCTACGCCAGCCTTGGTGTAGAACGCGGGGATTCCTGCGCCGCCGGCACGGAGCCGCTCAGCGAGCGTTCCCTGTGGTGTGAATTCCACGGTCAATTCGCCGCTGAGGTACTGGCGTGCGTATTCCTTGTTGGAGCCGATATAGGAACCGATGGAACGCGCGATGCGCTTGTCTTTGAGCAGGAGCCCAAGACCGAAGCCGTCGGTACCGAGGTTGTTGGAAATGATTGTTAAAGATCCAGCGCCGTTGGCGCGCAGGGCATCGATGAGGCGCGCTGGGATCCCGACGAGGCCGAATCCGCCGACCGCGATCGATGCGCCGTCAGCGATGTCTGCCACCGCCTCTTCTGCTGAGTTCACTGTTTTATCGAGCATGACTCAAACCTACCCTTTGTTCACTGAATGCACAAGGGTTCACCTAGCGAACAACTTGGTGTATATTGTGAGTTGTGAGACCGTCCGTCTTTCACGTACCCCTCTCACACTTCAATGCAAAGGATGTAAGGAAACCTTGACCACAGCACCGCACATTCAATCGTTAACGCGGGGACTCGCCGTCATTCGCACTTTCGGCGCCGACCGGCCACGACAAACGCTTGCTCAGGTAGCTGAGGCCACCGGACTCGCGCGGGCAACCGCGCGCAGATTCCTTCATACTTTGGTCGGCGAAGGATACGCGGACACCGACGGATCACTTTTCTGGCTCACTCCGAAAACGCTTGAACTCGGCTACTCCTACCTCTCATCGCTGGGGCTGCCGGAAATTGCTCAGCCCCACCTTGAAAAGCTGTCTCGTGCCGTAGACGAATCCTGTTCACTGTCAATTCTTGATGATCGCGATGTGGTCTATATCGGCCGCGTACCAGTTCGACGCATCATGGCGGTGTCCATCACCATTGGCACCCGCTTCCCCGCATACGCCACATCGATGGGCCGCGTCCTGCTTGCCGACCAATCGACCGAACAGATCGACGAATACTTGGACTCCGTCGAGCTCGCCCCCTTAACGCCGGTGACCAAGGTGTCGAAAAACCAACTCGTCGACGAGTTAGTTGCCGTGAAAAAGCAGGGCTATGCGCTGGTTGATCAGGAACTGGAGCTGGGGTTGCGTTCAGTCGCAGCCCCGGTACGCGATAGCACCGGCGCGACCATCGCCTCGGTCAATATCTCCACGCCTGCAGCCGCGCACAGCCCAGAGTTTCTCGTTGAGAATTTCATCCCCTCCCTCACCACGGCATGCGAGGAAATTTCCGCTGATGTTCAAGAAGCGAAACTAGAAAGGCTCTACCCATGAATTCACCAACAGACCCATCAGACATCGTCCTGTGCCACCCCAAACGCACCCCCGTCGGCAGGTACGGCGGAAAACTTGCCGACGTTCCGGTCCAAGACTTAGCCGTCACCGCAGTCAAGGCAGTCCTCGACGAGTCCGGGCTTGACCCCTCCGAAATCGATGACGTGATTTTGGGCCAGGCCTCCCCCAACGGAGCAGCACCTGCGTTGGGTCGCATCGTCGCGCTTGACGCAGGGCTTGGACTCTCAGTGCCCGGCATGCAGCTTGATCGTCGCTGCGGCTCCGGCCTGCAGGCAGTGGCCACCGCTGCCGCGCATATCTCTGCGGGGGCCGCGGATCTGATTATCGCCGGCGGCGCGGAATCCATGTCGCGTACCGAGTACACCGTCGATGCGGATATCCGCTGGGGCAAAAAGGGTGGCAATATGGTGCTGCGCGACCGCCTCGCCGAAGCCCGCGAGACCGCCGGCGGAAAGAACCACCCGATCGCAGGCGGCATGATTGAAACCGCCGAGAACCTGCGACGCGATTACTCCATCGACCGGGACAGCCAGGATGAGATGGCGTATCACTCCCACAAGCGTGCAGCGCAGGCCCAAGAAGATGGGCTTTTCGACGCGGAGATCGTTCCAGTCACTGTTCCCCAGCGCAAGGGTGACCCCATCATCGTGGACAAAGACGAGCACATCCGTCCTGAGACCACCACAGAATCTTTGGCCCGACTACGCCCCATCATGGGCCGCCAGGATGATGAGGCTACGGTCACCGCTGGTAACGCTTCAGGCCAAAACGATGGCGCGGCCGCGATGATCGTCACCACTCGTCGCAAGGCGGAAGAACTTGGGCTCACCCCGATGGTGACCCTGAAGGGCTGGGCAGTCGCAGGCGTCGCCCCAGAGACGATGGGCATCGGCCCAGTCAACGCCACCGCGAAGCTCTTCGACCGCCTCGGCCTCACCTTCGAGGATATTGACCTCATCGAGCTCAATGAGGCCTTCGCCGCCCAGGCGCTCGCATGCCTCAAAGAGTGGAACATTTCTGCCGACGATCCCCGCCTTAACCCCCATGGTTCAGGGATTTCTCTCGGCCACCCAGTAGGGGCCACGGGCGCGCGCATGCTCGTCACCGCATCCCACCACCTCGCTCGTACCGACGCTCACCGCGCACTGGTCACCATGTGCATCGGTGGCGGACAGGGCTTGGCAGCCGTTATCGAAAAGGAGTAAGCGCTCGTGACCACCATGACCACACTGACCTACACCGAACACGGGCAGAAAGACGCCTCATCTGCCATCGTGTTTCTCGGTTCCATCGCTTCGACCACCGAGATGTGGGCCCCACAGTTCGAGGCTTTTGCTGATACCCATCGCATCATCGCGATCAATCATCGCGGCCATGGCGGCTCCGACGTCGCCGATGTTGAACCAGGCGCAACGACGATGGCCGAGCTTGCCGACGACGTCCTGAACACCCTCGATTCCGTAGGTGTTGACCAGTTCACCGTTGTCGGCCTGTCGCTCGGCGGTGCAATCGCACAATATCTCGCAGCGACTTCGCCGCGCGTCACCAAAGCTGTGTTCTGCTGCACGGCGGCATACTTTGGAGGACCGGACAAGTGGGTGCCGCGCGCCGAACTTACCCGCGCGGAAGGCCTTGCCCCCATGGTCGATGGAGTCGTTGGACTCTGGTTTACTTCAAAGTTCGGGGACAATAATTCAGATGTAGTCGGCGCAGCCCGTGAGATGATCCTGAGCACCCAGGGCGAAGGCTACGCACAATGCTCGGACGCTTTAGCACAGTGGGATTTCAAGGACTCCCTGCCCCAGATCACCTGCCCGGTTCTGACCATCGCGGGTGACGATGACCTGTCTACCCCACCGGCAACCGTGGCACAGATCGGCGAAGGTGTGGCGGGCTCGTCGACAAGCGTTGTTGTTCCCGGCGCACACGTACCGACGCTGGAATCGCCAGAGGAATTCACCAAGGCGCTGCGAGCGTTCATTTAAGTTCCGGGGCCAATGAAAAGGGCTTCCCCTCCAAGGATCTGTGAAAGATTCTTGGAGGGGAAGCCCTTCGTCAGTGCTGAATTAAGCTGCGCCGACTGGCTTCTTATCCTTTGTCTGCTCGACAGGATCGGTGGCAACAACGATCTCTGCCTCGGCCGGCGAGCGTGGGATCATGGCGGTAAGAATCGCACCGAGGGCGGTAGCACCAGCGAAGATGTAGAAAGCATAGGCTGGGCCCAGATTCGCGCTCAGGATGAGGCCACCAGCAAGTGGTCCGACGATTCCGCCTAGGCGCCCAAAGCCTGCACACCACGCCACGCCCGCTGCACGTGATGCAGTGGAGAAGTAATTTGCGGTCAGGCCGTAGGTCAGCACCTGAGTGCCCAGCACGCCGAGGCCCGCCAGCATGATTGGAATGTACATCGGGGCAACAGAGTCGAACTGTGGGAGCAGGGCAAGCATGACAGCAGCCAGAGCGAACGTCACTGTGATCACGGTCTTTGCGCCGATCTTGTCAGCAACCCATGATGCGAACAGGCCACCAATCACCGCGCCGCCATTGAGAGCGAGCAGGGAATAGAGCGAGTCATGCTGCGATGCACCATTGGACTGCATGATCTTCGGCAGCCACGTATTCAGGCCGTAGGTTGCCAGCAGGCCGATGAAACTCATGAAACCGATCAGGATGGTGCCCGGCAGGAAGGAACGCGAGAAGATGCCAGCGAAACCAGTCTTCTCAACATCAGGGTTGGTGTGCGAAGCGATGGTGTCCGCGGCCGGCTGCGCAGGAGCGGCGGGTGCGGTAGCAAACTGTTCGACGGGCAGACCGTACTTTTCGCATACCTGGCGGGCCTTGTCGAGCTGACCGCGGGAGACCAGCCAACGAGGCGATTCAGGAAGAGCAACCAGTGCCAGTGGAAGAACCAACACCAGCGGTGCCCCACCAATCATGAACAGACCACGCCAGCCAATCTGGTCTTCCAACAGCAGAGCAAGAACAGAGGCCATCACGCCGCCGGCGGGAACACCCGAGTAGACGATGGCGTTAAAAAAGTTCTTGCGGTTTGCCGGCGCAAATTCAGCAATGATAGCTCCACCCATGGCCACGATGACGCCCACACCCAAGCCGGTGATGAAGCGGAGCAAGCCGAACATGAACACAGACGTGGCCAGCGCGGTCACGATCATGCCTACCGAAAACCAGATCAGCGCAACGATAAATACTTTTCGACGTCCGAGGCGGTCGCCCACCGCACCCGAGGACAACGCGCCGATGAGAACACCGATCATGGCGTAGGAACCCAACGACCCCGCAACAGCAGGAGACAAGGGGCCGATATGGGACGGATCCTCCAGCAAGGTGGAGAGGACAGCGCCGTAGATAACGAGGTCATAGCCGTCGAAGAGAATGGCACAGCCGACGATGACGAGGATGAGATAGACGGTACGTCGGTGTGCCGCGGATGCCCAAGTACTGTCCTGGGATCCTTTCGCTTGGTTCAACACAGCTGACATTGTAGTCTCCTTCACAAAATGGGAGGTGATGATGAGGTTCATCACATTCAATCGTGAATCTGCTGTGCCGAAATCAGGGAAAGGCCTAAGAAGATCCTAGGGGTACCCGGGCCGTGTACCGCACGTTCCCATAAATGCAGAATGCCCCCTTCCATTCGAAGGGGGCTGGAAAACCTGCTTTCCGCTTAGCCGTTCAGCTTGCGGTAATCGAAGACCTGGTCGATGATGCCGTAATCGACTGCTTCCTCAGCGGTGAGGATCTTGTCGCGGTCGGTATCAATACGAACCTGCTCAGCGGTACGGCCAGAGTGGCGTGCCAGGGTCTCCTCCATGAGGCGACGCATGCGCTCGATCTCAGCGGCCTGAATCTCAAGGTCCGAGACCTGGCCCTGGGTGCCCTGGGTGGCCGGCTGGTGAATCAGGATGCGCGAGTTCGGCAGAGCAGCACGCTTGCCTGGTGCGCCGGCGGCCAGCAGCACTGCTGCCGCGGATGCGGCCTGGCCCAAGCAGACGGTCTGCACGTCGGGGCGCACGTACTGCATGGTGTCGTAAATCGCCATCAACGAGGTGAAGGAACCACCTGGGGAGTTGATGTACATCTTGATGTCGCGGTCTGGGTCCTGGGATTCCAGAACGAGCAGCTGCGCCATGATGTCGTTGGCGGAGGTGTCGTCGACCTGGGTGCCCAGGAAGATGATGCGCTCTTCGAAAAGCTTGGAGTAAGGGTTGGTTTCTTTAGTCCCATAGCTGGACTGCTCGACGAAGCTCGGCAGAACATAGCGGGACTGTGGCATCTGGAAAGTCATGAGTGAAAGTCTCCTTCTAGTTCTTAGTTGCTGATCGAGCGGTCGGCGTGCTCAATAACATGGTCGACAATGCCGTATTCCTTGGCTTCCTGTGCCGTGAACCAGCGGTCGCGGTCCGAGTCCTTCGTAATCTGCTCGAAGGTCTGGCCCGTGTGCTCAGCAATCAGCTCGGCCATCTCACGCTTGGTTTGCGCGAACTGTTCTGCCTGAATTGCGATATCGGCTGCGGTGCCACCGACGCCAGCGGATGGCTGGTGCATCATGATGCGAGCGTGTGGCAGTGCGTAGCGTTTGCCCTTGGTGCCGCCGGACAGCAGGAACTGGCCCATGGATGCTGCCAGGCCCATGCCGTAGGTGCGGATATCGCATGGCGAGTACTTCATCGTGTCATAAATCGCCATACCCGCGGAAACGGAGCCGCCTGGCGAGTTAATGTACAGCGAGATGTCGCGGGAGGGGTCCTCTGCGGTGAGCAGCAGGATCTGGGCGCAAATCTTGTTGGCGATCTCGTCGTCAACCTGCTGGCCCAAGAAAATAATGCGCTCGCGCAGCAAGCGGTCGTAGACGGAATCGCCTAGATTCATGCCCGCGCCAGGCGCTGTCATGGTGACCTTATCGTTCATAATCGTCGAAACTCCTGTTTATTTCAGTATGGTTATCGCGTTAGCCCCACTATACTAGCGATATCGTCGAAACCCCGCACCTGTTCGCTTACAGCGTAGAGGTGCTTCGAACGCGCTGCCGAAAGCTTCGCTTGCGCTTGTCGACGAGCGCCAAAGGGGCCCTCCACACATCCGTGAAGGGCCCCTACAGTGAGATTTTACTTGTCGTCAGACTCGTTCTCGTTGGACTCAGTAGCCTCGGTGGACTCAGCGGACTCTGCCTCTGCGTCCTCGTCTTCCTCGAGGTCACCGAAGTAGATGTCTGGGTCGATCTCGTTGCCCTCGTCGTCCTTGACGGAGGTGCGTGCGATCGCTGCTGCCAGTGCCTTGCCGCGGCGCACGTCGGCGAACAGGTTAGCGATCTGGCCGGACTGCTGCAGCTGGCCGACGAACTGGTTCGGGTCCATGCCGTAGGACTGTGCGGTGAACAGGATGTGGTCGGTCAGCTCCTGCTGGGAGACCTCAGGCTCCTCTTCCTCTGCGACAGCGTCGAGGAACAGCTGGGTGCGCACGGACTCTTCAGCCTGCTCGCGGGACTGCTTGTCGAACTCTTCGCGGGTGGTGCCCTGTGCCTCTAGCAGCTGTGCCAAGGCGTTCTCGTCGTGCGCCATCTGGCCCAGC
>NZ_JBHWRP010000028.1:0-5971 GCF_043426755.1 Corynebacterium sp. | reverse complement strand
GCGATGCTACGCAGTAGGTCTTTCTTCGCCTCGTAGCCGGTACGGTCGTGGTCGCGGATGCTGATGTCTAGCGTGGCTCTTGCCTGGTTGCCGCTGCTGCCATTGACCCAGAGGTAGCCCTCACGCCCCTCGGTGTTCTCGGGGGTCTGGGTGTGGTCGAGCTGGGCAATGAAATCTTGGGCAAGCAGAATGGGGTTGAGCAGGTTACCCTTGGCGTTCATAGGGTGGGCAGTAACCCCGGTGATTTCAACATGAGCGTGGCCGGCGTTGAAGGTTGCCTCCACTATTTCACCCAGCTCGCAGGAGTCTAGGGTGTAGGCGTAGTCCACGGGGAAGCGGGCCATATCCATGGTGCGTACACCTGGCAGACTGATTTCTTCATCGGGTACGAAGGAAAGGTGGATGTCGCCGTGGGCTGCCCCTGTGCCGGTACGGTCAGATTCCAAGAGGTGCACGGAGGCTTCCATCACCGAGGCGATGCCAGCCTTATCAATAGTGTGGCTCTTAGGCAAAAGGTGACTAATGAGGTGCGGGTTGCCATAGAGATTCCTTGAGGTGAGTATGTGCATTAAAACGGTCGTTATCTAGAGTCCGGTCAGACGTGGCCATGACGTCCAGCACGCGACTCAGCGGATCGGAAGTCTTCCTGGTGGACGTAGTTATCTTGAGCCGTCTATCAAGCGGCTCGGCCTCGTCACCGTTCCGCAGTCGATGCCCGTGCTCGCCCGAGGGCATGTTCCAGTTGCTTCCGGAGTTGCTGGTTCTCGGTGGTGAGGTCCCGTGCGCGTGCGTTGGCAACTTCGAGGCGGCGTAGCAGGGATGCTTCGGTGGAACGTTGGGGCGCGGGCAGCGGTGAGCCATCCGAGCCGTGCTGAAGGTCGCGGAGCCGTCGAATCTCGGCGCAGATATCGGGCTGGGTGTAGAGCCAGGACCGTGAGACTTGCGCCTTTTGCGCGACGATCTGGAAGGTGACCGCGCCGCCGTCGCGGTCGAGGTTGCGAAGAGCCTGGGTGGCTTTGGTGCGCGTGGTCTCGTGGCGCTGTTGGGCGGCGGCGATCAGGTGATGGCTGTTATCAGCATGCATCAGGTGCTGCTTCGCCGTCTTGGTCGCGTTCCAATGTGGTGATGATCTGATCGAGGTTTCCCAGGACCTGCTGGTTCATCTCGATCAGTCGTTGCTGGCCGCGGGCTTCGGCCGCGGTGATGATCTGCACGACCTGTTGGCGATGCTGCCGGTGCTCGGGCAGGAACTCTGAGGTGGTGATGAACATAGGGCAGCTCAGGCACGCGTTCGCGTGCGGGCAGGACTTCTGGACTGGCAGTCCGCAGAAGCCGTTGGGCAGTGCCTGGGTCGCTCGGCCGACCCGTTGCTTGGCCCAGGCTGCCTCGGCCAATGGTCCGTCGGGGTCGAGGGTGACGGTCTCGCCCTTGATGTTGACCTTCCGTGCGGCTTCCCAGTGCCGGCGGATCGTGATGTCGCTGAGCAGGGCGTAGTGGGCGGTCATGACGTGGGAGTCGTGGTCGAGGATCCGCCGGACTACTTCTTGGGGGACGTCTCTGTTGATCAGCCTGGTGCCCAGGGTGTGCCGGAAGCTGTGCGGGACGACACGAACGGGTTGGCCGTGCTCGTCACGGACGGCGCAGCGCTTGAGCCAACGGTGCAGCGCCTTCCGGTAGACGCCGTCACTGACTGACTCCTGGCCGTCGTCGTTGTGGGTAGCTCGCGGGAAGAGCACCGGCGCACCACCCGGCCAACGCTCCTGAAGGCGGCATCGCTGCGCAGTGATGGCGTCGGCGAGCTCGGCGTCGATGGGCACCAGAGCCTCGCGCTTCATCTTGTGGTTGAGGTAGCGAAGGTAGGGCGCTCCCTCACCGTCGTAGACGATGCAATCGGTCGGCAGGCGGACGGTATCGGTGATGCGCAGCCCACACCCCATCAAGATCTGCGTGATCAGCGTGTAGCTGGGGTTGTTCCACTTGGCGAGGTTGTCCGGGTTCTCCAGCTGGGCCATCACGGTTTCGCTCAGCGCGCGCGGTTGCCGGATGGCTTCCTTGGGGAAGTCCTCGCTGTAGAACATCACCGCCGAGGGAAGAGAGTCATCCCAGCCGTGTTGCCGGATGGTGGTGAAGAACAGATTCAGCTGCCCGATTAGCATGCGGTGTTTCACGGTGCCCGAGCATCGGGCGTGCAGGTGGACGAGGTAGCGTTCCAGCGCCTCCCGGTCCAGCTGTCCCAGCCCCTGGACGGAGGGTGCCGCAGCGGTGAGGAACTGCCCGAAAAAGGTGATCGCCCGGGTGCCCGAGGAGACGCTGACCACTCCGAGTCCCGTGGCCAGGCGCCAGCGGGCCCATCGTTTGGCCAAGGCCTTGAGCCAGGGCTGTGGGATGTCCTCGAAGGTGATCCTGGCCAGGCGTTTGTCCTTGATGCCGAGCTCACGCAGCCGCCAAACATCCCGGCCATACTCCGTGTCCCAACTACTCGTCTGACGGGACGTTCGGCGTCGCTCGCTCCCCGTCCTCGGTAGTTGTTCGGGTATCAGCGCGCTGGGTGTGCTCACAGTTGTACCTCTCTGCCGGTGAACCAGCCAGCTTCCTCCAGCGCGCGGCGGACGTCCTCGGCGCTCAGATGCCCGTAGACGGCGGCAGTAGTGGTGATGTCGGCGTGCCCGAGCAGCTTGGAGACGATCTCGATCGGCACACCGTCACGCAGCATCCGGGTGGCGGCGGTGTGGCGGTACCAGTGCGGGTCGAAGTCGATCCCTGTACGTCGGCGCAGCCGTTTGACCAGGTCGTAAACGGCTGTGTAGGTCAGCGGGTGACCGTGGGGTCGACCCCACAGGTTCACAAAGACGTAGTCGGAGTCCAGATCGCCGTACTCCAGATACAGATAGTCGGAATAGAGCCGGACCAACTCTGTACTCACCGGTACCGTCCGCGGGTTGCGTGACTTGGAGCGTGCACCGTTGCCGTTGACCCGACGCTGGACCGTGATCTGAGACTCGGCCGCAGCGATGTCCTCATGTCGTAGACCCAGCGCCTCCCCGATCCGCATCCCGGTGTCAAAGAGCACGGCGAACAGGAACCGGTCCCGCAGATGGCCACAAGCATCGAGGATCATCTGCGCCTCGGTGGGGGTTAGTACACGCGGGAGCTTGCGCTGCGCGCGAAGCACGATGGCGCGCCGTGGCTGCGGTTTGCCCTTGCTGATGTGGTGCAAGAACGGCTTCCAACCCGAGCTGCGGCCTCCGGTCGGCTGCCAGATCCTCAGCAACTCCCCGAGGTCGATGCCGTGGCGCTCGGCGTGCTGATAGAACGCGCTGAGAGCGGAGAGCTTGCGATTGACGGTCGCTTCAGTGCAGTGGTGTTCCACCGACGGAAGGATTGAAACTGACCCGTCGCGCAGTGTCAGCGGACGGCGCAGCCAGGCGACGAACTCGGCGACGTTCTCCAACCGCACCTCACGCCAGTCCAGGGCCTGAGTGCTGAGGAACTCAAACCAGTCCTTCAAATCGTGGGCGTAGGCCTTGACCGTGTGGGGCGACCGCTCAATCTGGGTCAAGTACGCCAGGTACCGTTCGATCGGAGCCACCGGGGCACCATCATCGCCCAGCACCGTCCATGACTCCACGCCATCGATCGGGGAAAGCACACGCTGTACAAGCATCAGTCCTCCGCGCGGGCCATCATGACAGCGTGCCCGCCGTTCGGGCGATCAGCAAGGGGAAGCTTCTACTTGTCGCACGTGAAGTCGCAATGCGTTAGCGGCGAACCTCGCGGCTTCCGTTGTGCCGAAGGCCACGTGGAAGTCAGTGTTCGACTCGTACTGGTCCGCGAGCCCTCGGATCATGTCAACGGATTTTTCAGTATCGCCTGCGTGGGTGGGGGTTCCAGGAATCTCCTTGAACCATTCCAGATGGACCGATGCGTGCGCTTGTGCGGCCGTGGATTCCACTTCATGGCCTTCTTCTTGGATCTCGCGCCACCGGGCAAGTAGCGCGTCTGCGCGTGCCTTCCAATCTCGCTGCTGTTGCACGGACTTGCGATGCCACCACTGGTTCGAGGCCTCGAAAGCGTCTCGACCCCAACGCTCCACAACCTCAGCCTCGTATCGATCATTGAAGCCCTCGAGCATGACATCCATCCGTGGCTCGCGTCCCTGACGACGCATCGACAGGGTGTGCTTCACTGCGCTGATACGTCGATCCAGCGTCTCGCGTTCCTGAGCAAGCTGATCCAAATGTCCGGTGAGCGCCTCGATTTCCGCATCAGGAGTTGCAGCCCTCTCGAGTGCAGCTGCGATCTCGGCGAGTGGCATGCCCGTTTCGCGCAGGAGAAGAATCCTCTGCAGACGGGCAACCGCGTCGGGGCCGTAGTAGCGATAGCCGTTGGACCCGACGCGGTCCGGGGTGAGCAAGCCAATCTGGTGGTAATGGCGTAACGTGCGGCCACTGATGCCGGCACGCTCTGCGGCCTCGTTCACCGTCCATTCCATGACCTGCCTCCTAACGTGTGGTGTTCTCAGTCTTCTCCATCGAGCCGCAGGCCTAGCAGTGGCGCGGCGACTCGCAGGATTTCATCTACAGGTACGGCAACGGACTGCGCAGCAGTAAAACCCGTGGCCTCGAGATACGCGCGCACGAGCCTCGTGCCCGCTGCGTATCCAGCACCGGTCGGGAGACCCACCGGCTCCGCGCCGAAAAGCCG
This sequence comes from Corynebacterium sp., assembly GCF_043426755.1. Lineage (GTDB taxonomy): Bacteria > Actinomycetota > Actinomycetes > Mycobacteriales > Mycobacteriaceae > Corynebacterium. Next base: position 1,267 of record NZ_JBHWRP010000028.1, on the reverse strand, counting down.
CGCGCTCGCATCACCATGAACCCAGGCCGTGAAGTTCTGCATGCCGGTGACGCTGAGACCCGACGAGACCTTCGCAAGGACTTCGTCATCGTCGCGGACCTGCGCGCTGACGAAATGACTGTACCCACGATCGCCGTAGAGCTCAGCGGCGAACTCGTCAGCGAGCCCCTCTGAGACCACCTGTTCACCAACAGTTACCGTCATCGGATCCCAGACGACACCGCCCGGCGAATACCGCACGTTGTGATGCAGCTCATGAACGGCAATCGCTTCGAGCCGGTCGAGCACCTGAGGAGTCGGCCAGACCGTAATGGTGATGAAGCCGCTGATTCCCCCGAACGCCGACAGTCCCTGAATCTCGTCAACGAAATGTTTGTTGGCGGGATCGCCCAACACGAGCAGAACCTGCAGGTCGGGCACATCGATGCCGGGGTTGATCGCCTCCAACTCCGCAGCGCCTCGTTGGAGTGCCCCGGTGATGCGACTCCATGCGTCTGCTTCAATGAGTTTCTCGACGCCTTGCTCGACCAGCGCGATTGGGTTCTCCCAGTCGAAGCCGAAGTTCTGCCGGTGGACGGTCGCCATATCCACCCCTCCCGGAACGAAGTGGTACATCCCCGCGAGCGGAGACCACATGTCACGGACCAGGTCGGCGCGCGCATCTGGTGCCGCTCGGAGAACTCGGCTCATGGCCGAGGCGCTATCAATCACTGAAATAGTCATGAAACAAACGATAAACATTGCCGTCGCGTTAAGGTCAAAATCAAGACTGCTGGCGGCGACACAGGTGACGCTTTTGCCGGGTGCCGAGCTTTGCCGGGCCGCCCGCGCTGGATTGATCGAGTTGCGCAACACGCCTTGCGAACTTAAACGGAAGCACGGACGGATTTGGGTGTCGACACAGGCGGCAATGTTCGCCGCCTCATGGACACAGACCATGACACGAAACCGCAGGTCAAGACGAGTCGCCGATCCCGGACTCTAGATAACGGTCGATTTTGGGCGGTGCCACTAGTACATCAAGTGCTGTATAGTACATCGCATGATGAACATTGAATCGCGGATCGATGCGATGAACCGGCTTGGCCGCGCCATGGCCGACCCCACCCGGTCACGCATCCTCCTGTCCTTGCTGCACGAACCCGGATACCCAGCGGAACTTGCCCAGGCCCTGGGACTGAGCCGCGCCAACGTTTCCAACCATCTGACCTGCCTGCGCGGGTGCGGAATTGTCGTGGCGAAAATGGAAGGCCGCAAAACCCGGTAC
>NZ_JBHWRP010000027.1:0-21107 GCF_043426755.1 Corynebacterium sp. | reverse complement strand
ATCCACAGGCACAGGCTCCGCGAACACCGCCGACAGACCAATCGCGCCGTCTCCGGTGTGGACGCGCAGCACGTCCGTCAGTTCCGTCACCATCACGGTGGAGCCTTCCGCCAGCACTTCGTTGAGCATGTCTTCGAGCAGTTCAGCGGATTCATCGGCTGCCGCGTGCTGCACAGCAACGAACGCTGGCTTTCCTTCGGCTTCTTCCTGGACAAACTCCACAAGCTTCGTAAATGCCTTGGTTTGGGTGCGCGTCTTGCCGGCTAGTTCCAACTTTCCCTCGCGCACGTGCATGATCGGCTTGGTGGCCAATAATGCAGCCGAGAGCATCGCGGTGGTCGTCGACAAGCGGCCCGATTTACGCAGCTCATCCAGCTGGTGCAAATAAACCCAGGTCTGCGAACGCGCCAGAGTATCTTCCGCGACGCGCTCGCATTCATCCAAGTTCGCGCCCTCGTTCGCCACGGTGGCGGCAGCCATCGCGGCCGCGCCCACCGCCATGCCCACTTCGTCGGAATCAACCACGCGCACCGCACCATCAAACACGGCGGCAGCCGCCACTGCCGACGACCATGTCGAGGACAGCGCCTTCGACAGGTGCAGCGCCACTACCCCATCGTCGCCGCCGCGCTCCAGCTGACGGGCATAGGTGGCAGCCAGTTCTAACGCGGACAAACCAGCGGTGGACTGCTCCCCCTCATCTTCCATCACGTGCAGGTCAACGACCTTGATGTCCAGCTCATCAATGATATGCTGCGGCAGCCCGGAGGAAGAATCAGTCACGATGCGAACAGTCATGCTAGCTCCCAAGTCCTTGGTTCCAGGCGTCCAAATACCACTGGGCCTCGCCGACCGTCTCAGGCGTGAAATCCAGCGCCGGAGCCTCCGGGTTAAACCGCGGCCGGGCCGTCAGTACCGAGAAATTCGTGTTCTTCAACCCCGACAGCAGCGGATATTGGTGCGCCTCCAACCCCAGAAGGTGACAGGTCACAGCAGCGATCGCACCACCATGAGCAACCAGCAGCACCGTGCGATTTTCCCAGCCCTCAAAAGAGTGCATCAACTCGTCGATAAGCGAACGCACCCGGGCCGCAACCTCCAGCCGCGATTCCCCACCCGGCGGAGCCCAGTCCGGCCGATGCCGCCACGCAGCACGCTTGCCGACGAAGGCCTGGTCCACCTCTTCGTGCGTGAGCCCCTGCCACTCGCCCAAGTGCGTCTCACGCAGGCGCGCATCCTCTTCAACAGGCAAATCGAGGGAGGCGGCGACGATCTCCGCGGTATCTTTCGCACGCATCAAGTCCGACGAAATCACGCGCACCACGCCCAAATCCTTCACCTGAAGCGCAGCGGCGCGCGCCTGGTCCACGCCAACCGCGGACAGGCGGGTATCCAGCTGGCCCTGCATCCGCTTCGTGGCGTTGTACTCGGTTTGGCCGTGGCGCAACATGATTAGTCGACGGGACATGATCAGTAGTAGCTTTCGTCCTCGTCGGTGGGCTCTTCACCAGCCAAGGGCAGGTCTTCGATGTCCTCGATCTCGCGCACATTACTATCATCGGCCCACTTGCCGGGGGCCGGGGCGGTCTCTACACCCTCCACCTCGATGCGTGGGCAATCCGCGTAGAGGCGGTCCAAGCCGTAGAAATCACGCTCGGTGGTGCGCTGCACGTGGACGACAGCGAGGCCATAATCAAGCAGCACCCAACGGAATTCGCGGTTGCCTTCGCGGCGCTTCGGCTCAAAGCCTGCGTCGGACATCTTTTCGTCGATCTCGTCGACAATCGCGCGCACCTGGCGCTCATTTTCGCCGGATACGACGACGAAAATGTCAGCGATCGCCATCACATCGCTGACGTCGATGACGGCGATATCCTTGCCAAGCTTTTCATCGGCCGCCTGTGCGGCGATGATCGCTTTATTGCGGGACTCTTCAGTAGCAGTCAAATGGGCACGTTCCTTTACTTTTGCAATTCATGTGCTTGAGATAATTAGATTCTAGTCTCCCACGATAGCGCCACTTTTTGCTACTCATGCCTCATCTTATGCCTCTCCGAGGCATGCCTGTGGCGCGTAGAGCTTATGCTTGGCGATGAACTGCACCACCCCATCCGGCACCAGGTACCACACGGGGCGGCCTGTGGCGGAGCGCTCGCGGCAGTCCGTCGAGGAGATCGCCATGGCCGGCACGTCGATCAGGTGCACTTTGTCCTGGTTGACATCCGGCAGCATGTCTTCGGTGAGCTCATAGCCGGGCCGGGTCACACCGACGAATTCCGCCACGTCGAACATCTGTTGCCAGTCCCGCCACGACAGGATCGAAGCTAACGCATCAGCCCCGGTAATAAAGAAAAGCTTGTCGTCAGGATAGATCTTGGCGAGATCCCGCAGCGTATCGATGGTGTAGGTGGGCCCTGGCCTGTCAATATCCACCCGCGAGACGGTGAAACGCGGGTTCGACGCGGTGGCGATCACCGTCATCAGGTAGCGGGCTTCAGAGTCAGACACCTTCCGGTCCGCTTTCTGCCACGGCTCGCCCGTCGGCACGAAAACCACTTCGTCGAGGGCGAAACGGTCCGCCACCTCACTAGCCGCGACGAGGTGGCCGTGGTGGATCGGATCGAACGTTCCACCCATCACCCCAATGCGGCGGCCGCCCGATGATGACTGTGTTGGATCGCTGCACGGCGCCTGGGATTCGGGTGTCGTCATGGATTCACAGTCTAGCGTCGCGCAGCTAGATTAGCGGAACCACATCGATGCTCCACGCGGGAACCAGGAAGTTCAGAACGGCCACGAGCATGGCCACCGCGCCGAGCACACCAGCGACGGGAATTACCCACGCCGGGACCTCTGAGGAGGAGTCTGCCGCGGCCAAGGTGCTGCTTGTCGACGACTGACCCGCGTTTTGCATGCTGCCCCACGCATCGGCCAGGGCCTGTGGTGCCTTACGAGTCTTGGTGTTCTCACGCACCAGGGTGCGGTCGCCGTTTTCGTCAATCTGGTACTCGGAGCTGGTGACCGACGACCCGAATGGGTTATCAGCCTGGTCTGCCGAAGCTACAGAGGCACCGGACAGAGCAATGGTTGCGGCGGTTGCGGCAGCGAGGGAAACACGAGTGATCTTAAGCATGTGGACTCTTCCTCTTAGTCGGTATGTAATTCCCTTAAGGATAGCTGATACGACAGCAAACCGGCAATGTTTTCTGCCACTTAAGGACGCGTCTGCCCAGTCCCCTCCAGAATCCACTTCGTGCTGGTCAGTTCTGGAAGCGCCATTGGGCCGCGCGCGTGCAGCTTTTGGGTGGAGATGCCGATTTCCGCGCCCATGCCATATTGTTCACCGTCGGTGAATGCTGTGGACGCATTAAGCATCACCGCAGCAGAGTCCACCTCATTAGCAAACTTCTGCAGGGTATAAGCATTTAGCGAGGCAATAGCGTCGGTATGCCCAGAGCTCCACTGCGCGATATGCGCGATGGCCCCGTCCACCCCATCGACCACGGCCGCCGCGATATCCATGGACAGGTATTCATCAGCCCAATCCGCTTCCTCCGCCTGCACGATTTCGCTGACACCCAGCGCCTCTAATTCGGCCTTCTCGCCATGGACGGTCACACCAGCCTCCTGGAGCGCGCCCAGCACACGGGCCTTGTCTTCGTCGGCAAGCGATGCGTCCAACAGCACAGTCTCGGTGGCGTTGCACACGCTGACCCGGCGCGTCTTCCCATTGACCAGCATCTCAATCGCTTGGTCTAAGTCCGCATCCTTGTCCACGTAGAAGTGGCAGTTGCCGGTGCCGGTCTCAATGGTCGGCACGGTAGCCCCGGTGACCACGGCGTTGATCAGGCGCGCAGAGCCGCGGGGAATCACCACGTCCACAAGCCCACGCGCGGTGATCAGATCCTGCACGGAATCGTGCGACTCACAGGGCAGCAGCTGCACGATCTCACCCGGCAGATCGTGGCGCTGCGCGACCTCCTGCAGGATCTGCACCAGCTTCGCGTTCGAGTGCTCAGCAGTCGACGAGCCCCGCAACAAGGCCACGTTGCCAGACTTGATCGCCAAGCCGAAAGCGTCCACCGTGACATTGGGGCGGGCTTCATACACCATGCCCATCACGCCCAGCGGCACGCGCACCTGCTTCATTTGGATGCCGTTGGCCATCACACCCCCTTGAAGGACCACGCCCACTGGGTCTTTAAGGTCCGCTACCTGACGCAACCCGCCGGCGATTCCTTCGATACGTCCCGTATCCAGCGCTAAGCGGTCGATGAGAGACTCCGCCATCCCGTTGGCCCGGCCGCCATCAATATCTTCCTGGTTGGCGGCCAGAATGTCGTCGGCACGCGCAATCAGCTCATCGGCGGCATCACGCAGCAGGGCGTCCTTTGCGCTGGTCGGCAGGGTCGCGAGGAGGGGTGCTACCTGCTTTGCAGCGCGGGCTTTGGACAGGACCTGGTCGCGCTCGGCGGCGCGGGCTTGTTCAGTCTGGGTGCTCATGGCACATCATCCTAGCGCGTTCCCGCTGCTTATACACCTGTTCGAAGCGATCCTCGGACAGATGTCTGGTTCATGTTTTATGGTGTTTCACATGACAGCGCACACACCTGCCCTTTCCCTCCAGGCCGCCATTTCCCAAGCGCGTGCCGACGACGCCTCGCGTCCGATCACCGTGTTGTGTGGTCCCCACGCGCGCAACGATGTGGTGGTCGCCCTTGCGGAAACCGGACCTTATGTCGATGTCAACGTGGTGACGCTCGACGGATATATCCGTGAGTCCGCCCGCGCGTTGGCTCCGCGTAGCCCGCTGCCGCGGCGCCGGATCATGACGGAAGTGACGCGCATCCTTCTCGACGAGGATTCCGCCTTCCGCGAACATGGGATTCATACGGAAACGGTGACGCGCTCGTCGTTAAGCACCATCGTGGGGCGCTTGCTGCGGCTGCAGCCAGAGGCGCGCACCCAGGTGGGTACCGGGGAATTGCCACGCGAGGCCGCGCGCATCGCGGAGCTGGTGGAACAGCGTACGCGCGATGACCACTACACCTGGGCCGAGGCTTTTGAAGTAGCCGCACGGGCAAGCCAGGAGCGCGCATTTATCAGTGCTGGCGTGATTCCGGCGGACCCACTGGAAGAAGCGCTTTTCGCCGCGCTCTCCCCCATCCCGGCCGATGTCACTGTGCGTGTGCAGCCCGCCCCACAGACGATGACGTACCTGGACCCGCAGGAAGAAATCGAAGCTGTGCTGTCCAAGATCGCTAAGCACGCGCTTGACGACGAGACCTTAGCGGCCGGCGATGTAGCCGTGGTGACCCCGTCGGCCGATTATCTTCCAGAGCTGGTGCGGATCAGCCAATATGCAGTATTTCCCGCCCGCGTTCCGGCGGTGACCACGTGGGCGCAGGATCCCGCTGTTCGAACCGTCTTGCGCTTGGTGTCGCTGGATGCGCACACTACCCCGCGGCGCGCTCTGTCTGAGCTGCTGGAAAGCGGGCTCATGGCAAACTCGCCCTCGGCGCATGACTTCAACCGGTTTACCCGTGACCGCGACATGCCCATCGACTCCGGTGGGGATTGGGACATTGAGCTTGCCGACGACGATGACGCGACCGTTCTGCAGTGGCGCAACGAACTGCAGGCCGGACTGCGTGGAGTGTGGGGCGCGCGCACGTGGACAGATGTGGCAACGCGGCTCCGCGCCCTGGTGATGAAGTTTTTGAGGTTGGATATAGCTGCGAGCGCGGACCTCATTCTGGACACCGTAGACTCCTTGGCCTCCTTCGAAGGCGAACTTCCCGCACCAACCCAGGCGATGGTCGTGGAGTTGCTCACAGACATGTGGACGTCCCCACAGGAGGTGACGCAGCAGGGAGAGATGATCGTCGGCAGCCTCGAGGACATCGTCGGAAAGAAGTTGCGCTACCTCTACATCATTGGCGCTTCGGACGCAGCCCTGCCGGGCTCATTTTCTTTCGATCCTGCGATCACCGAACAGCAGTCTGGTCGCGACGCCACCTGGTACAACGAACACACCCGCGCCTTGTGGGAGGCGGCACTGCGCTCGGCGGACGCCGTGGAGATTTCTTTTGCCCGCAGCGCGATCGATGGGTCCCTCACGGGTGAGCCTTCCGGTTGGATCCTGCCTTACCTTCCCGACAAGGTAGAAGATTATCCCCGCTTCGATCGCAGCACTCTGGTGCCGCTGACCGACCAGGGGCTGGAACGCATCACCAATGCCACGGATCAGCCGCCGACTGAGTTCGTCGAGGTCACTCAGGCCCGTAAGGAAGGTGCGCGCAACGAGTGGAACGGGTTTATTGACAGCACGCTTGCCGCAAAGTGGTTTGATCAGCCTGTCTCATCTTCCGCACTCGAGCTGTACACCGAGGACCCCCAGCTGTTCTTCTTCCGCTACCTGCTGCGCTCGCCTATGTTGGAGGACCCAGCGCCCGCCAGCCAGGTGTCGCCGCGAGAGCGAGGCACAATCTACCACCGCATCTTTGAGGACTGGACTAATGAGGTGCGGTTGGGAGACAAGATCGGCACGATCCCGGATCAGGAAGAGGCACGCGCGGTACTTGATCGGATCGTCGATACGCACCTAGGTACCCGTGACGAACGCTACTCCGCCACTACGTGGGAGTCCTTTACCCAGGACGTCCAGGCCAATGTTGCGCGCTGGTTCGATCGCGAAATGGCAGATATCGCCGATGGGTGGATCGCGGTGGGTGCGGAAACCGTCTTCGGCGCCAGCGATGATGCTGGAGCCTCCCATCCCCCAGTACGTGTGGCAATTTCGCCTGAACATGGCACGCACAGCGAGGTTCAGCTCCGCGGTGCGATTGACCGAGTGGACGTGCGTGTCGACGAGGCCGGCGGCCTCCACTTGCGTGTTACCGACTATAAGTCTGGCAAGGGTAAGGACTTCGCTGACAAACTTAAAAACAGCCCGGTTGGAGAACCAAAAGACCATGAAAAGGGCGAGGGTGGCTACGCGATCCAGCTAGCCATCTACGGCGCAGCAGCGCAAGCATCCATCGAGAACAGCGAACAGGCACCGCTTTCAGGTCTAGCTGAGATCCTCGCCAAGTTCGCGACTCCCGGCGCGCCGGTCACCGTGACATCGCGGTATTGGATGTTCCGTGACAATGAAAACCCCGAAGTAGAGATACGCAACGACGACGCCACGACCGAAGAGCTGCGTAGCTTCCTGCAGAACACCTACAGCAGCATCGTGCAGGGACACTTCCCACCGACCTTCCAGAAGGAAAAACACCTCTTCGGTTTCGAGGACACAACCATTCTTCGTGGACCTCACGGCACGAACACGACCGCTCAGGCCATTGCCGGCAGCGGCACTGATCAGCTCGACTCGGACATCCAGGAGGACAACTAATGACTATCCCTGCAGACCAAGCTCTCCGCGACAAGATCACCTATGACACCGACACCTCCTACTTCGTCGAAGCTGGCGCGGGCTCAGGCAAGACTTTCCTTTTGGTGCAGCGTTTGATTACTTTACTGATCGACGAAGACGTTCCGCTCAGCAAGCTCGCCGCCATCACATTCACGGAGAAAGCCGCTGAAGAGCTGGTCAACCGTTTACGCGCGGCTCTGACCGAGGTGGAACAGACCGGGCAGTTAGAGGTGCCCGGCGCCCATCGTGAATTCACAGCAGCGGACGCACGCGATCGTGCTAGGCGTGCTCTCGGCGACCTGCCCGGAGCTGCGATTGAGACGCTGCACTCATTCTGTTTGCGGTTGATCTCAATGTACCCGCTGGAGGTAGGTGTACCGCCCACGGTGCGGAAGTCGAGCGACCTTGCTGCCTCCTTTAATGCTGTGCTGCGTGCAGAATCCACCCTGACCTTTATTGACCAGGTGGTGACTGACCCGGAGGGCATGGCAGAGGAGATCCGCGCCCTCGATATCGGCGTAGAGCCCACGGTGGTGGCCGAAGCCATCGACGGACTCCTGGCAGCGGGGATGAGCACCAAAAATATTGAAGACATCGCCCTGTTCATGGACGAGCACTGGGGTGAACTATCCACTGACGCAAGTAATCCTGCTTCCGGCGGTGCACTGCCGGAAAAGCAGGTGATGGATAAGGCATACGTCCACGAGGTGCTCGCAGATCTGCGCGCAATTGCGGCGCTGTGTACCAACGAATCTGACAAGTTGTACCAGAAAATAATATTGCCGGCGATCAACTACGTCGAAAGCATGACTCACCACCCTGAAGAGACCATCATCGGCGCGGACGTGGAGCCCTTCACGAAGCCTGGCAATCTCGGGGCCGGTGGCAACTGGGACAAACCCACAATAGAAATCAGAGACCGCTACAAGGAGCATATTAAGCAGTGGTCGCAGCGGGCCCGTGGGCCCCTGTCCTACTACGCTGCTGTGCTCCGCCGCCTGATTGCTGCACTGACCCTGCGCGACGCGGACAAGCGGCGCCGCTCTGGCGAGTTGGAATACCACGACATGATCTACCTAGCGGCCCGCCTCGTCGAAAAGCCTGAAGTGTGCGATGCTCTGTCACAGCATTTCCGCATGGTCGCGATCGACGAGTTCCAGGACACGGACCCAGCCCAGCTAGAGATCGTCGATAAGATCGTCGCTGATCAACCCGGCCATCTCTTCACAGTGGGTGACCCGAAGCAATCGATCTACCGGTTCCGCCGCGCCGACTTGGACACGTACCTCACCGCACGCGAAAAAGCGGAGGACGAGGGCAACGTTTTGAAGCTCACGGCAAACTTCCGGTCCCGCCACGACGTCGTTGGTGCGATCAACTCCCTGTTTGCGGGCATGTTCGACAACCTCAAGGAAACAAACCCCGCGCAAGGGGAGCCGAGGGCCGTCTCCTATGTCACAATGGACGCTTTCTCGGAGAAACCAGGCCATGTCGAGTTCCTGTGCAGGCCGTACGATGAAGCCGACCAGGGTCTGGACACCGCCGATTTCAAAAAGGCTGAACTCAACGATATCGCTGCAGCGGTACGTCGCGCCCACGCCGGAGAGATCACCGGCGAGCCGGTGGCGCTGAATGACATTGCAGTCCTTGTACCAGTTCACGCTGACGCATTGGCCGTCGCGGAAAAACTCACTAAAGATGAAATCCCGGCGAGGACGGAGACCTCTCAGAAGGTCTACGCCGCTCCTGAGATTGAGAACCTCACCTCAATCCTGCGCGCTATCGCCGACCCTGCCAATCTCATGGCCACCACTGTGGCGGTGCGCACTCCATCATTCGGCCTCAGCGATGAGGTCCTCGCCGAGGCTGCCCAGGCTCGTTTCGAGGGCCTAACGCTTGCCGACGACCACCCGCACACTATCGCTATGGGCAAACTCCACGCACTGCAGAAGGAGGCGAAACGGGCGGACGTGGGTGACACCGTACGCAATGTTGTGGAGAAGCTGGGTGTGATTCCGGATCTGGCGGCCACTGGTGATGAGATGGGAATTCGTCGCGTCCAGCGGGTCATCCACGATGCGGAGGTGTTTTCGGATGAGACCAATGCTGGGCTCAATTCTTTCCTACGCTGGACGCTGGAACAGGCCACTGACCGCGATGGCGCAGCCGATCCCGTCCTCGACGACGGCTCCGACGCCGTCCGGGTGATGACTGTCCACGCCTCCAAGGGACGCGAATTTCCCGTAGTGATTCTTGGTGGCCTAGCGGGCGACGACAGGGCGCTGGTTAGTCCGCTGGGCTTCCACCCGGTGACCCGCGCTATCGAATTCAAGTTCAAAGAGATCTTCACCCCTGGTTACGAGGACTTTGAACACTACGATAAGCGTGCCGACGAAGCCGAGGCCGTCCGCCGCCACTATGTTGCGGCAACACGTGCAGAGCACGCGTTGGTGGTGCCACTCGAGCTGAAGCGTATCAAGGGAGGCAAAGCCTACAGAAAAACGAAGGGCAAGCCATTCGCCGACGTGGTCGCCCCGCTTGACACAGACGGTTCGGTCCTGCCTCCCGAGTCCGACTACATCAACGTGACCACACCTGCCGAGTTCGGAGATGCCGAAGTAACGATCCGACAACCAGTAGTCAAGAAGCCGGACCTCGAGGCCATCGAAGAGAAATTCAACGAAAGCAAGGAGTACCGCTCCCGCGTTCGTACCGCCGAAGGGAAACTTACCGCCACCGCGATCGCTCATGCAGACCAAGAAAACGAGACTGCAACAGCACTGCGCACCCTGGCCACCGACAACGGCTGGCTGCGCGCCGCGAACCAGCCAGGCTTGGACGTGGTCGGTGACAACACCGGCTACGGTTCCGTCTTCGGCACCGTTGTGCACGATCTGATGGATACCTACACCGATGATGCGCAGGTGGATTCCGAGGCAGCCAACTTGGCCGGGATCCATGATCTGGACCAAGAGTTGATCCCCACCGCTGCCCGCGCCGCCCGCGCCTTGGCTGCCCACCCGATCGTGCAAGGCGCGTTTGCCGGCAGGCACCACCGCGAGATCCCCGTGATCTCCAAGATGGGCTCCGTCGCCGTCGACGGCATCATCGACCTGCTCTACTTCGATGAGGATGCCGGCGGCTGGGTGATCGCCGACTACAAGACCGACGCCTACGCGTCCGCGAAACTTGTCGACGAGTACTTCACCCAGCTGCAACTCTACGCCCACCTGCTGGGCAGCCAGTGGAAGATTGTGCGCCTCGAGCTGCTCTTTGTCCGAGGCGACCAGGTGGAGGTGCGCACGCTCCAGCTCTCTTAGTAGCCCGCGTCGGTGTCCACCTCGGTGGGCATCGTCTCGCCGGCTTCAAAAGCGTTGGCGTTGGCGATGATGCACGGTGCAATGAACTTCGGTGCCGTCGTCCACGTCGTCGCGATATGCGGAGTGATCTGGCAATTCGACATGGACCACAGCGGGTGATCATCGGGCAGTGGCTCTGGATCAGTCACGTCCAAACCCGCGCCCGCGATCACACCGTTTTGTAGTGCCCAGACCAAATCATCAGTATTCACCACTGGCCCGCGGCCCACGTTGACCAAGATCGCATTGTCAGGCATGGCTTCAAACGCCTGCTTATCGACGAGCCCCTTGGTCTGCTCCGTCAACGGAAGCAGGTTCACTACTACGTCGGCATCAGGCCACACCTCGTCGAGCTGCTCCGTAGTCACCACGCGATCTGCGCCCTCTACTGGGTTGCCGGAACGGTTCACAGCAACCACATTCACGTTGAACCCGCGCAGCATTTCAATCAAGCGCGTCCCGATTCCGCCCGCGCCCAAAATCACCACGGTGGTCTCATTGTCGGCAAGCAACTGTGTGCGTGCGTCCAGTTCCGCGCGCACCTGGAACGTCGGGTACATGGTGGCGGCCTTGTGCTGGTGCATGACAGACAGCATCAAGGCCAGCGCAGCCTCCGCGACTGGGGCCGCGTAGACGCCGGCGGCATTCGCCCAGCGCACACCGCTTTTCTTAATCTTGGGCAGGATGCCATCCACGCCGGAGTAGATGAACTGCACCCACTTGATATTCTCGGGCAGCTCGGGCAGCCGCCCGCCGGGGTAGACCAAGAATTCGGCCTCTGACAGGTCCTCGACGTAGGTGTGGCCGGCGGCCTCCACCTCGTCTATTACGTTCTTCCACGGGTCACCAAGAAAAGTAAACTTCATGTCCCCTACCCTAGCGACTACAGGCGTGTGGCGTAGTTGGAAAGGTAATCCGCGTGCACCACCGGCCGGCGCTGTCCATCCGGCAATTCGTCGGTGTGTTTGCCCAGCATATCCACCAACACGTTCGCGCTATAGGCGACCTCGCCGCGGCCCACGTTTTGTCCTTCTGGGCCTAAAATTTCCACGATGTCTCCCGCCTGGAAATCGCCCTCAATAGCGGTGATCCCCACGGCCAAGAGGCTGGTCCCACCGCGGGTCACGGCTTTCACCGCCCCCTCGTCGAGACGCAACACACCTTCCGCATCGGCGGCATACAGCGCCCAGAACTTCCAGGCACTTAAGCGCTTGTCCGGGCGCGTGTGGAAAACGGTACCCACGGAAGCGTCGGCAAGCGCCTGTTCAATCTCCTCCGCGGAGGCAAGCAGCACCGGCACCCCGCCGCGCGCCGCAAGCCTAGCCGCCGACACCTTCGAGGCCATCCCGCCGGTACCCAGCCGGCCGCCATCGCCGGCGGCGACGTCAGCAAGATCATGCCCCGTGCGCACCTCGTCGATGAAACGGGCGCCCGGCTCGGAGGGATTGCGGTCATACAATCCGTCCACGTCCGACAGCAGCACCAGCGCGTCGGCTGCAGTGAGCGTAGCGACGATCGCACTGAGGCGGTCATTATCGCCGAAACGCATCTCGGATGTGGCCACCGTGTCGTTCTCGTTGACGATGGGTACCGTGCCCAACTGGCGCAACCTGTCGATGGTCCGCTGGGCGTTGCGGGCCCGGTCACGCCGGCCGGCATCCGCCGCGGTCAGCAGCACCTGCCCAGTGGTGCGCCCGTGGCGGGCGAAAGACCTCCCCCACTGCTGGGCCAAGTGCACCTGGCCCACTGCGGCGGCGGCCTGCTTCGTCGCCAAGTCCTGCGGGCGCGTCTTCAGCCCCAGCGGCTCCATGCCCGCGGCGATCGCGCCCGAGGACACGACCATCACGTCCGACCCGCGCTTCATGCGGGCCTCAAGGGCATCGACGATGCGGTCGATTTTCTCGCTGCTCACCGTCGAATCAGGATTCACTAGCGAGGAGCTACCGATTTTCACCACCACGCGCTTTGCTGTGGCGAGGTGGTCACGAAGCTGCTGGCTGGTCATAGCCTCTTATTCTATAAGACTGCTTAGCCCTGCCAACGTTCGCGGTCGGCCTCCTCGCCCTCGCCATAGTCGTATTCATCGATCAGGCCGCGGCGGGCCTGGGATGCACGCTTGCGCTCCTCGGCAGAGGCTCGAGTGGTGGTCTCCAAGCGGGCGTCTCGGCCACGACCAGCCAGGGTTGGATCGCCTGCCAGGGACGGCTCCCAGTCGAAGGAAATCTCTCCGATGGTCACCGTCGCGCCCTCGCGTGCGCCGAGCTTGCGCAGCTTGTCTTCCACCCCTGCACGGTTGAGGCGGTCGGACAAGTAGCCAATCGCTTCGTCGTTTTCGAAATCGGTCTGCTGAATCCAGCGCAGCGCCTTCTTACCTGTGACGATGAACGCCCCAGGCTGCTCCGGGTCCTCCATCACGTCGATGCCACCGCCGTGACGATTATCCACGGCCTGTGGGCGCAGCACCGTCGCCGCATCGGTCGTAGCGCCCGGCGCCTGCTCCGGCTTCGGACGCTCCCGACGCGCCTTCTTCACGATCTCCCACAGAGCCCATTTCAACTCATCCAAGCCCGCGCGGGTAGCGGTGGAGATGATGTGGGCCGGCCAGCCGAACTGCTGCTCTAGGTCCTCAAGGACAAATTCAGCCAACTCCTTGGCCTCCGGCACGTCGGCCTTGTTCAGGACGATGACGCGTGGGCGCTCCCGCAGATCGCCCAGGCCGGTGTCGTGCTCGAGATCCTCCGCGTAGGCGTCCAGCTCTGCCTCGAGGGCTTCAATATCAGACTGCGGGTCACGCCCCGGCTCAATCGAGGCAGTGTCCACGACGTGCACAAGCACGGCGGTGCGCTCGATGTGGCGCAGGAAGTCTAGGCCCAGCCCGCGGCCGACGCTGGCCCCTGGGATCAGGCCGGGGACGTCCGCGATGGTAAAGGTGTCATCCCCCACGTTCACCACGCCAAGGTTCGGCTCCAAGGTGGTAAACGGATAGTCTGCGATCTTCGGCTTCGCGGCCGAGAGCACGGAAATCAGTGAGGACTTGCCCGCCGATGGGAATCCCACCAGGCCGACATCGGCCATGGACTTCAGTTCCAGAACGAGGTCGAGCGCTTCGCCGGGTTCACCCTGCAGCGCAAAGCCCGGGGCTTTACGCTGCGCGTTGGCCAGCGCCGCGTTGCCCAAGCCGCCATAGCCGCCCTCGGCAGCGAGGAACCGTGTGCCTGGAACGGTAAGGTCTGCCAGGGTGTCACCCTGTTCTGTTTTCACCACTGTTCCCACGGGCACCTCAAGGATGAGGTCCTCGCCGCGGGCACCGTTGCGGTGGTCGCCGGCCCCGTTGCCGCCACGTGAGGCGCGCAGATGGGGGCGCCACTGGAAGTCAAGCAGCGTGTGCACCTGCGGAGACACCTCGAAGATGATGTCGCCACCATGGCCGCCGTTGCCACCGTCGGGGCCGCCGAGAGGCTTGAACTTTTCGCGGTGGACGGATACACAGCCGTGTCCGCCGTCTCCCGCCTGCAGGTGGAGGACTGCGCGGTCAACAAATTGCGCCATGTGTCTGCCTTTCTTACTGGTAAATCTTGCCTGATAGTAGCAGGTGAGCTGCCCGGTTAAAACTGGGCGGCCGCAATAAAAATCGCCCACCCTCAGCAAGGAGGATGGGCGATAAGGCCTTCAGCTCGCGCTTAAGCAGTTGCAGCAGCGGCCTGCTCTTCAGCAGGAACGATGTTGACGATACGCTTGTTGCGCTTGATGCCGAACTGGACGGAACCAGCGGCCAGTGCGAACAGGGTGTCGTCGCCGCCACGGCCGACGTTCTCACCTGGGTGGAACTTGGTGCCGCGCTGACGGACGAGGATCTCGCCTGCCTTCACCTGCTGGCCACCGAAACGCTTGACGCCAAGACGCTTTGCCTCGGAGTCACGACCGTTCTGAGTGGACGATGCGCCCTTCTTCGTTGCCATGTTTTTTCTCCTTTGAGATTACGTTCTCGGCTTACTTGATGCCGGTGATCTTCAGAACAGTCAGTGGCTGACGGTGGCCGATACGGCGCTTGTAGCCAGTCTTGTTCTTGTACTTCATGATGTCGATCTTACGGCCCTTGCCGTGCTCGACGATCTCTGCAGCGACGTTGGCCTTAGCCAGGTCATCTGCCTTGGTGGTGACGTTGGCACCGTCGACAAGCAGAACCGGGGTGAGAGCCACGGCGTCGCCTGGCTCACCCTCGATCTTCTCGACCTTGACGAGGTCGCCTTCGGCAACCTTGTACTGCTTGCCGCCGGTCTTGACGATCGCGTACATAGAGGGTTACCCCTTATCTATACTCGTGAGATCCCCGCCACGCATTCTTTAGCAGGTATCCCCATTGGACAATGATATAAACGTGTTTCGCGGGCAGAATGCGCCCCAAAACAGTGACTGTCAAAGACTACACCGTCAAGGGACCAAACTCCAAACCGCCATCTCCGCAGTTATGCCCGCGAGCTGCGTCGCGTCGCTCGACGGCGCCCACGCCCTCGCGAGGAGGACTTCTTCTGGGTGTCCTGCCGTGGCGTCGACTCCTTCTTCTCAGCCGATTGCTTGGACTGCTTCGGCTGAGTCGACTGACCAGACTGAGTTGACTGTCCTGACGTCCGGGCCCGGCGCACTGCACGACGGCGTCCCCGGCGCGAACGGGCTGGCTTATCATCCGATCGCTTATCGACGATCACCTCAACCGACTTCTCATCCTGGGCCGGTTGATCCGACTTCTCCTTCTGAGCCGGCTCAGACTGCTCGTAGTCTTCGCGGCGTGGACGGTGGTCCGAACGGGAGTTGCCGCGAGTGCGTCGTTTACGTCGCGGCGACTTGTCGAACTCAGCAACCGCCTCTTCGAAAGTCTTCTCGCCCTCACCGACGGTTCCTGCAGAGTCATCCAACTCTTCAGAACCGTCATGACCGTCATGGTCATCATGATCTCCAGAATCATCGTGGCCGTCAGAATGGCGCTCGCGACTCTGCTCCTGTTGCTTGCCTCGGCCCCGTCCGCGTCCCCGGCGTCCGCGGCGGCGGGAGGAACGGCGTTCATTATCTTCGCGCTCCTCGGTGTCATTGCCGGTCTCTTCATCATCGGAGACGGTGCCGATCACAGAGTCCGCAATCTCCTCGAGCTCACGGTCATCGCGTTTCTTCGTGGACTTAGGAGCGGACGATTCCTCGTCGTCACGCCCACGAATCGCCTTCGCAGCCGGGTGGTCCTCAGGTTTTTGCGCAGGCTTACGACGACGGCGTGGCGCTTCGTCGTGCGTGTGCTCCACCGGATCGTCGGACAAGATATAGCCGCGGCCGCCACAGGTCTCACATTCGTGCGAGAACGTCTCCAAGAGGCCAGTGCCCAGGCGCTTGCGCGTCATCTGCACCAAGCCCAGGGAGGTGACCTCGGAGACTTGGTGACGGGTGCGGTCGCGCCCCAGCGCTTCCTTCAGGCGACGCAGAACCAGCTCCTGGTTCTCCGGCAAGATCATATCGATGAAGTCGACGATGATCATGCCGCCAATGTCGCGCAGGCGCATCTGGCGCACGATCTCTTCGGCCGCTTCCAGGTTGTTGGCGGTAACGGTCTCTTCCAAAGATCCACCAGAGCCGGTGAACTTGCCGGTGTTCACGTCGATCACCGTCATCGCTTCGGTGCGATCGATGATCAAAGAGCCACCCGAGGGCAGCCACACCTTGCGCCCCAGCGCCTTCTGCAGTTGTTCGTCGACACGGTGCTCTGCAAAAGCATCGGCGCCGTCATGCTCGTCGCGGTCAAACTTGACTAGGCGGTCTTCAAGATCTGGCGCGACCTTGGACACATAGTTGTAAACGATGTTCCAGGACCTCTCGCCATCGACGACTAACTCAGTGAAGTCCTCATTGAATAGGTCACGCACGACCTTGACCAGCAGGTTTGGTTCCTCATACAGGGTGACAGGCTTGGCGCCCTTGGAGGACTTCTCCTTGGCGGCCTGCCCCTGGATAGCTTCCCACTGGGTGTGCAGGCGGTTTACGTCCGCGGCGATGGCTTCTTCCGGAACGCCTTCGGCCGCGGTGCGGATGATCGCACCACCCTTTCCTGGAACGACGTTGTTCAGGATTTCCTTCAAACGCTTACGCTCAGGGGCAGGCAGCTTGCGCGAAATACCTGCACTTCGCCCACCTGGCACGTAAACGAGGTAGCGGCCTGCCAGAGAAATCTGAGTGGTCAGACGCGCACCCTTGTGCCCGATCGGGTCCTTCGATACCTGCACCAGCACTTGGTCGCCTGATTTCAGCGCGTTCTCGATGCGGCGCGAACGCCCACCCAAGCCGGCGGCTTTCCAGTCCACTTCACCGGCATAGAGCACGCCGTTGCGGCCTTGGCCGATGTCGATGAATGCGGCTTCCATGCTGGGCAGCACGTTCTGGACGCGGCCAAGGTAGATATTGCCGATCATCGAGGTATTTTCCTCGCTGGTGACGAAATGCTCCACGAGCAGCCCGTCCTCCAGCACGCCGACCTGGGTGATCCGACCATGGTGGTCGTGTCGTTCACGCTCACGCACGATCATGGTGCGCTCGACCGACTCCCGGCGTGCCAAGAACTCCGCCTGGCTAACAATCCGCGATTGCTTGCGGCCCTCCGCTCGCTTTTCGCTGCGGCGGCGGCGCTGGGCCTCAAGGCGTGAGGATCCCTTGATCGCGACCGGCTCTTCAATGACCTCAGCTTCTTGTTCTTGTTCAGGGGTGTCGTCGTCACGCTTGTGCTGCTTTTTCGCCGGCTGCGCGTCCTCGTTGGGCGCGGAGCTGGAGCTCGTGCGGCGTGCGCGACGACGATCAGAGCGCGACGGAGCCTTGAAAATCGGGGCGTGTGCCTCCACCGCGGTCTCCTCCGCAGGTGCCGGTGTGATCTCCGGGATCACCTCCACCAGTGGCTCGTCTTCAGAGGCTCCCGACTCCGTAGACTCCTCCGAGTCGTCAGAGTCGTCAGACTCAGCAGACTCCTCAGAGTCTTCCTGGTCTTCCTGCTCATCGCGTTCCGACCAAGCTAGGTCCGCGTCTACTTTGTCTTCGATCTGACTGATCTCGTTGGCCACGTCCTTGCGCACGCGGTCGCGGATTTTCTCGTCTGCCTCTGCTGCCACGTCCTCAGGCACCGTGGTGCTGATAGAGGGATCTGTCGCAGCTCCCTGCAGGACGTCGAGGACTTGCTCCGCCTCAGCGCGAGTCAACGAGGACTGGGCAACCTTGACAAGCCCCATTCCGTTGAGAGCGATGACGAGGTCCTTGGACGGCAAGCCGAGCTGTTTCGCGAGCGTGAACACGCGAGTTTTGTCACGAAGCTGGGAGCGATCGAAGTTCTGGATTGCGCCGGATTCTGCTGCGGCTGGCTGATCGGTTTCTTTGCCAGAGGCCATCTCAGTGTTCTTACTCTCAGCGCGTTTCGATGATTTCTTCGCTGTGGAGGCCTTTCGGGCGGCTTTGCGCCCCTTCTTTGTAGCCTTCCGTGCCGGTTTCTTTTCGGTAAACGATGCTTCGTTAGCGTTGGAATTATCGTTTTGCTCGACATTGTCGCTGTTTTCAGCCAAGACCGATCTCCTATTATTTTCAAGCCGCGACGTGCGTGTACCGGGCGCTGGCGTTCAACAGCTTGTCGTCGCCGTTCGCCGCCGCCACACAGTACGTGCACCTCACGGTACGTATGCGGGTATCAAAGCTTATCCTCGCGCCAAGCCTCGGCCACCGTTTCGTGGCACGTTCTCACACTCGGCGCGCTGCTCCCCATTGTGGCACACCCCGCGAAAAATAGTTGATCGGACCCGCTAGCGGTGCCGAGCGATCACAGCCGCGACCGTTTCGACGATCGACGGATGTTGCTCATTTCTCTCCAATGAAGCACGTACGACAGAGCCGACAACAGCATCAACGACATCATTGACAGCGCCAAGGGATACGTTGGAGGCGTTGAGAATTTTCTCGGCCTCTACGACTGCGTCCGTATAAAGCTCAATCACCAGGGCCGGAAGCGTCCCAGGCTCACGCAAGCCGTCGATGAGCGCGCCGACCAAGCCCGGAAGGTCCTTCCTGCTGCCAAGCGTCAGGCTTTCGACGAGACGCCAAGCCACCAGATCATCACTATCTGCAGAGGTCGCCAACCCTAATTGCTCGGTGGCGATCGTCGTACGCACCTTCGCTAGTTCGGTAAAGCATGTCTCGAGGAGCTTTTCTCGACTAACGTAATAGTATCCAATGGAGCCGACGGGCACTCCAGCCCGAGCAGCGACTTGACGGTGGGTTACCTCTCGCAGACCTTCGTTTAACAGGATCTCGATTGCTGCCCGCAGAATTACCTCACGCTTCTGAATGGCGCGTGTTTGCTCGGCGCGTTGTGCCACTTGCCCCGCCTCCTTCTCTTACAGGCAATACCTTTTATGCAATCAAACTTATATCTTTTGCCTTGGAAAATCGAATTGATTACATTAAAAGTTTTTTAGACTTCTCACCTGCGCAAGAAACATGGATCTACCTGCAGATTTATATCTGTACGTTAGCTCCACATTCCCTGTGTATGCCCGCCGCTTTCAGACCGAACGGTTCAGCAAAAGTGAAACGAATCTTCTAGGGGTTTATAGACCTATAGTGGAGTCACACGACGAAAGGAAAAGCATTATGACGACTGAACACAGCGAGCAGGCTGACAAAACACAACGCCCCGTCCACATCGCGCACGACGAAGACGCGCACCGTTACACCATCACTTACGAGGGCGACAGCTCCCCCGTCGGCTACTTGGAGTACGTCGACGAAGGTTCCGAGCGTAATTTCAAACACACCGTCGTCAAGAAAGAATACGGTGGCCGCGGACTAGCCGGCGTCCTCGTCAAGGTCGCTGCCGAAGACAGCGCGTCCCGCGGCTGGCCCATCATCGCGGAATGTCCCTACGTCTCTTCGTGGATGGAGAAGAACGATTTCCAGGGCGAGTGGCGCACACCCTAAACCCCGTACCCCGAAAACGAAAGATTAAAGCTCCTCCAGCAGCCTTACTCAGAGCCGCGGAGGAGCTTTCCTCTGGTGAAACTACTTATTCGGGAACCAGATTGCGATCTCGCGCTCTGCGGACTCAGGAGAGTCGGAACCGTGAACAACGTTCTCACCAACGGTCAGAGCGAAGTCACCACGGATGGTGCCTGGGGTGGCCTTAGACACTGGATCGGTGCCACCAGCCAGCTGACGCCATGCCTCGATGGCGCGCTCGCCCTCGACGATGCCAGCGACCAGCGGTGCGGAGGTGATGAACTCAACGAGCTCGCCGAAGAATGGCTTGTCCTTGTGCTCTTCGTAGTGCTTTTCGGCGGTCTCGCGGTCTGCGGTACGCAGGTCCATCTCGACGAGCTTCAGGCCCTTGCGCTCGATGCGGGAGATGATTTCGCCGACGTGGCCGTTAGCAACGCCGTCTGGCTTAATAAGAATCAGTGTACGTTCAGTCATGCCGAATACCCTACCGAACTACTGGCAGGCGCGCAGACTTTGGACTGCCTTTCAGCACCCATTCAGTCCAGTTCCCTCACGATGCGCTGCGCATCTTCGTTGCTGGCGTAACGATCCCACAGCAACAGCTGCCTGATCGCCCCGGATTCATTGCCCTCAGCTTTCAGAGTGCGCAACGTTTCTTTCTGCTCCTCGCTCAGCACGAATTCCTTGGGCGGCTTCTCTTCCGCAGTTTTCATAAAGCCCAGGATGAGGAAAATACCAGCCACGATCAGTGACACCCACAGGACCCACCCCGGGCCACCAAACCAGTTGGCGCCCAGTGCGATCAGGGTGAACACGGTAGCAAGAACGAAATAGAGCACGCGCATAGCAACAACCCTAATGAAAGGCACCGGCCTGTGTGAGGTAACGCAGGTGCTTATCGACGATATCCAGCTCCGTCAGTTGATAGAGCATCCGCATGCCGACGACATCCTCAACCTCGTTGAGCACCCACCTGCCCTGGTGCCTAATGAAGTCCACCCCGCACAACCCCTGGCTAAGAATCGGCGCGGCTTTGATCAGCTCCCCCAAGCGTGCCAGTTCATCGTCGTGAAGCGAATATGTGCGCGCTGCTCCCCCGAGCGAATAGTTGGATTTAAAACTGGTGGCGGATGTGCGTAGCATCGCGGCCTGCACCTGCCCACCTAACAGGTAGACGCGCAGGTCCACCCCTGGTGTGTCGGCGAGTTCTTGCACGATGAGGTTATCGTCGTCGAAAGTCCTCGCGTCCGTGACACTTTCGACTCCTTCACCGCCGTGCCCGTCACGTGGCTTTACGACGAAGGGTGGCGCCTTGGTGTGCC
>NZ_JBHWRP010000026.1:0-60896 GCF_043426755.1 Corynebacterium sp. | reverse complement strand
CGCCAGACGACGGGGGAGTTGCCCTCAACGAACTGGCCAATGGAAATGTGCTTCACGTCGTGGGCGATCGGCGGCATGATCATGTCTTCGACCATGGTGGGGCTCTGGTCCACAGAGCCCATCAGGCCCGGAATGGAGTGGCCGTAGATATCGGCGTCGACGATACCCACCTTCAAACCGCGAGAGGCCATGGCGACAGCCAGGTTGGCCGTCATGGAGGATTTGCCGACGCCACCCTTACCCGATGCCACAGCAAACACGCGGGTGGTTGAACCCGGCTGCGCGAACGGGATCTCAGGCTCGGTGGCATCGCCGCGCAGGCGTTGGCGCAGGGCCTTGCGCTGCTCATCAGTCATCGACCCCATGGTGACGGTGACCTCGCCTACGCCTTCAATGTCTTCTAGAGCTGCGCGGGTGTTAGTTTCGATTGTGTTGCGCATGGGGCAAGCGGCAATGGTGAGCAACACCTCGACGGAGACATTGTTGCCGTCGATCTGGATGGAGTCCACCATGTCCAGTTCGGTAATCGGCTTGCCAATTTCGGGATCCTCTACGCGGGATAGCGCGCTGCGTACAGCGGATTCAGTCAAAGTGGTCATTGTGGTCCTTTAGTATAGGCGAGCGCGCCCAGTCAATAAACCCTAAGATTTATTGCTGATTTCGCCTTGGATGGGTTCAGCCAGGTCGTGGAAGGTCTCATTGTCTTCGGCAGAGGCATCATCGAGCTTTGCCTCAATGCGCTCCAAGAGGCTCTTGACGTCGTCGAGTTCGTGACGCAAGTAGTCGCGGGAGACCATGTCGCCCATGGAGAGGCGCACGCTAGCCAGCTCACGGGCGAGGAATTCAGTATCCGCCTTCGTTTGCTCATCACGACGACGATCAGCCGCCAACGTGACCTTATCGCGGTCCTCTTGGCGGTTCTGCGCCAGCAGGATCAGGGGAGCGGAATAGGCAGCCTGGGTAGAAAACGCCAGGTTCAGCAAGATGAAGGGGTACGGGTCCCACTGCCACCAGAAACCACCAATATTCAACGCGATCCATAAAACAACGATCACGGTCTGCCACATCAGGTAGCGGCCGGTGCCGAAGAAGCGGGCGACCTTTTCCGCGCCCGCGCCGATTGTTTCGTCGTCAAGGCGGATCAGTCGGCGGCGTTTCGCACCGACGGGAGTCTCGAGATCAGAGCGGTTGTACTCAGCCATGATTTACACCTCGCTGTGGGGTCTGTTTCTGTGGTCGGAGATCGTCTTCGCGCCAGTTCTCTGGCAGCAAATGGTCAAGTAGGTCATCCACGCTGACAGCACCAAGGAGATGGCCATCGTCGTCAAGCACCGGCCCGCACACCAAGTTATAGGTGGCGAAGTAGCGCGCGGCGGTCTCCTCCGAATCGTCGGCGTAGAGCTGTGGCAGGTCAGGGTCGAGGATGCCGCCGATCAGCGTCGAGGGCGGCTCCCGCAACAGTTTTTGCAGGTGGACGCAGCCGAGGTAACGTCCGGTCGGGGTGGCGGTGGGCGGGCGCACGACGAAGACCAGCGACGACAACGCGGTGGTCAAATCTGGGTCGCGTGCCAAGGCGAGGGCCTCTGCCACGGTGGTTTGCGGGGTGAGCACCAGTGGCTCCGGGGTCATCAGCGCACCCACAGTTTCCGGGGAGAAGCTCATCAGACGGCGAACGGGTGCAGACTCTTCCGGGTCCATCAGCTCCAGTAGAACTTCAGCTTTCGATGAGTTCAGCTCCTGCAGGATGTCGGCGGCGTCGTCGGGATCCATCTCCTCCAGCACGTCTGCGGCGCGCTCGATGTCCATTGTTTCCAGAAGCGATTTCTGGTCATCTTCGGGTAGCTCTTGGACCACATCGGCCAGGCGCTCGTCGTCAAGCTCGCGTGCCAGCGTGTACATGGTTTTCTCGGGCAGGTCAGCGAGGTAATTGGCGACGTCGGCCGGGCGCATGTCGTCGAACATCGCGATGTGCTCGACCACGTGGCTTTGCGCGGCGGCAGGGCTGTCACGGTCTAAGCCATCGATCGACGACCAAGGCACCGTGTACATCGTGGGTGCGCGGCCAAACTTCCGACGATCGGTAAACACCGCCGCCTTGGACACGATCCAGTCGCGCGTGCGGGTCTGCTCGATCTCTATGTCAGCGACCTCGCAGGGCTTGCCGTGGAGCTCTTTGAAGTCCGGATCGTCGGTGAACACGCGCGTGCCGATCACATCGCCGATAATGGTCAGCTCGCCGGCACGGGCACGGAACGTGCGCATTGAGACGGAACCCGTGGCCAGAATGATATCCGTGGGATCGATCGACGCGACACGCAGCATCGGCAGGAAGATCCGACGCTTGTTCACTAACTCAACCACCAAGCCTAAGACACGCGAGGGCTGAGGGTGTGGGCGGAGCGTAACGACGACATCCCTGACGCGACCAATCACTTCATAATCGGGTCCACGGACTTGAAGACCGGAGAGGCGACCTGCATAAAGGCGAGTGATGGAACTCATGCACATAATTTTAGACCTGATCGGAACTTATCCCGTACTTGAACCGTTGCCCTATTGAAAGCACTTTAAATTTCCCGATTATTCAAGGAGCATTTTCTCTAAATGACTATGAATCAAAATCCACGTGGCATCCGCCAACGACCAGCAGGTTGGCCAGTCGGTAGCTTCAACACATACGCCGAAGCACAGCGCGCCGTTGACCACCTCTCCGACCGTGAATTTCCCGTCCAGGAATTGTCCATCGTCGGCGTCGACCTGATGCAAGTTGAGAAGATCACAGGCCGTCTGACCTGGGGTCGCGTCCTAGGCAGCGGTGCACTGGCTGGTGCATTCTGGGGCTTCTTCTTCGGTTTGCTCTGGGTCATCCTCAGCGTGGGCTTCTGGGCTCCGATCCTCACCGGTGTCATCATGGGCGCAATCTTCGGCCTGATCTTTGCTGCTATTAGCTACGGTGCAACCGGCGGTGCCCGTGACTTCTCCTCCCACACCCAGATCATCGCTGGGCGTTACGACGTTTTGTGCTCCTCCCAGCGCGCAGCAGAAGCACGCGATGCAATCGCAGCGCTACAGGTTAACGCGCCTCAGGCACCACAGGCCGGCCAGGCACCGCAGGCAGGTGAGCCACGCCCTGACGAGACCCGGTAGGATCAACACTCTGATCTAATGTAGATCTCAGAGTTTTTCCGCGGCCGAAAGGATACGGATACAGTGGCCACTCCGCAGCAACGCCTCGTCGGAAAGCGCCCCAGTAGGCGCGTCGCCCCAACAGTATCTGTGCTGGTCGCCGGGTTAGTCTTGTCTGGATGCACCTCGCAGGAACCCTCGAGTGCGGACACGGCCAGCCACGACATCCCTATCTCCATCTCAGTCAACGCAACATCCAGTGAGCAGATGGTGCTTGGGGAGATCTACCACCAAACTTTGCTGGGACAGGATCGCAACTCCAGCCTGGCGCTGGAAACTGACCCCGCTGCCCAGGGCAGGATGTCCAGGCTGCAAGAAGGTGAAGTGAACTTCATCGTGGGGTGCACCGGGGAACTGCTCGGTTCCATGAACCCCGAGACCGCGGATGCGATCACGGAGGAATTCGGCCTGAATTCGGGTTCCGGAGGGGCGACCGACGCGAACTACAATGACTTATCGCAGCGCGTTTACGACGAATTTGTCGGATCGCTGCCAGGGGGCGTAACGACGACAGACCCCTCGCCAGCACAGGGCTGCAAGGGCGACGAATACTATTACCTGCCGCAAAATATTGTTCCGGTATTTAACAAGGAGCTCTTCACGCGGGCAGAAATGTCTGCGATTAACAACGTGACGCGGTCGTTGTCTTCCGAAGAGATCGACAAGTTGATTACACGCGCACGCCGCCAGGGTTCGGTGTCCGCCGTGGTCGCGGATTGGTTGAGCACAACTTCTTCCGTGTATGACCAAGAGGCCGCTACCAGCGAAAAATCATCCTCTAGATAGTGGGCTGGGGGCGTGTGTGGTTTTCCGCGCACCCTTTTCGCAAACCGATATAGTCCTCGCCACATAGTGCTCGAGTCGGCCCACCGACTTCGCAAACCGATATAGTCCTCGCCACATACTGCGTGATGCCATTCGCTTTTCAATAAGCGACCCGCACTATGTAGCGAGGACTATATCGGTTTAGGTTTTTCGCCGGCTGGGGCGGCGGTGGCAGCTGCGGGGCT
This sequence comes from Corynebacterium sp., assembly GCF_043426755.1. Lineage (GTDB taxonomy): Bacteria > Actinomycetota > Actinomycetes > Mycobacteriales > Mycobacteriaceae > Corynebacterium. The sequence continues at coordinate 56,700 of NZ_JBHWRP010000026.1, read as the reverse complement.
GCTGGCGAGAGGGGGAGCGCGAACCACCTCGAAGAACAAAAGAGGGCCGCGCCCGACAATCACTGTCAGGCGCGGCCAACTTCTATGTCGCTAGAGCGCTGTTACTTGGCGAATGCCTCGTCGATCAGCTGCTCCTCTTCCATCTGGTGCACCTTCGACACACCGGTTGCGGTGGTGGACTGCGCACGGCGGGAGACGCGCTGGAGCTCTGGCAAGTCCGGCAGGAGTTCCTTGAGGTGCTCCTGGTAGAACGGCCATGGGCCTTGGTTTGCTGGCTCGTCCTGGACGAAGCGCAGCTCCTTCATGTTCGGGTAGTGCTCGAATGCCTCACCCAAGCGGTTGAATGGGATCGGGTGCAGCATCTCGATACGGACGATGGCGACGTCGTCGCGCTCATCCTTCTGGCGACGCTTCTCCAGCTCGTAGTAGATCTTGCCGGAGCAGAGCAGGACAGTGGTCACCTTGTCGGTGTCGCCGACCTTCTCGTTCTGGGCGTCGACTAGGTTCGGGTCGTTGATCACGGAGCGGAAGGAGGTCTGCTCGGTGAAGTCAGCCGGCTGGGACACAGCAGCCTTGTTGCGCAGCATGGACTTCGGGGTGAAGACGACCAGTGGACGCTTCATCTGGCCCAGAGCCTGACGACGCAGCAGGTGGAAGTGGTTAGCCGGGGTGGTTGGCTGAGCAACCGTCATGGAGCCCTCAGCACACAGCTGCAGGAAGCGCTCGATGCGTGCGGAGGAGTGGTCCGGCCCCTGGCCTTCGTAGCCGTGCGGCAGCAGAAGGATCAGGCTGGACAGCTGGCCCCACTTGGTCTCACCTGAGGAGACGTACTCGTCGATGATGGTCTGGCCACCGTTGGCGAAGTCGCCGAACTGTGCCTCCCATGCAACAACCGCGTCCTCATTGCCCACGGTGTATCCATACTCAAAGCCCATGCCCGCGAACTCGGTCAGGGAGGAGTTGTACACGAGGAACTTACCGCCGTTACCAGCACCAACTGCGTGCTGGTGCAGCGGGTTGAAGCCTTCGCCGGTGTTCGGGTCGTAGAGCACAGCGTGACGCTGGGTGAAGGTACCGCGCTGGGAATCCTCACCGGCCAGGCGCACCAGCTTGCCGTCGTCGGCAGCCAGGGAACCGAAGGCCAGCAGCTCGCCCCATGCCCAGTCGATATCGCCCTGGTCGGCCGAGTTGCCGCGCTTCTTCAGGACGGAACCAACGCGCTTGTTCGGGGTGAACTTCTCAGGCAGGTTGGCGTACGTACCGGACAGGGCCTCCAGGGTTTCCTGGGAGATGGAGGTATCCAGGCCCTTGGTCAGCTCCTGCGAGTGGGTGATGCCAGTCTGCTCGCTGGGCTTGCCCTCGGTGGACTTGACATCCTCAAAGACTGCGTCCAGCTGCTCGTTGAAGTCCTGCTCGACGATCTCGATCTCTTCGTCGGTCAGTTCGCCACGGCCAACAAGGTCGTTGGTGTAACGGGTACGCACCGAATCGTGGTTGTGGATCTTCTCGTACATCTTCGGCTGGGTCACCGTTGGGTCATCAGCCTCGTTGTGGCCGCGCAGACGGTAGCAGATCAGGTCAATGAAGACGTCTTTGCCGAACTGGCGACGGTACTCGGTAGCCAGGCGGGCAACCCACACAGCTGCCTCAGGGTCATCGCCGTTGACGTGGAAGACAGGGCAGTCGAAGCCCTTGGCCAGGTCAGTGGCGTAGTAGGTGGAACGGCCGGAGTCAGGCGTCGTCGTAAAGCCAATCTGGTTGTTCACGATGACGTGGACGGTGCCGCCGACGGTGTAGCCAGGCAGCTGGGACATGTTCAGGGTCTCCTGCACCACGCCCAGGCCTGCGAAGGAGGCGTCGCCGTGCAGCATCAGAGGCACAACGCTGTAGCCGTCCTCGGACTTGCCCTTGTCCAGGATGTCCTGCTTTGCGCGTGCCAGGCCCACCATGACAGGATCGACTGCCTCGAGGTGAGACGGGTTCGCGGTGAGGGTGACCTTGATGTCGTTGTCACCGAACATCTGGACGTGCTCGCCCTCGAAGCCGAGGTGGTACTTCACGTCGCCAGAACCGCCCTGCTGGCCGGACTGCATGTTGCCTTCAAACTCGTTGAAGATGGTGCGCACTGGCTTGCCGACGATGTTGAACAGCACGTTGAGGCGACCACGGTGAGGCATACCGATGACAACCTCATCGAGGCCCTGGCCTGCGGCGGTGTCGATCACGGCATCCATCAGCGGAATCAGGGTCTCTGCGCCCTCGAGGGAGAAACGCTTCTGACCGAGGTACTTGGTCTGCAGGAAGTTCTCGAACGCTTCAGCAGCGTTGAGCTTCTGCACGATGTACTTCTGCTCCGCGTTGGAAGGCTTTGGCATGCCAGCCTCCAGGCGGTCCTGCAGCCATTCGCGCTCATCGCGGTCCAGGATGTGGGTGTATTCAGCACCGACGTGCAAGGTGTAGGCGCTGCGCAGGCGGGTGAGCACCTCGCGCAGAGTCATGGTTTCCTTGCCGCCGAAGCCACCGACGTGGAAGGTGCGGTCCAGATCCCACAGGGTCAGGCCGTGGGTTTCCATCTGCAGGTCACGGGAATCCGGCTTGCGCAGGCCCGGCTGCTCCCATTGGATCGGGTTGGTATCAGCCATCAGGTGGCCGCGGGAGCGGTATGCCTCGATCAGCTGCATCACGCGGGTGTTCTTGTCCAGGCCAGTATTTGGCTGGTCCTGTGCCCAACGCATTGGAGCGTAAGGGATCTCCATGGATTCGAAGATCTCATCCCAGAACTTGTCGTCGACAAGCAGCTGCGAGATGTCACGCAGGAACTCGCCGGACTCTGCGCCCTGGATCACGCGGTGATCGTAGGTGGAGGTGAGCGTAACGAGCTTGCCGACGCCCAACTCAGCCAAGCGGTCTTCGGAAGCACCGGCGAACTCGGCTGGGTAATCCATGGCGCCGACGCCGATGATGGAGCCTTGGCCCTTCGTCAGGCGTGGGATGGAGTGGCGGGTGCCGATGCCGCCGGGGTTGGTCAGCGACATGGTCACGCCGGAGAAATCATCAAGCTTCAGCTTATTCTCGCGGGCGCGGTCGACGATGTCCTCATAAGCATCAACGAACTCGGAGAAAGACTTGGTCTCGCATTCCTTGATCGCCGCAACCACCAGGGCGCGGGAACCATCCTTCTGAGGCAGGTCAATGGCTAGGCCCAGGTTGATGTGCTCCGGTTGGATAACAAAAGGCTTGTTGTCCTTGAGCTCATAACGCACATTCATCGCCGGGTGGATCATCGCGGACTTCACGATGGCGTAGCCGATGATGTGAGTAAAGGAGATCTTGCCACCGCGGGTGCGCTTCAAGTGATCGTTGATCTGCGCGCGGTTTTCAAACATCAGCTTGACCGGCATATCGCGCACGGTCGTAGCGGTTGGGATGGACAGAGATTCGTCCATGTTCTTCGCGATGGCCTTGAAAGTGCCCTTCAGCTGACGCTCTTCGGCTTCAGGTGCTTCCTGAATCCGGTCCAGGGGGCTCTTCTTCGGCTTCGGGGTCTTGGTAGCTGGCTTTGCTACCTTCTCTACGGCCTTCTCTACGGCCTCGTCGACCTTGGTCTCGCGAGTCTGTTGTTCTTTGGAGGGAGACTTGGCAGCCCCGGCACCAGCGGTGGGTGCGGTCACTTCCTTAGCAGACTTAGGGGCCCCGTTCTTTTCGAAGAGTTCCCGCCACTCAGCATCCACACTGGATGGATCCTGTTGGTACTGCTGGAACATCTCGTCAACCAGCCAGGTGTTTTGGCCGAAAGTACTAGCGCTGCTCACGGCAGATGCTCGCCTCATTTCTTGGTGCGTTGTGATGGTTGTCAATCGACTTTAATTGTCCATCCGTCGAGTGTGTGAACACGGCCGGATGATGCTTTAATAATCCAGTCTACTCACCCCCTTTAGTGGTTGGTTCGCCACATTTGGGCATACCTTCCGTTCTGGTGGAGGAGGGAGTGATGCGACCCGTCTTCGATGATACGTCCCTTGTCGATAACTAGTATCCGATCAGCCCTTAAAGCGGTTGCCAGACGGTGCGCCACGATCACCGCTGTGCGCCCGGAGGCCGTTCTATCAGAGGCGTCGAGCACCGCTTGCTCGGTGGCTGGGTCCAAGGTGGCGGTCGCCTCGTCGAGAAGCACGATGGGTGCCTGCATCAGCTCGGCACGCGCCAGCGCGATGATCTGGCGCTGGCCTGCGGAGAGGCCGCGCCCGCGTTCGCCAATGCGGTGGTTAAAGCCGCCGGGTATCGCCGCGATGACAGGCAAGGCACCGATGGCAGCGACGGCTTGTTCCACTTCATGATCTGTGGCGCCATCGCGTCCATAAGCAATATTTTCGGCCACCGTGCCTGGGAAAAGGTAGGACTCCTGGGGGACTTGGGCGACTTCTCGGCGCCACTGGGCTACCGGGAAGCTGGAAATTTCAGAGCCGGAGGCCTTCACTGCCCCCGAAACGGGGTCATAGAAACGTGCGATGAGCTTCACGACGGTCGACTTGCCGGCACCCGTCGGACCAACAAGGGCGACGGTTTGACCGGGATTGAGGGTAATCGAAAGTTGGTTAATGATATTTCTTGCGCCCGGCTCGCCCGAATCCTCAGCATCGTCTGAAGTTTTAGCTCCGCCGTAGCGGAAGCTCACATCGTCAAATGCGATCGGGCCTTCGGCGGCTTCGTGGGCACCGGGATTGGTGCCGGTATCGGGCACGGTGGTGTCGGTGGCCAGCAGCTCGGAAATGCGGCTGAAACTCACCGTCGCCTGCTGCCAGGAATCGAAGAGTTGACCCAGCTGTTGGATCGGCCCGTAAAGCTGGCCTAAATACATCGTAAAGGCCACCACAACGCCCACGGAGAGATCGCCGGCGGCCACGCGTGCGGCACCGATGCCGACCACCACCGCCGTCATGATTTGAGAGACCGCCTGCATACCAGGGAAGTAGAGCGCTACCAGCAGTTGTGAACGCATGCGCAGGCGGCGGTACTTATCCGATTCCGCGGCGAAAGAAGCATGCGTGCGGGTCTCCAGCAGGTGCATCTGGCTGGTGCGGATCCCGCCGATCAGTTCAGCAAACTGCCCATTCACGGCAGAGACCTGCATGCGCGCGGCCGTGTAGTAGCGCCGCGACAGCACGCGGAAGATGATGGTGACCACGATGATCACCGGGACAACGGACACCGCCACCAGGGTCAGCGATCCGTCGGTGGCCACCAGCATCACGCTGACGCCGACCAGCGTGCCCAGCGATACGATGGCTTGGGCCAGGCCCGTCTGCAGGAAGTTCGACAATGTGTCGATATCGGTAGTCATCCGGGTCATGATCCGCCCGGAGAGGTGACTCTCAAAGAAACTTAGGCCCAGCCGCTGCAGATGGGCATAGCTGCGCAGCCGCAGGCCATAGAGCAGCTTTTCGCCCGAGCGCGAGGCCAGCACCGTCATCCACACGTTCGAGGCCCAGGACGTGAGAACGACCAAGGCCGCCAGCCCGGCGACCACCCACAGGGTGCGGGTATCACCGGCGACGATGCCACGGTCGATGGCGGCACGCACCAGCGTGGGGAAGGCGAGGTCCGCCACAACCCCCACGACCAGCAATGCAACGACGGCGGCGATCAGCCCGCGCACCGCCGTGAACAGGCGACGAATCCGAAAAGTACTGTCATGGCGCGTCAGGGCTTCCGGGTCGAGTTTGGGCTCTTCATCAGCTGGGGGCAGCGCCTCCACGCGCGCTTTCAGCCCCTCAGTCTCCGTAATCACAGCGCCATGGCGCGAGCCGGTCGCAGCGACTCGTGGGCCGGTATCAGGCTTATCGACGACCGGCCACAGCTCTTCCTGGGTGGGCACCGCTAGGGCAGGGGTGTGCTCCGTGGGGTTCTCGGCAGGGGCCATCAGCGCCGTATAAGCGGGGTTAGCGACCACCTGTTCGCGTGGCCCGTCGGCGATCACTTGACCATCCTCGACGATGAGCACGCGGTCAGCGCGCTCCACCGTGGACTGCCGGTGTGCAATGGCGATCACGGTGGTCTCGCGAAGTTCGGCGCGGAGGTTATCCAGGATGATCTTTTCGTTTTCGGCATCGATCGCGCTGGTGGCGTCGTCGAGGATCATCACCTTGGGCCGCGACAGCAGTGCTCGGGCGAGTGCAATGCGTTGGCGTTGCCCGCCTGAAAGAGTCAGCCCGCGCTCGCCAACGACGGTCTGGTAGCCGTCGTCAAGATCGTCGATGAACTCGTCGGCACGCGCCAGATGAGCAGCATGGGCGACCTCGGCCTCGGTGACATCAAGGCCCATGGCGATGTTGTCGAAGATGGTGGTGGAAAACAGGAAAGGCTCGTCGAACACGCAGGTCACAGCCGAACGGATGTCGTGGCTGTGGAGGTGCTCATAGGGGTAGTCGCGCGACCCCACCAAGGAGATGGTGCCGGCATCGGGGGTATAAAACCCTCCGGCGAGTTGCACGGCCATGGACTTTCCCGCGCCGGGTCCGCCAACCACGGCCACGGTTTCGCCGGGGGTGACGCGCACCGTGAAATCTTCAAGGATTTGGTGGCCGTCGTCCCCAAAATCGACAGCATCGAAGGCGATGCCGAGGGGCTCGTCGGCAAGCGAGAGCGGAGCGGAGGGCTCGGTGCGCTCCGGGCGGAGGTGGAGGACTTCGTTGAGACGGTCGACAGAGCTCATGCCCATCTGGATGGCCACGTAGGTGTTGGTGAGCATGCTCATCGTGGAGGTCATCGTGGTCAGGTACGCGGTGAATGCGACGAATTCGCCGACGGTGATCGCGCCGCGGATTGCTAACAGGCCGCCGAGGACGATGGTGATCACAAGGGCGAAGTTGGGCAGTTGGGATAGCAGGGGGCGGAACCTGGCGGTGAGTTTCGCGGCGCGCATCTTCACCGCGTAGAGGCGGCGGCCGAGCTGCTCGAGCGTATCGACGGCGCGGGCCTCACGCCCGAAGGCTTTGACCACGCGCACACCAGAGACGGTTTGTTCGACGTGTTCTGCAAGGTCGGCGGATGCCTGCTGGTTCTCCCACGTGGCGGCGTACAGGGTCTTACGGGAGCGGTTGGCGATCCACAAAATGACCGGCAGGAATGCCAGCGAGAGGACGGTAAGGGGAATGCTCATGGTGAGCATCACGCCGACCGTGACCACCAACTGGATCGCGCGCGAGAACGCTAGCGGGCCCATGGCCAGGACCGACTGGAATTGGTTGAGATCACTGATGGAGCGCGAGACGATCTGGCCAGTGACGATCTTGTCCTGGCCCGGCCCGTCGAGCGCGTTGAGCGAATCCAGCAGTTCCACACGCAGAAGGTGCTGCGCGCCGATAGACAGGTGCCCTGCGGACCAACGCCTGATGATCTGTGCGAGGTACTGCACCACGGCAACGCCCACCATCAACCAGGCGATGGTGGGGATGGAGCCTGAGGTAGTGCCGGTGGCCACGTCGATAGCTTGTCCAGTCAAGGCAGGAACCGTGACTTGGAGTAAAACGGCAAGGATAGCGCTGCCAAAAGCGAGGGCTGCTACCCACGGCCGGCGAGCCAGGATGCGTCCGATCAGGCGCGCACCACTACTTGCCGACGATTGCACTGACAGATCAAACTTCCTTTGCTAGTTAGTTCCGCTTGAAACGATCAACTACACCGCCCACGGCGTTGCCTACAGAATCCTTGGCGTTGCTGAGCATATTTTTGACCTTACCCTGCTTCTTTGACTGCCCGGTCAAATGTTCCAACTCTTTCTCTTCTTCCGCCTCGAGGTCTTCTTCGCGTACGGCAGGTTCGATCTCAGTGAGGAAGTTGGCCGGGGCGGGGCCGAGATCCCTGGAGACGTTGTTGATGACCTCCTTGGCCAATTTGCGATTGACCATGGTGCCCGCAACCGCACCAAGCCCCAACGGCAGCAGCTTGCCAATCCACGCGGTGGCAAACCTGCGTGTAACGCGCTTCAGAGCAAAACGCATGAGACGATTGTTGACCGTAGTCAGTTTGGGGGCGGAAAAGCGCGACAGGTTCGACACTACAGGCGCGCCTTTAGCTGCATCGCCCATCAACGCCTCGACGATGGCGGTACCTTTTGTCCCCAGCAAGACGATGAGCACGAGCGCACGACGACGCTCCGGGTCCGAGATATCGACACCGCGCAGGTAAGCGCTAGCCACCGTGTAGACCGCGGCAAAATCCAAAAAGACCACGGATTCACCGGCCACCGCGGCAGCGCCCGTGAACAATCCGATCCCTGGAATCGCCGCAGCGGCCCCCACACCAGCGCCGGTGCCAGAGACCGTGGTTAAGAAATGCTTGTCCATAATCTCCTGCAGGTCTGCAGGAGATGCATCCGGGTTCTTTCGCCGCAGCCGATCCACATAACGTTTAATAGTGCTGCCCTGGATATGCACTGCTTTGTCCACGGCACTAATAAGCGCACGCCCCACTGGGCCCGCGCTTTTTTCCATCTCTTCGACGGTTTCGGGATCAGTGCCAACGGCGTCCATGATCTCGTCTTCGGTGGTTGCGTCGTCTGTCAGCTGGAGTTTTTCGTCGCTACGTGCCATGGTGGCCTCCTCATAAGATATGCATTTTTACTAAAGTGTAGAGGGTTAACAATAAACACAGCGGATAGCGCCCAGTGAAAATTTCCGCCTTAACCAACTTGTGACCTCCGGGCCCGCTGCAAGAGTTACTACGGTGGGAGGCATGCCAATGATTGATCGTACTTACGCAGGAAGCTCCGACCACCTCGTCGTCACGACGACGGCCGGGGATGTTCGCGGCGTTGCCGATCCCACTACCGGCTGCGCCACATGGCGCGGGGTTCCCTTTGGCGCAGACACGTCAGGGGCGAACCGGTTCTGCGCCCCGCAACCGGTACAACCATGGGGCGGGATCCGCGACTGCTCCGAATTCGCCCCGCCCGCGCTCCAGGGCACCTACAGCCTGGTCGGCAAAACCATCGGCAGTGAAGACTGTCTCCACCTCGACATCGTCCGCCCGAAAGATTATGAAGACGGGGAAGAACTGCCCGTCGTGGTGTATTTCCACGGTGGCTCCTTCCTCATGGGCTCATCTAACGAAGAGGTTCTCCAAGGCCACAACCTGGCCACCGAGGCGCGCGTGCTGTACGTCTCCGTGAATTTCCGCCTGGGCGTGCTGGGATACCTGGACCTGCGCTCCATTGGCCCGGATTGCGTGCCCAACCCGGCGCTGCGTGACCAGATCTTGTCGCTGGAGTGGGTGCGCGACAATATTGCGGGCTTCGGCGGCGACCCGAACAACGTGACCATCATGGGTGAGTCCGCAGGCGGGGCTTCGGTGATCCATCTGATGAGCTCTCCACCCGCCCGTGGTCTATTCCACCGTGCAATCGCACAATCCCCGCCAATCGGCTCAGTGCATACCCGCATCCAGTCGGCATGGTGGGCCACCCGACTGTTGGACATGATGGGCATGTCGCGCCTATCCACCCTGGATGACCTGCGCGAGGTTGATGGCGTTGAGCTCGTGCGCACCGGCCAGGCCATGACCATCCGTGGTGGTGAGCTGATGTATTTCAACTCTGCCTTCATGCCCACCCTGGAATCGGCCACCATGCCGCAACACCCACTGGACACCTTCGCCGAGGGAAAGCAGGCGCCGGTTCCGCTGATCATCGGCACCAACTCAGATGAGGCAAGCTTTGCCAAGGCGATGTACCTGCGCACGAAGAAACGTCACGCCGCTGCCAAACGGCTGCTGGACGTCTTCGACCCCGTCCACGCAGACCAGGTGCTGGCTGCCTATAGGGGAGCAGTGGAACGCTCGGACTTTGCCGAACTGATCGCGGACGCCCTCTTCTGGGCGCCGGCCGTGTCAGTAGCCACCAATCACCGCAGCGTGGCACCGACCTGGATGTACCGCTTCGATTACGCCAACTCCACCATGCGACGACTGGGCCTAGGCGCTATCCACGCCTCCGACCTGACGGCCGTGTTTGGCGCGCCGGGCACCACGCGTGCATCGAAGTTTGACAACTTGTTGTCCACCGAGGGCTTCGAGGAAACCAGTGAGCGCATGCAGTATCACTGGGGCCAGTTTTTCCACCACGGCAGGCCAGGGTCACAGTGGCCGGAATACACGTGGCGTTCCGACGCCGCGCCGGGGCGGGCGACCGCGGTGTTCGAGCCGGAGCCTTATGTGGAGTATGACCCGAAGAGTTCGAAGCGTCGCGCGTGGGCGGATTTCGACATGACGAACTGGGGCGAGGGCCGTGCAGATATCGAACAGCGCGTGGCTCATTTCCTGGGTATGGCGTTGGAAACGGATGTTGAGTAATTCGTGGGCTGATCTTCGGCGCGTTTGCCTCAAAGTAGCTAGGCTAGGTGCCGGTCACCACCGCTGTGAGTAGTGGCTTTCACCTGGGAAGGAAAATATCGACATGAGCTTTTTCGAGGATATTGCCGCTGCGCTTGACGACGAGGGCGTGGAGTCGCGCGTTCACGACGGCACCATGTTTGTGCCCATCACTGCGGAAGTTGAGATCCAATTTGTGGAGATTGACCCGCACCTCCCGGCAGCCAATGTTTATATTGCTGCAGCGGACGTGGATGAAGATGACGAGGACTTCGAGGCCGTGCTGGTCTCTGTGGTGTTCTCTGTCGACGCCGCGGTGGGTACGGTCGCCGAGCACATCGCAACCGATCAGGTCGTGACTGTGTTGCGCGACATTCTGGAGGGCACCGATGAGCGCATCGCTGATCTGGAGTTCTACCAAGATGCCGTGAATGCGAATCTGGTGCGCGCCGAGGTGGGCGAGAACTCTGAGCTACAGGTCATGGTGGAAGTCATCGACGGTGTGCCTAGTGCCGCGGTGGAGTTCATCGCTTTGGGTACCGGTTACGAAGACATGGTGGATCAGGCGATCGACGAACTGTGGGAGTCCGACGGCGATGCCGAGCTTTCCGACGAGGACCGCCAGCGACTGTTCGATGACTTGGTGATTGAGGCTGATCTTGACGGAGAAATCCTCGACCTGGGCACCTTCGCAGATTTCGACCGGCTGTTTGACGTGCTGTCTTTGGCTGCTGATCAGGCCGAGGAGTGGGAATCTCAACTCCTTCCGGTCAGTGATGATGACTTCGACGAACCAATGGTCTACGACATCTTCGGCGCCGATGATGATGAGCTTGATGACGATGACTATGATTTCGACGACGAGGAGCTCGACGAAGAAGAGCTCGACGACGAGGACTAGGCGCTAAGCGGCAGCCATTCCCTCGAACAATGAGGCGGGCGATTCAAGCAGGTTGAAGCTGCCGTCCACGATCCACACGTAGGTCACCGCCTTGTGTGAGTCGACCTCGTGAACTTTGTCGCCGACATCGTCGGGAAGCAATGCGCGGATCCACGTTTCGGCTATGTCGCGGTCTGTTGGCCTGCCAGTGGGGTCTGTAACCCGCACGCTGACGAGGTAGGCGGGCGTGCGCTTTTCGCCAAACCCACGGATCCGTGCTGCAGCGCGGGGGCCGACGCGATGCCGGCTGATCGCCAGGTTGAGTGGGGGAGCGCCTGCACCACCTGGAAGTTTCATGATCGGCGGCCGCCATGAGGGGACGGGTCGAGCCAGGCTTCGGGGATGGCGGATCCGGCTTGCTGCACCCTCCAAGGTGTCTGGGTGGTGGAGGCGCAGGCTGTCGACGGTGGGGCGGATGGTCAGAGAAAAGTTGTTGTTCATGGCTCACACACTAGAACGTGGGTGCGACACGACCACCTAGACCATAGAGCTAATGTTCGAAAAATGGAGAGAAATAGCTTCCGTATGAAAAGGGGATAGGCTAATAGGCACAATGAATGACTCTTCTACATCACACGAGGCTGGTCAGGCCCCCGTCAAGATTCCCAAGGAGATCTGGGTCTTGGTCTCCGCGGCGTTTCTCATCGCCTTAGGTTATGGCCTCATCGCCCCGATCATCCCGCAGTTCGCGGTGAGCTTCGGCGTCTCCATGGCTGCGGCCGGTGCAGTGGTGTCGGTGTTTTCGGCCGCGCGCCTTCTGGGCGCGCCGTGGGCCGGGCGCCTCGTCGATAAGGTCGGTTCGCGCAAGGTGTACTTGACCGGGCTGATCGTCGTTGCTGTAGCTACCGGGTTGGTCGCGATCACCCAGGCGTATTGGCATGTTTTGGTGCTGCGGACGATCGCAGGCATCGGGTCGACGATGTTCTCGATCTCTGCGATGGGGATGATCGTGAAGGTGGCGCCACCGTCGATTCGCGGCCGCGCTTCCTCCGTGTACGGCACGGCGTTCCTGTTGGGTAATATCGTCGGGCCGGTCGCTGGCGCGGCTATGTCCTTTTTGGGTATGCGCTGGCCGTTCGTTATCTATGGCGTGGGCGTGGGGTTGGCCGCCTTCGTCGTGTGGAAGGCCATGCCGCGTAGCGACGAGGATGAGAAGAAGGCCACCCTGCCACCTTTAGAACTGAAGGAAGCGGTGTCGGATTCAGCGTACCGCTCCGTTCTGGTGTCCAACTTCGCGCACGGCTGGATCAACATGGGCGTGCGCGTGGCCGTACTGCCCCTCTTTGCGGCGGCGGTGTTCGAACACGGTAGCGCTGCAGCGGGCCTGGCGATGGCAGCCTTTGCCGCGGGTAACGCGATTGCGTTGCAGTTCTCCGGGCGGTTGGCGGACACCATTGGCCGCAAGCCACTGATCTTGTCGGGGTTGGTGTTCTCGGCGATCTTTACCGGCGGCATGGGCTTCGCCGATTCCTTCTGGCCACTGATCATCGTCTCCGCCTTAGCCGGCATGGGATCCGGCCTGTTGAACCCGGGGCAGCAAGCAGTGCTTGCCGACGTCATCGGCAACCAGCGCTCCGGCGGTAAGGCCTTGTCGACTTTCCAGATGAGCATGGATGCTGGACAGATCGCGGGCCCCATCGTGATCGGTGCTCTCGCGGAGCGCTATGGATTCACGGTGGCCTTCGGTGTATGCGGCGTGCTCGCCTTGGTCGCGGTAGTCGTATGGATCTTCGGGCGCGAGACACTGGCCACCTCCCAGCTGCGCCTTCGTCGAGTGAACAAGCGTAAGTGATACACAGGTACTTGCCACCGTTAATATAGTGGGGAAAAGACTAGACCAACCGTGAAAAGGCGGCGCCGTGGAATCCCACCTCAACCACACGGGTCGCAAAGGCCCGTTCAGTGATCAAACAGCGTTGGCGTGGCTCTGTGGCATCGCGTTAATCATAGGGACACTGGCGTGGGCGATGATTGTGGTGACGGACACCCATGTGCCGGACAACGTCTTCGGCCATCCGATCTATGTCATTGCCTTCTTGCTGATCATCGTGGCCGGGACTATTGCATTCACCCCAACAGTGCGCGACCACGGAGTTAAGGCCCTCTGGCTATGGGTGCTTGGTGTCGGCCTCAACCTGGGGTTTACCACCCTGACACACGCGCTGGAAGTGCCCCTGTATTTCTCCATTATGGGCTCCATTTTCGTCGGATTCGCAGCAGGGCCACTTGCCGCGATGGGAGTGGGCGCTTTTACTACGGTGCTTGGCAGCCTCATCACGCCCGCCATTTTGCCCATGGTGTTAATTTTCATGATTCCGGGCGCCTTCCTGTGGTTTGCGATGGTGGAAGGGTGGACCGCGACGGTACCAAGGCTCATAACGACCGGGTGCGTCTTAGGGATGGTGTCAGGCACCGTCCTGCTCATTGATTACTTCACGGTCTTTGACGGGCTATATCATGCCGGAACACAACATCTGTATAACTTCATTTCCTTGGTGGAGTCCGACGAGATCAGGGTGATGATCTACCACACCGTGGTCACCCAATTTTTAGACAAGTCTCTCTTGTTGTTTTTCTTCAACGCGGTGCTGCAGCTATTGTTGCCGCGCACCAATATCGGGAAGGTGTGCGTGGAAGAACCCGCAAGATCGATCGCCACCGCCATGCGCGAATCCCACCAGCGAGCTAACACCAGCACCGAAACCCCCTCCTCCACACAAACACCTGCAACATAGGTATGTTGTACCGGGTGAGTACCCCAACTGAAATTTCGAAGCCCGCCGCTTATCGCGCCCTTGCCGCGTTGTGTGTGGGCCTTTTTCTTACCCTGATTGATCAATCCATGGTGGCGGTGGCGCTGCCGGCGATTGCAGAGGACCTTGGGGCCAGCACCAACCAAATGATTTGGGTGGTTGCCGCTTACCTGCTTACCTTCGCTGTCCCTCTGCTTGTGACAGGCAGGCTTGGCGATCGCTTCGGCCAGCGCCGCATGTACATCATCGGCATGATCATCTTCGTGGTGGCCGCCGGCGCCTGCGCTTTCGCACCCAGCATCGAGGCTCTCATCGCCCTGCGCGCCATCCAGGGCTTCGGTGGGGCGATCTTGAACCCCCAGCCGCTCGCCGTGATCAACCGCATCTTCCCGCGCAGCAGCCGCGGCACCGCGCTGGGCTATTGGTCGGCGGTAGCAGGCTCGGCCGGTTTGTTCGGGCCCGCGCTTGGGGGAGTGCTTGTCGACGCCGGCGGCTGGCGTTGGGTGTTCGCCGTCTATATCCCGGTGGGTGTGCTCTCTATCGCCATGGTCGCAATGTTCGTGCCACGCTTGCCGCGCACAACAGCCGTGATTGATCTGTGGTCGGCACTGATTTCGCTGGTGGCCGTCGCCGGTGTGACAGTCGCTTTCCAGCAGGGACCCGAATGGGATTGGGGTTGGCCAGTGTGGGTGGCACTGATCGTCGGCGCGCTCGCGTTTGTCGCGCTGATTCGTCGTCAAGCAAGCCGCGGCCCGAACGCCTTGATCCCGCTGAAGCTCTTTAATGTGCACAATTTCTCCCGCGGCATCGTCGCAGTCTTCACGCTGGGTGTGGCGGTGTACACCGTGCAGCTGCCGCTGATGCAGTACCTGCAGGTGGGCAAGGGGATGGACGGCACCGCCGCCGGGTTGATGCTGATCCCGATGGGCATCTTGAGCGTGATTTTCGCGCCGATCGCAGGGCGCCTCACGGACCGGATGGCGCCTGGGCGTGTGTCTCAAATCGGTTTCACCACCATGATTACCGCGATGGTGCTGTTCGGCGCGTTCATGATCGCCGGCGCCAGCCAGTGGTGGATGATCCTGCCGATCAGCCTGCTTGGCATCGCTAATGGTCTGTGCTGGTCGCCGAACTCCGCGATTTCGATGCGCGACCTGCCCAGCGACGTGATGGGTGCCGGCTCCGGTGTGTACAACACGTCCCGCCAGGTGGGTGCGGTGATCGGCCAGTCCGCGATGGGCGCGGTGATGCAGATGACCGTGGCTTATGGCGTGGGATTCGGGATGGGGTTGTCGATGTTCGTCCCCGTCGCCGTGTTGCTTGTCGGTCTCGTCGCGGTAAGCCAGTTCAGAGACTAATGTGATACCTATGAAGTTGATGCTGATCCGCCACGCTGCCACGGACTGGAATATTGAGCGCCGCATGCAGGGCCAGACAGATGTCCCGATTAACGACGAAGGCCGCGCCCAGGCCGAGCGCCTCCGTCCCATCATCGCCCACCTTGCCCCGCGCTACGTGGTCACTTCTGCGTTGCAGCGCACGATCCAGACCGCCGAGGCGGCTCACCTGCACATCGATAAGGTGGATCCGCGCCTGAATGAGTTCGACTTGGGCGATTGGGAGGGTTCCTTGATCGCTGACCTGGACCCGAAGGAGTACGAGGACTGGGGCCTAGGCGAGTTCAACCCTCCGGGTGGCGAACGCATGGACGAGTTTTTCTTCCGCATCAACTCCGCTATTTTTGAGGCGTTGACCCACGCCCGCAACAATGACATCGACATGGTGTGCGTGGTCGCCCACGGTGGCGTGATCCGCCGCTACCTCGCCCGCGGCCTGGGCATCGACATCTCCAAGATGGTCAATCCCCGCCACGCCGGCGTCTCCGTCCTGGATGTCCAGGAGACCGGCATGCGCCTGGAGATGTACAACTACGTCGGCTTCTAAGCGCTTTTCGCTTTACGACGAGGCCCTGTGGCGGCTAGGCGGTGACTGCTTCCGTTTTCGGTGCAGTAAGTGCTGCAAAAAGTTCTGGCGAGATGGGGACCTTCAAATTTAGGTCTGTCGTGACAACATCGAGTTCAGCGCCCTCTTTGCCCTTCATCGTCGTTTGTTGAGCGTTGTCGGACTTCACCTGGCCTAGATAGTAGAAATCACCATCGTCTGCGTCCTCGCGCATGACGAACAGGTGGAGTTCCGCCTCGTTGCCTAAAATGGGCTCAAGCTCTTTCGACTCCAGCGTCCGGTTGTTTCGCGTGAACCAGTGCATCGTCGATTGGTCGATGAACTCATCGCCGTAGTCCACACTCGCCTCGATGTCTGAACCCTTGTGATAGGTGACAAAGATCGGGCACGTCATGGTTGCTTTGTCCGTCTTGTAGCCATAGACCGTGCTCTCCTGGTTTGATGGCCAGTTCAGCAAGCGGCACGTATCCCGGCGCGTATACGTCTTTCCGACGACAAGGGTGCCGCTCTTGTCATAGTGCTTGCGGTTGAGAAGCAGTGTTGTTTCGATGAAGTCATCGATGTGATCCCGGAAACTGATCGGGGTGAATCGCTCGGAAGTGTTGTAGGAATCGTAAAGTGCAGCGAAGTCTTCACCCAGGCGCCAAGTGCCAGAGGAATCGACAGTGGCGACAGGAAGTTCCCCGTATTTCTTTTGCTGCGCGGTGGTGAAGAAACTGAGGTCGAGGACTCGCGCGATTGATCGCAAAGCGTCATTGTCGATCCGGTAGCCGCCGGCTGCGAGCATTGCTGCGATATCTTCCGTTGGAGCTTGGCGGGTGGACAATAATTCGCGCAGTACCAGAGCTTCTTGCGGTCGCTTACCGTTCAGAATCTCGCCGTGGAGAAAATCTAGAAAACACTTTTCCTTAGCCAGTGGCGCCTGGTCAACGAGTTTGAGGGAATGGAGGAGAGACCAGTAGTTACCCCACTTGCTCGCAAGCAATGCTGGGTTCGTCGACTCGTGGTATTCGAAATCAATGAGGCGTGGAATGCCACCGAGCCGGTGAGTGAGGTTGATGATTGCCTCTTTTGCCCGCCGTTTATCAAGAAGATTGACCTTTTCGAGAGATTCAAGGATTCGTTGGGTGGCCACCTCGTCGAAGCTAATCGTCGACAGGCCTGCGAAGTGAGAGCGGTTGGCTTTACGAATCGTCTCGCGCACCGATTCCTTCACCCCGGATCGATCGCCGGTTAATGCAATGGGGATGAGGTAGTTGTTTGCGTAGTTACCGATGAAATCGATAACGCGAAGGGAACGTTTCCCCTCAGCAATCCTTAGCCCGCGTCCTAATTGTTGGGTGAAAATGATCGACGACTGTGTCGCTCGCAGCATGACTATTTGGTTGACTGAGGGGATGTCGATGCCTTCGTTGAAGATGTCAACGGTGAGAATGTAATCGATGTCGCCGGCTTCTAGGTTCGCGATGGTTTCTTCGCGCTTTTCAACTGGATCATCACCGGAGAGGACAACCGTTCGTAGTGGTTTGCCGTACACGGTACGACCGTTTAAAGCCTCACTGAGTTTTGAGGCTTCCTCGTTGCGGCTGCAGAAGAAAAGGCCTTTCACTCCGCGGGAGAATCCGTATTTCTCCAAAATCGACACAATGTAATCCACGCGATCTTCGTCGACAAGCTCGTCGATCGACGATTTGTCGTTGGGCGTTCCGTTCGTCGCAGACTGGCAGTCAGTCACACCGTAATAGTCGAAGGGGACGAGCATGTGGGATTCGAGGGCGGAACGAAGACGAATCTCGTACGGAACGTTGTGATCGAAAAGTTCGAAAATATTGAAGCCATCGGTCCGCTCTGGGGTGGCGGTCAGACCTAATAAAAATTCGGGTCGGAAATGATCGATCACGCGGCGGTAGGTGTCCGCGCCGGAACGGTGAACCTCATCGATGATGATGAAGTCGAATTCTTTCGGTGAGATGCGTGCGAGTGTTTCCGGGCGGGAAAGAGACTGGATCGTGGCAAACACGTACTTGCGATCGAGCTGTCGACGAGAGCCGACGAAAAAGCCGATCTCTGATTCATCGCAACGTAAGACACGCTGGAACTCGTAAGCAGCCTTCTCCAAAATCTGTTCACGGTGAACCACAAATAGTAGCCGCTGCGGATCGTACATTTGGGTGGCAAGAGCGGAAAGAATTGTCTTACCGGTACCGGTTGCAGAAATGATGAGCGCTCGCTGCTCACCGTTGTCGAGGACTAACTGCAGCTTCTCCAACGCTTCAGTTTGCATCGCATTGGGTTTAATAACTTCGTCGGCACCCTTACTAGCAAGGGTTGCCGGAAGTTCAGGGTCGAACCGTTTTGGCGGCGGGACTCGTCGTGCCTCGTACTGCTCGATCCATTCGGTTGTGAGGGGCTCGGCCTCATCGAGGTGAGCGTCGATGGCTCTATTGAGTTGATCAGTGATATCGCCGTCGTCGTGGGTGGAAAACCGTAGATTCCATTCTCGGTTACTGATCAGTGCCGTTCGCGTTAGGTTCGAGGATCCAACGATCGAAGTCGCATGATCGCTTCGACGGAAAATATATCCTTTGGCATGGTGCGGTTTTTGAGTGAAGACGTAGGTCTGAACATTCGGCAGTTCAAGAAGCTCCTCGAGGACCGCTGGCTCGTTGAAATCTAGGTAGTCCGAAGTAATTATTTTTCCGGCTCCCTTGAAATTCACCAAGGCCGTCTTCAACGCACTGAGACCACCAGAAGAAATGAACGCAACGGAGAAAACGAAAGACTCTGCAGTGCTCAACTCTTCGTTGATTGCTTTTAGCATCGTGTTTTCGTCAGTGTTCGCCACGAGTAGTGGGTTGAACACAGGACTTGAACCCACATAGCGGTCGACAAAACCGTGTTCCACTCCCACGCGGAGTGCCGGTTTCGATGTGCTCATCCGAGCTTCTCCATGATCAGATGTACTGCTGGGATATCGGCCGGTGCCCAGTCCAGATCGTTGAGCTCATCGATTGGCACCCAGCGGGCATCTTGGTGCTCGGTGAGAGTCGGAGATGCATCGTCGGAAAGCGTGCAAAAGTACGTGGCGAGGTTGACGGTGCCGAAGTCATACTCGTAGGCCGTGGTGGTGATGTGTTCGCCGACGACAGCATCAACGCGAAGTTCTTCGCGGATCTCGCGGGCAAGTGCCTCTTCAGGAGATTCACCAGGTTCGATCTTGCCTCCGGGGAATTCCCACATGCCGGCCATATTCTTGCCTGCGCCGCGTTGGGCTGCAAACACCGTGGTGCCGCGGACGAAGACGGCACCGGTGACCTCGATAAATTTCGCCATGCGTCTAAGACTAACTAAGCGCCCTTAGGGCCACTTCATGGAGACTGCAGCGGCAGCTCCATCGTCGGGGTGCCTGCAGGTAGGGAAGCGGTCTTCGGGCCTGACCTCTTCGGCGGGGAAGGCGTAGTCGCGGGAGCACTCCCAGCCGTCGGGGCTTGTCCACTCACCCTCGCCGCGGTGATCGTGGATGTATGCGGTCACAGCATCCCGGGCGGCGGGGCAGAGGGTTTCGTCGTTAAGCGCGGTGATGTTCAACCTGATGTCCTCGCCAACGGTCACCTGGCCACAGACCTCGCCCATGTGCGCTGAACCATCGCTGATCGGCGGCTCGGGGAGGGAGTAGGGGGACTCGCCGAGGACAGGCTGCCCGTCGACGAGTGCGAACCAGTGCGGGCCGCGGTCGACGCGGATGGTGCCATTGTCGTTGTGGGCGAGAATCGTTCCGCCGATATCGACGATCTCGCCGCGGTGCAGCTCTTCGGCCTGTTCGAAGGGGGCGGGGTCGCCGTCGGGGACGGGGTAGAAGCCAACTACGGGATCATGTATCGACGTCGCCGAAGGGAAATTGAAGGCCTCAGGATCGTCGACGCGGCAGAACATGGAATCCGCGACAAGATCGACAGTGCAGGCGCCGTATCCTGGCACCTTGACTGCGTAAATGTCCTTGGCAAGGGCGAAGCGTTCGATATCGGGATCCTCTGCGGCTTCGGGCTCCGTCGTTTCTTCCTCGGTCTCGTCCTGGCCTTCCGCGTCCTCAGCGACGGTGGTGAAGACTTCCGACGAGGGCTCAGCCTCTGGGTCCTGCGTGGCAGAACACCCAACCAGGGCAACTGGTGTGAGAAGCGATAAAACTGCCAGAACGCGCAGATTCGATGTCATGATTCCCTATGTTAATAAAACATTCGGGCGAGTATGGGGGATTGCGGTGAACTCTCTGATGATTGGCTGGGCGATCGTCGAAAAGCCTGCAGGCCTGCAGTGCAGGCGTCCTGCGGTTTTGCGGAAAGGCCTGGTAGGTTACGAAAGTCCGGGCGGAACCATTTAAGCTGTCTAACAACACATATCTTTTGAGGTCCAAGATGGGCGAAGGGAGCTTCGGTGGTGAGCATGAACCAACCAGAGTGGGTCGATCCGGAACGTGAAAACCTCACGTGGGAGACGTTCGGCGAGGCAAGCCGTGAACTTACACAGCAGATTGTGGACTCCGGCTGGGTGCCTGACCTGATCATCGCCGTGGCGCGCGGTGGACTCATCGCCGCTGGTGCGCTGGGCTACGCGATGGGCATTAAGCCGTTGGGCTCGATCAACGTGGAGTTTTACACGGACATCGGCCAGACCCTGCCGGAGCCGATGCTGCTGCCACCGTACTTGGACTCATCCAACCTAGCTGGCAAGCGCGTGCTGGTCGTTGACGACGTGGCGGACTCCGGTGAGACGCTGAATCTGGTCTGCCGCATCCTGGAGCATGAGGACCTGAACCCGAACAGCCCCAAGGTGCCCATTGAGGTGCGCTCTGCGGTGATCTACACCAAGCCGTCGACGACGTTCCAGCCCGATTACTCGTGGAAGGAAACCGACAAGTGGATTAACTTCTGCTGGTCGGTGCAGCCCGTGATCACCGCAGATGGCAGCTTTAAGGAAGGGTCCTAAAGCCGAGCTCTACAGATTGGCGTACTCCCAATCAGTTGGGACTGCCATCACGCTGCCGTAGCTGCCGTCGGTCGCGCGAAAGGAGTCACATCCGGGAGAATACTTATATCCAACCGCTTCTTCTCGGGGGAAGAGGTAGCTTCTCCCACAATGCCAACTGTTCGGCGCCAGCCAGTGGCCACCGGACCCCTGCGGTGGAGTGCCGCTTGGGGAATCACTCATGTAGTCGGACATGACCTCCATTGCCACCGTGCAGTCTGTGGCTTCTTCCGCGACCACGCGCAGTGTAGAGCCGTCGCCCTTGGATTTTACTTCTCCGCAGACTTCGCCTGCCTGCGCTTCGCCGCTGACGAACTCGGAATCGTCTTCGACAAACGGAGCTTGCGACTTTTCAAACTGACCGTCGTTCATGGTGAACCAGTGCACGCCCATGGATACCTTGAACGTGCCATCGGGGAGATGCGCGAGCTCGATGCCTTCAATCTCCGTGCTTTCCCCAGGCTCCAGATAGGTCGAGGCCCCGTGCCCCTGAGAACCAGGAGCCCAGTCAGCGTAGACCCCTACCACTGGGTCAATTGAGGCAATATTTGGCTCCTCGGCAAGGGGATCTATACCTGTTACGGCCGATAGTGCCGGGGGCTTAGGGTCGGCGAACGGCAGGTTGCAGCTGAACAACTCATCCCCTTCGGTAGTTTTGATGAGGCACTGGCCGTTGTCGTGGGTGGAGACCAACCACGTGTTCTCGGCGGTTTGGAATTGGTCCGGGTTCACCGAGATTTGTTCTTGGTCCCTCTCGCGTTCCGACGATTCCTCTGCGGTGTCGTCGGTAGCTTCAGAGTCGTCCGTGGAATCTTCTGTACCGGTAGAGGACGACGACATGGTCGGCTCCGGTAGTGCTTGACTGTCTGTCTGGTTGCCGTTGCCGTCGCAGCCGGTGAGGACCAGTGCGGAAGCGGCAACAAGGGTGATTAGTTGTCGTTTCATGCGTTGTACTCTAACGCCTAGTGCTTTGAGTCGTCAGCATTTTGGGGAATGCTCCCCACAATGGGCGGGCATGGTGCCTGAGCTGCTCGAAAACTACCCCCATTGATCGCACGAATTGGTGGTCGGGTGGGCGTGTCGGCATAAAGCGAATGGTGAAAAGTGGATCAGTGGCGTACTGTTCGTAGGCGATGAGCAATTCCGAAAACGTCACCGGCGACGTACATGAGCCGGACAATGTTAATGAGTCGGAAACTCAGAATAACCCGCAGGATGTCGTGGCAGAGCAGGATACTGTGCAGGCCACTAACGAAGACACCAGGGATGCGGCGGACTCTGAGGATACCGGCGCCGAAACCGCAGAAGCGGATACGGCCAATGAAGAAGTAAACGAAGAACCTGCAGAGCACGCCGACAACGGCTTTGACAACCTCGGCCTGCCCGAGAAAGTCCTGAATGCCGTCAAGCGCGTGGGCTTTGAAAAGCCTTCCGCCATTCAGGCTGAGACGATTCCACTGCTGATGGAAGGCCGAGACGTTGTCGGTCTCGCGCAAACTGGTACGGGTAAGACCGCAGCCTTTGCGCTTCCAGTTCTCAGCCAAATCGACCCGAATGAGCGCTACCCGCAGGCCTTGGTGCTGGCGCCCACACGTGAGCTAGCGCTCCAGGTGGCAGACAGCTTCCAGTCCTTCGCGGACCACCTGGGCAAGATCCAGGTACTGCCGATTTACGGCGGTCAGGCCTACGGCGTCCAGCTGGCAGGCCTGCGCCGTGGTGCGCAGATTATCGTCGGCACGCCAGGCCGTGTCATCGACCATTTGGAGAAGGGCACGCTGGATATTTCCAACTTGCGCTTCTTGGTGCTCGATGAGGCCGACGAGATGTTGAACATGGGCTTCCAGGAAGACGTGGAACGCATCCTGGAAGACACCCCGAATGAGAAGCAGGTCGCACTGTTTTCGGCAACCATGCCGAACGGGATCCGCAAGATTTCCAAGCAGTACTTGGACAATCCAGCAGAGGTCACCGTTAAGAGCGAGACCCGCACCAACACCAACATCCGCCAGCGCTACCTGTTCACGGCGCACCGCAACAAGCTGGACGCGATCACCCGCATCCTTGAGGTGACCGAGTTCGACGCCATGATCGTGTTCGTGCGCACCAAGCACGAAACCGAGGAACTGGCAGAGAAGTTGCGTGCGCGTGGGTTCTCGGCGGCTGCAATCAACGGCGATATCGCCCAGCAGCAGCGTGAGCGCACCGTGGACCAGCTGCGTGACGGCCGCCTAGACATTCTGGTGGCTACGGATGTGGCTGCTCGTGGTCTGGACGTGGAGCGCATCTCCCACGTGTTCAACTACGATATTCCGAATGACACCGAAAGCTACGTCCACCGCATTGGCCGAACCGGCCGTGCCGGACGTTCCGGTGAGGCGATCCTGTTCGTCACTCCGCGCGAGCGTCGCATGCTGCGCTCCATTGAGCGCGTGACCAACGCGAAGATCGAAGAGATGGAACTGCCGACGGTTGATGAGGTCAACGAGTCGCGCAAGGCGAAGTTCGCTGACTCCATCACCGAATCTTTGGAATCCAAGGAGATGGACATCTTCCGCAAGCTGGTCAAGGACTACTCCGAGGCCAACGACGTGCCAATGGAGGACGTAGCCGCAGCCCTGGCAACCCAGGCGCAGGCCGGCGAAGAGTTCTTCATGAAGGAGCCACCGAAGCAGAAGCGGGATCGCCGCGACCGCGACAAGTGGGACCGTGATGATCGCCGTGACCGCGGCGGACGCGACCGCTTTGACCGTGGAGATCGCGGCGACCGGGGCCGTGGACGCGACCGCTTCGAGCGAGACGGCGACTTCGAAACCTACCGCCTTGCGGTGGGCAAGCGCCAGCACGTGCGCCCTGGCGCCATCGTCGGTGCGATCGCCAACGAGGGCGGATTGAGCTCCAAAGACTTCGGACGCATCACTATCGCGGTGGACCACACCCTGGTAGAGCTGCCGAAGAACCTGGACCCGTCCGTCCTGGACCGCTTGGAAGACACCCGCATCTCCGGCCAGCTGATCCACATTGAGAAGGACGCTGGCGGCGGCGCCGGCCACTTCCGCGGTGGCGGCGGTGGCCGTGGTCGTGGCGGCCGCGGTGGTGGTTACCGTGGTGGCCGTGACCGTGATGATCGCGGTGGCCGCGGAGGTTACCGTGGTGGCCGCGACCGTGACGATCGTGGTGGCCGCGGCGGCCGTGGTGGCCGTTGGCGCGACTAAGACCGCACGCTTAACACGCACTTCAAAAAAGTAAAAGGTCCGCATCCCGTAGCAGGACGCGGACCTTTTCTTTCCCCTCAAAGAGGCGCTGCGCCAGGGGAGAAGCGGCTAGTTGGCTTAGACGTACATCAGGATCAGAAGAATGATCCACAGCAGGTTAAAGATGCCGCCGCCGATGGTGGCCTTCTTCTTTGCACCATCCCAGTCGGCAACGTGGTCATGCTCTGGATCCGCATCGGATGCCGGCAGCAGGTTGAGGCTGCCCATCATCTTCTTCTGCTGCGGGATCACCAGGGCGATCAGGACCGCCCACGCCACGATGGCCACGATCAGCGAGGTGTGGAACTGCCACATGGACTTGTACTCGGACCAGCCCGCGAACAGAACCGCAGCACCCAGCAGCGGAACCAGCGCGGAGAGCATACCGTAGGTGGAGCTGACACGGTGCAGTAGCTGCGCGCGTCCGGCAGCGCGTTCATCGCCGGCACGGGCTGCGTCAGCCTGGCGTGGGAAAGCGGAGACACCCACCATCACGGGTGCCAGCAGCAGGATCGCCGCGGCCACGTGAAAGAAGATGAGAAGGGAATTCAGCATGTATGCCTCACAGTCTCTAACAGAATCGGGAAATGTTCGTGTTTACCTTACGATGAACCACGCACCGATAGTCAAACGGCATTGCCTGCGCAGGACTTTCTTGTCCCCCTCTGGCAGCGCCAAAGAGTATCGATAGGCGACGCTGGCCATCTTAATGGCATAGTCGCACCGCGCAGCACGAGCAGGCGGCAGCCACTCGCTAGGAAGCTTGTCCGACTTCTCCTGGTTTGCCTCCCGGGACGTCACCACCAAATTCGCCGGGTCATTCGCGAAAGCCTCCCGCGTCGCATCGTCCCAGCTATGTGCCCCCAGGTCCCACGCCGCAGCCAGCGGCACCAGGTGATCAATTTCCACGTCCGTGCGCACGAGCTCGCTGCCCGTGTACGGGTCCGTGATCACAACAGCAGGATCAAGGGTGCTTAACGACGATGGGCAGGACCGTTGGGCGGGTACGGCAGGGGGATCGTCGTCAAGCGAAAAATGCTCAACCAGAAGCTGCTCGCGTACGGTGCAGCCGGAGGAAAGGGTGGCCCAGCCGGGGCCGAAAGCCTCGCGCCTATATCCGGGGATCCGCTCGCGGTGTGCGGAAGAAGGTGTGTGGTCCAAAAATGCAGAAAGCTCACGCGCGCCCGTGTCGATCCCGGGTGGAGCCGGAAACGGGACGGTGGCAAGCGTGAGCAGAGTCAGGACAAGAAGGTAGACGCGGGTAAAAGTGCGCATACCCCCTTAGACTGCGGTGGACCCCTCAGCGGTTCCCTCGCGCGGGGAAGTGTGAATCTGTTCACGGGCCTGCGCAAAGGTGGTATTCGGGTGCTGGGAGGAATAGCGAGTGACGGCGATAGCCTCGTCGAACTCGGCCTCAGCCTCAGGGTGTGGCTTTGTGGCCAGGGAGACCAGCACCATCACGATGGCCGCGGAGAGGAAGCCTGGGACGATCTCATACAGCGCGGCCCAATCGGCATCGATATTGCCCCACACGAAGGAGACGACGGCACCGGTGGCCATGCCCGCGATCGCACCGGGCGCGGTCAGACGCTTCCAGTACAGCGCGGCCAGGATGATCGGGCCGAACGCGGAGCCGAAACCGGCCCACGCGAAGCCCACCAGGTTCAAAATCGAATCGGAGGGGTTGATCGCCAGCAGCATCGCGACGATCGCCACCGCCAGCACCATCAGGCGCGAGCCCAACAGTAGGCCCGTGGTGGACGCCTGCTTCTTGCCGAATACGCGGTAGACGTCTTCCACCAGTGCGGAGGCGGTGACCAGCAGCTGAGAGCTCATCGTGGACATGATGGCGGCGAGCACGGCTGTCAAGATGATGCCGGCGATCAGCGGGTGGAACATGATCCGGGTCAGGTCGAGGAAGATCGTCTCATAGCTGGTGGTGTCGGTGACCGTGGCGTTCTTTTCCTCGAAGTACTGCGTGGAGATGATCGCCGTTGCGATGCCGCCGAGGAAGCACAGCGTCACCCAGAACACACCGTAGTTGCCGGCCTGGCGTGCCTGTGAAGGGGAGCGCAGCGCCATGAACCGGGAAATGATGTGCGGCTGGCCGAAGTAGCCCAGACCCCATGCCAGGTTGCCGATGATCGTCACGGCCGAGACCCCGGCGATCAGGTTGAAGTAAGTCTCATTGGGTTCGGAGTGCGGGCCGTAGGCATTGTTCGTCGCAAAGCTAAACAGCGTGCTGGGATCATCCAGGGAGAAAAACGCCATGATCGGAACGATGAGCAGGGCCGAAAACATCAGTAGGCCCTGCACCACGTCGGTGTAGCTCACCGCAAGGAAGCCACCGATGAAGGTGTACAGCACCGTAATGCCACCGACGATCAGCATGCCCGTGAGGTAGTCACCCTGGAAGGTGGACTCGAAGTAGCGGCCACCGGCCACCATGCCGGAGGATACGTAGAAAGTGAAGAAGAAGATAATGATGGCGGCAGCCAGAATGCGCAGCACGCGCGAAGAATCATGCACGCGGTTTTCGAAGAAGCTGGGCATGGTGATCGAGTTGTCGGCGACCTCCGAGTAGGAGCGCATGCGCGGGGCAACATAGCGCCAGTTCGCCCACGTGCCGATCAGCAAGCCGATCGCAATCCACAGTTCACTCATGCCCGAGACGTAGAGCGCGCCCGGCAGGCCCATGAGCAACCAGCCCGACATATCGGAAGCACCAGCCGACAAGCCTGCCACGAAGGGGTGGAGGCCGCGGTCGCCTAGCACGTAGTCGTCATACTTCTTGGTTTGGCGGTAGGAATACCACCCAATACCGATCATCACAGCGAAGTAAATGACGATCGCAATGATCATCCACGTGTTATCGCTCATCCGTGTTCTTCTTTCAATCTAACGCGTTGTGGTCTGCGCGGGTACAATGGTTGGTTCGACAATAGCGCACGTGGTGTGACGAGCTATGACCCCCGTCGCCTATTAGCAGGATCACACGTTTAATAAGGAAGTTGAGTAGGACGAGTATGGCTGACTACCTGGTGCACGGACTCTGGCTTGCAGATTCCGGCCTCAACCTTTGGGTTGAACAGGTACACGGTCACCGCATCATCCTGCCCTCCCAGGTCCCCTCAGGCACGTTCCCACCGGTCATCGAAGCAATGCTTAACGACGATCAGTTTCGCCGCCGTGTCAGCGCCACCCTCCAAACGCCGAAGGGCCGCCAGGTGAACCTGCGCATTCCTGCCGCGGCGTTCGCCCCGAATGAAGCCATCTCCTTCCTGGAGCAGATCTCGTTCCTCGACCAGGACTCCCCGGCGGCGACTCGCACCCAACGCGAATCGGTAGCACCGGACCTCTACTGGATCCTGCGGATGTATAAAGGCCTGACCGAATTTATCCGCGCCGGGCGGGTGAGCATCCGCGTGCAGTACATCGACAACCAGTGGTTCCCGGAATGGCAGCTGGGTACCGGGCTGGAGGAGCGCGGCTGGTTAGCCGACATGATCGCTGCGGCCCCCGGTGTGATCGTGGTCAATAACGTCAACCTGTCCGAATCCATCGCCCAAACCTTCGTCCACTGGATCACGTCCGCGCGCCTGAGCCACGTGCTCGAAGAAGAGCGGCCCTACCCGCTGCATGACTTCGTCGACTCGCTCCTGCGCTCCCAGCCCCTGCGCCGCGGTGGCCCCCAGCTGTTGAAGCACATCACCGCGTGGAACGGCTCCATCACAGCGGTCAACGTGCAGATGGTATTCATCGTCGAACAGCCCGACGCAGACGCAACTTTCTCCTCCGATGGAAGCGGGGACCGGTGGCCCGTCCGCATCCAGGTCCGCAGCGGGACGGACGCACCACGGCCCATCCGCCTGGCCGAACTGGACCCCACCAGCACCGAAAAACTTAAGGGCTCGCTGCGCCGCGCCATGGCGATCACCCCACGCGTGGATGCGACCCTGCACCCACCGGTGGGCGCACAAGGCGACCCGAATAACGTCGGTGACTGGGACACCTACCTAACCACCGACCAGATCGTCGAGTTCGTCCAACACGACGCCGCCGCACTGCGCGCCGCAGGCTTCGCCGTCATGCTCCCACGGGCCTGGTCCACCGCCGAGACAACGGCGAAACTCCACGTGGCGCGCGCCCACGACCCAGCCGACGACGCGACGGTCACCCGCCTCGGTTTCGACCAGCTGCTCACCTACGATTGGCGGCTTTCCGTCGGCGATGTGGACCTGACCGACGAGGAAATGGCAGAGCTGGTCAACTCTAAAACCGGCCTGATCAAACTGCGCGGCGAGTGGGTCTTGGCCGACACCTCGTCGTTAAGCAAAATCTCCGACTACATGGAGCAGCTGGCCGCGCAATCCCGCGCCGGGCTGAAGCGCCGTATGGAGCAGGCGGCGATGCGCGCCGAGATCGCGAAGTCCAACGGGGCCGAGGACGCCGAAGAGCTGGCCGCCGAAGCCGAACGGCTGCGCGAGGAATATAACGCCGCCGCGAGTGGCGAGGGCGACTTAGAGGACGGCGAGAGCGGCATGGTCTCCGCCGCCGAGCTGCGCGAACTCGCCCTGGAATCCATGGCCAGCGAACCGATCGAATTTGAGGGCTCGCCCTGGTTTACCTCGCTGATCGGGGGACAGGACCGACCCGCACCGCTGCGACTCGACATCCCCGACACCGTCACCGCCGAGCTGCGGGAGTACCAGCGACGCGGCGTGGACTGGCTCTATTTCATGTCGCGCAACAACCTAGGCGCTGTGCTTGCCGACGATATGGGCCTGGGCAAAACCCTGCAGCTGCTCACCATGCTGGCGGTGGAACACGAGCGCGGGGACGTGGCCGGGCCAACGCTGGTTGTCGCACCCACGTCCGTGGTGGGTAACTGGGCCAATGAGGCTGCGCGTTTCGTGCCGGGGCTGAAGGTTGCCGTGCACCATGGATCCGATCGCCTGCATGGGGCGGAGCTCTTCGAAGCCATGGAGACCCTGGATGTGTTGATTACCTCCTACGGTGTGGTGGGGCGAGACTTTTCAGAGCTCAGCCAGTTCGACTGGGACCACGTGGTGCTCGATGAGGCACAGGCGATCAAGAACTCGTCGACACGCGCATCCAAATCCGTCCGCGCCATCCCGGCGCGCCATCGCATCGCGCTGACGGGTACGCCGATTGAGAACCGGCTCAGTGAGATGCGCTCCATTCTGGACTTCGTCAACCCCGGCATGTTGGGTTCGGCCACGTTCTTCCGTAATCACTTTGCGAAGGCGATTGAGGGGTCGCGCGATGAGGATTTGGCGGCGGAGATGGGGGAGCGGCTGCGCCGATTGACCGCCCCGTTTATTCTGCGCCGGTTGAAGACTGACCCGTCGATTATTGATGATCTGCCGGAGAAGGCGGAGGAGATCGTCGTCGTCGATATGACTACTGAGCAGGCCGCCATGTATAAAGCGCTGACGGACTCGATGCAGCGGGCCTTAAGCGAGCGCAGCGGGATGGCGCGCAAGGGGCTGGTGCTGGCGACGATCACGCGCATCAAGCAGATCTGTAATCACCCGGCGCACTATCTTGGCGATGGCTCACCCGTCACCCTTAACGGCGCGCACCGCTCTGGCAAGGTGGAAAAGCTGATGGAGTTGCTGCGCAAGGCCGTCGAAGAGGATCGGCGCGTGCTCATCTTTACCCAGTACAAGGCCTTCGGCGATATTCTGCAGCCGTATATCTCCTCGCGTCTGGGTGAAGACATTCCCTTCTTACACGGCGGGGTGAGCAAGAATAAGCGCGACAACATGGTCGCCCACTTCCAGTCCGAGGACGGGCCGCGTGCCATGCTGCTGTCCTTGAAGGCTGGCGGTACCGGTTTGAACCTGACGGCCGCCTCGATGGTGGTACACATGGACCGCTGGTGGAACCCGGCGGTGGAAAACCAGGCCACGGACCGCGCTTACCGCATCGGGCAGGACAAGAACGTCGACGTGTACAAGATGATCACTCGCGGCACCATGGAAGAGTCCATCCAAGACGTGCTTGACGGCAAGATGCAGTTAGCCGGTACCGTCGTCGGCGAGGGCGAAGGCTGGATTACCGAACTGGAGCCCGACGACTTGCAGCGGCTCATGGCCTACCGGGCAGAAAAGGAGTAACACATGGCACGTCCACGCAAAGACAATGTCATCTACGCCAACTTTGGCGCCCGCACACGCGTCAACTCTGCCGACGAGGTCAACGTCCCACCGCGACCAACGGGCATGACGTGGTCCCCGGCCGCAATGCGCATTTTCAACGCGGCGATCCGCAAGACCGACCAGGGGCGAGTCAGCCGCGGGCGCCAGTACGCAGCCAACGGTAACGTGATCGCCTTGAACCTGCGCAACGGCGCCATCCACGGTCAGGTGGCAGGCTCCCAGAACGAACCATTCAACGTGGTGATGCGCCTGCCCTACCGTGGGCCGGAGGAGCTCACCGAGATCACTGACATTCTGGCGCGCACCCCGAACGGGATTACGTTGGCGCGCCGGGGGACGTTTGAGGACCGCGTGCTAGACCTGCTGTTGGCAGAGGACTTGCGCGACATCGTGTTTAATTGCGATTGCCCTGACCAGGCAGAAGCTTGCAAACATGCTGTTGCGATGGCGGAGAAGGCCGCCGCGCGTATTGACGCGGATCCGCCCGCCCTGTTCCAGTTGCGAGGGCTGGACCTGAACTCTCTGGAGCGCACCGTGCGCGCGTCGGCGGCGACGGTGTCGAAGGAGAACTCGGCGGAGGGTTCGGAGTTTTTCTGGACGGGACGCGGGCTGCCGTCTGTGCCCTCGCCGAAGGTGGCGCCCATGCTGGATGATTCTGACCTGGACTTATTGCACAAGGCGATGCAGACGATTTCTTTTACCAACATCGATCAGTTGCGCGCGGTGGCCGATATCGAAGACCTCTACGATGAGCTCACACGTGGGGAGTGATCCCCGCAGTTCAGGGCACATGTCCGAGGCGTCTGCTACAACTTAAAGCATGACGCAATTAACCTTCATTCACACCTCTGATCTGCAGCTAGGCATGACGCGCGCCTTCCTTAAGCCGGAAGCGCAGTCACGTTTTAACGAGGCACGTTTGCGTGCCGTGGAGCGATTGGGGACGCTTGCCGACGAACACGGCGCCGAATTTATCGTGGTCGCCGGTGACGTGTTCGAACACAATTCCCTGGACCGGGGCACCACCGGGCGCGCTTTAGAAGCTTTTGGCGGCTTGCCTGTGCCCGTCTACCTCTTGCCCGGTAACCATGACCCGCTGGTGGCGGACTCAATCTTTAGTAAAACCGAGATCTTAGACAATGTGACCGTGCTGTCCACCTTTGAGCCAGTACCGGTGCGTGATGGCGTGGAAATCGTGGGCGCGCCGCTGACCGCGAAGCGGGCGACCGAAGATCTGGTGGCCAAAGCGTTGCGTGGCTTGGAGCCGACGACAGGTCTGCGGGTGATGGTGGGACATGGCCAAGTGGAGTCCTACTCCAGCGATGCCGCACCGGATCTGATTGATTTGGCCAACGTAGAGGATGCTTTAGACGACGGCGTGATTGATTGTCTTGCCCTTGGCGATACTCACTCGACGATGTCGCTGGGCTCGAGTGGGCGAGTATGGTTTTCTGGCTCCCCGGAGGTGACTGATTATCACGATCATTACCCAGGCGTGCAGGGCGGGGAGACGAATTCGGGCAATGCCCTCGTCGTCACGCTCGACAGTGACGGCGGCTGTGACGTGCAAGAAGTACCGACAGGGGAGTGGACTTTCGACGCCCTCCACGCCGATGTGACAGACGCAGATGATGTCGCCGAGTTCTTGGCACGCTTGGATTCTTATGAAGCCAAGGCTAGGACCGCAATCAAGTACTCCATCCGCGGCACGTTGGGCTTGGAAGCTACCCACGCGTTGGAAAGTGGCGTGGCCGCGCGCGAGGATGTGTTCGCCGCGCTTTATGAGCGCACCCGGTTAATGGACCTGCACCTAGAGCCCGGGGATGAGGAATTGGAGGCCTTGCCTCTGCAAGGTTTTGCCAAAGGTGCCATGGAGGAGCTGGTAGAGACTGCCTCACGGCACGATGGTGGCGCCAGCAGTAGTACTGCCCGTGACGCTGTTAACTTGCTATTTCGACTGAGCCAGGAGGGCTAAACCCGATGTTGATTCATTCTTTGCGCCTGACCAATGTCCGCGGTGTCGAGCACCTGGAACTCACGGAGCTGCCGGAGACCGGTGTGATCGTCATCCATGGCGATAACGAAGCCGGAAAATCCACCATCATGGACGCTCTGCGCGTTGTACTGACAGAAAACCACAACGCGAACAATAAAAACACCAGGCCTCTGCGTCCGGTCCACCGCGATGCATCACCCGAGGTTGAGCTGGAAGCCACCATTGGTGAGTATCGCCTGCGGATCCGTAAGCGCTGGTTTGCCAAGAGCATGAGCGAGCTGACGGTGATGGAGCCTTACCGGAAGAACTACACCGGCCGTGACGCGGACGCAGCGTTGTCCCAGATCGTGGAAGAGAATATGGACTCCACTCTCGTCGACACGCTATTCATGCGGCAGGACGAGCTGCCGAAAGGTATCGACGCCGTGGGTATCCCGTCGATGACGCGCGCGTTGGATGCCGGCGATGACGATGATCTTGCAGGTACCGAAGATACTGAGTTAATGGAGCGCATCGAGAAAGAGTACGAAAGGTACTTCACCAAGACCGGCAGGCCGGCCAAGGAACGCCTCGACGCGGACAAAGACCTCAACGCAGCGCGAGAAGAATTACAGCGGCAGGAAGCGGAAGCCCAACAGCTCAGCTCCTACGTCGATGAGGTCGCCCGAAAACAACTGGAAATCGACCACACCGAACAAGAATTGCCTGAAGCTGAGGAGCAGCTCAAGGCACGCGAAGCCGAGTTTGAAGCCGCGAACAAAACACGTGTGGAGGCTGAGCGCGCCCAGGAACGCCAGACCGTGGCAGCCCGCGAGTCATCGCAGGCGGTAGCGGACCAAAAGCAGCGAGCACAACTGGTTGAGCGCGTCACTCAAGCTCAGCGCGATGTAGCTGCATATGACGAGAAGATCGCAGCCGCCACCGAGAAAGCCCAAGAGGAAAGGGAAGCTTTTGAGCGGTTGAGCGCTGCCGTCGAAGCGGCGAAGGCGCGCGAACACGAGGCACGGACTGCCCTCCGGGAAGCGAACGCGAACCGAGACATCGTGCGTAAGGTTGCCCGTCTTGTCGAGGCGCGCGAGATCCTTGGAAAGCTGGAAGACGCAGACGCGGAAGTTGCCCGGCTACGCGACAGCGCTCCGGAACGGCCCATTACTGACGAGAATGTGCGCGCCGTCGAAAAAGCCACCAACGACGTGGAGCTGCAACGCCGGCTCAGCCAGGCGACAGCGGCAAAACTGGTGGTCACGTCCCCGGACTCGGGTGAGGTCCTCGTCGATGGCCGCGAGGTCACCCTTGACGGAGCTACCGAAGTTCAGGTCTACGACGGTACTGAAGTGCGCTTCGGCGAATTCGCTGCGCGTTACCAGGCCGCGGCCGACGCAACAGACGGGCGCGAGGCTCTCAATCGTGCCGAAGAAACCCTGAATGACCTTTTGGAGGAACTGGAATGCGCGGATCTTGAGGAAGTCCGGACTCTTCGCGATGCCCATCGCGAACACGCAGATCAGCTAGCCAAAGCGCGCGAGCGCCGCACGACCATCGTCGGTAAGTCCAGCACGGACGACCTGCGTGCTGAGGAGGAAAAGCTTGCCGCAAGTGTTGCCGAACTCGATCCGGAGCTTCAGGAGCTTGACGACGAGACCGCTGGGGCACATGTGGCGGCGGCACAAAAGGAGGCTGATGAGGCCGATACCGAACTGCTGAAGGCTGAGGCAGCTCTGCAACCACTGACGCAGCGCCAAGCACAGACTGCACTGCAGATTGTAGAGGCAGAGCGCGAAGCAGCGGCACGTAGTTTGGCCACGGCCTCAGAAGAATTGGAACAGGCCCGCCAGCGCAGTTCCGACGAAGAACTCGATGAGGCAGTCACCCGTACGAAGGAAGCGGAAGCGCAAGCCGACGAGGCGGCGGCAAGTGCGACGGCCGCTATGCACCAGGCCAACCCCGATGTGGCCGAGCAACTGCTCGCGGGGGCGCGGACGAAAGTGGAGACTCTCAAGGAGCGCG
Source organism: Corynebacterium sp. (assembly GCF_043426755.1). Classification (GTDB taxonomy): domain Bacteria; phylum Actinomycetota; class Actinomycetes; order Mycobacteriales; family Mycobacteriaceae; genus Corynebacterium. Next base: position 22,219 of record NZ_JBHWRP010000026.1, on the reverse strand, counting down.
CCAAGGCCTCTGAAATCCGCATCTCCGGGTTGCAGGGCTATATCGAGCAAGCTCGTGGCATTGCGGAAGAAGTGGATAAGACCCGTGCCAGGGTCGAAACACTCGAGGTAGAAAAGCAGCGCACGGATCGGCGCGCGGCTGCGGTCGACTTGTTGCGTAGCACCATGCATAAGCATCGTGACGAGGCACGACAGCGCTATTCCGCGCCTTTTGCGGAAGCATTGACCAAATACGCCAGCGTGATTTTCGGCCCCGACGTGTCTTTCGAGTTGGATGATCGGTTGCAGGTCACCGCGCGTACGATCAATGACGCGACCGTGGAACTGGCCCAGCTGTCTGGCGGCGCACAAGAGCAAATGGCTGTGCTCACACGCTTCGCGATTGCAGAGCTCGCCACCGAGAGCGGTGGGGAAGAGTCCGTGGCCCCCGTCATCGTCGATGACGCACTAGGAGCAACGGACCCGCAGCGCCTAGCCCTAATGAATACGTTGTTCAGCCAAGTGGGGAAGAATAATCAGGTCTTTGTCCTGACGTGTTTCCCGCAACGCTACGACACAGTGGCTGCCGCCGCCCGCTACAGCATGGACGAGCTGAAAAGCAGCGTGACGCAGCTCTAAAACGCGCTTTAGTTGGGAAAGAAAAATCCGCCGCCTGTCTCTTCTCCACGGATGTCCCTGACCTCATCGGAAAAGGAGAGAAGGGACCTTAAGGAAAGGGAAAAGAAAAGACAGGCGGCGGAAGATTAATAGGGGAGAACCGGCTTAAGCGTCGCGCTTGATGCCGGAACCCTCGATCTCGAGGGTGACCTTCTCAGAAACCAGTACGCCACCGGAGTTCAGTGGAGCCTGGAAGTCAACACCGAAGTCCTTACGGTTGATCTGGGTGGATGCTTCGAAGCCCACGCGGGTGTTGCCAAATGGGTCTTCCTCAACACCGAAGACCTCAACGTCCAAGGTCACTGGCTTGGTGGTGTCGCGGATGGTCAGGTCGCCGGTCACGGTGCCGGTGCCATCCTCGCCCAAGTTGAACTCGGTCGAGGAGAACTTGATCTCTGGGTACTTGTCAACCGCGAAGAAATCGTCGCCCTTCACGTGGTTGTCGCGGTCCTCGTTGCCGGAGTCCACGGAAGCAGCCTTGATCGTTGCCTCAGCCTTGGTGTTCGCAGGGTTCTCCTGGTCAACAACCACGGTGGACTCGAACTCGTCGAACTTGCCGCGGACCTTGGTCACCATTGCGTGACGGGCAGTAAAGCCAATCGTGGTGTGTGCTGGGTCCAGGTCAAAAGTACCGTTCAGGTTCTGCATGTCATACTCCTAAATATTGTTTCTAAAGATGTTGTTCAAATTTTCTGGTGTATCACCCAAACAACAGCGCCCTGCGCCGTTTGCGGTGATGTCAACAACTTTAAAGAAAAGTTGGTGACATGTCAATTCCAAATTTAAAGTAATTCATCTTTTCCTCGAAAACACAGGTCAGGGCGTGAAAAAATTTCGCAAAATTAATCACTCCGAGTATTCTTTGTGACATGGCTACAGAAGCACGTTGGCTAAACGACGATGAACAAGAGTTTTGGCGCGCCATGCTCGCGACCACGCGCAAGATCAGTCGCGCGATGGACGAAACCTTGCTTGCAGGGTCGGACTTGTCGACGTCCGAATTCTCCGTACTGGTGGCTTTATCAGAGGCTGAGGGGTGCGAACTCCGCCTGCGTGACTTGTGTGCTGACTTGGAGTGGGACCGCTCGCGCACGTCCCACCAGATCACCCGCATGGAACGCCGTGGGCTAGTCACTAAGCGCAAGAGCCCCGGCGATGCCCGTGGTGTGGTCGTCTCCTTGACGGAGGAGGGAATGCGCCGCCTGAAGCAGGCAGCGCCAGAACACGTCGAAAGCGTTCGTCGCCTCGTCTTCGACCACATGTACCCAGAAGATATTGAGCACATCCGTCGCTGGATGGAAGGCGTCAAGGCAGTCAACAACGTCCCTGGCACGCCAGGGTTCACCGGGGCGCTCGGGACGAACCCTCCGAAGAAGTAAGAGCTTTAATCAGGGTGTAATTCAGGGTGATTACCGATGTGGTTTCCGCAGTTCACGGCTTAGATAGAAAGTGAACAGAAACAGACCACATTGGAAAGGGCACCCCGCCATGGCATCTGCACACAACCCCCACGACAACGTTTTCAGCCGCCGCCTCGTCCGCTCGCAGACCGATCGCTACATCGCCGGAGTCTGCGGAGGGATCGCAGAAACCTACGACATCAACGCCACTTTGGTGCGCCTACTCTTTGCGGTCGCAACGCTCCTGGGATTCTCCGGTGTGATCCTGTACATCGCAGCCTGGATCCTTATGCCTGCTGTATAGCGGTAACCGGATTAACAACCACGTCGGTATAACGCGCCAGCGGAAAAGCGCGCAGGATCTCGTCGGCACGCGCGTGCGACTCCGCCTCAAACACCATAAAGAGTTGGCGGGTCCCAGAGCCTTGCCAGACGTGAAGGGCCACGCCCTCGTCGATAAGCGACTGAATATAGCGCTGCTGTCGAACCTGGTAGTCCTCGGCCATCTCTCGCGTCAGGTGTGATGGGACGCGGGGCTGTAGGTGGGCGTGAAACAGCATGATGATGCTCCAATCGACTAAGCCCTAGGCACCCGCCTAGGGTACAACTTTTTATTGCGGCGCCTCCGCCCAATTAGAAATATCTTTCACATTGGTGTTCAATAATACGCCGGCCTGGAATACGAGACATGTAGCCGCCCAGATGTGGGCGGCGTAAATCTGATCACGCCACCGAAGCCTTGACCTGTACCCCTTTGAGACAAAGAGAGGCTCCATGGCGCAGTCAACCCAAAAACAGCCGCCCCACAAGCAATCGCTGACCATTATGTTCGCGGCTGCCCTCGCAGCGTTCATCGCAACCTTTAATGAGACATTCCTCAACGTCGGCTTCACGCCGATGATGGCCGACTTCGGTGTTGAGGTTTCCACCATCCAGTGGCTCGCCACCGCATATATGCTGGGTGCTGCCGTGATGACACCGACGGCAGGCTTCTTCATGCGGCGCTTCAACACCAAGCCGCTCTTCCTGGCCACGTCGTCGACGTTGATTATTGGTGGCGTGGTCACGGCACTCGCCCCGAACTTCACCGTGATGCTGGTGGGCCGCATCATTCAATCAATCGGGACCGGTCTGCTGGTGCCCATCGGCATGATGATCGCGCTCACCGTCGCCCCGCGCCCGAAGCTGGGCACGTTCATGGGCATCATGGGCGCGATGACCACCCTGGGCCCATCGATTGCCATCCTGGTCTCCGGCGTGATCCTAGAGTTCGCGCACTGGCGCGCCCTATGCTGGACATTTACCGGCCTGGCCGTCGTCGTGTTCATCGTCGGCCTGCTCACCGTTTACAACATCTCTGAGAGCGCGAAGGCCCGTCTGGACATGACCTCGGTGATCCTAGTGGCGATCGCCCTAATCGGTCTGCTGTACGGCATTTCGACGATCTTCGGCCCCGCCAAGCTCGTGGCCATCGTGGCCTTCCTGGTGGGCGTGGTGGCAATGGTCTTCTTCGTGCGCCGCCAGAACAAGATCGCGGACCCGCTGATCAACCTAGAGCCGCTGAAGATCTACCCATTCGCGGCCGGCGTGCTGATCAACATCATTGCGCTGATCATTGTGTTCTCCATGAACATTCTGGTGCCCACGCACCTCCAGTCGGTCCACGGCACGAGTGGTCTTCAGGCTTCGCTGGTTCTGTTCCCAGCGATCCTGCTTGCGGTCATCTTCGGGCCGCTGGCCGGCCAGATCTACGACAAGCGGGGCGCAAAGCACCTGCTGCCGATCGGCATGGCACTGATGGCCGTGTTCGCCGTGGCCACCACCTACGCCATGGGCGGCGACGCATTGTGGCTGATCACAGTGCTGTACATGCCGGCGATCGTAGGCTCCGCGATGGCGATCGGCCCCGTCCAGTCCTTCGCACTGTCAACCCTGCCACGCCAGTTGAACCCGCACGGCGTGACCATCCTCTCCACGTCCTTCCAGATCGCCGGTTGCGTGGGTACGGCACTGTCCACCGGCATCTACGGCGCGGTGATCAGCGCCGGCGGCGGTACCGATGAGGCCGCCAACAACGGCATGCTGTGGGTGGGCATCGTCCTGTTCATCCTGGCTGCGATCGGCACGGTCCTGGCGTGGACCGGCACCCGCGCCCAGGTTCCAGTAAGTACGCAGGCGCTTGACGACGAGTCACCTCAGGTTGCAGACACCCTTGTTGCAGAGCTGATGAAGACCGACATTTACCACCTGCACCCCAACCAGTCGATCCGCCAAGCACTACACATGTTCGTCGATAAGCGAATCTCTGGTGTGCCACTACTGGAGGATGGCCGCCTGGCAGGGTTTGTGTCCGACGGTGACGTGCTCGACGCGATCGGCGACTCTGTTCCGGCGTTTACCACGCCGTACGCGTTGCTGGTCAACAATGATTCGGAAGAATTCGAGACCGACGTGGCCCGAGTACTGGATACTGCTGTGTCGACGATCGCGACGCGAAGCGTGATCACGGTGAATGTCAACGATGATCTGGGACATATCTCTTCTGTGCTCTCCGATAAGCACTTGAAGAAGGCACCGGTGGTGGACGACCGCGGCAACGTGGTTGGCATCATTAACCGTTCCGATATTAACCGGTACCTAGTGGCCAACTACGTCTCCGCCTAGACTGCTGGACCTCAACTGTTGGAACAGGGGCGTTCGGGGCCCTTTTAGGGCGAAAACGGCCCAGTTCCAACAGTTCAGCTTCGACAGTGTGGGGCTGTGAGAGGAGCAGCAGCGCAGAAAACCCTTCCAACCTAGAACGATGTTCTGAGGTGGAGGGGTTTTCGCGTGGTGTCCCCGACAGGATTCGAACCTGCGACCTTCGGTACCGGAAACCGATGCTCTCATCCACTGAGCTACGGAGACTCACCGCTGACCACTAAAAACGATCAACGGATGAAACTTTAGCACGCACCTGCGGGACAGACCTAAACCGCCCTGTCCCTTAAACGACTACTGCTGGAAGTAACCAGGGGCGTCGGTCGGCCCGAGGTTGCCGGTGCGCAGATAATCCACCACGATATTGTCTACCGCTTGGTTTCCAAAGCCGGTGTGACCGTGGCCCGGGCCGTGCACTGTCAGGACGTGCGCACCCATCGCGTCGGCGAGGCCGTGACGTTGGGAGTAGACGGTCTGCGAGTCCAAAGTGCCGGAAATCTGCAGCGGGCGGGTGCGCAGCTGGGAGCCGTCCAAGTGCTCCACTCCGCGCACAGGTGCCACTCCGTTGCAGGTCACGCCCGCGCCATAACCCAAGTTGTAGGGAATGCGTGAATTCTTCATCACGTAGGTGCCCCACACGTACTCCGGCAGAAGTGCCAGGTTCGGCGGGGAGACATTCTCATTGCAGGTGGCCAAGGTCATGTAGAAAGAGGCGTTGAGCTGCTCGCGGACAACCTCATCGAGTTCCTCCGGCGACAGTTCTTCGAGTTGCCGCTCCACAGCACCTGGGAGAAGCTCCTCGATCGGTGCGATGTCGGCGATGTGCAACGCCAGCTCATGCCACTGCATCGGGGCGGGCATGCTTGCCACGGTGGCCTGGAGGGTAAGGGATGCGGCCTCACCTTGCTGCGCGCCGTTGACCACGGTGTTCTTCAGGCTTTCCACCTGGGAGGCGGGAGCGCCCAGGGCGGTCATTGCATCGGCGCCTGCTTGGCCTGCCCACGCGATATCCGCAGGCAGGTCCCCAGTCTGGGCCGGCGGTGGTACCAGCGTTGGGGTGGTACCGGATTCGGCTAGCACCTTCTTTGCCCAGTTGTTGTAGACCTTGAGCGGGGTATCGCCAAGGCCATACTGGTCATTATTCACCGCGGCGTAGCCGAAGAATTCGTATATGGAACGCTGCATCGCCGCGCGCTGGCCATGGACAAGCTCATTCCACATGATGTGGGGGTTCATCGCAGAATCGAGGACGAGCTTATCCACGCGCTGTGGGTAGCGCGTGGCGTATACCGAGCCCAAATAGGTGCCGTAGGACAAGCCCAGGATAGAGATGGTGTCTTCACCAAGTGCTCGGCGCACCATTTCCCAGTCTTCGGCGTTATTGCTGGTGGTGATGGTGCGGGTGTAGCCGGGATCGGAGGAGTCGCAGGCGCGTTGGAACAGTGCACCGGGTGCGACGAAATTATCGACGAGGTCTTGCGGTGCACCCTGGTACTCGGTACACGAGATCGGGGTGGAGCCGTCGAGGCCACGCGGTTGGACACCGATCACGTCCCACTCGTCGGTGATTCCTGCTGGAAGGTCGACGACCTCGGTGTTCGCCGCAAAGGCGTACGCGTTGCCACCTGGCCCTCCGGGGTTGGTGAATAAGGCTCCGCGGCGGGCGTCTGGGTTATCAGCTGGGTTGAGCACGAAGCCCAAGGAGATGGTTGGCCCTGTGGGGTCGGTGTAGTCACGCGGGACGTCGATGCGGCCACACTGGGCATCGGCGACGTTGACTTCGGCTGGGCAGTCCTCCCACGCAATAGTGGGGGCCAACGGATCGGGCGCAGCATTCGCAGGGGTGGCGCACACACTGACAACTAGTGCTGCGGAGGCAGTCACCGTGGCAACCTGCGCGAAGCTTTTCTTGAGAATATTGGTCGGTTTTCGCATAGGACCTTCCAGGTATATGACAGGATCGTCACTCATACTAGAACATGCACGCGGTGATACGCGGCACGGGAAACAATGACAGCACAACCGCCGGTTGATTCCATCTTTTAGGTGAATCGCCGGCGGTTGTGTTTTTGCTGTTGCGTTTAGGTCAGCAGCACGATCAGATCGCGTGGGCCGTGCACGCCTTCCACGCGCACCAGCTCAATATCGGAGGTGGCTGAAGGCCCAGAGATCATCGTCGTGGGCGTGTTTGGGTCCAGCCGAGCGATCATCTCCGGCACCCCATAGACCACGGTGTCAGGACGTACGATGACGACGTGGCGGTCCGGCACCAGTGTGAGCGAGCGGCGGCCGCACACATCCCCGGCCTGCAGGGTAATCGTGCCGGTTTGGGCAGCGGTGACATGCGAATCAGTCACTACGGCATCCACGGCATCGAGTTCCCGCGGGTCACGGTTCACGTCATCGGGCACAGCAGAGCCGGAGTAATCGTCGAAAAGCGAAGCCTCGAGCCCAGGCGCGTAGACGACCTTCTCACAGCCGCGCTCCTTCAAGATCGCAGCGAGGTCGGCCTTGAGGTTCTCCTCGGAGGTCTCGATGACGTGGGCTTTGTAGTCCACAAGCCTATCGACGAGCAACTCGCGCAGCTGGGAGGGCGTGTGCTCAGAGGTGGTGCGGTAGTTGCGCACTACCTCAACCTGTTCCGGGGTGTCCGACAGTTTCTGAGCATTGCGGATGCGGGTCAAGATTTCCTGTTTTGCGCTTGACATCTACTTATCCTCTTTCTTGGCGGCCGCGTCAGCATCCGGTGCGACATCGCGCAGCAGCTTCTGGGCCTCGTCGGATTCGAACCACTGGCGGAAAGACTTCTTCGGCGGCACGGCGGTGTCGCGCACGTCCGACCAGCCGGACAAGAAGAGCGGCAGGTTGTCGATCACACCGTTGAAGCCGCCGAGCACTCGGCCCAGTACCACCATGCGCATCACACGATCCCACAGCTTGGAGTTACCCATCACCGCGGTGAGCACGCTGAACATTGGCGCCTCGATCTTCGGCGGGTGGTTCTTCACCTTCTGGTGGCGCATCTCCAGCAGGACGTCGGAGATGGGGATTTCCACCGGGCAGACCTCGTCGCAACGCCCGCACAAGCTGGACGCGTAGGGCAGGGAAGCGGTGACATCGTCGGCAGAGTCCATGCCGGTCAGCTGCGGGGTCAAGATCGCGCCGATCGGGCCGGGGTAGGTGGAACCGTAGGAGTGGCCGCCGGCACGTTCGTACACTGGGCACACGTTGAGGCAGGCGGAGCAGCGGATGCACTTCAGTGCTTCGCGCCCGATCTCATTGGACAGCGCTGCAGTGCGGCCGTTGTCCAGCAAGACGATGTGGAAGTTCTGCGGCCCATCGCCTTCGGTGACACCGGTCCACAGGGAGGTGTACGGGTTCATGCGTTCGCCTGTCGACGAGCGCGGCAGCAATTGCAGGAACACCTCCAGGTCTTGGAAGGAGGGCAGCAGCTTCTCGATGCCCATCACAGAGATCAGGGTCTCAGGCAGAGTCAGGCACATGCGCCCGTTGCCCTCGGATTCGACGATGGAGACGGTGCCGGTTTCGGCAATACCGAAGTTCACGCCCGAGATTGCTACCTTGGCCTGCATGAACTGCTCGCGCAGGTACTGGCGCGATGCCTCGGCCAGTTCGGCCGGGTTGGAGGTGAGGCTGTCGTCAGTATTGGGCATCTTATCGACGAAGATATCGCGGATCTCTGCCCGGTTGCGGTGGATGGCGGGAACCAGAATGTGGGAGGGAAAATCGTCGCCAAGCTGCACAATCAACTCAGCCAGGTCGGTTTCTTGGGCGAAGATGCCGGCCTCATCGAGCACGTCATTCAACGCGATTTCCTGGGTGGCCATGGACTTGATCTTCACCACCTGCTTTTCGCCTGTCTCCTTGACAAGCCGGGTGACGATCTCACCTGCCTCCTTTGAATCACGCGCCCAGTGCACGTGCCCGCCGCGAGCGGTCACAGCCTCTTCGAACTGCTCAAGCAGCTCCGGCATGCGCGCTGCCACATCGCGCTTAATGGTGGAGCCGGCGCGGCGCAGGTCCTCCCAATCATCAAGCTCGGCAACAACGTTGGCGCGCTTGGCGCGAATGGAGGTGGTGGCCTTGTTCAGGTTGCGGCGCTTGGTAGCGTTGTTCAGCTCGACGTGAGCCGCTTGGTAAAACTTCTTGTCGCCACGCAGGTGGCCCGGCTCATGCGGGGCGTGCGGTGGCATGGTGGGGGAACCGAGTGAGACTTTCACAGCATCTTCTCCTTCGAGTAAACGGCGGACGTCGGAGTCCAGGGGTGTTCCTTCGTCGAGGCCAGAATTTCTGCCATGTGGACCGCGCGGATTCCGTTGTGCTGGCGGGCCATGTTGCCGGCGATATTCATCAGGCAGGAAGAATCGCCCGCGGTGACGTATTCAGCGCCGGTGTCTTTGATGTGGCGGACCTTGTCGGACACCATCGCTGCCGAGACTTCGGCGTTCTTGATGGAGAAAGTGCCGCCGAAGCCACAGCATTCCTCATAGTTTTCAAGGTCGATCAGCTCGAGGCCTTCGACGGCGCGCAGCAGGTCATAGGGGCGCTGGTCGACCTTGAGGAAGCGCAGCGAGTGGCAGGAGGCGTGGTATGTCACGCGGTGCGGGAAGAATGCGCCCAGGTCGGTGGTCTGTGCCACGTCGACGAGGAACTCGGTGAGGTCATAGGTCTTCTTGGCGGCAGTGGTGGCACCGTCGACAAGCGATTTCTTGCCGTAGCGGTCGGCAATGCGCACGTGCTGCTCGCGGACAGCACCCACGCAGGAGCCGGAGGCACCGACGACGTAGTCGATCGACGGATCCGAAAATGCGTCCACGTAGGTTTCGATCATGGGCACTGCTTGTTCTTGGTAGCCAGTGTTGATGTGCATCTGTCCACAACAAGTCTGGGCCTCAGGGAAGACAACCTCGTAGCCGAGGCGTGCAAGGATCACGGCTGTGGCCTTGTGGGCATCGGGGAAGAGGGCATCGCCGAGGCAGGTGGAGAATAGCGCTACTTTCACGGTTACTCTTTCCTATCGGTCAATAAAGGGAGTACTATCTAGTTTAACGATTTCGCTAGACCTTTGTGGGAAAATTGGCCCATCTGCCTGCGGTTATTCGGTCGCATTAATGTTGGTAAATTCCTGACCACTGGAAATGTGCCCCACAACCGTTAAGGTGATACCTAAGGATTGTTAGGGAATTGGTCACATCAGGAAGGAACCCCTATGACCACGCTGCTCCTCGCACAAGAAACCTACACACCGGCCACCGATGCCGTCGCCGGCTCCGTGGGGTGGACCGCACTGGTGGCGGTGCTTCCGCTGGCAGCATTCTTCCTCTTTCTCATGGGGTTCAAGTGGGCGGCGCACACCTCGGCCATCGCTTCCGTGGTCGTCGCGCTGATCGTCGCGGTGCTGCCTTTCGGGATGCCCTGGGACATGGCGGGCATGTCGTTGCTGCAAGGCATCTGCTTCGGGCTGTTCCCGATTGTCTACATCATCTGGATGGCGGTGTGGATCTATGACCTGACGGTGAAATCCGGCAGGTTCGAGGACATGCGCGTGATCTTCTCCAAGATCGGCAAAGGGGACATGCGAATCCAAGCGATGATCATTGGCTTCGCCTTCGGCGGTTTGCTTGAGGCCCTTGCCGGTTTCGGTGCCCCAGTGGCCATTGTGTCGTCGATGCTGGTGGCAATCGGCATGAAACCGATGAAGGCCATCGTCGTCACGCTCGTTGCTAATGCCGCCCCCGTCGCTTTCGGTGCGATGGCCATTCCGGTGACCACCGGTGCCTCCCTGGCAGGTCTCGAAGTCACTGATCTGGCTAGCCAGGCTGGCCGCCTGGTCGGCCTGATCGCCGTGATCACCCCATTCCTGCTCCTGCTGATCATGGACGGAATGCGCGGCCTGCGCCAAGGCTGGCCCATGGCGCTGGTGCTGGGTGTGTCCTTCGGCGGCGGCCAGTTCCTCGCATCGAACTACTTCGCCTATGAGCTGACCGACGTGGTTGCCTCCCTGGTCTCCCTGGTCGCAGGCATCGCCTTCCTGACAGTCTGGACACCAAAGACTCCCGAGGATCAGGCCAGCCAGGCGGACACCTCCGGCAGCGTGCTTACCGCTCAGCGCGGGTTCCTCGCACTGTTCCCATACATTCTCATCGTGGTCGTATTCGCCATCACCAAGCTGTGGCGCATCGGCGTGGACATCCCGGCGGCTCTTGCATCCACCGATATCCAGTTCGGCTGGCCCGGACTCTACGGCCGCTTGCTCACCGCTGATGGTGAACCGTCTACCTCGCCGCTGTTCAACTTCAACTGGCTGTCCAGCCCGGGCACCATCTTGTTCTTCTGTGGTGTCATCACTGTGCTGGTGTACACCTTCGTCAATGAAAATGGCCGGTACACGCTGGGCATCGGCACAGGTTTCGCGGAGCTCTTCGTCGGACTGAACCGCATGAAGCTGTCCTACCTCACCATCGCCACGGTGATGGGCCTGGCCTATGTGATGAACTTCTCTGGTCAGACCGCCGCCATCGGCGCGCTGCTGGCGGGTACCGGCGCGATCTTCCCGCTGATTTCTCCAGTGTTGGGTTGGTTGGGCACGTTCGTCACCGGCTCCGGTACATCCTCCAACGCCCTATTCGCCCAGATGCAGGCCACCACGGCCGGCACCATCGGCGTACCAGAGCATGTCCTTGTGGCCGCCAACACCGGTGGCGCAACCTTGGGCAAGATGATCTCTCCGCAGACCGTTGCTCTGGGCGCGGCCACCGTGGGCTTGGTGGGCAAGGAATCGGAGATTATGAAGGAAACCTTGAAGGTCTCCCTGGGCTTGCTGGTCTTCCTTGGCATCGTTGTATTCCTGCAGACCACGCCAATCCTCGGCTGGATGGTTGTCTAAGTCGCCGGGCTATGCGGTGAAAGTTCACAGCTTCTACTACACTTTCCCCTCATGACACTTGCAGACTTAGCCCTCACTATCAAAGACACCGCGGTGCGCGTTCTCGACGCCCATGACCTGGATTCCAGCGTCGTCCCAGAGACGGTGACCGTCGAGCGCCCCCGCAACCCGGAGCACGGCGATTACTCCAGCAACATCGCCCTCCAGGTGGCTAAGAAGGCAGGCACCAACCCGCGCGAACTGGCGGGATGGCTTGCACAGGCGCTTATCGACGACGACGGCATCGACTCCGCTGAGGTCGCCGGCCCTGGCTTCATCAACCTGCGACTGGCCGCGGCAGCGCAGGGCTCGATCGTGACAGAAGTGCTGGAAAAGGCTGAGTCCTACGGCCATATCGACGAGTACGCGGACGAGAAGATCAACCTCGAATTTGTCTCCGCGAACCCCACCGGCCCGATCCACCTTGGTGGCACCCGCTGGGCAGCTGTGGGTGACTCACTAGGCCGCGTGCTTGAAGCCGCCGGCGCAGACGTCACGCGCGAATACTACTTCAACGACCACGGTGAGCAGATCAACCGCTTCGCCCGCTCCCTCGTGGCGGCAGCCAAGGGAGAACCTGCGCCGGAGGACGGTTACGGCGGCGATTATATCCACGAGATCGCGCAGGCGGTCGTCGATAAGCGCCCTGATGCGCTGGACGGAACTGACGCGGAGGTCGAGGAAACCTTCCGCGCTGAGGGCGTGGAAATGATGTTTGAACACATCAAGCAGTCCCTGCACGATTTCGGCACGGACTTCGACGTGTTCTTTCACGAGAACTCCCTGTTCGAATCTGGTGCGGTGGACCAAGCCGTGGACAAGCTGAAGGAGAACGGCAACCTGTACGAGGCCGACGGCGCCTGGTGGCTGCGTTCCAGTAACTTCGGCGACGACAAGGACCGCGTGGTCATTAAGTCGGACGGCAACCACGCCTATATCGCCGGCGATATCGCGTACGTGGCTGACAAGTTCGATCGCGGGCATACCCTGGCCATTTACATGCTGGGCGCGGACCACCATGGCTATATCGCGCGTCTGCGGGCGGCGGCTGCCGCGCTGGGCTATAACCCAGAACAGGTGGAGGTCTTGATTGGCCAGATGGTCAACCTGGTCAAAAATGGTAAGGCCGTGCGCATGTCCAAGCGGGCTGGCACGGTGATCACCCTGGATGACTTGGTGGATGCGATCGGCGTGGACGCTGCGCGTTACTCGATGGTGCGCTCGTCTGTGGACTCCAGCCTGGACATCGACCTAGACCTGTGGGCCTCCCAGTCCAGCGATAACCCTGTGTACTACGTGCAGTACGGTCACGCGCGCCTGTGCTCAATCAAGCGCAAGGCCGACGAAGCCGGCGTGACCACCGAGGGCGCGGACCTGGCCCTGCTGACGCACGAGAAGGAAGGCGACCTGATCCGCACGCTGGGCGAATTCCCCGCCGTGATCAAGGCTGCCGCGGAACTGCGCGAACCACACCGCGTGGCGCGCTATGCAGAGGAGCTGGCTGGCGTGTTCCACCGCTTCTACGACGCCTGCCAGATCCTGCCCAAGGCAGGGGAGAGCGCCGAGCCGATCCACAGCGCGCGTCTAGCACTGGCTGCCGCCTCGCGTCAGGTGTTGGCTAACGCGCTGGGCCTTGTCGGTGTGACTGCGCCGGAGCGGATGTGATCGCATGACAGATTTCAATGACCTTCCCGCGCATGTGTGGCCACGCGGTGCCGTGCGCCAGGAAGACGGCGTGGTCACCATCGCTGGAGTACCGCTGCCGGAGATTGCTGAAGAATACGGCACCCCGGTCTTCGTGATCGACGAGGACGATTTCCGCAGCCGCTGCCGCGACATGGCGCGTGCCTATGGTGGTGCGCACAATGTGCACTATGCCTCTAAGGCGTTTTTGACCCGCACGATCGCACGCTGGGTCGACGAGGAAGGCCTGAGCCTGGATGTCGCCAGCGAAAATGAGCTGCTCATCGCCCTGGCAGCAGATTTCCCGGCGGAGCGCATCACGGCCCACGGCAACAACAAGACCGCGAACTTCCTGCGCACCTGCGTGCGTTCCGGTGTGGGGCATGTGGTGCTGGACTCCGCCCAGGAACTTGAGTTGCTGGACATGGTGGCGCGTGGCGAAAACAAGGTCCAAGAGGTGTGGATCCGCGTCAAGCCCGGTGTGGAAGCCCACACCCACGAATTCATTGCCACCAGCCATGAAGATCAGAAGTTCGGCTTCTCTTTGGCCTCCGGTTCGGCTTGGGAGGCGGCCGTCGCAGCGACTAACGCGGAGAACCTGGAGCTGACCGGGCTGCACTGCCACATCGGCTCCCAGGTCTTCGACGCCGCGGGGTTCAACGTGGCCGCCGAGCGCGTTTTGGAGCTTTACCGCCGCATCCACGGCGAACTGGGTCTGGTGCTGCCGTACCTTGACCTGGGTGGCGGCTACGGGATTGCCTATACGGAGCAGGAATCGGCGTTGGATGTGGACGCGGTTGCGAAGGATATGTTGGCAGCGATCGACGAGTGCGCCGAGGATCTTGGCATTGCCACCCCGACCTTGGTCGTGGAGCCGGGGCGTGCGATTGCTGGCCCGTCCACGGTCACGGTCTATGAGGTGGGCACGACTAAGGACGTGCATGTCGACGATGACACCACGCGGCGCTATATCGCCGTTGATGGCGGAATGAGCGACAATATCCGCCCAGCGCTGTATGAGGCCGAGTATGACTCGCGTTTGGTCAATCGCTTCACTGACGACGAGCCCATCGCCTCACGCGTGGTGGGGGCCCACTGCGAATCCGGCGACATCATCATCCAGGATGCGCAGTACCCCGCAGATATTGCTCCAGGCGACTTCTTGGCGGTGCCGGGCACGGGAGCGTACTGCTACGCGATGAGTTCGAACTATAACTGGTTTGGGCGTCCCGCCGTTGTGAGTGTGCGGGGTGGAAAAGTCACCCCAATGTTGCGGCGCGAGACGGTCGATGACTTCCTCGCGCGCGAGGTGAATTAAATTATTACCGCAAGTCTCGCGGGTATACAGCGATAGGTAGACTATTCCAAAGTGTGTGTTTTTCTGGGCCATTAAAACGTGCCGCAGAAAGCCTCTGTGCTCACACCGTGTTCAATCAACCATTAATAATCAACAGGAGAATCATGACTGCGACTTCCGCCTCGTTCAACCAGGGCAAGGGAATCGGCCAGCCTGTCGGCGTGGCCGTTTTGGGCATGGGTACCGTCGGTACGGAGGTCCTGCGCCTGCTCGATGAGAACCCAAAGGCATACCAGAACCGTATTGGGGGCCCTATTGAGCTCAAGGGCGTGGCAGTCTCTGACCTCTCTAAGCCTCGTCCGGGCGTTGACCCCGCGCTGCTTACCGACGATGCCGAGTCCCTTGTCACCCGCGACGATGTGGACGTAGTCGTCGAGGTCATCGGTGGTATTGACTACCCGCGCACCTTGATCTTGAAGGCGCTGGAAGCCGGCAAGTCCGTGGTCACCGCGAACAAGGCGCTCGTCGCCGCGCACGCCGACGAGCTTGCTCAGGCCGCTGATAAAGCAAACGTTGACCTGTACTTCGAGGCAGCAGTGGCGGCAGCGATCCCCGTCGTCGGCATGCTGCGCCGCTCCTTGGCCGGTGACCAGATCCAGCGCATCTCCGGCATCGTCAACGGCACCACCAACTTCATCCTGGACGCGATGACTTCCACCGGCGCAACCTACGAGGACGCGCTGGCCGAGGCCACGGAGCTGGGCTACGCGGAAGCTGACCCCACCGCAGACGTGGAAGGCCACGACGCCGCATCGAAGGCCGCCATCCTGGCTTCCCTCGGTTTCCACACCCGCGTCACTTTCGACGACGTCTACTGCGAGGGCATCACGAAGGTCACCGCCGACGACATCGCTGCGGCGACCGCGGCCGGCTACACCATCAAGTTGCTGGCAATCTGCGAGAAGCTTGTCGACGAGAACGGCAACAAGTCCGTTAACGCGCGCGTGCACCCCACCTTGGTGCCCAATGAGCACCCACTGGCGACCGTCGACCAGTCCTACAACGCAATCTTCGTTGAGGCAGAGGCTGCCGGTCGACTGATGTTCTACGGCAACGGTGCTGGCGGTGCCCCTACCGCGTCCGCTGTCCTGGGTGACCTGATCGGCGCGGCCCGCAACAAGGTCCACGGCGGCCGCGCACCTGGTGAGAACCCATACGCGAACCACCCGATTGCTGACTTTGGCGACGTTCCCACCAAGTACCACATCGACATGATGGTTGATGACCGCGTTGGCGTGCTCGCTGATATCGCCGAGCGCTTCTCTTCAGCCGGCATCTCCCTGCGCACGGTGCGCCAGGAAGAGGTTGACGGTTCGGACGCGGCGCGACTGATCGTCGTCACGCACTCTGCGAAAGAAAAGTCTCTGCGCGCGATCGTTGACGAGCTTTCGGAGCTGCCGGACGTGCGCGAAGTCCGCTCTGTGATCCGCCTGGATTCTTAAATAGCGTCAACGGTCCACGAGGAGGACGGGCATGAAGGAACTGGAAGTTGGGCTGAAAGTCACGGTGAAGGTGCCGGGTTCGTCTGCGAACTTGGGGCCAGGTTTTGACACGCTGGGTCTGGCGGTGGGTATCTATGACACCGTTGAGGTGGAAGTGACCTCGTCCGGCCTAGAGGTCAATGTCATCGGCGAGGGCGAAGATAACCTGCCGCGCGACTCCAGCCACTTGGTGGTCAAGGCGATCCGCTCCGGTCTGCATGAGGCTGGCGCGGACGTGCCGGGGCTGAAGGTGACGTGCACGAATAACATTCCGCAGTCACGCGGTTTGGGCTCCTCTGCTGCGGCGGCCGTGTCGGGTGTCGTGGCGGCGAATGCGCTGGCGGGTAATCCTTTGTCCACCGACCAGGTGGTGCAGCTAGCCAGTGCCTTCGAGGGCCACCCAGATAACGCTGCTGCGTCTGTGCTGGGCAATGCGGTGGTGTCGTGGACAGAGATCCCCGTCGACGGTATTTCGCAGCCGGCCTACAAAGCAGTGTCCGTGCCGGTGCACGAGAGTATTAAGGCCACCGCGCTGGTGCCGAACTTCCACGCCTCCACGGTGGCGGTACGCCGCGTGCTACCCGACCACGTCACGCACATGGACGCGCGTTTCAACGTGTCCCGCGCTGCTGTGATGACCGTCGCTTTGCAACACCACCCAGAGCTGCTGTGGGAGGGTACGCGTGACCGCTTGCACCAGCCTTACCGTTCGGACGTGCTTCCTGTAACCGCGGAGTGGGTCAACCGTCTGCGCAACCGCGGCTATGCCGCCTACCTCTCGGGTGCCGGCCCCACCGTGATGGTGTTGTCAACCGATGGGGTAGACCAGAAGCTGCTGGACGAGGCAGAAGAAACGGGCCTGCGGGTTCTCGAGTTGGAGATCGCAGGCCCAGTGACTGTGGACGTCGAACGGGTCTAGCGCGCCCCTTGACCGCCTGGGGTCTCGTCCTCGGTTGCGGTTACCTTGACCGAGCAAGTCTCGGTCGGGGTGAACCGTTTCAGTTCCAAGCGCACCGCATTGCCGCTCAGGCAGGCGGTGCGCTCTTTTAATAAACCTTCGTGCACGGCGCAGATGAATGGCTCTGGGCGCTTGCCCGAAGCGGTGACGAAGGGGCAGGCGTGGAGCTCCACCTCCGCGGCATCACGCATGTGGGGATCAAAGCCCATATCGCGCAGCCGCTGGGAGAGTTCCGCCAGTGCATCTGCGGGTGTCGCCCAGCGCGGGCTGGCTTCTCCTAATTTCTTTGCCCACTGGATACCGATCCGGTTAGCTAGCTCCAGCGCATCAGAGGAGTCAGCAGAGTCCTTCAGCATGTCGACGAGCGCATTGATCAGCGCGATATATTCCTCAGTGATCGCGCGGTTGTCTGGCACCCGCACCTGAAAAATCAGAGAAGGGCGCCCCCGGCCCGCGGCGGGCGAGGAAGCGACTTTTACCGCGCCCTTCGCAACCAGCTCGTCGAGGTGGCCGCGGGCGGTGTTGACGTGCATGCCTAAGTCCTCCGCGATCTCAGCGGCGCGGGCCCCGCGGGGATACTTCTGCAGGGTGGCGAGGACCTCTGTTTGTTTCGGGCTGAGCTTGAGCATCTCCGGATACAGCGCCGTTGCGGGCCGCGGGTAGGTGCCCTTGTCCACGTTGTTGTACACCTTTCGCTAGTTGTCTCGGTGCGGGTGCACTGAGACATTGAGAGCTTTGGTAACGCACTCGACGGTTGCCCCAGGCTCCAGTTCAAGCTCGAGCGCGGACTCGCGGGTGACCGGAACCGTGATGGTTCCGGCTCCGATTTCCACGGTGACGGTGACGTGAGCGGCACCCGGAGTGTTATCGATCGATGCTACCGTGCCGGGCCAGACGTTACGGGCAGATTCTTTCACGTCCGCAGCGTGCGAGCCATGGCGGGGGAGCCGGAGTGTCGTGGCCTCTGGGGCGATGGTGACCACCGCTGGCGTTCCCTCGGTCAGTTCGCGTGTCGACGAAACTTCCTCCGAAGCAACCCCGTCAATGATGGTTCCATTCGAGTTGATTGTCATCATATCACTGGAGACCCCGCTAATTGTCCCAGTGAGACGATTTAATCCGGCTAGCCCAGCAACGAAATTATTCGACGGCACGGTGAGTTCTGCTTCGGTGGGCTGCGAACTGATCACGCGGCCCTCTTCGATGACCACAACATGCTCTGACAGCCCCGCGATATCCAAAGGATCATGGGTGATCATTAAAGTTGTGCGGTCGCCAGCCGTCGCGCGTAGTACCTGTCGCCACCCCCGAGAGGAGGCGGCGTCTACCGCCGCGAGGGGCTCGTCGGCAATCAGCACGGCAGGCTTCGCCGACAGTGCTCGCACAAGCGCCACCTGGGCCGCCTGCCCGCCAGACAGGGCAGGCACCGGGACATCTGCCAGGGTGTCTAGGCCCGCGGCGTCGAGCAGCTCCTGCGTGCGTTGCTTATCGCGGGTGACCATGGTGATCGCGCCGGCCACC
This sequence comes from Corynebacterium sp., assembly GCF_043426755.1. Lineage (GTDB taxonomy): Bacteria > Actinomycetota > Actinomycetes > Mycobacteriales > Mycobacteriaceae > Corynebacterium. The sequence goes on along the minus strand of NZ_JBHWRP010000026.1, from coordinate 3,517 downwards.
GTCGTGGTGCGCGGAAGTCCGGGGCGCTGTGTGAGCAGGACGACGCCGCGTTCGTGGGCTGGCACGGGGCGTTGGTCGGGCGCATCGACGATCCTGTCGCCGAGGGCTACCGTCGCCCCGGTGAGACGGCCAGCGATCATGCTGACCAGCGTGGTCTTTCCTGAACCGTTGGCGCCGATAATCGCGGTGATTCGATCGGCGGGGATCACGGTGTCGTTAATGGTCACGCTGGTGCCGGAAGTCTCTGGGCGGGTCAGCTCGCGCAGGCGCTCCACATCGACAGGTCCGATCGTGCGCGCGGTGGGCTTAGGCGTGCGACGGAACCACGTCGGCAGCTGAGCCAACACCAGGGAGGCGACAGCCAGGACGATGAGCAGTGCGGACAGCGCGTAGGCCGCGTCTGGGTCGGTTTCGCGCATCAGGTAGATACCCAGCGGCATGGTGCGCGTGACCCCTGGCATGGAACCCGCGAAAGTGAGCGTGGTGCCGAACTCTCCAAGGGACCGGGCGAACGCCAAACCAGCGGCAGTGCCAATGGATGGGGCGATCGTCGGCAAGGTAATCTTGCGCAAGATCTCGCCGGGGCTCAATCCGATACCAGCTGCGGAGGCCGGGACCTCGGCATCGATCTGTCGCAGAGCGGAATCGAGCGTAACGACGACGAAAGGCAACGCGACAAAGACGTGGCTAGCCACCACGCCGGCGAACTCAAAGGCGAGGTGGAAACCTATCGCATCTAACACAGGCGCGAGCAGTCCACGGCGGCCGACCAGCGCAGTCAGGGCCAAACCGCCGACAACCGGTGGCATCGCCAGCGGCAACAGCACCAGTAAACGCACCAGGTTACGGCCGCGCTGCACATGCTGCAGCCACAATGCCAGCGGAATCCCGAGCAGCAGCGTAATCACCGTCGCCTGAATTGCGGCGGACAACGTGATCGCTGTTAACTCACGAGTTTCCGGGGCGGCGGCGATCTCCCCAATCCGCCCCCACGGCACCCGCACGCCCAGCGCCAGCACGGGGCCGACGATCCAGGCGAGCGCTATCGCTCCAAGCAAGAACACCGCCCAGGGAGTGGGCGGTGTTAGACGTTTAGGTGTCACGACTCAGATGCTGGGGTAAATCCTGCGGCGCGCCACTGTTCTGCGAACTCAGCACCGGCCAGCAGATCGACGATCTCCTGGGCTTCGGCTTCGTTTTCGGAAATGGTGGTCACTGCTGCGAGCAGCTCGTTAGGGTACTCCTGCGCGTGTGGGATCTCGATGATCTCCACCTCGTCACCAGCCGCCACGGCATCACTCTTGTAGACCCAGCCGGCGTCTGCCTCACCAGAGGTGACCTTACCCAGCACATCGGCCACAGCGTGCTCGAGGGAGTCCGCGTTGATCTCGATGTTATTGGCCTCCATGAGCTGGGTGGACACGCCGCCGCACGGGATCTGCGGATCACATAGAACCACAGTGGCCTCGTCGTTGAGATCTTCGATGCTTTCGATTCCAGCCGGGTTGCCTGCTGGAACGACCATGACCATGGAGTTCGTTGCGACGAGCTCTGGGTCGGCCGCGGAACCCTCGGATACTGCGCGGTCCATCGTCTGGCGGTCCGCGGTGATCAGCACGTCCGCGTAAGCGCCGTCCGCAAGCTGCTGCACTAGGGTGGAGGAGCCAGCGTTGACGAACTCAAGCGAGGCTTCGACCTGGTTGTCCAGCTCGTCATTGACCACGCGTGTCGACGACGCACCCATGATGGTCATCTCCAAGTCTGAGTCCGACGAAGAAGTAGAAGGGGAGCACCCTGCGAGTCCGGTAGCAACCGCGACCATTGCGATGAGGGCCTTAAAGCCAGTAGAGCGTCGCATTGACAGCCTTTCTTTTAATCAGGATTTTATCAATGATAATCATAATCAGTTCGCAAATGCAAGGCAAACCCCCGGCATCCCTCCGTAGACGCGGAATGCCGGGGGTAATCGTCGAAAAGCGAGCTCAGCGCTAGGCGCCGCGGGAGGGTGTCTGGTTGCGGGAATCCAACTGCTCCGTGTGCGAGCGGATCGGCTCCCACGCGTCGTGGCGACGGCGCGGAGTGGTGCGCGTATCGCGAGAACGGTACACCACGTACGGGCGGTTGATGTAGCCAATTGGTGCGGAGAAAGCGTGCACCAGGCGGGTAAACGGCCACACAGCGATCAGAGTGAAACCTGCAAGCACGTGCAGCTTGAACTGCCATGGCACGTCGGCCATCAGCTCTGGCTGGGCGTTGAAGATCAGCAGCTGGCGCAGCCACGGCGAGATCGTCTCGCGGTAGTCATAGCCTTCAGCCCCGCCGAACACCTGAAGCGACACTGTGGCGAAAAAGCCCGTCAGAATCGCGCCGGCCAACACGACGTACATCACCTTGTCCGACTTGGATGTAGACAAGAACACCGAGCGGTTCACGATGCGTCGGTACAACAGCCCGAGGATGCCCAGGACCACCATGATGCCTGCGATCGTGCCCGGGATGGTCGCGATCCAGTGGTAGGCGCCATCGCTAATACCTATCGCGCGGGTCCACGTCTTCGGGATGGCCAAGCCCATCAGGTGGCCGATGACGACGAAGACCATGCCCCAGTGGAACAGGGGAGAGGACAGCCGCAGCAGCTTAGACTCGTAGATTTGCGAGGAGTGGGTAGTCCAGCCGAACTGGTCGGTGCGCCAACGCCAAATGATGCCGATGACGAAGGCGGCGATGGCAAGCCACGGGAAACCCACCCAGAGGAATGTTTCAAAGTTACTCATTGTTTTTCCTTTGTCTTTCCTTTAAGAGTTATCTGGTTGAGCGGTGGGGAAGGGCAGTTGTTGAACGTCGATCCCCACCAGCTCCGCGGGAGGTCCCGAACGGATCAAGTCGACGTAACGGTCAATCGTTTCCTCATCGATCTGCGGCAACGCCATACAAATGGCAACCACCACATGCGCATAAGGCGAACCGATGTGTTCCAGGGCGGAACGCAGGACCTCGATCCCGTCGCGATGCGAAGAGATCATTTCTACCGCATTCTCGTGCTGCTCACCGTGGGTCTGGGCCACAGCTTCGAGGATGACACACAAATGGTCCGGCAGCTCATCGGTTGTTTCCTCCAGCCCTAAGCCCTGCAGCTGCTGGCGGAAAGCCAGAATCGCGGCGCCACGCTGGCGGGTATCGCCTACCGCGTAATAGGACAAGAAGAGTGAGCAACGACGGCGCTGATCAAAAGATTCCACGTAGTGCACCTCGAGGCCGCGCGGCCCGAAAGACCGGGCAGCATCGAGGAAGATATGGAACTGCTCCGCAATTGGGCCGGGTAAGAGGTCCACCTGCTCGCTGACGGCACGAAGGATGTCCCAGTGGCCCTCGCCCGGGTAACGCAGCAGCAAAGCACCAATCATTGCGGTCAGGCGGCGTTGATCGTCGTTAAGCGCGACTGGCTCGACCAAGTCCTCCGGGACTAGTCCGATGTGTGTTCGGGTCATGGCTGCTCATCCTTCTTCGGCGGGAACAT
>NZ_JBHWRP010000025.1:0-24976 GCF_043426755.1 Corynebacterium sp. | reverse complement strand
CCGCACCAGATGCTGGAGGACGCAGATCGATACGGGTTCGAACTGATTCACCCGGGGGATCCGCGGTGGCCGGCCACTGAGTTTTCTACCGCGTTCAATGCTGCGGCGGAGGGAAGTGCGGTGAACCAGAAGACTTCGATTGGTGAGTTGACTGCGCCGCATGGGCTGTGGGTGCGCGGTGATACGGACTTGTCACGTTTGGCGGCTCGGTCGGTGGCGATCGTCGGCACGCGCACGGCGACGACGTACGGCACTGATGTGACACGGGCTGTGGCGACTCACATGGTGGCCAACCAGTACACCGTCATTTCCGGTGGGGCACTGGGCGTGGATACGGTGGCGCATGAGACAGCGCTGGAGCTGGGCGGGCGCACAATGGTTGTGATGGCCAGCGGGCCGGGGTGGTGGTACCCGCAGTCCAATATCCCCATGTTTGAACGCGTGGTGGAGGCCGGCGGAACGCTGGTGGCCGAATACTATCCCGGTTCGCATGCGCAGCGTTATCGTTTCTTGGAGCGCAATCGGCTGGTTGCGGCGATGGCGCAGGGCACGCTGGTGACACAGGCGGGCTTTCGCTCTGGAGCGTTGAATACTCTGACGAGGGCGGGCACCTTTGGGCGCCTCTCGATGGTGGTACCCGGGCCCATCAACGATGCGAACTCGATGGGGTGCAACGCCCGCCTGCGGGATCCCGGTGTTACTGCGATTGCAGATATTCGGGAGGTGCATGCCCACCTGTCGAAGGTGGGCGAGGTGGATGTGGATCAGCAAATGGAATTCGAGTTCGCGCCTACGCCCATCCAGCAGTTGTCGCGCAATGAGCTGCGGGTCTTCGACGCGATGCCGAAACCGGGGGAGCAGCGCCACACCGCCGAGGAGATCGCAGCCGTGGCCAACCTGCCGATCGGGCTGACAGTGCACCTGCTGGTGGATCTGGCCAAGCGCGGGGTGGTGGTTCGCGAGGGGAATGCTTGGGCGCGGGTATAGTAATGAGGTGTGAGTGACACAAGTGAAGTAACGCAAGTCGGGGCCGCGATCGAGGACTTCGTCGACCACCTCCGGTATGTCCAAGGCCGCAGCGAAGCCACCGTGGCCGGATACACCTCCGACTTGGCCACGCTCACCGACTTCGCGCCCACCTTCCGCGCCTTCTCCATCGTGACGTTGCGGTCCTGGCTTGCCGACGCCGTCCGCAACGGCCTGGCGCGCACCACCCTGGCCCGCCGCACCGCCGCCGTGCGTGCTTTTTCCACCTGGGCCTACAACCACGGCCACCTCGATTCCGATGTGGCCGCACGCCTGGCCACGCCCAAAATCAACCGCCACCTGCCCACGGTGGTCAACCCGGAGCGTGCCGACGAGATCGTCACCTCGCCCGAAAGCGACAATCCAGAAAAGCTGCGCGATCACGCCATCCTCGAGCTGCTCTACGCCACCGGCATGCGCGTCGCCGAACTGACCGGCTTGAACCTGCACGATATTGACCTCGCGCGCGCACAGGCTCGAGTGACAGGCAAAGGCAATAAGCAACGCGTCGTCCCCTTCGGTAAGGAGGCCACCGCCGCGATCCGCGACTGGTTAGACCAAGGGCGCGAAGAACTGGCAGGAGACAACGACGCACTGTTCGTCGGGGTACGCGGCGGGCGCATCGACCAACGCCAGGTCCGCCGCATCGTCGAGCGCGCCGGGCAGCAGGCCGGGGTCAACGACCTCACCCCGCACGAGCTACGTCACTCCGCCGCCACACACCTGCTGGAAGGTGGGGCGGACCTGCGCGTGGTGCAAGAACTTTTGGGGCACTCCTCTTTGCAGACCACCCAGATCTACACGCACGTGTCGGCGCTGCGGCTCAAAGAGGTCTACGCTCGGGCGCATCCACGGGCTTGAGGCGGATCATGGGATCGTCGAGAAGCGACAGCGGATTGATATAGGAGTCCTTAGCGATCAGCGCGCCCCAATGCAGGCCAGGGTAGCCGTCGGTGGGATGGCCCAGCCGCCCGATCACGGTGCCGGATGCAACGCGCTCGCCCTCGTCGACAAGTGCATGCACGGGCTGATAGGTGGTGCGGATGCCATCGTCATGATCAATCGAGACCACAGGCGTGCCCGCAACCATCCCAGCGAAAGCGACGATGCCATCGTCGGCGGCAAGCACGTCATCGCCGATCTCGAGGGCCAGGTCGACACCGCGGTGGCCGGGTAACCAATTCTGCTCAGGGATATCCGCACCGCGCAAAACACGGGTGGCAGACGGCGCTCCCGTCGTCGGATCGACATAAGCCCAGGCAAGGGCGGGGGAGAGCAGGCTACAGAGCAAGAGTGCGCTTAACGACGATCGCGTGAGGTTCATAGCTTGATCGTGGCAGGAAGCGGACGGCTGTGCAGGAGAGTGCTTGAAAACCTGTGGATAACTGGGTGCCTGTGGATAAAGGTGGCGTGTGCGTTTGGCGAAAGTGTAAAGAGGGTTTACACTTAGCGACAGCAGTGTGCCCAGAATCTTCTGGACAGGCTGACTACGCGCGGCGAACCACCACAATTATTGTGGCGCCACCTCCAACAACGGTCCCAGTGTTTTCTGGGTGTCGGAGTGGCTCGTCGCTAGGGCGCGGGATAAAAACCCGCGCGCATGACATTAACCGAACTGATTTTACTCCGAAGGAGAGCTTCCCATGGCAGTTGTAACCATGCGCGAACTCCTCGACGCTGGTGTGCACTTTGGCCACCAGACCCGTCGCTGGAACCCGAAGATGCGTCGCTTCATCTTCACCGACCGTAACGGCATCTACATCATCGACCTGCAGCAGACGCTGACCTACATCGACGAAGCATTCGAATTCGTCAAGGAGACCGTCGCACACGGCGGCACCATCCTGTTCGTCGGCACCAAGAAGCAGGCACAGGAAGCGGTGCAGGAAGAGGCAGACCGCGTTGGCATGCCATATGTCAACCACCGCTGGCTCGGCGGCATGCTGACCAACTTCCAGACCGTGTCCAAGCGTCTGCGCCGCATGAAGGAACTGCAGGCCATGGACGCAGCCGAGGACGGCTACGCAGGCCGCGGCAAGAAGGAAGTTCTGATGCTGACTCGCGAGCGCAACAAGCTGGAGCGCGTCCTGGGCGGTATCTCCGACATGACCAAGGTGCCTTCCGCACTGTGGATCGTGGACACGAACAAGGAGCACATCGCTGTCTCTGAGGCAGCGAAGCTGCGCATCCCTGTTGTCGCAATCCTGGACACCAACTGTGACCCAGACGTTGTGGACTTCCCAATCCCAGGCAACGATGACGCAATTCGTTCCGTCAAGGTCCTGACCCACATCATCGGTGAGGCTGTCGTTGCTGGTAAGCAGGCACGCGAAGAGCGCCAGCTGGCAGCTGCACGCGAGCAGGCTGGCGACACCGAAGAGAAGGCCGCGAACGACGCAACTGCAGCAGCAGAGGCATCTGAGGCCCCAGCCCAGCCTGAGTCGGAAGACAAGGCTGAGGAGAAGACCGAAGAGAAGACTGAGGCATAGCCCGCGCTTCACACACGATAGTCACCCCTTGTGTCCTGCACGACGTCCGATAACTTCAATCAGGGCGCACGCGCGGTATACCGGGGGTGTCGTCGTTTCGACATGCCAGTGCACTGGTATTCGACTAATCTTTCTACAAGATCAACAACTGACACTGATCACGAATTAACGAGGAGGATCGCCCACTATGGCGAACTACACCGCTGCTGATGTTAAGAAGCTCCGCGAAATGACCGGCTCCGGCATGATGGACTGCAAGAAGGCCCTGGAAGAGTCCGGTGGCGACTTCGACAAGGCTGTCGAAATCCTGCGCGTCCAGGGCGCAAAGGACGTGGGCAAGCGCGCAGAGCGCAACGCTCTTGAGGGCCTGGTTGCTGTCTCCGGCAACACCATGATCGAGGTCAACGCTGAGACCGACTTCGTGGCGAAGAACCAGGAGTTCAAGGACCTCGCAGCAAAGATCGCTGACGCTGCAGCAGCAGTCAAGGCAAACTCCCAGGAAGAGCTGGCAAACGCAGACGTGGACGGCAAGACCGCACACGACGTTCTGCAGGAGCTCTCCGCAAAGATCGGTGAGAAGCTTGAGCTGCGCCGCGCAGTCACCGTCGAGGGCGAGAAGACCCACGAGTACCTGCACCAGCGCTCCGCTGACCTGCCACCGGCAGTTGGCGTACTGATCGCTTACTCTGGCGAGGGCGAGAAGGCCGACGAGGCCGCGCACCAGGTTGCTCTGCAGATCGCTGCCATGAAGGCACGCTACCTGACCCGTGAGGACGTCCCAGCGGAGACCGTTGAGAAGGAGCGCGCAGTTCAGGAAGAGATCACTCGCAATGAGGGCAAGCCAGAGGCTGCTATCGACAAGATCGTCGAAGGCCGCGTCGGCGCATTCTTCAAGGACATCGTCCTGCTGGAGCAGCCAGCACTGGCAGACTCCAAGAAGACCACCAAGCAGTTCTGTGAGGAGAACGGTGTAGAGATCACCCAGTTCGCTCGCTTCGAGGTTGGCCAGCAGTAAGCCTTCCCACCCGAACCCCCTAGCACCTACCTAGGTAGGCGCTAAGGGGTTCTTGCGTTTTCTCCTCCCAGGAGACGAACGGGTAGGATATGGGACAGTTTTGCCCATCACCTATAAGGAGCCAACTGCAGTGACTGCCCCCGAAACCCCCAAACGTCATGGTTACAAGCGTGTGATGCTCAAGCTGGGTGGTGAGATGTTCGGCGGTGGACAAGTCGGCATCGACCCGGACGTCGTAGAAAACGTTGCTGCGCAGATCGCCGAAGTGGCCTCCACCGGGGCAGAGATCGCCGTGGTGATCGGCGGCGGAAACTTCTTCCGTGGCGCTGAGCTGCAGCAGCGCGGCATGGACCGGGCGCGCTCGGACTACATGGGCATGCTGGGCACCGTCATGAACTGCCTGGCCCTCCAGGACTTTCTGCAGCAGCGCGGCATCGATACCCGCGTCCAGACCGCCATCAACATGGCGCAAATCGCCGAGCCCTACCTGCCGCTGCGTGCTGTCCGCCACCTGGAGAAGGGGCGCGTGGTCATCTTCGGCGCCGGTATGGGTATGCCGTACTTCTCCACCGACACCACGGCCGCCCAGCGCGCCCTAGAGATCGGCTGCGAGGTGCTGCTCATGGCCAAGGCCGTCGACGGCGTCTACTCGGACGATCCGCGCACCAACCCGGACGCGGAGCTATTCACCGAGATCACCCCACGCGAAGTCATTGAGAAGGGCCTGAAGGTCGCCGACGCCACCGCCTTCTCCTTGTGTATGGACAACAACATGCCCATCTTGGTGTTCAACTTGCTCGAGCACGGCAACATCAAGCGTGCGGTCGGCGGCGAGCAGATCGGTACTCTCGTCGCCTAAGTTCGCTTATCGACGATCGCTGCGGCTGAAAGCAGCGTCCTATCATCGGCGCGCGTCCTACCTCGGAGGCTTCCTAGGTGGACCGCGCCGATTGCGATTGCTGGGCCACCGGTGACATTAAATAGAGAGCACCACGGCGACCACCGCGTCTGCGCGGCAAAATTATCTGGGTGATCTAGGCCGGGGAAGTAGCCAAGCGGCGGGGGATCAAAGGCGACCGTCGGGGTGAGAACTAAATCCACACCCCACTCGTGGCGCAGGCGCGTGGACAGAGTGGAGAAATGGCTCTCCGCCTCGCGCAGCTGCCCCGGGGTGATAGTCCGCCCGAAGTCGCGCACCCAGCCGAGATAGCCGCCGGTCTCGTCGTCAAGCGAGGCGTAGTGGGCGAAGAAGCGGTTGCGGAAATGCGCGAATGTTTCTGCAGCTGCAGAATACGGGGTGATCTGCACGACATCGTTGCTGGTCGCGAGGCGATCGGCGGCTGCCGTGACCGCGGCGATGCGGTCTGCAGCTACGTCCGTGTCAATGAACAGCGGATCGGTGAGCACCCCGATGCGCAGCCCCGCGACCTCCTCCAGCTGATGATTGTGGAGCAACGCCTGGTCAGCCACCGAGCGGGTGATGAAACCCTGGGCGGCAAATCCGTCGGCCGCGGGCTTGAACCCCACAACATCGTTGGCGGCGGCGGGCACGCGCAAGGAACCGCCCGCATCGGAACCGTGGGCCGCGCGGTACATGCCTGTGGCCACAGCCACCGCCGCGCCCGAAGAGGAGCCGCCGGGAGTACACCTCGGGTAGGCGGCGGACTCCAAGAGGGGAGTGTCCTCACGCTCACAGTAGATCGTCGCACCCAGCTCCGAAGTCACAGACTTTCCGGTGATGGTCACGCCTTCGTCGATAAGCGACTGCAGAAACGGGTCCGTTCGCTCGGCGACATAGCTGCGGTGGGGCGCACCCAGGGTGGTGGGCATGCCGGCGACGTCGCTTAGGTCTTTTGCGGGCATCATCCAGCCGGCGAGCCTGCCGGTGCCCGATGGTGTGGCGGTGCTGTCCAGAAACGTGAGTGCGGGATGAGGCATTCTAAAAGACTACCCCGGCGGTTGGACACGTGGTTTGGTTTTCTGTTGCTGCGAAGGCAAACTATTTGTGTCATCAAGCTACTTCGGCGAAAGTCTGCGCGACCTCATGAGTACCCTGACCACTGCGAAGCGTTCCATTCCGCGTGTCCCAGGCCTGGACGGAGTCCGCGGACTCGCGGTCACAGCAGTGGTCATTTTATCACCTCTTCGGGGCAGTGTTGCCCGGCGGCTACCTGGGCGTGGACATCTTCTTCGTCCTGTCCGGCTTCCTGATTACCTCGCTGCTCATCCGCGAGAAGACCGCCACCGGGCGCATCGACCTGAAGTATTTCTGGCTCAAACGCTTTCGACGCATCGTGCCTGCGGCCGTGTTCGTTCTCTCGATCTGCACCATCGCGGCAGCCATCGTGCGTGGTGACGCCACCGTCGACCTGGCCAGGCAGTTCCTGACCACCTTGTTTTTCGTGAACAACTGGGGCCAGATCGCCGCCAGCCAATCCTACTTCGCCGATACGGAAGTCTTCGCCCACTACTGGTCCCTGTCCATTGAAGAACAGTTCTACATCGTGTGGCCGGTCATCGTCATGGCGTTATTGGCCCTGTGGGGTGTGTACCGGCTGCGCTGGATCGCCCTAGTGTGCTTCGCACTAGCCGGGCTGTCGCTGTGGTGGATGATCCAGCTTTATGTCCCCGGCGACGACCCTTCGCGCGTGTACTACGGCACCGACACGCACGCTTTCGGGCTTCTGATCGGCGCAGGCATGGCTATCTGGATGCAGGGCCACCGCCACCGTGAAATGGTGTGGCAGCAGCGCATACGTCTGCGCGGGCTGACCGGGACGCTTGAGGTTGTCGCCTTGGTCGGAGTCTTGCTGCTGATGGCCACGCTTTCCGACGGAGCACCAGAGACCTATAACGGTGGCCTCTTTCTCGCCTCTGTGCTCACCGCGGTGGTGATGCACGGTGTGATTAAGGGCAACCGCGTGCTGGCCCCACTGTTTAGCCTGTGGATCCTGCGCCACCTGGGCAGGTTGTCGTTCAGCTTGTACCTGTGGCACTGGCCGGTGATCGTGTTCTGTCGGGAGATCATGGGAGATACGCAGGCTGCCGCGTGGGTGGCACTGGTGGTTTCGTGGATCTTGTCTGAGATTTCCGTGCGCTTGGTGGAGGACCCATTCCGGCGTCGCGGTTACGCCTCGGTGGTGGGGTTGATCGTCGAAAAGAACTCCTCGCCGTTACGGATGTTGTCCACGTCTGCCGTGGCCATTGGCGCTGTGCTGGCTACCATCGGCGGGCTTGTCTATGCCCCGCAGATGACCGAGATGGAGTATGAACTCGCCGCGCGCGAGGAGCAGCAAAAGCGTGCCCAAGAAGAAGCGCTGGTCCAAGCGAAGAAAGCCACGGCTACCCAGCATTCGGAAGCGCCAGCTTCCGCGCAACCAACTGTGCCGGAAGGTACGGACATCCTGGCGATTGGTGACTCGGTGATGCTGGCCGCCTCATCAGCAATGTACGAGCGTCTGCCTGGGATTTATGTCGACGGGGCTGTCTCGCGCCACTACGAATCGGTGCCTGGGCTGATTGCCACTTATGAGGCGCAGGGGATGCTGCGCGACAATATCGTGCTGGGCTTCGGTACTAATGGGCCCTCGAATGGTGCGGGTGATGAGCAGTTGCTGGATACGATCATCCAGACGCTGGACGAGGACCGCACGATCGTGATCGTCCTGCCTTATGGCGACCGCTGGTACATGCCTGAAGCGGAAGCCGAGGTGCTGGATCGAGCCACGAAGTACCCCAACGTGTATGTGGCGAACTGGTGCCACGCGGCAAAGAATGATCCTCTGCTTTTGCGCGATGACTATATCCACCCCACGGTGGAGGGGACATACGTGTATACCGATGCTGTCATGGAGGCGTTGAAGCAGGCAAGCACGAAAGACCCAAAGGACAAGGTTGTGCCCGGCGTGTGTGGAGTGTGACGTCGGGTAGAGTGAGGTGATAGCTCGCGCTGCTAGATTAGAAGTTAGATCTGAACCGAGAATTGAAGGGACCATTATGATTGATGACATTTTGTTGGACGCTGAAGAACGCATGGGTAACTCCGTGGAACACACTCGCGAGGAGCTGGTGACCATTCGCACTGGTCGTGCGAACCCCGCGATGTTCAACGGTGTTGTCGCCGACTTCTATGGCGCGCCAACTCCGATCAACCAGATGGCCACTATTTCGGTACCGGAGCCACGCATGCTCCTGATTAAGCCTTATGACATGTCCACCATGGGCGAGATCGAAAACGCGATCCGCAACTCCGACCTCGGTGTGAACCCCACCAATGACGGCCAAGTCCTGCGCGTGACCATCCCACAGCTGACTGAGGAGCGTCGCCGTGACATGGTCAAGCTCGCGAAGGCGAAGGGCGAGGACGGCAAGATTGCGATCCGCAATATCCGCCGCAGCGGCATGGACGGCCTGAAGAAGATCGAGAAGGATGGCGATGCAGGCGAGGACGAAGTGACCGCAGCAGAAAAGGAATTGGACGGTGTGACAGCGAAGTACGTCAAGCAGGTCGATGACCTCGTTGAAAATAAGGAAGCGGAGCTGATGGAGGTTTAAATCCTCTTGAAGCGCAATTTCACGACGGTGAACACTGAACAAGAACGGGAGCGGCGGCGCAAGAGGGACCGGGCACGCGCCGTCCTAGAGGACAAACTGCGCCTTGATATGCCCAAGCCGAGAAATTCGGCGGGCCGCGATCTGCGCCAAGCTATCCTCGTCGGCGCCGGTCTCGGCGCTTTGGTCATTGTCGCGCTGATCGCAGGACCGATCGGGTGGTACCCGCTGGTCGCCGTAGCGGTGGGCGTAGCAATGTTCGAGGTGCTGACCAGACTGCGCGAAGCAGGCTATGTGCTCCCGCGCACCGTCATGATCATCCTGGGCCAGGTGATGGTCTGGTCCACCTGGTTCTTCGATGCCGTTGGGCTGCTCTTTTCTTTCACGCTCAGCGTGCTGCTGCTGATGTTCGGCAGGCTGTTCCATCACGGACGCACAACGCCTCCGAAGAACTATCTCCGCGACACGGCGGTGTGCATCTTTGTGTTGGCGTGGGTGCCGCTCTTCGGCGGTTTTGGCGCCATGCTCTCCAACCTTGAGACATGGGACGTTGCAGGCCCGCTGTTTATCCTCACGTTCATGCTGTGCGTGGTGGCCTCGGACATCGGTGGCTACATCGCCGGCGTGATGTTTGGCGCCCACCCGATGGCGCCGGCGGTGAGCCCGAAGAAATCCTGGGAAGGCTTCGCCGGCTCCGCGATCTTCGGCATGGTCACCGGCGTTGCCTGCGTGGTCTTCCTGCTGAATTCAGAATGGTGGATCGGCCTGATCCTCGGGTTCGCGCTTGTCGTTTGTGCGACGATGGGGGATCTGGTGGAAAGCCAGTTCAAGCGCGAACTGGGCATTAAAGATATGTCCGCGCTTCTACCTGGACACGGCGGCCTGATGGATCGCCTAGACGGCATGCTCCCAGCAGCCGCAGCCACATGGTTGGTGCTGAGCGCTCTCGCAATTTAGTGAGCGGCCTTTTTCACCTGGCGGCGCAGCTCAAGCATGCGCCAGCCACCAACAAGAGCCATGATCAGTGCGCCTGCGATCGCAGAGATCAGGTAGGCAATCCCGGCGGGGAACTGGACAGTCCACGGCAGGAAGTTGATTTCCACCTGCTGCTGGTTCTGCATAATGAAGATGATCAGCACAATGAGGAGCAGCGCGCCGATGATCAGCGCTGCCCACGTGCCGCCTGCAATGGATCCTTTCACTTTGCCGTCGCCATGGGCGGGTTCCTGTGGCTGGGGTGCAGGTGGCGGCGTGGAGTTCGTCTCTTCTGTAATGTAGACTGGCTCGCCAGCAGTGGGGGCAGGCCCGGTGGAATCGTACTGGTCCGGGTTCTCGCCTGGCTGGTCTACGGGATTGTAATCACGTGTCATGCCCCCAGTTTAAACTGACGGCGAGCGTGCGGCGATACTCCCGTCGCCTTGCCCGCACATATTTTTTATTAGAACCACCTACGGAGCCCGAACCTGATGAGTGACAATATTCCAAAGATCCAGCTACTTGCACCGAAGCACGGCATGCCCCCGAAGCACTTCGCTGACCTGACTAAGCAGGAGCGGCAGGAGGCAATCCAGGAGCTAGGCCTGCCGAAGTTCCGCGCGGATCAGATCGCCCGTCACTACTATGGCCGCTTCGAGGCGGACCCGACCACCATGACGGACCTGCCCGCCGCACAGCGCGACCTAGTCAAGGACGCTCTGTTCCCCACGTTGCTGCGCCCGGTGCGCACGGTGGAAACTGATGAGGGCGATACGACGAAAACGCTGTGGCGCCTGCATGACGGCATCCTGCTGGAGTCCGTCTTGATGCGCTATTCGGACCGCGCCACCTTGTGCATTTCTTCCCAGGCCGGCTGTGGCATGGCGTGCCCCTTCTGCGCGACAGGCCAGGGCGGGCTGGACCGTAACCTTTCCGCCGCGGAGATCGTCGACCAGGTGCGTGAGGCCGCCGCACGCATGGAATCTGAAGGCTCCCGCCTGTCCAATATCGTGTTCATGGGCATGGGCGAACCGCTTGCCAATTACAAGCGCGTGGTCTCCGCGGTGCGCCAGATCACCCAGCCCTCGCCAGACGGGTTCGGCATTTCGCAGCGCAATATCACGGTATCGACGGTGGGCCTGGCCCCCGCGATCAGAAAGCTTGCCGACGAAGACCTCTCCTGCACCCTCGCGGTGTCATTGCACACTCCTGACGACGAACTGCGCGACACCTTGGTGCCCATCAACTTGCGCTACTCCGTCGACGAGGTGCTGGAGGCCGCACGCTACTATGCGGATCGCTCCTCGCGGCGCGTATCCATCGAGTACGCCTTGATCCGGGACATCAACGACCAGGATTTCCGCGCCGACATGCTGGGGCAGAAGCTGCATGACGCGCTGGGATCCAAGGTCCACGTCAACCTGATCCCGCTGAACCCGACACCGGGCTCAAAGTGGGATGCCTCCCCGAAGGCGCGACAGGACGAATTCGTGCGACGCGTGATCGCCCAGGGTGTGCCGTGCACCGTGCGTGACACAAAGGGCCAGGAAATTGCGGCGGCCTGTGGGCAGTTGGCTGCCGACGAAAAGACAGGCTAGAAAAGCACTACGCCCCGGCTCCTGAGGGAGCCGGGGCGTTTGCGCTAGGAGAAAGCTTTTACTTCTCGTCCGCCGCGGTGGAACCGGTGCGGTCCACGCGGGTGGTGTTGTTCTCCACTGGCGTGGCGACGGTGCTGCCATTATCCAGTTCGCGCAGGTGTGCCACGCGGGCCGGGTCAATGTTCAGTGCACGCAGCTGAGAGTCGGTCAGCTTGGCGTACTCACCGGACAGGGTCTTCTGGTCATAATCCCAGGCCCGCTCTTGGTAGCCGACTGGCTGGTTCACACCGGTGAGGGTGCGCACCTGAGACAGCTGCGGACGCAGGGCGAAGAGGATCAGCCCAATAGCGATTACCGCTGCAAACGAGAGCAACCAGATGGTCTCCACGTGGCCACTGTGGTTACCAAAATTGTAGGCGACAAGGAAGACCACGGAGACCCAACCAGCAAGCTGGATGGTCTTCGGGCTCAGCTCAGACCAACCCCACTTTGCCGACGGGACGTCCTGTTCAGAGACGCCGTTGTACACCTCGTAGGTCTTCTCATGGGACGTAGCCATGTGTTCTCCTTGTCATTCACGATTAAAAGCAGCACAAGACATGCACTGATACCTGTGCTCTATCTTTGCACATAAACAATGCAACCAGGGAGTTGTCACCCCCTAAATGTTTCATACTTTCGCTTGAGAGTTTTTGGGTGCCACAATAGATGCCGTGAGCACGAAGAAGAAAATCTTAATTCTGGGGTCTACCGGTTCCATCGGTACCCAAGCCATCGAAGTGATTGAGGACAACCCGGACCGCTTCGAGGTCGTCGGCATCGCCGCCGCCGGTTCCAACCCGGACCAGGTGATCCAGCAGGCGCGCCTCTTGGGCCTAGCACCTGAGCAGGTGGCGGTGGTCAAGCTGGAGGCGGCACAGATCGTCGGCCAGGCACTTGGCGGGGCAGTGCTGTCGGGGGAGGAGTCCGCGCGGGAGCTCGTCGATAAGCACCCTGCGGACACTGTACTTAATGGACTTGTTGGGTCGATGGGCCTAGCCGCGACGCTGGCTGCGCTGCAGACGGGCGCCACACTGGCGCTGGCGAATAAGGAATCTTTGGTGGCCGGCGGCACGTTCGTGACCAGTCAGGCGAAGCCGGGGCAGATCGTGCCGGTGGATTCGGAGCATTCGGCGATGGCGCAGTGCCTGCGTTCGGGGCGTGTCGACGAGGTCGCGCGTTATGTGCTGACGGCCTCCGGTGGACCGTTTCGTGGGCAGACACGCGAGCAGATGTGGGATGTCACCCCCGAGCAGGCGGCGGCGCACCCGACCTGGTCGATGGGGCAGATGAACACGCTGAACTCGGCGACCATGGTGAACAAGGGTCTGGAGCTGATCGAGGCGACCTTGCTTTTCGACGTGGCCCCGGAGCTGATCGACGTGACGGTTCACCCACAGTCAATCATCCACTCCGCGGTGACCTTCGTCGACGGCTGCACCATCGCCCAAGCCAGCCCGCCCAGCATGAAACTGCCGATCAGCCACGCGCTCGCCTGGCCGCAGCGCGTCGCCGATGCTCAGCCAGCCTTGGACTTCAGCCAGGCGCACGACTGGCGTTTCGAACCGCTTGACGACGAAGCCTTCCCCGCAGTCCAACTCGCCCGCGATGTCGCCGGCAAGGGCGGCACGTTCCCCGCGGTGTACAACGCTGCGAATGAGGAGGCGGCCGCGGCCTTTTTAGCCGGTCGGATCCGGTTCCCACAGATCGTTGACGTGGTCGGGGAGATCGTCGGAAATGCGGACGATTTTGCGGTTCCGGCCCACTCGTTTGAAGATGTGGTGACCGTAGAAGCAGAGGCTCGTCGACGCGCCAACGTGCTGATCGACGAACTCGCCCGCTAGAAAGGGGCTGACCTCGTGGGGTCATATTTATTGGGGGTTGTCCTCTTCGCGCTGGGCATCGCCGCGGCCATCGCACTGCATGAGCTGGGGCACCTGTTGGCCGCGCGTAGCTTTGGTATGCGCGTGCGCCGCTATTTCATCGGATTTGGGCCAACGGTGTGGTCCACCACCAAAGGCCATACCGAATATGGTGTGGCAGCTCTGCCTTTTGGCGGGTTCTGTGACATCGCGGGCATGACGGCCCAAGACCCCGTCACGGAAGAAGAGGCACCGCACGCCATGGTGAATAAACCCTGGTGGCAGCGGGTGATCGTGCTGTCCGGCGGCGTGCTGATGAACCTGTTTTTGGGATTCATCATCTTGTACTTCGTGGCGGTCACTTCCGGTATCCCGAACCCCTATGCGGATCGCACACCCACCGTGGGTGAGGTGGCGTGTACCTCAGACCAGATCGACGCCGAAACGGTGGCGGATTGTACCGGGACCGGGCCTGCGGGCGAGGCCGGGGTGAAAGTCGGCGACAAGTTGGTCTCGGTGGACGGCCACGAGCTGGAACACTTCACCGAACTGCGTGACTACGTGATGCTGCGTCCAGGCCAGACCGTGGAACTCGTCGTAGAGCGCGACGGCCAGGAACTGATGTTCCCCATCGAGGTGGATCCAGTTCAGCGACTCAACGCGCAAGGGGAGATGGTCGATGCTGGCGCGATCGGCCTGGTTAACGCCCCGATTGAGGATCCCATCCGCACCTTCGGACCGCTGGAGGCAGTGCCAGCGACGTTCACCTTCACCGGCCAAACCCTCAATGCCACATTTGAGGCCCTGCTACAGTTCCCCGCGAAGATCCCCGGCGTGGTCGCCGCCATCTTCGGCGCCGAGCGTGACCTCGAGGGCCCGATGAGCGTGGTGGGCGCGTCGATGGCCGGCGGCGAGCTGGTGGAACGCTCGCTGTGGAGCGTGTTCTGGATGCTATTGGCTAACCTGAACTTCTTCTTAGCCATGTTCAACCTGGTACCACTACCGCCGCTGGACGGTGGGCATATTGCGGTGGTGCTCTATGAGAAGCTGCGCGACGCCATCCGCCGCCTCCGCGGCCTGAAGCCGGGGCCGCCGGCGAATTATGAAAAGCTGATGCCTTTAACGTTTGTGATGGCTGCGACGCTGCTGACCGTTGGTGTGATCGTCATCGTTGCCGATGTGGTCAACCCGATTAGGCTGTTCGGGTAGTTGACACCAATGCTAGTCTGGGTGGCAGCTCTATCTGCCTAGTTTGTCGTGATTGAGGAGAATAATGAATTCACCCATCGGCCTCGGAATGCCGGAAGGCCCAGCCCCCACACTCGCACCGCGCCGTAAGACCCGCCAGCTTTCCGTCGGCGGGGTAGGGGTCGGCTCCGATCACCCGGTGACTGTGCAGTCGATGACCACGACGAAGACGCATGACATCAACGCTACTTTGCAGCAGATTGCACAGTTGACCACTGCAGGTTGCGATATTGTGCGCGTGGCCTGCCCGAAGACGGTCGATGCAGAGGCGCTGCCGATCATCGCGAAGAAGTCGCCCATCCCAGTGATCGCCGATATCCACTTCCAGCCGAAGTATATTTTCGCAGCGATCGATGCTGGCTGTGCTGCCGTGCGCGTGAACCCGGGCAATATTAAGGAGTTCGACGGCCGCGTTAAGGAGGTCGCACAGGCAGCGGGAGATGCCGGCATCCCGATTCGCATCGGGGTCAACGGCGGTTCTTTGGATAAGCGGCTGCTGGAAAAGTATGGGCGCGCGACCCCGGAGGCGCTGGTGGAATCCGCGATCTGGGAAGCCAACCTGTTCGAGGAACACGGTTTCGGCGATATCGCGATCTCCGTGAAGCACTCCGACCCAGTGCTGATGGTGGAGGCCTACCGCCAGCTGGCTGCTCAGACGGACTACCCGCTGCACCTCGGTGTGACGGAGGCCGGCCCGAAGTTCCGTGGCACCATCAAGTCCTCCGTTGCGTTTGGCGCACTGCTGAGCCAGGGCATCGGCGACACCATCCGTGTTTCCTTGTCTGCGGACCCGGTCGAGGAGATCAAGGTCGGCGACCAGATCCTCCAGTCGATGAACCTGCGTGAGCGTGGCTTGGAGATCGTCTCCTGCCCGTCCTGTGGCCGCGCCCAGGTGGACGTGTTCAGCCTGGCAGAAAATGTCACCGCCGGTCTGGAGAACCTGGAGTACCCGCTGCGCGTTGCTGTCATGGGTTGCGTCGTCAACGGCCCAGGCGAGGCGCGCGACGCGGACTTGGGCGTTGCCTCCGGTAATGGCAAGGGCCAGATCTTTGTGAAGGGCGAGGTTGTGAAGACGGTTCCGGAAGAGGAGATCGTCGAAACGCTGATTGAGATGGCACACCAGATCGCTGAGGAAGAAGGCCTCGAGGCGAAGGCGGGAGCCAAGGCGGAAGTCAAGGTTACCCGCTAGACTCTGGCAGTTTCGTATGTGGCAGCGTTGACCGATTGGTCAGCGCTGTTACTTTTTAGCTATGAGACGCCTCTGGGTTCTGCTCACCGTGATTGTCCTCGGTGCTGGCTTCGTCGCATGTACGCCGAAGCCGAATTCAGCCGAGCCCACCGCCCAAGAATTTCTGGATGCGCTGGCCGCGCACGATTCGGACACGCTGGGTTCGCTTATCGACGATTCCCCCACGGCGACTGCGACCATCGACGCCACCTTTGCCGGTTTGCAAGCAGAGGGACTGGTAGCCGAACTCACAGGTCTCGAACAAGATGAAAACCTGGCAACCGCGAGCTATTCGCTGCGGTGGCAGTTGCCGCGCGACCGCGAGCTTGCCTATGACACCTCCATGATTTTGACCCAGACGGATGAGGAATGGACCGTGCGCTGGCAGCCCGCTCTGCTGCACCCCTCGTTGGGCGCGCACCAGCACCTCGAGCTGCGCCCCGTGGAAGCGGAGAAGGCGTCTGTCGTCTCCTCCGATGGTGCGGAACTGTTGAAGCCGGGGGTGGCGTTCCGATTGCTCGTCGATACCTCTGCGATGCACCGTGCTCCCGAGACTGCCTTCGCCATATCCGAGGCTTTGGCGGCAGCCCACGAACGCAACCCCCAGGTGCCCACGCGCGATGCCGGTGAACTGACAGCAGCCCTGGAAAACGCCCAAGGAACATTCTCGGTGGCGATGGTCCCCCAGGCAGAGGGCCAGGCAGTGGCTGATGCACTTGCCGACGAACCCGGCGTACGTTTGAACGAGGAAGCCGCGATGGTGAATGCGGACCCGACTTTCGCACCTGACATCATGGCGCGTGTCGGGCGCATCGTGGCCGATCAACTGGATGGGGCGAACGGGTGGCGCGTGGCCAAGGTGAACCAGGAAGGCGCTGCGATGGAGGACGTGGAATATCACGCACCCACTCCGTCGCCTGCGGTGCGGGTCAGCTTGGACCACAAGTTGCAGCGTGCAGCGGAGGCCGCTTTGGAGCCGGTGGCGGGCCAGCAGGCGGTGATTGTGGCGGTGCGTCCGTCGACAGGCGAGATCCTGGCAGTGGCGCAGACTCCTGCGGCAGATAAGGACGGCAATATCGGCATGATGGGGCAGTACCCGCCGGGATCGGTGTTCAAGATTGTCACCGCGGCCGCAGGGCTTGAACGTCAGGGGCTGGCTACCAGCTCGACCGTCCCTTGCCCCGGCACCATGGACATCTATGGGCGTGTGGTGACTAACTACGCGGGCTTCTCTCTGGGCAGCGTGCCCCTGCAGCGGGCGTTCGCTAGCTCGTGCAACACCACCTTCGCGGACATGTCGACGCAGCTTGCCCCGGGCGAGCTACAGGAAGTGGGCAAGCAGTTCGGCTTGGGCGTCGACTATGACATCCCAGGTCTGGATTCAATGACCGGCTCTATCCCCGAAGGCGAAACCCCACTGGAGCGCACCGAAGCCGGCTACGGCCAGGGCTACGACCTAGCAAGCCCATTCGGGCTAGCGATGGTGGCGGCTACCGCGGCCAACGGGGCAAGCCCTGTGCCGTACCTGATTGAGGGTCAGGAGACAAAGGTCAGCGAGCAGGTGCCGCCTCTCAGCCCGGAATCCATCGACGGGGTGCGCCAGATGATGCGCTCGGTGGTCACAGAGGGCACGGCCCGCGGCATGAGCGCCGGTGGGGACATCCACGGCAAAACCGGTGAGGCCGAAATCAACGAGGGTTCACATTCCTGGTTTGCGGGTTATCGGGATGATATAGCGTTTGCCACACTTGTGGTGCTCGGCGGTGGCTCGGAGGCTGCCGTGGCCATCACTGACAACATGTTGGTCAACTACGATCAGGCGGTCAACCCGGCTTAGGCTTCGTCGGCAAGCAAGGACTAGCATGGTTTCCATGACTGAACGCGCTATGTTGACCCCAGGAAAACCCACGCCAATCCGCGATGTGCCTGAACACATCGAGCGCCCCGAGTATGCGTGGAAAGACTCCGTCCAGGAGAATGTGGGCGAACCTTTCGTGCAGACCCCTGAGGTGATTGAGGCGATGCGCGAGGCCTCGAAAATCGCCGCCAATGCACTGGCAGTGGCGGGGGAGGCCGTGGAACCCGGCAAGACTACCGATGAGATTGACGCGGTGGCGCACGAATACATGATCGACCACGGCGCTTACCCCTCCTGCCTGGGTTATCGCGGATTCACCAAGTCCACGTGTGTGTCCCTCAATGAGATTGTGTGCCACGGTATCCCGGATACGACGGTGATTCAGGACGGAGATATTGTTAATATTGACGTCACCGCTTTTAAGGACGGCGTGCACGGCGATACGAATGCTACTTTCCTTGCGGGCAACGTCAGCGAGGAGCACCGACTGCTGGTTGAGCGAACCCGCGAGGCGACGATGCGCGGCATCAAAGTAGCCAAGCCAGGCCGGCAGGTGAACGTGATCGGGCGCGTGATCGAGTCCTATGCGAAGCGCTTCGGATATAACGTGGTCACGGACTTCACCGGCCACGGTGTTGGCCCAACTTTCCACAATGGGTTGGTTGTCCTGCATTATGACTCTGATGCCTACACGGACGTTCTGGAGCCGGGTATGACGCTGACGATTGAACCGATGATCAACCTGGGCGAGTTGCCCTACCGTATGTGGGACGATGGTTGGACGATCCAGAACCTGGATGGCAAGTTCACTGCCCAGTTCGAGCACACCATCGTGATCACCGAGGACGGGAATGAGATCTTGACGCTTCCCGACGACGAGTTCACCTCACCCTGGGGCTAACCAACGAGTTAAACCCCACTGGGATAATCCCGGTGGGGTTTAAAGCTGTATCGCTGATCTAGTGATTAGAACTGGATAGCGTGAGGGATGATGCCCTGGTAGACAGCGTAGTTGTATGCAGCGATGACGCCACCCAGTGCAGTTGCGATAGCTGCGATGGTGCCACCGTCACGCCACAGGAGGGCCCAGAGCGGGTTATTTTCGTCGTTGACGGAGGAGCCGAAGAGGTCGGTGGCGTTGACAAGCTTGTCTGCCTCGGTAACCTCGCCGGCCTTGGAGGAGCCACCCTCGAGCAGAGCCTTTCCAACAGAGCTACCAACGTTCTCCTGCTTGGAAGAAGCGGAGGAGGAGCCCTGTTCTGCCTGGGAAGGGAGATTCTCGCCGGTCTGAGCACCTGCGACGGAGACGCCTGCGAAGGTGACGGTTACTGCGGTTGCTGCAGCCAGTGCTGCGTTGCGGAACTTGCGCATTGTGATTTCCTTACTTGTAAAAGTGAATGACTAGAGGGGCAGTGCGGAGTCCCGCAGATTACATGCCGTGTACGACGTAGTTGTACAGCGGGCCGACAACCATGCCGACGAAGCCAGCGACAGCGGCGAAGATGGTGCCGCCGTAGAACAGCTTTGCCCACAGTGGCTGATCGGTGAAGTTACCGTTGTTGGGGGTGTCCTCGGTGGTCGACTTGGAGGAACCGAAGAGGGCGGTGCCGTCAGCCCAGTTCTGCTGGTCCTTGACTTCGTCCTGAGCTGGAGGTTTCTGGTTGATCTCAGACTCTGGGTTGGTGTCAACGCCCAGAATGCCGCCGAACTGGGAAGACAGGTTGCTGCTGCCGTTGTTCTCCTGAGCGACTGCGACGGAGGTGGAGCCGAATGCAACTGCCAGTGCAGTAGCGCCGGCCAGTGCTGCCTTGCGGAAATTGCGCATGAAACTATTCCTTCTCTGTTGTTCTGACAAGACTTCCGGGTCGGAAATCTGAAAGTATCGTGGCAAACCCTGCATGTTTGCCATGATCACCCGGTTGCCTTTGCAGGCTCGGTCCCGGTGTCGTTGAGTAACTGTAACCGAAACTTGATGCGGACGCATTAATTCCCGAATGGCACCAGAAAACTGTCTGCGAAAAGGCTGAGTTAGGCGAACAACTTGATCTATCGAGTATTGCCGTTTCAAGCAATGACCTCAAGCTTTGGGTAAATGCACATTCTGAGAAAAATAAATAGTGACCTGGGCCATATCTACCCAAATGGGGGAGAGGTCCAGGCCACTATGTTGCTAGTTAAACTTCAGGGAACTCCAAGTCCAGGCCTAGCAGGGCATTCTCTGTGACCTCGGGGAGGGCCGGGTGGATCCAGTACTGGTGTGTAGCTACCTCGCGCACGTCTAGGCCAAACGCCATCACGGTAATCATCTGCTGAATCAACGTGGACGCTTGCGGGCCCATGTAATGAGCACCAAGGAGCTTGCCGGACTGGCGATCAGCCACCAGCTTCACGATGCCGGTCTTATCTTCCAGCGCCCAGCCATAGGCGACATCGCCATAGTTCTGAACCTTCGTCGTTACGTCATAGCCTTGCTCACGGGCCTGCTCCTCTGTCAGCCCCACGGTGGCGATCTGCGGGTGGGTAAAGATAGCGGAAGGAACATTATCGTGTGGCATCGGCACCATCTCTTCTGGGTGCAAGATGTTGTGGCGCACGGCACGGGTCTCCGCGTTCGCAACGTGCTTCAGCTGATGGGGCGAGGAGACATCGCCGAGCGCCCACACACCCTCTGCCGTGGTGCGCCCGTACTCGTCGACAGCAATCCGGCCATCCTGGCGCATTTCGATGCCAGCAGAATCCAGGTTCATCTGGTCCCCGTTGGGCTTACGGCCGGTCGCAATAAGTAATGCTTCCGAGGTGACCTCGGTGTCGTCGTCAAGCACAACAGTCACGCCGTGATCGTCGGAACGCGCGCTGGCTACCGTGCGTCCGATATGGGTGGTGTAGCGCTGCTGCGCAAGATCATTGAAACGCTCGGACAGATCCTTATCAAGATTGCGCAGCAGTGGCGAACGATTTACCACGGTGACCTTTGTGCCCAAGGACTGGAACACGTGGGCAAACTCCATGGCGATGAAACCGCCACCGACGATGGTCAGGGAATCGGGCTGCTTCTCCAGACGCATAATCGTCTCGTTGGTGTGGAAGGGTACACCTGAATCCTGGATTACCTCAGGGATCACTGGGCGCGAACCCGTGGCGATGATGATCGTATCGCCCGAAATGATCATCTGCTCATCACCCTGGCCGGTCTGAAGAGTCTTCGGAGCCAGGAACGAAGCGTGGTGATCGTAGACGGTGATATTCGGGGTCTCTGGACCGCGACGGTACTCCTCGCCGCCCTCCGCGATCAAGTCGATGCGATTGTGGAAAACACGCTCGATGATCGACTTCCAGTCCGCGCCGTGGAACTCAGTATCCAGGCTCAGGTGCGAAGAGTTGGATGCAGATAGTGCCGTATCCGCAGCCACCACGTACATCTTCGTCGGAATGCAACCGACGTTCATGCACGTGCCGCCGAAAAGGCCCTTCTCGACGATGGCGATGGACTTGTCGTCGAACTCCTCTGTCGGAATCGAATTGCCCGAACCGGCGCCGATAATGATGTAGTCATAATGAGCATCGACAGCAGGTGCTGCAGGGGTGGTCACAGTAAAAACTCCTGAAATTCTTGATGGGTGCGCTAACGCGCGGACTATACCTATATATAAAGGACAAACGCGGGGCGTGCCTAGTTAATTCCCGTGGCCCTGTTCGCTCACGTGAGAAAGCCACCGCAGCGTTGTGTGGAAAGCCTGCTGACGCGGGTTTTCCAGGGACAAAAATACGTCATGGCGGGCGCCGAGGATTTCCACCACCCGAACGTCATGGGACAGGCGCGGGGACCAGCGTTGAATCTGCTCCACATCCAAGACCGTGTCTGCGGTGTCTGCAGCTGCAGAATAAGGCTTATTTAGATAGGACTTGTTCGAGCATAAACTGAGCACGGGTACGCCGACATTGATGTCGCCGCGGTGAATCTGCGCGTGCCCGGCCATCACGGCACGAACCCAGCCCAAATACTTTTCATGTCCGCCCAGCGGCTTCTTGGCAAGATCAAAATCCCACTGACCATGCGCGCTGGAGTGGATGGACTTGCCGTAGGAGCCAAGGTTCCCGCCGGGGATAGCGATCCGGGGCCAGCGCTTTCCGAAAAACTTGATCAGAGGTGTGGCCAGCGTTAATGCCCACTGCGGGTACATCATGTCCAGCCATGCGCTGTTAAGCACGATGCCAGCAAGCCCCTGATGGATCTCCGGGGCGGTGCGGCGTACGTGGTCTGCCCACAAAGGAACGATCAAACCGCCGGTGGAGTGGGCGATAGGAACGAATGAACCATGCCGCTCAGTAAGCATCTGCGCGACCGCGGACAGGTCAGGAAAGTAGTGCTCCAAATCCTCCGCATAGTGCCAGGTCTGTCCCTTGTGGCGCGCCCTTCCGCACTTGCGCAAATCGACGGCGTAGAAAGGATAGCCCTCACCAGCGAAAAAGCGTGTCACGTGGTCCTGGAAGAAGTAATCAGTCATCCCGTGAACCCACACCAGGGCGGGTTTGCCGGTGGGCTCGTCGGGAAGATGGCGCACCAGCGTGGCTACGGCCTCACCTTCTCCTTCTGGGTCTGGGCCTAAGGGGATATCAGCGTATTCAAAGTGGTCACCTAGTTCGTCGGGGTGCCAGACGGCGTCGTCGAAATGTACGGCGGAAGGTGTCATGCCACCTACTCTAGGCGACAAGCCGGAGGAGTCAGGCGGTCGTCGTCAAGCATGTGCTTTCCCGGGAAAGAGCGGATGACCCCGCGATACCCCCGGAAGGGGAGGGGATACCAACAAAAAGGGATGAACCAAGCCATAGATGGCACCCCCGCAGCGTATCGGCGTACTATAGATAGGAAGCCATCGCCTGCGGGTGTTCCGGCAGCTAACACGTGACGGGAACGTGAACGCAGGCGGAAGAGAGACGACAAAAGAGGTTTAAACAGGTGACGAACGAAAATACAACCGGCAATGCCCAAGATGAGGTCGACGTCCTCCTGATCGGCGCAGGCGTGATGAGCGCAACCCTCGGCGCCATGTTGCGTGAGCTGGAGCCAAGCTGGACGCAGATGATCTACGAGCGCCTCGACGGCCCCGCAGAGGAATCTTCCTCCCCATGGAACAACGCCGGTACCGGTCACTCCGCACTGTGTGAGCTCAACTACACCCCAGAAAAGAACGGCAAGATTGATATCACCAAGGCGGTGAACATCAACGAGAAGTTCCAGGTCTCCCGCCAGTTCTGGGCGCACCAGCTGGGTAATGGCATCCTGACCAACCCAGAGGAGTTCATCAACCCTGTCCCGCATGTCTCCTTCGCACAGGGGCCGGAGCAGATTGACTACCTGCGTCGTCGCTACGAACTGCTGAGCGAAAACCACCTCTTCCCGGCGATGGAATTCACCGACGACCACTCAGTGTTCGCGGAAAAGCTGCCGCTGATGTCCAAGGAGCGCGACTTCGGCGCAGAGCCGGTTGCGATCTCTTGGACGAAGGAGGGCACCGACGTTAACTTCGGCGCGTTGACTCGCCAGTTCCTCACCGCCGCTGAAGCGGCCGGCACCGAGGTGCGCTACGGCCACGAGGTCATCGGCCTGAAGAAGGACGGCAATTCCTGGCGCGTGTCCGTGAAGAACGTGCACACGGGCGACAAGAAGGTCACCAAGGCTCGCTTCGTCTTCGTCGGCGCCGGCGGCTACGCCCTCGACCTGCTGCGCAAGGCTGGCGTGCCAGAGGTTCGCGGCTACGCCGGTTTCCCGATTTCCGGCATGTGGCTGCGTTCCACCAACCCGGAGCTGATCGAACAGCACAACGCCAAGGTTTATGGCAAGGCAAAGGTGGGTGCTCCACCAATGTCGGTGCCACACCTAGATACCCGTGTGATCGACGGTGAGAAGGGGCTGCTCTTTGGCCCATACGGTGGCTGGACGCCGAAGTTTCTCAAGGAAGGTTCCTACCTCGACCTGTTCAAGTCCATCCGCCTGGACAATATCCCGTCCTACCTGGGCGTTGCAGCAACCAACTTCGGCCTGGTGAAGTACCTGGTGGAGGAAGTAACCAAGGACTTCGACGCGAAGATCGAAACTCTGAAGGAATATGTTCCTTCCGCTGAGGGCTCGGACTGGGAGACCATCGTTGCCGGCCAGCGCGTGCAGGTGATCAAGCCATCGGCACCACCACGCTTCGGCTCCCTGGAATTCGGCACCGCACTGGTAAACAACCAGGAAGGCTCCATCGCCGGTATCCTCGGCGCATCTCCTGGCGCATCTATCGCACCGGCTGCCATGCTGGAGCTCATCGAACGTTGCTTCGGCGAGCACATGATCGACTGGGGCCCGAAGCTCTACGAGATGATCCCGACCTACGGCGAGCCACTGATCCGCGATCAGTCCAAGTTCCAGGAGCAGTGGGACTACACCCAGAAGATGCTCAAGTTGGACCGCTAAGAATCGCTTGACGACGATCACCCCCGCCCACGCCAACTCCGGCGCAGGCGGGGGTGTAGCGTTTCGAGTATGCAAAAAATTGTGCCCACCATCTGGTGTAAACCTAGCGCTAAGGAAGCCGCCGCCTTCTACCGCGAAGTACTGCCCGACGTGGCGGGATCTACGGAGGACATCGTGGTCGGAGGCCTGCGCATCCTGCTGGTTGTTGGCGGTGAGCAGCCACGCCCGAATCCCGCGATCAATTTTCTGCTCTCTTTCAGCGACGCGGAGAAGCTACGCCGAGCGTGGTCCGGATTGCTCGAGGGCGGGGTGGCGCTCATGGACCTAGACTCTTATGCGCATTCCCCGCTCTATGGCTGGGTGGAGGACAAGTTCGGGGTGAATTGGCAGCTGATGCTCAACGAGGATGAGGACGCACCCCGCATCGTGCCACAGCTGATGTTCTGCGGTGCCGCACAGAACAAGGCGGCCGAGGCGACGGACTACTATATTTCCGTCATCCCGCACAGCGCGCCCGGCTCCCGCGTGCGCTATGCCGACATGGGGCAGATGCCGGACAACGGGGCGAATATCGTCTTCTCCAACTTCACCCTGTACGGCCAGTGGTTTGCCGCGATGGATTCTGCCGTG
>NZ_JBHWRP010000024.1:0-12409 GCF_043426755.1 Corynebacterium sp. | reverse complement strand
GATTCCACCATGTTCGTGGTCCCCTACATCATCGATTTTGACACCTTCCTTCCGGACGCCCCCATCGCTCCCATTCGCGAGCACCTGCAGCATCTGGCCGGTGATGCGTCGGCACGCCGCGCGATGGCCGCCAAGACCGTGCAGGGCGCGCTGCGCACACTCTTGACACGTGTCGACGAAGTGGTGGCACAGAAGGAGAACAACGAACAGTTCGCCGCCCAGCTGGGTGAGGCCATCGAGGCGACCTATACGCGTGCGACCCAGCACGTCATCGACGCCACCAGCGATGGCAAACTTCTGCGCACCGAGGTACTGCAGCGCTGGCAGGACTTTGTCGGCACTTCCGATGCGTTTCGCACCATCGAGCGCTGGTATTCCATGGCCGTGGACCGGATTGGCAGCTTCTTCACCGGCCAGCCAGCCCCGGTGCAGGAGGTGGAGACGGAGATCGAGACCGGCCTGCACGCCGTCATCGTCGATGCCGGTGACACCGCAGCCACCCGCACCTGGTCACATCTGGGCCAGGTGGCACCACAGCTACGGGCCGAGGCTGACCCCGCCCTGTCGTCGTCAAGCGATGATCTTTCCGAGCGGGCGGCGCAACTTGTGCGCGAGTGGCAGTCCGCGCTGATGGAACATATTCAAGACACCGCCGGTGAAAAGCGCATGCGTGCGCGCGTGCTCTCGCTGGGCCTGAACGTGGTGACCGTGGCGCTGATGCTGGTGGTCTTTGCCTCCACGGCCGGTCTGACCGGCGGCGAACTGGCCATTGCCGGTGGCTCCGCCGTGGTGGGACAGAAACTGCTGGAGACCATTTTTGGCGAGGACACCGTGCGCCGCATGGCCAGGTGGGCGCGTGAGGACCTCGACCAGCGCCTGGCTGCGCTTTACGACGACGAACAGGCGCGCTATAACGAGGTGCTGGCACCGCTGGTGGCCGGGGCCTCGTCGGAAGAACTGCGCGCAGCTGCTGCGGAGGTGGATACCGATGTTTAAATCCACCCCCACCTTGAACGAGCGACTAGCAGTGCTTGACCTCGCGGTGGAGCTGGGCGACGGCTACCTCACCCCGGACGAGCTCGACCGTTTGGAATCCGTGGCGCAGTCGGGCGCCGAACGCCGCGCGCTGTCTGCCGAACACACCGTGGTCGGGTTCTTCGGGGCGACGGGTTCGGGCAAGACGTCCCTGTTCAACGCAGTCGTGGGCGAGGACCTAGGCAAAGCCGCGGCGCGCCGGCCCACCACCTCTTCCCCACTGGCCGCAGTCTGGGAGCCGCGCGGTTCAGAGGAGCTGCTGGACTGGCTGGAGGTGGAGGATCGCCGCAACCGCGAGGGGGAATTCGCCCCTGGCGCCGGCCCATTGATCCTTCTGGACCTACCGGACTTTGACTCGGTCGAACCGGTCCACCGGGAAATCACTACCCGCCTGGCCGGGCAGGTCGATGTGCTGGTGTGGGTGACCGACCCCGAAAAGTATGCCGACAGCGTGATCCACGACCACTTCATCCGCCCGCATGCGGCCCACTCTGCGGTGACTCTGGCGGTGTTGAACAAGGCGGACCTGCTCAAGTCCGAGGACCAGAAGGTCGTTGCAAATTCCTTCGGGGAGTTGCTGCGCGAGGACGGCCTGAAGAAGGTCACGGTCATCCCGGTCTCCGCGAAGACTGGCGCAGGTGTCGAGAAGGTCCGGACTGCCATCGCGCGCGTAGCCACCGCCCACTCCGCCCAGACCAAGCGCATCGAGGCCAACCTGCAATCCGTGGCCCAGCCGTGGGTCTCCAGCGAAGCCACCAAGGCGGTGCCGAAATCCGCTAAACGAGAGATGGACACGATCCTCACCCAGGCCGCAGGCGCCGACTTCATCAGCGATGCCACCGCGAAGGCCTACCGCAAACGCCTCGGGGAACGCACCGGCTGGCTGCTGACCTCCTGGATCACCAGACTGCGCCCCGATCCCCTGCGCCGCATGGGGCTTCGCGACGAAGCCGACGAGCTCGGTGTGCACCGTACCTCTCGGCCAGAACTGGATGCATCCAGCCGTGCTGTCGCTAACAAAGGCGTGCGTGGTTACGCCGCTGCCGTTGCCGAAGGGCTGCCCGGTGCCTGGGCATCCTCGGTGGCTGACAAGGCAGAAGACATTAACGACGACATGCCCTTGCACCTT
This sequence comes from Corynebacterium sp., assembly GCF_043426755.1. Classification (GTDB taxonomy): domain Bacteria; phylum Actinomycetota; class Actinomycetes; order Mycobacteriales; family Mycobacteriaceae; genus Corynebacterium. Next base: position 10,245 of record NZ_JBHWRP010000024.1, on the reverse strand, counting down.
GACCGCGTGGTCGCCGCCACCAGGCTTCCCGCACAGCCATCGAAGGCGTGGGGCCTGCTCACCGTGATCCAGTGGCTCGCGCTGCTCGCCGCCCTGATCGGCGTGCTGTGGTATCTGGCCGTGGTCTTTATCCCCGGAGCCCTCGACCCGCTGTTGGGGCCTGATCTGGTTCCTGACGTTGAGGGCTGGCCCATCCCTACCTTGCTGATCTTGGGCGGGCTACTGCTGGGCATTGTGTTAGGCCTCGTGTCAGCCGTGTTCGGCGGGGTGATCGGCTCTGGGATTAAAAGGCGCACCCGCCGCGCATTGCGCAACAACGTCGCCGCCATGTCCGAGCAGCAAGTTGTTGCCCCGCTGAATACGGTGCGTGAGGAGTACCGACAGTTCCACGATGCCATCAGGACCGCCGCCGGCAACCGCGGTTAACCCACCACGATCGGCGCATGCGTCAGGTAACGCAAAACCCGGCCCACCACCTCCATGAGGTAATGGGCCGGGTTCAGGGGTTCGTCGATAAGCGACGAGTCCTTAGCGTGCCCTCTCGACGATCTCGATCAGGGTGAAGTGCTTGTCCTTGGACAGTGGGCGGCACTCCTGAATGCGAACCATATCGCCAACGCCGGCGGTGTTCTCTTCGTCGTGTGCCTTCACGCGCTTGGACTGGCGCATGATCTTGCCGTACAGGGCGTGGGACTTGCGGTCCTCCAGCTGTACAACAATGGTCTTGTCCATCTTGTCGGAGACGACGTAGCCACGGCGAATCTTGCGAGCGCCCTGGGAGTCGTTCTGTTCGGTGGTTTCAGTCACGTTTGCCTCACTCATATCTAAGCCTCAGCTCCCGGGACGACGGACAGGCCGAGCTCACGCTCGCGAAGCACAGTGTAGATACGTGCGATGTCGCGCTTGACCGTGGAGATACGGCGGTTGTTGGTCAGCTGGCCGGTAGCAAGCTGGAAGCGCAGGTTGAACAGCTCTTCCTTTGCCTCTGCCAGACGCTCGTTGAGCTCGTCGTTGGACAGCTCGCGGAATTCGTGTGCGGGGGTTCCTGCAGCCATTAGTACTGGTCCTCCTTCGAAATGATGCGGACCTTCATCGGCAGCTTCTGAGCTGCGCGGCGCAGTGCTTCCACTGCAACGCTGTCATCTGGGTAGGACATCTCAAACAGGATGCGGCCAGGCTTGACGTTGGCAACCCACTTCTCGACAGGGCCCTTACCGGAACCCATACGAACGCCGAGCGGCTTCTGGGTCAGTGGACGGTCCGGGAAGATCGTGATCCAGACCTTGCCACCACGCTTGACGTGGCGGTTGATGGCAATACGGCCGGCCTCGATCTGACGGTTGGTGACGTATGCAGGCTCCAGAGCCTGGATTGCGTAGTCACCGAACTGAATCTTGTTACCGCCCTTGGACACGCCCGAACGGGTCGGACGGTGCTGGCGACGGTACTTAACGCGCTTAGGGATAAGCATAAGGTTTATGCCTCCTTCTTCTGCTCAGCGCGCTGACGGCGCTGGCCACCGCGGCGTGGGCGACGATCGCCACGGCCACGACGCTCATTGTTCGGTGCGTTGAGTTCGGACTCACGGACGCCGCCAACGACGTCGCCCTTGTAGATCCAGACCTTCACCCCGATGCGGCCGAAGGTGGTATGAGCCTCTGCGAAGCCGTAGTCGATTTCTGCACGCAGGGTGTGCAGTGGAACGCGGCCTTCGTGGTAACGCTCAACGCGGGACATTTCTGCGCCACCGAGACGGCCGGAGCAGAGCACCTTGATGCCCTTGACCTGTGGCTGACGCATAGCGGACTGGATCGACTTGCGCATTGCACGACGGAATGCGACACGGTTGACCAGCTGCTCAGCGATCGACTGCGCAACGAGGTTAGCGTTGGCGTCGACGTTCTTGACCTCGAGGATGTTCAGCGCAACCATCTTGCCGGTGAGCTTCTCCAGCTCGCGGCGAATGCGGTCAGCCTCGGAGCCGCGGCGGCCAATCACGATGCCCGGGCGGGCGGTGTGAATGTCGACGCGGACACGGTCGCGAGTGCGCTCGATGACAACATCGGCGATACCTGCGCGGTCCAGTCCGGTGGACAGGAACTCGCGGATCTTGATGTCTTCAGCGACGTACTCAGAGTAGTTCTTGTCGGCGTACCAGTGGGACTTCCAGTCTGCGGTAATTCCCAACCGTAGGCCGTGTGGGTGGATTTTCTGACCCATTACTTAGCCCCTTCCTTGGCTGCGTCTTCCGACGCGACGACAACAGTGATGTGGGAGGTGCGCTTACGGATCTGGAAGGCGCGGCCCTGTGCACGCGGCTGGTAGCGGCGCATGGTTGGGCCTTCGGTCGCGTAGCACTCGGATACGACGAGGGTGCGTGGGTCCAGGCCGAAGTTGTTCTCGGCGTTGGCTGCTGCCGAAGCGACGACCTTAGCGACAGGCTTTGCTGCGCCCTGAGGTGCGTACTTCAGAATAGCCAGGGCCTCGGACACGGACTTGCCGCGGACGAGATCCAGGACTCGGTTGACCTTCATCTGAGAGATGCGGACGTACTTGGCCGTCGCGCTTGCGGAGGTGATGGTGTCACTCATCGCTTATCGACGTCCCTTCTGGTCCTTGACGTGACCCTTAAAAGTCTTTGTTGGTGCAAACTCGCCGAGCTTGTGGCCGACCATGGACTCATCGACGAACACTGGCACGTGCTTGCGGCCGTCATGGACGGCGAAAGTGTGGCCAATGAAGTCAGGGAGAATGGTCGAACGGCGAGACCAGGTCTTGATGACCTGCTTGGTGTTCTTCTCGTTCTGAGCATCAACCTTGTTGAGGAGGTGCTCATCGACGAACGGGCCCTTCTTTAGGCTGCGTGGCATGTCTGTTTACCTCCTCTTAGCGGCTCTTGTTCGAACGACGACGACGAACAATCATGTTGTTGGAATAACGGTTTGGCTTGCGGGTACGAACTTCCTTCTGGCCCCAAGGGGACACTGGGTGACGACCACCGGAAGTCTTACCTTCACCACCACCGTGTGGGTGATCCACAGGGTTCATAACGACACCGCGGACCGTTGGGCGCCAGCCCTTCCAGCGCATACGGCCAGCCTTACCCCAGCGGATGTTGATCTGGTCAGCGTTGCCGACCTCACCGATGGTGGCGCGGCAGCGGATGTCCACGCGGCGGATTTCGGAGGATGGCATACGCAGAACAGCGTAGGTGCCTTCCTTACCCAGCAGCTGGATCGAAGCGCCGGCGGAACGTGCAAGCTTTGCACCTGCGCCTGGCTTCAGCTCTACTGCGTGGATGGTGGTACCGGTCGGGATGTTGCGCAGTGGCAGGTTGTTGCCCACCTTGATGTCTGCGTTTGGACCGGATTCGAGAATCATGCCCTGCTTCAGGCCCTTTGGGGCGATGATGTAACGCTTCTCGCCATCAAAGTAGTGCAGCAGTGCAATGTTTGCGGTGCGGTTCGGGTCGTACTCGATGTGAGCGACCTTTGCCTCTACGCCGTCCTTGTCATTACGACGGAAGTCGATGATGCGGTAGCGACGCTTGTGGCCGCCGCCGCGGTGACGGGTAGTGATGTGGCCCTTTTTGTTGCGGCCAGCCTTCTTCGGGAGCGGAGCCAGCAGGGTACGTTCCGGAGTGGAGCGAGTGATCTCGCTGAACTCGGAAACGGAGCTGGCGCGGCGACCCGGGGTTGTCGGCTTGTACTTACGAATAGCCATAATATGTCCTTTACTTCGAAGTCTTGGGCGGGCTTAGAGGTTGCCGCCGAAGATATCGATGGAGTCGCTGCCATCGCGGAGAGTAACATATGCGCGCTTGGTGTCGTTGCGCTTACCGAAACCGGTGCGGGAGCGCTTGCGCTTGCCCTCACGGTTCACGGTGTTCACGGACGCCACCGAGACGCCGAAGATGTCCTCCACGGCAATCTTGATCTGGGTCTTGTTTGCAGAACGGTCCACCAGGAAGGTGTAGGTGTCCTGCTCCATCAGTGCGTAGGTCTTCTCAGACAGCACTGGTGCGATGATGATGTCGCGTGGGTTAACGGTCTTAGCCATTAGTTCGCCTCCTTGACCTTCTCATCCTGTGCAGCACCGGAGCGCTGGGACAGGGTGTGCAGAGCCTCGACGGAGAACACGACATCGTCCGACTTGAGGACGTCGTAGGTGTTCAGCTGCGCTGGCTCGAGGATGTGAACGTTCGGCAGGTTGTTTGCGCTGCGACGAGAGTTCACGTCCTCGCGGCCGACGACCAGCAGAACATTCTTACGGTCCGTCAGACGCTCGATGAATGCGCGAGCTTCCTTGGTGGATGGCTTCTGGCCTGGGACGAGCTCCTCAACGACGTGGATACGTGCGTTGCGGGCGCGGTCGGTCAGAGCGCCAGCCAAAGCAGCCTTGATCATCTTCTTCGGGGTGCGCTGCGAGTAATCGCGTGGCACTGGTCCGTGAACGATGCCGCCACCGGTGTACTGAGGTGCACGGATCGAGCCCTGACGAGCGCGACCGGTACCCTTCTGACGGTACGGCTTGCGGCCGCCGCCACGTACCTCTGCGCGGGTCTTCACCTTGTGAGTACCCTGGCGCGCTGCAGCAAGCTGTGCGGTGACAACTTGGTGCATCAGTGGGATGGAAGCTTCGCGGTCGAACAGTTCTGCCGGAAGCTCAACGGTTCCATTGGTCTTTCCGTCAGCGGTGTGGACGTCAAGAGTCAGGTTGGTCATGCGTGAGCACCGCCCTTCACTGCGGTCTTGACGGTAACAACGCTGCCCTTAGCACCAGGGATAGCACCCTTGATGAGGATCAGGTTGGATTCACCGTCGATCTTCTGAATCTTCAGGTTCTGAGTGGTCACCTTGTTTCCACCCATGCGGCCTGCCATGCGCTTGCCCTTGAACACACGTCCTGGGGTTGCGGACTGGCCGATGGAACCAACGCGGCGGTGTGCCGCCTGGTTACCGTGTGCAGCACCCTGGCCGGCGAAGCCGTGACGCTTCATAGCGCCTGCGAAGCCGTGGCCCTTGGTGGTACCGGTGACGTCAACGAAGGACTCGCCTTCGAAGATATCCACGGTGAATTCCTGGCCAAGCTCGTAGCCAGAGACGTCGTCCATGCGAAGCTCTGCTACGTAGCGGCGTGGGGTCACGCCTGCCTTCTTGAAGTGGCCAGCTGCTGGCTTGTTTGCCTTACGGGGGTCGATCTCGCCGTAGGCGATCTGGATGGCGTTGTAGCCATCAACTTCTTCGGTGCGAATCTGGGTAACCACGCACGGCCCAGCTTCCACGACGGTCACCGGGATAACACGGTTTTCGTCGTCGAAGATCTGAGTCATGCCGAGCTTTTTGCCCAGAATGCCCTTGATCTCTGTGTTAGTCATTGTTTGTTCTCCGCTACAAAAGTCTTCGGGGATCAGCGATTACTGAATGTTCACGTCGACGCTGGCCGGAAGATCGATGCGCATCAGAGCGTCAACGGTCTTCGGGGTTGGGTCGAGGATGTCGATCAGGCGCTTGTGAGTGCGCATCTCGAAGTGCTCGCGAGAGTCCTTGTATTTGTGTGGAGAACGAATAACGGCCCATACGTTCTTTTCGGTTGGCAATGGCACAGGTCCAACGACACGTGCACCCGTGCGGGTGACCGTTTCGACGATCTTCTTTGCAGATGCGTCGATGGCTTCGTGGTCGTAGGCCTTCAGCCGAATGCGGATCTTTTGTCCCGCCACGCTTTCCTCTTCCTCGCATTCGCTCCACTTACTGCGTCCCACCTGGGTGAAACGTAGGTGAAGCGGTTTAGCTTCTCGATTTCTCTATAACGTTGTCCGGGACTAGGCCACGGCTCCAACGCCAGTGTCTTATTCTTGATGACTGTCTTGACACGACCCGGTAGATAACTGGAGCGAGCGAATAAACGCGCGCCAATCAGTGCTGCCGCCACGTGCTCGTCGATAAGCGTCGAGCGCGGGATGTCAGACTCGGAAGGAAACGTCCTGCCCCCAGGTTTCCCAGGAGATAGAAAGCGTGTGCCTTACGTACTGCCGCTGTTTATTTGCCATGCCCCTTCTCCGGTCCCCGGTCTCGGAAGTGCGCATTGGCCTGTACCCGATCTCGGAGCCTTCGTCAGGTTCCCGCCTAGCGACGATTCCCTGTGCAAAGGTGTCATGTTCGCCTCACCAGCACCGAATAGCTCACAGCATGTCTGCCATGAACGCGTTCGGCGTTGTTAAAGCAACCCGTGTATTAAAGCATGCTTTGACCCGAAAAGACAAATAACGCCCGCAGCCAAATTCTGTAGAGTTAGTGCTATCGATGTGTTTCGCGGTTGAGCGGGCTTTTCGACGACACATGGCGCGCCGAAAGTGCACCCAATCCCACACATTCAGAGACTGAGTTCACAGTGTTCACAGTTTGAGCGTTTTGAAAGGTTACTCATGACTTCGTCCACTACCCCCGATACCCCAACACCCAAGGACCCTACCCCGCCGCGCGAACCCAACCTCAACCTAGTGACGGAATACGGCACCACCATTATTGAGGACACCGTGGTGGGCAAGATCGCCGGCTTGGCCGCGCGCGAGGTCTCTGGTGTCTACAACCTTGGCGGTGGCGCCGCTCGCATGGTGGGCGCGATCCGCGAATCCCTGACCGCGTCCTCGAATGTCCAGCAGGGAGTAACCGTCGAGGTGGTTGAGGGACACGTCTCCGTGGGTGTTGCGATCATCGCTGAGTACGGTGTGGCTATCCACGAGCTGGCACAGGCGATCCGCCAGAACATCATGACGGCTATTACTCGGATGACCGGTTTGATCGTCGACAAGGTCGATGTGACCGTCCATGACGTCCACCTGCCGAACCTGGATGACAACGGCGAGGACTACAAGCAGGTAGAACAGTAATCCCCACAGATGATTATTGATATCGACGATGCAACAGTCGCCCAGGCGGCCGTTCTGGCTATCGACGGTGTAGCCGCCATGCACCCCGGGCGCTACGGCGAAGTGGCGCTGCTCTACCCCCATGAGCGGGTGGTTGGCCTGAAGCCGCTTGCGCGCGACGGTGAGGAAGGCTTGGAGGCCCACGTCGTGGTGGATGTCGATGCCGGACGCAACGTGTATGACGTCGCCGAGGCCGTGCGCCATACCGTCCGCAACGCCACCGGGCTGAACATGGTGGACGTGACCATCGGCGATGTCATCTCCAGCTCGCAGGGCGCTTCCGGGCCTGATAATGAAGCAAAGAGGCAGCTATGAAAAACTTTGAGAACAAAACGCTACTCGGCATTGTCATCGGCGTAGTGCTGGCCTTTTCCGTCATCATCGGCGGCTGGTCCGGGCCATTGTGGGTCTTGCTATTCGGAGCGATCGGTGGCGTCGTCGGCGCCCAGCTTGACGGCAAGCTAGACGTCGCGGAGATGATCAGCACGCTGTCCGGTAAAGGGCGAAGCTCATGAGTACGCCCGAGAACGAACAGCTTCACGACGAACACACCACCCGTATCGCCGAGCGCATCTTCGAAAAGATCGCCGTCGCAGCCACCGAAACCGTCCCCGGTGCCATCACCCGGGACGCGAAACTTGCGGGACTGGCCGGCAGCCGGCTTCCGAAGTATGTGGCGATTATGGACCGGCCCAGCAAGAAGGTGTCTTTTGACGCAGAACTAGCACTCCAGTTCCCTGCCCCGGCTCGCGCAATCGTGGAGCGCGTGCGCGAAACGGTCAGCGAGCATGTCTACCGCATGACGGGTTTTGAGGTCGCCCGCATCAACATCACCGTCTCCACCTTTGCCGAATGCTCCGAAGGCCACCGCATCACCCGCCAGCAACTCGCAGAGCACAGTCCAACGGTATGGACCACACCTATTCGCGTATCGACGAGGACACCGCGCTCCTTCCAGGTGAAGCAGCATGCACCGCTGCGACCGATCGTCGTTAAGCCCCCGCGCCCACTGCGGCCACCGACGGTGCCTCAACCTCTCCCGTTGCGTCCGATTACCGTGTCACCGATAGGAGAATTGGTATGAGTACACTCGGTAAAGGCACAGGTGTAGGTGCAGAGCCCCGGCCCCATCCCGCTGCGCGAGTGCTCACTGTCGTCCTTGGGATAGTGCTGCTGATCCTTGCCGGCATTGCGATCCGTGACGCGTGGTTCCTCTTTAAGGGCACCGACCCGGCTGAAGGCTGGATCGCCACTGCGCTTGAGTTCTTGGCTACCGCCGAGGTCGACGTGCTTGGCGTTGTCATCGGCGTGGTGGTCGCGCTGGTGGGCCTGTGGCTGATGGTTGCTGCGCTGCGGCCGCGCCGGCGCACCCACATGCGCGTGGCTGCGAATTCTTCGGTGTGGATGCGGCCTGTGGATGTCGCGCGAAAATCTACCGCAGCTGTGCGTCGCGATTTCGGCTCTGACGACATCAGCTCGCGCGCCAACCGCAAGCGCTTGACCGTTGCGATGGCCCACAGCGATGGCAGCGAGGAGCTTGCTGAAGAGATCCAGAATTCTCTGCGTTCCGAACTAGCTGTGTTGGAGAAGCCTCCGCGGATCTCCGTGCAGGTGGACCCCGTTGAGCCCCGGGAGGTCCAGTGAAAACCTCTCTTGCTGTCATCGACCGCCTGACCATCTTCGTTGCCGGCGTCCTGCTTCTGGTTGCAGGGCTGGTCCCCGTTGGGCTGTATTTCGACATCCCCTACGTCAGCGACTGGCTGCGCGGCATCGACCGTTCAGTGCTGACCGATGTCGCTGACAACGGCTGGTATATCTGGGTGCTCATCGCGCTTGCTGCGCTGCTGATCATCGGTGGTGTTTCAATGATGGTGAACAATTTGCGCGGCCGAGGATTCTCGAAGCGCGAAGTCACCGACGAGGACGATCCTGGGACAACCACGATTCACGTGGCGAAGTTTGCCCAAGCCATCGGCAACTACCTCTGCCAGAACGAGGCCATCAACAAGGTGGATACGTCTGTAGCAACCATCGGGAAGCGCCCGACGATTACCTTTACCCTTGACACCGACCCCTCCGCGGATCTCCAGGCGATCGTCGACCTGATCGACGCAGTGGAAGTTGATCTGCGGGATGCAGTCGAGGACATGGACATCGACACGGTCTACAAACTGCATCTCTCCAGCGTGGAGCTTTAGTCTTCCAGCAGGACGACCGTGTCGACGACACCCAGCTTCTGCTGCTGCCCTTGTGGCGTGGCCACCACCAACGGCTGCCCGACGCTACAAGTGACCACGCGGGTCCACTTCTTCGTAGAGGTGTCCACGTGTCTGCGATGGACATCCCAGGTAGATAGCGAGTGCCCGAGCACATGGCGCCGCCCATCAGTAGTGGTGATCAACCATTCCCTGTTGTCCCTGTCGGCTCGCTCTAACCCGTCGAGAGTGGTCGCGCGCGTCTTTTCGTCGTCAAGCACTGTTATGATTGTGACGACTCCGAGCTTGTGCTCAATGCCCTCGTGATCAGTCAGCACAAGCAGTCGACCTGGTCCTGTGGGTCGTAGAGCGGCGTAGCTCCACACACCTGGCTGTCGCTGAGGCTCAGATGCTGCCCGGACGATAACTTCAGTGGGAGTGCATGTGACGCGCAAGTCCGGATTGGTCGTGGTGACCAGCGCGGAAGTTGCGGCGCGCCCCGATTCGTCGCGTGGCAAGTCAGCGGGGTAGCGTAGGGCTTCTTCACGCAGGGCGGCGATGAGTTCCTCGTCGGTAGTTCCCCAGGCCACTCCCCTATTGGCTAAGATGCCGAAGAGGGTGGGAAGACTTATGTTGGGCTGGCCTTCCCACGTGGTGCGTAACTCTTCGAGGACTCGCGGGATGCGGGTGGGATCTTCCATGAGGGTTAATCCTACGCGGGTGCGCGCGCTATCTTGAGCCAGGCAAAGCAAAACGCCGCCGAACACAATGTGTCTGGCGGCGTTAGGCGTTAACGCTAGGTGCCTAGCGCGTCAGTTGGATCACTCAATGATCTTGGTGACGCGGCCTGCACCAACGGTACGGGAGCCCTCGCGGATAGCGAAGCGCAGGCCCTCGTCCATTGCGACAGGCTGGATCAGCTCGACGGACATGTCGACGTTGTCGCCTGGCATGACCATCTCGGTGCCCTCTGGCAGCTTGACAATGCCGGTCACGTCAGTGGTACGGAAGTAGAACTGAGGACGGTAGTTGTTGAAGAACGGGGTGTGACGGCCGCCTTCTTCCTTGGACAGAACGTAAACCTGACCCTTGAACTTGGTGTGGGGCTTGATGGAGTTG
>NZ_JBHWRP010000023.1:0-36411 GCF_043426755.1 Corynebacterium sp. | reverse complement strand
CTGCTCGAAGACATGCTCAACGAAGTGCTGGCGGAAGGCTCCACCGTGATGGTGACGGAACTGACGGACGTGCTGCGCGTCCACACCGGAGACGGCGCGATTGGTCTGTCGGCGGTGTTCGCGGAGCCTGTGCCTGTGGATAAGTCGGCTAAAAAGTAGCGTTTGGGGCCGTGTCAACACGGTTATCCACAGGTTTTTGAACCCGCCCAGCGGGGGTGGCGGAGCTGGTTTAGCGTCACGGGTATGGACATCACACAACGCATTTCCGAACTCACCCGCCCGACGGGTGAAGAAGACCTTCTCAATGTGAACTATCCGAAGCCCCGTGTAGAAATCAGCGCGAAACACGCCGTTATGGTGGCACTCGTGGCGGTAGTGGGCCTAGTGGCCTGGGCTTTCCTTGGTCCAAATCAGACCGGCCCGCCGGGCGGGCAGAGCCCGCCCGATCCGCAGGGACAGCTCGCGCTGGCCGACCCGGCCTGGGCGACCACGGCCGACCCCACAGGGGCGCCAGCAGCGCCGGAGTCAGTGGTCGTGTCCGTGGTGGGCGCGGTCGATCATCCGGGTTTGGTCACTCTTGCACCGGGAGCTCGGGTGGCCGACGCCTTGGATTCGGCCGGGGCCCAGCCAGAGGCCGACATGGTGGCACTGAATCTGGCGCAGGTGCTGATGGATGGTCAGCAGATCGTCGTTACGCGCGTCGGCGAGTCCCCACCAGCCCCACCGGGCGGATCGGATAGCGGGGGAGCAGGGACGCAGGGCGTATCGCTGAACAGTGCCACCGCTGCCGAGCTGATGGAACTGCCCGGGGTGGGCGAGGCCACAGCGGCGGCGATTATTTCCCACCGCGAAGAGATCGGGGGTTTTAGCGACATCGCCCAGCTACAGGACGTCAGCGGGATCGGCCCGGCGAAGTTCGCCAAGCTGCAGGGCGAGGTCGTGCTCTAGCGGAAATCCGGGCTTACTTCTCTGGGACTGGAACGTCAGCAGGCAGGGTCGTTGCCATGCTGGAGGAACCGTTAGAGCTGGTGTCCTCAGGCAGGGCGGTGACAAGGGCGAAGACTAGGGAGCCGATGGCCACGACGACGGAGATGATATCGGTAATGGCAATATCGCCAAACTTAGGCATGGGGAGAATCCTTTAGGTGTTGGGGGAAGAAAGACTGCGTTTAATATAGCGCGATTCGCAATCGGGGGTGAAAGATTGTGACAGAACTACGGCTGGTGCCGGCCGCCATCGCTGCGTGGGCGGTCACGCTCGGGCTACTGCTGGGCGTCCCCCAGGTGGGCCTTGTCGTGGTGGCGGCAGTGCTTGGCTTCGCGGTGTGCCGCCAACCCGGCCAGGCAATCGTCACCGCCACGGCCGCCGCCTGCGCGTGGACGGTCACTTCCCTGCGCCTTGCGGCACGTCCCGTACGTGACGACGAGTTCCTCGCCCGTCTGACCAACGCACCACGGTACCTCGACTCAGGCAGATGGCTGCTCACGGTGCGTATCGACGATCACCCTGGCGCCGTCACCGTCTTCGCCAAGGATGCCCCGGAAGGTTTGGCCAGTGGGGCAGTGGTGCAGGTGGCAGGTTCATGGTCTGAATCGGACCGTCCGAGTATCGCCGGCCATATTGTTAGCGGCACCGTGGAACTGGTGGCCCCGCCGGCAGGTGTCGACGGCTGGGCCGCCCACGTGCGCGCCACCTTTGCCGAATCGGTTGCGGCCTTCGTGCCAGAGCACTCCCAGGGCCTGCTCCCGGGCATGGTGCTGGGGGACACATCGCTCCAGTCGGCCGCGGAGCAAGATGCCTATATCGCCACCGGGCTCTCGCACCTGTCAGCGGTATCGGGCGCCAACGTAGCGATCGTCACCACCGCGGCTGCGCTTCTTGCCCGGCTGTGTGGGCTGGGCCTGCGCTTTCAGATCGCGGCATCGGCGCTGGCGTTGGCGGTGTTCGTCGGCTTGGTCGGCACGGAGCCCAGTGTGCTGCGCGCGGCCATCACCGGTGCGGTGGGGCTGGTGGCGGTGCTGGCGTCGTCGAAAAGCGAACCCATCCATGCGCTGTGCCTTGCCGTGATCGCCCTGGTGTTGATCGATTCGGACATGGCCGCAAGTTATGGGTTCGCCCTGTCGGTCGCGGCGACCGCTGGCATCATTGTGCTGCAGCCTTTTCTCTACCGCGCGCTGGCGCCGACCGGCTGGCCCGATATCGTGGTGCGCGCTCTAGGGGTGGCGATCGCCGCCGATCTTGTGACCATGCCCATCATCGCCCTGATGGCCGGCGAGGTCTCCCTTGTCTCTGTGTTGGCCAACCTGCTGGTCGCGCCCGCCACCGCTCCGGTGACCGTGCTGGGGCTGGTAGCGGTGGGGCTGAGCCTGCTGCCCGGCGGGCTCGAGCAGGTGCTCTATTTAGCGATTACCCCGCTGACCTGGTGGATCAACACCGTGGGTACCTGGCTGGCGGGGCTGCCGCTGGCCACCGTTGAGACCACGCCCTACTATGCGCTGCTGGGCTATGGCTGGGTCATCGCGGGGCTCCTGCTGCGCCGCCCCCGCCTCACCCTGGCTGCCTGTTGTGGTGCCTACTGCCTCTACATGCTCTAGCGCGCGAAGGGCTAGACTAGCGCTCATGGACTCAGCCGTACACTTAGTGCTTGGCGACGACACCTTCCTCCAAGAACGCGCCACCGAAGCGATCGTCGATACGCTGCCACCCACCGTAGAAGTACAAACCTTCAAAGCCGGCGAAGTCACCGAAAGTGAACTGCTTCAAGCTACAAGTCCGTCGCTCTTCGCAGAAGAGCGCGCTGTCATCTTCACCGACACTGACCTCGCCGGTAAAGAACCGACCGAACTGTTGCTGCAGGCTGCTGTCGATCCGGCACCCGGCATGACGCTGATCATCAACCACTCCGGCGGCGGGCGCAACAAAAGCTATGTGGCCAAGTTCAAAAAGGTCGCGCAGGTGCACGAGGCGACCGCGCCAAGGTTTTCCAACCAACTCTCGCAGTGGATCACCGCCGAGTTCCGCCGCCACGGGCTGCGCCCCACACCCGATGTGGTCAGTGCGCTGCAGGAATCCGTGGGCTCGGACCTGCGCGAACTTGCCAGTGCCGTGGAGCAGCTGGTGGAGGATGTCGACGGCGAGATCACCGTGGCCAACGTGCGCGCCTACTACACCGGCGTAGCTGAGGTCTCTGGTTTCGATATTGCTGACGCCGCCGTGGCAGGAAAACTGTCGCTGGCACTCGGCTCAACGCGCCGGGCGCTTCAACTGGGGATCAGCCCGGTGGCCATCGCTGCCGCCCTGGCCAGCAAGGTTGGCGATATCGCCCGGCTGTACCAGACACGCGGCAACCCCGACCAAGTCGCGCGCAACTTAGGCATGCACCCTTTCGGTGCGAAAAAGGCGATGCAGGCCGCCCGCAACTGGTCCGGCGAGGCGATCAGCGAAGCCGTCATCCTGGTCGCTGATCTCGACGCGGAGGTTAAGGGCCGTGGCGGGGACCCGAACTACGCTGTGGAGAACGCCGTACGCAGGATCGCGAAGCTGGCCGCGTGATAGCGTTATCTCCATGAGCAACGAAGTTCCCGACGACGTACAAGAATTCGCAGCGAAACTCTTCAACTTTGCCCGCACCGGCGACACCCAGCTGATCGATTACATCAAGCAAGGCGTCAACGTGGACCTGACCAACCAGGACGGCAACTCCTTTGTGATGCTGGCGTCTTACTCCGGCCACGGCGAGCTGGTCAAGCAGCTGATCGAGGCAGGCGCGGACGTGAACAAGACCAATAACCGCGGCCAGACCCCGCTGGCAGGCGTGATCTTCAAGAAGGAAGACGCAATTATCGACGACCTCCTTGCCGCTGGTGCCGACCCGCGCGCCGGTTCACCTGATTCCATCGAGACCGCCCGCATGTTTGGGCGAGAGGACCTGGTAGAAAAGTTCACGAAGTGAACCTGGCAGACCTAGGGGCCATCATTGTCGTCAACCTTGTAGGTGCGGCATCACCTGGCCCCGACATTGTTTTAATCACCCGGACAGCCACACGCTCTCGTCGACACGCGCTGGCTACCGTCGCCGGCGTCCAAGTCGGCGTGCTGATGTGGTGCACGCTCACCGTGCTCGGCGCCGCCGCCTTGCTCACCGCGTTCCCGTGGGTGCTGGAATTCGTCCAGATTATCGGCGGGGCGTGGCTGATCTACCTTGGCGTGAGTTCTATCCGCGGTGGCTTGGCCGAACGCCACAACCCGCCAAGCGACACTACCGAGGCCGAATCGCGCCTTGGAAGGCTGCGGCATTCTTTTGCCAAAGGCTTGACGACGAACCTCTCGAACCCCAAGATCGTGCTGTTCTTGGCGGCGTTGGTGGCCCCGTTGTTGCCGCCGAACCCGTCGTTGAGTGTTGCGCTGATCGTGATTGCTGCGCTGTGGATTCCTTCCTGGATCTTCCAAGCGGCCCTGGCCACCCTGGTGTCTACCCACGCGGTGCGCAACAAGCTGCTGCGGGCCGGGCCCTATATCGATATCGGCGCGGGGCTGTTCTTCGTCGTCGCGGCGGTGGTGCTCATCGTGCGTGGTGCCGCGGGATTGTTGGGCTAGGGGTGCCCTCGCGCGGCAATCCTGCACCAGGTCCCCTCCCGAGTGACCTGACGCTTTATATGGCATCGGTGCAGGATGGCGCCATCCTGCACCCCTGCTTTTAAAACCCGCAGGTCGGCGCATACCCCACCTGGTGCAAGATTGACTTGGCCCTCACACCCAACGCAAAAGCCCGCTATCCCAAGCGGGGTAGCGGGCTCAAGTCTCAAACAAAGAGGAGATTAATCCATCTTGTTGAGGGCCTTAGCCATGTTGGACTTCTTGTTTGCCGCGTTGTTGCGGTGGAACACGCCCTTGGTCACAGCCTTGTCCAGCTTGCGGGATGCAACGCGCAGCTGAGCCTGTGCGTTTTCCTTGTTGCCGGACTCCACAGCCTCGCGGAACTTGCGGATCTCGGTGCGCACTGCGGAACGGACCGCCTTGTTACGCTGACGGCGCTTCTCGTTGGTGATAACGCGCTTCTGCTGCTGCTTGATGTTTGCCATTTTTACCTCTTAGGAATCGATGTTGATCTACCAGTCGATCCACCCGCGAAGGGACTGCAGAGCAGGCATTGAAGACGCGGACCCAAGGTACGTGACCGCGTTGCCGGCTCACCCAGAAAACGGGCGTGAACAACACCGCGACTTTAGCAGGCATGCTTTACGACGACCAAATCGCCGCCCCACCAGAGAACCAGCTCAGGACCAGTTGAACATGCTACGCAGCCGGTTGGCCACAATGTTGAAGCGGCGCTGCGGGAACAAGATGCCGCGGCGCAGGACCTCAATTTCTGGCACGATCATCGTCTTGTCTAGGCGCAGCCAACATTGCGCGCCGTCCTCATCCCATTCGCCGTTGCCGATCTCTAGCCAGCTCGAATCGGCCGCGTGCTGCGAATTCGAGGAAATCAGCAAGCCCAGCACCTTGTGTTGCTGTCGTCCGATGACCAGCATGGACCGCTCTTGCGGCGGGTGCGAGGGCACGGTCGCCCACACGACCTCGCCGGGTTCAGCGTGTCCGTCCAAGTCGGACGAGTAGTAGATGGAGCGCGCAAGCCGGGCTGTTGGTTCCACGCGCAAAGACCGGGCGACTCGGGGTCGGGTGGCACCTTTGGCGCGCCCTAAGCGTTCGTTCAGTTTCTCGAGGCCGAGGTCGAGGTCTTCGGCGCGTGTGCGGCGTGCTTCACGACGAGCCTCCCGGCGTTCTTCGCGACGACGAGAAAGACGCTCCGAAAGGCCCTTGGCGCCGGTGTCACCCACATTGGAGTTGCCAGTTTTGCTGGCGTTACTCGATTGACGTGGGCGCAAAATCTTCATGGTCATCAGTCCCGAAACGGTGGACGGTTACGAACACAACTGTAACGTTCAGATCACAGGCGTCACAACCAATCGAAAGTTGCACTGCCCATTATAGGGGTGGCCGGGTACGGGTGATCGTCGTAAAGCGTGGACAGGGTAGAGTGGGTGCGATTGAACAAGAAGGGACCCGTTACGGCCAATGGCAAAGAAATCAACAAATTTCGCCCAGTCCACCTTTACGGATCCTGCGCGGATCCGAAACTTCTGCATCATCGCGCACATCGACCATGGTAAATCCACCCTGGCCGATCGTATTTTGCAGCTGTCCAACGTGGTGGAGGCGCGCGATATGCGCGACCAGTACCTGGACAACATGGACATCGAGCGCGAACGCGGCATCACCATCAAGGCGCAGAACGTGCGCTTGCCGTGGGTGCCGAAGACCGGTGAGCACGCCGGTGAAGAAATTGTGCTGCAAATGATCGACACGCCCGGCCACGTCGACTTCTCCTATGAAGTTTCCCGTGCGCTGGAGGCGTGTGAAGGCGCCATTTTGCTTGTCGACGCAGCTCAGGGCATTGAGGCGCAGACGCTGGCGAACCTGTATATGGCGATCGACAAGGGACTGGAGATCATTCCTGTCCTGAATAAGATCGACCTGCCGGCTGCGGATCCGGAGAAGTACGCCTTTGAGATCGCCAACATCATCGGCTGTGAGCCCGAGGACGTGTTGCGCGTGTCTGGCAAGACCGGTGAGGGCGTGGAGGCGCTGCTGGACAACGTCGTGGAGATGATTCCGCCGCCAGAGTCCATCAACGGCGCAGACGCACCGGCGCGTGCCATGATCTTCGACTCTGTCTATGACACCTACCGCGGTGTGGTCACCTATATCCGTATGGTCGACGGCCAGCTGTGCAAGGGCCAGAAGCTGCGCATGATGAATACCGGCACTACACTGGAGCTGCTGGAAATCGGCGTCGTCTCACCCACAGCCACCCCCGTGGACGGGTTGGGGCCCGGCGAGGTCGGCTACCTGATCACCGGCGTGAAGGACGTCCGCGAGACCAAGGTCGGCGATACCGTCACCAGCGACGCCAAGGGTGCCGACGAGCCACTGCAGGGATACGAAGACGTCAAGCCCATGGTGTACTCCGGCCTCTTCCCAGTCAGCCAGGAGGACTTCCCGGCGCTGCGCGAATCTCTGGAAAAACTGCAGCTTAACGACGCTTCGCTGACCTGGGAGCCCGAAACTTCCGTCGCGCTTGGCTTCGGTTTCCGCTGCGGATTCTTAGGCCTGCTGCACATGGAGATCACGCGCGACCGCCTAGAGCGCGAGTTCGACTTGGACCTGATCTCGACCGCGCCGTCGGTGACCTACCGGGTGGTGGCCGAGGATGGTTCGGAGCAGCTGGTGCACAACCCTTCGGACTGGCCGGAGGGGAAGATGCAGGCGGTGTATGAGCCGATCGTCAATATGACGATCATCGTGCCGTCCGAATTCGTCGGGCCCACCATGGAGCTGTGCCAGACGAAACGCGGCCAGATGAAAAACATGGACTACCTGTCCGAGGACCGCGTGGAGCTGCGCTACATCATGCCGCTCGGCGAGATCATCTTCGACTTCTTCGATATGTTGAAGTCCCGCACCAAGGGCTATGCCTCGCTGAACTACGAGGAGGCGGGCGAGCAGGAAGCAGACCTGGTCAAGGTGGATATTCTGCTGCAGGGCGACCCGGTGGATGCGTTCTCCGCGATCGTGCACCGCGACAATGCCCAGTGGTACGGCAACAAGATGACGAAGAAGCTCAAGGAACTGATCCCGCGCCAGCAGTTCGAGGTGCCCGTCCAGGCGGCGATCGGTTCCAAGATCATCGCGCGTGAAAATATCCGCGCCCTGCGCAAGGACGTGCTGTCTAAGTGCTACGGCGGCGATATTTCCCGTAAGCGCAAGCTGCTGGAGAAGCAGAAGGCCGGTAAGAAGCGCATGAAGTCCATCGGTTCGGTCACCGTGCCGCAGGAAGCATTCGTGGCAGCGCTGTCCACCGACGAAGAGTAAGCAGCGTTGACGCCTACCGTGGCGCTTGCCGCGAGGTCACTCGTACGTGGCCGCGCAGGCGCCACGTAACGGTGAAAATCGTCATCGCGTAGACCAGCCCGGTGGCGATATAGAGCGAGTTCATGCCCCACCACTTGTAGCTGAACCCGCCGATAAGAGCGCCCGACCCAAGCGCGGACGCGATGAGAAAGTGTTGCAGCCAGGCCGCGTGCGATCCGCCGAAAAGCGTATCGACGAGGCGCTGGCCCATCTTCACCATCGTCCCAGTCATGTAGGTCAGCGCCAGGGAAACTTCACCTTTGCGCTCAAAGATGCTGTTCATTGACCCGATGCCCAGGGACACAAAGGCCACCGCAATATGCGGCATTCCTGCGATGAGGAAGACGCAGGCGATGGTGAAGAGCAGCGCCATGTTGACCACCACGACATTTTTTACGAACGCGATGGGGATGCGCCGGGCCGCGAGGCGACGCACAAGAGCACCCTCCATTACCCCGATTAAAAACAGCACCACACATGTGGCGGCGAGCTGAACGGTTGCCCAGTCTCCCGTGGCAGACGACGCTGCGATGCGGGTCACGTTTCCTGACATAAACGACAAAAACACCCCGCCTAAGAACATGAAGGCGAGGGCATCGACGAACCCGGCAATAAACGCAAAACCGGTACCGGCCGCCAGTTGGCGCGGGGTATGACTTACAGCAGACACATACCGCAGTATAGGCGACGCGTTTGCGTCGCGGTGACGGTTCGGTTAGCTCAGAGGCGTTTAGGCGCGGCCCTCGCGCTCATACTTGTACACGTGTGGCGGGCGAGGCTGGCTCGGCTTGGGTACAGGCAGCTGCGCGGTCTGGCGGTCGCGCTCCGCACGCGCACGGGCCCAGGGTAGCGCGCGGGCCTCCATCTCGTCGGCGACAGCGGAAGCATCCGGGGTCCCACGGTCCCGCAGATTGGCGATGGTGTACTCGATCTCGTCGGGCGCCAACCCTTGGTGTAGTTTCCACTTGCCGACGACCTCCTCAACCTCAATCTCCACCGCGACCAAAGCGGGCAGAATGTCTTCCACTAGTCGCGGATCCGAGTGCGTGTCAACGCGCCACTGGTCGTCAAACTTTTCCACCAGCTCGTCGAGATGCGCGGTACTAAACGCAACGTCACCCTGCCGATGCCGCATGCGCCCTTTCATATGTACGGTGAGATAATCCACGGACGGCACGCGCGGGACGCGGGCATCGGCTGGCTCGGGTGGCAGGTCCACCCCGGAGATATACGTGGTCGGGCCCTGCACCACGATCAACACGTCCTCGTCCTCCCATTGCGTGTTCACGCGGGAGAAGTGCGTTTCGACGACCACCCGATCCCCATCGCGCTTGAGCACGAAGGGCAGCAGCGTGGCTTCCATGCCGGAGTGGTCGTTGGTGGTGATGAATTGGCCCATGCCCACCTGGTCGGCAAGTGTCAGAGCATCATCGCGGTCCATGCGGTAGGCGTTTGTTACATACATACCCCAAATACTACGGGAGAACCCGTAACAATTCGACGGGCCTCGTCGTTAAGCGTCCTCGTCCTTCTCCTCGGCGGCCAAGGCAGCGCGGCGTTGCTCGTCGCGGCGCTTCAACTCGGCCTTCTCAGCTGCTTCCTTGGCTTCGGCTTCACGACGAGCGGCCTCGGCCTCTTCGTCGACGTAGCCGTCGGCCCACTCACCGGTGCGGTAGTCGTAGTCGACCTTGCGGCCCTCTTCGTCGGTGCGCTGGTACCAGTCGGTGAGGGATTCGTCGGTGGAGTCGAACTTCTCGCCGGCGCCGCGACCCTCGGGGGCCTGGGAAATGGCGAGTTCGAAGTCGTCGCCATGTTCCTCCAGGCCGCGCACCACGGCGTTTTCGACGGCGGTGCGGGCGTAGGTGCGACGGATCGCAATCGGGTCGGTAGAGAGGTCCCTGATGAAGGACACCATCATGCCCAGCAACACCACTGAGAACGGCAGGGCAATCAGGATGGTGAGGTTTTGCAGGCCGGACAGCGAGTCTTCACCGCCGGAGAGCAGCATGACGATCGCGATGCCCATCATGCACAGACCCCAGAACACGACGACCAGCTTGTTCGGGGAGGGGTCGCCCTTGGAGCTCATCGTGCCCATGACCACGGAGGCGGAGTCGGCAGAGGTGATGAAGAAGATTGCCAGTGCGATCATCAGCAAGAAAGGCGTGATGTTAGACAGCGGGAGCTGCCCGAACATGGCGAACAAGACTTCCTCGCTGGAGGCGGTGCCGTCGAAACCTTCGACGCCGTCCTGGGAGAAGGTGATGGCGGTGCCACCGAAGACGGTGAACGCGAAGATCAGGATCGCGGTAGGCACCAGCATGGTGGCCAGGGTGAACTCGCGCAGTGTGCGGCCGCGGGAGATTCGCGCGATGAACATGCCGACGAATGGCGTCCACGCAATCCACCACGCCCAGTAGAAGGCGGTCCAGCCGGCCTGGAAGTCCACGGTGTCCTGGCCCCAGGACAGGGAACGGGAGGCCATGTCCAGGTACTCCGAGAGGTAGTACACGGTGCCGGAAGGGATCAGGTTCAGCAGGAAGAGGGTAGGGCCGGTGATGAACACGAAAAGCACCAGCAGCAGCGTCAGCGAGATATTCGCGTTGGACAGGTAGCGAATGCCGCGCGAAACACCCGAGACCGCCGAGATGATGAAGCCGGCCGACAGGATGCCGATGATGATGAACAACACGGAATTGCCCAGCGGGCCCGCGCCGGAGACGATCTCCACGCCGGTAGCGATCTGCGTGGCCGACAGGCCCAGGGTGGCAGCGGTGCCGAACAAGGTGGCGACGATGGCCAGCATGTCGATCACGCGCCCCACCACGCCCTGGGTTTTGCCCAGGCCAAGCAGCGGGGTGAACACAGAGGAGATCAGGGCAACGCGGCCGCGGCGGTACATGGAGTAGCCGATCGAGGCGCCCACGAAGGAGTACAGGCCCCAGGCGGCCAGACCCCAGTGGAAGTGGGCCTGGGCGACGGCCTGGTGGATCGCGTGGGGCGAACCTGCCTCGACGGTCTCTGGAGGCGGGTCAAGGAACATCCACAGCGGCTCGGAGGGGCCGAAGAAGAAGATACCGACGCCGATACCCGCACCGAACATCATCGCGATCCACGAAAAGCGCGAAAACTCCGGTTCCTCGTTGTCCTTGCCTAGGCGGATCGACCCGAAGCGGCTAAACGCCACGACGATCATGATTGCGATACCGAGCAGCATCACAATATTGAGGAGCCAGCCCGCATTCTTCATGCCCCAGGCAAACGCTGCCGAGGCGGTGTTGGCCACCGATTCTGGCGCCACCACACCCCACGTAATAAAGGCCAGGATGGCGGCGGCGGTCAGCAGGAACACGATCTTGTCGACGCCGAAGCGGTTCCGCTGCTCATCGACGCTGATTCCCGGCACCAACGCCGGGTGGATTTTGTGCGGATAGAGATCCTCGTCCGCGTACTTCTTGTCAGTCTTGTCGGTCACGTTGAGTGGCACCGATTCCTTCGTGGGCGCAGATCAATCCTTCGCCCGGGTTGGTTACAGAATCTCCCAAGTAAACCATAAGAGGAATGATTCGGCGCAATGCATGGTTGGAAGAAGACATGAGAATTGATATCTGGTCCGACTACGTGTGCCCGTTTTGCACCATCGGCGAAAAGCACCTGTCCATGGCGTTGGAAGACTTCGAGGGCAAAGACGATGTGGAGATCATCTGGCGCTCCTTCGAGCTGACCCCCGACGCGCCGAAGGAGCCCACCGTGTCCGGCCCGCAGTGGCTGGCCGAGTCTAAGGGGATGGCGCCGGCGCAGGTCGAGCAGATGCTCACCGGGCTTGCCCAGCGCGCCGAGGCGATCGGCCTGGAGTTCAACTGGCGCGATCAGGTTATCGCGAACACTTTTGATGCCCACCGTGTTGGTCACGCCGCCCGCGAGGCCGGGCTTGGCACCCAGTGGGACGCAGCGCTGAAGCACGCCTATTTCACAGAGGGAAAGAACGTGGCCTCACCAGAGACAATGCGCAAAGTCGGAGAGCAGGTTGGGCTTGAGCCGTCGCTTATCGACGACGTCCTCGCCACTGAGAAGTACGCCGACAGCGTGAACGAAGAGATCCAGGCCGCCCGCCAGATGGGGATCAACGGTGTGCCCTTCTTCGTGTTCGACGGCAAGCTCGCAGTCTCAGGAGCGCAGCCGCCGGAGGTCTTTACTCAAGCTCTGAATGAGGTCCGTGGGATGTAGGAACCCGGGCTGCAAGTTCTGCGACCTCGGCTGGGGTGAGGCGATCGTCGTTACGCATGTTGCAATACTCCAGCATCCCGTAGCCAGCGGTCTGCGCCTCGACGTGGTCGGCCCATTTCTCTAGGGCGTCCTCGGGGTGGTCCATGGCCAGCGAGTTGATGGCGCGGCGCTCGGAGAGCAGCTCATACTGCAGGTCGCGGCGTTCCTCCTTCGCACCGGATGGCGGGCCGACCAGTAGCGCGCCCAGTAGGGAGCCCATGGCCTTTCGTACTCGGATGATCAGGCGGTAGTGGTGTGCGCGCTCGGCCGATGGGCGCCACAGCCACAGCAGGAGGGAGCCAAAGACGATGGAGATGGCGACCTCGGCGGTACGAGCCCAGAAGACATCGCCCAGCGGCTGCTGCAGCGAGTCACCCATCAGCAGCGCCAACGGGGTGGTGAAAATGACAGTGAACGCGTAGTTCTTGGTCACGAAAAACTCGGCACCGAACTGGCACACAGCCAAGGCCAACAGCAGGGTGAGCCCATCGACTTCCAAGAGGTGGAACACGCCGTACAGGCCAATGCCCACCAGGGAACCCACCAGGCGGTGCAGCCCGCGCACCTGCCCGGGGATGCGGTCCGGACCCCACTGGATCATCAGCAGGGCAGACACCACGGCCCAGTCCGGGCGGTCAAAGCCCAGCGCAATCCCCACAGTCGCGGACAGCAAGGTAGCCATCAGCACCTTCTCCGCGGTGATATAGGCGTGGCTATGGCGGTTGGCGGAACGCGTCAGCCGGTACATGATCGACGGCCGAGTATGCGGGATGACCAGGCGTTGCTCGTCGAAAAGCTCGCCCATGTCCGAATCGTTGCCAAAACCGATACCGCCACCGCGCCGCGCAAGACGACGGTGCGCGTCCATCGTGCGTTCCACCAGGTGCGATTGGTGCTTATCGACGACCGCGCCGCCCGAAATGATGCCCGCATCACCAAGCGTGGACCACGCCTGCGCCACCGCCTGCTGCGCCCGGTGGTGCTGGCCCAAAGAAGAATCCTTCGCCTCAAAGACGGCGACAGCGCGATCGGCAGTGATCACTGCCTGGCGCTCCGGGCCGTGCGGGTTCACCAGCGCGCCGGACATGCCCACAAGAATCGCCGAAAGCGCGCCGACGATGGCCCAGCCGCCCACCTCGATCGGGTTGAGGCCAGACTTCACCATCATCGTGGAACCGCCGGCCACCATCACGATGAAAAAGACGCCCGGCGGGCGCAGCCGCAAAGCATTCTGCACATAGGTGCCCACCGTGGCGATGATCACTGTGTATACCGCTGAGAGCATCAGCCACCAGTGCGAACCACCCGCCTGTAGCTCATCCCACATAAACGTGCCGACGAAAGCGCCGACCGTCGCGCCGGCGACCAACATCGCCGCCGCCCACGCCATAATGCGAATGCGCGCCCGATACGGGTGGCCCTCGCCGTAAATCACGATGAACCCGCCCGAAGCGATCAGCACCGTCGCGTCCGGATGCCCTAGAAGCAGGGCGATCATGCCGGGCACCGTCACGGCAATGGCGGCACGCAACGCGCCGGGCCAACGCGGCTCCGACGAGTTGAACGCCGTAAACAGCCGCCACGGGTTGGGGCGTTTCGGTAAAGGTTCGAGTTCTACAGCACGGGCAGTTCTTTCATTCACACATCACACCATAGTGGCGGTGACTTCCATTGCAATTACTGCGGTCTCGCCGCCAGGCAGGTCCACGCCCTCGGCGTTGGGGCCCAGCAGAGCTGGTTCGACGCAGACGAAGTTGTCCCACTCGCCCTCGCCGAGATCCCCAAGGCGGGCACCTTCCTCCGCGCCGGGGTTCCACAGCACGATGGAATCGGTACCCTCCGCGGTGATGCTGAGGCGGCGGTTAGCATCCTCCAAGGTGACCTCAGGTGCTGCCAGAGCGATCCGATCCGTCAGACCAGAGAAGGTGAAATCGCCCTTGTGCAGCGCCTTATCGTGGTTGACGCGGTCCCACACATTAACGCCATCGATGCCGCGCACCACCACGTCCGCCACCGCGCTGACCGCAAAGTAAGGGTGGAACGCCAGCTGGATTTTGCGCACCGCATCACCGGTGTTGGTGCAGCTGAGTTCAAAACGCCAGCCGTTCTCCACCTCTTGTGCGGCGAAGCGAAGCTTGAGGTAATCGTCGGAAAGCGTGCCCTGCGTTCCGTCCATCTCCCACACACTGGAGCGGGCCCAGCCGTGCTGCTGGTCGCCCAAGAATTTTGCGAACCAGGGGGCGATCAGCGGGAGGCCGCCGCGCACGGGCACGCTGCCGTCGAGGGCTGCGTCCGAGGAGACGAAGAAGAGGTCGCCGGTTGGGGTAGGGGCGGAGAGGACGTGGGCACCATAGTAGAGGATCTTCATGCCCCCAGCTTAACGGTAGGATCTGGGCCGTGAGAACAGTTTCAGCAACCTACGGTGGCCTAACCATCCACGACCACACCCTCCCCGTACCGTGGGACCGCACCGACCCCACCCGCGGCAACTGCCAACTTTTTGCCCGCGAACTGGTCGCCGATCCCGCCGCGCCCACCTTGCTCTACCTGCAGGGCGGGCCCGGCAACCCGGCGCCGCGGCCCACGGACATCGACGGCTGGCTGGCCACCGCCCTACGCCATTACCGCGTGGTGTTGCTGGACCAGCGCGGAACGGGCCGCTCTTCGCGTGTGGACAGGCATTCGCTGAACGACGATTCCCTGCTGCCTTTGCTACGCGCCGACAATATCGTGGCCGATGCCGAGGAGCTGCGCCGTGCCCTGGGCCTGGAGCAGTGGGACGTGCTGGGGCAATCCTTCGGCGGGTTCTGCATCACGCACTACCTGTCGGTGGCGTCGGAGTCGGTGGGGCGCGCGTACTTCACCGGCGGCCTGCCCGGGGTGGGCGTGCATGCCGACGATGTCTACCGCGCCACTTTTAGCGCGATGGAGCAGCGCCACCGCGAGTTCTACGACCAGGTGCCCTGGGCGGAGGAGCGCGTGCGCGAGGTGTGCCACCACCTCGACAACGCGGATGAGACGCTGCCCACCGGGGAGCGTTTGAGCTCGCGCCGGCTGCGCACCGTGGGTATCGGGTTGGGGCGGGGCAATGGCATTGCGGACATGGCCATGTTGTTTGATGCACCTTTCTATACAGTGCGCGGCGAAAAGCGCCTGCAGCTCGATTTCCTGGCGGAGGTGGGCCAGCGGGTCAGTTTCGAACGCACGCCGCTGTACGCCCTGATCCACGAATCCATCTACGGGGCGCCCGGCGCGGCCACGGCGTGGTCGGCGCAGCGCGTCTCCGAGCAGTTGGAGGGTTTCGCCCCCGATGCCGATCCCACAGGCGAGGACCCCTTCTACCTGACCGGAGAGCACATCTTCCCGTTTCTTTTCGACGAGGACCCGGCCCTGCAGCCCCTGCGGGAGGCCGCCCACCGCCTGGCCGCCAAGGATGATTGGTCGGCGCTCTATGATCCGGCAGCGTTGGCCGAGGCGGAGACCAGTTGTGCCGCCGCGGTGTATACGAACGACATGTTCGTCCCGCGTGAGATGTCCCTGGACACGGCGGCTTTGTTGCCGTACATGACCGTGTGGGAGACCGCGAAGTACCAGCACGATGGCATCCGGCGGGCGGGGGACACGATCGCCGACACCCTCTTCCACCTTGCCCGCAGGCTATAGTCGATGCCATGAATGAGGCCAGTAATGAGCAGGCGCTGATCGACGAGCTCTCCGCTGCCTTTGAAGTCCACGAGGAGCATGTTCTGGACGCTGCGTTGTTGTTTTATATTCGTCGTTAAGCCTGCACGCGGCGAGGCCAACGGCTACGGTGTGGGGCATGATCGCTGAATGGATCGCCAAGGAACTGGCCGCAGGCCGCACCGACTTGCAACGCATGCTGGAAACCTCCCCTTTTCCGCGCCCGGCGCTGCGCACGGTGGCTGAGGCGGGCGATTTCAGGATCGTCGACGGGCAGGTCGTGCTTGACGACGATTACTGCGGTGAAACGTGGTTCGTGGAAGGTTCTGACCTGGTGGATCGCGGTGCTGGCGTGGTGGCCTGGACGGTGGACGTGGAGGATCCGGAAGCCTCGTTGCGTGTGCCCCGCGCCCTGATTAGTGTGCTGGGCGTGCCGCGCATGGACCGTGTGGTGCTGCGTTCTGAGGCCGGAACTCACCTGGTCAGCTATGTCCACGAGCCGATGCTGGGGCCTGTCGCCGCCATGTTGTCGGGTCCTGGGCGGGTGACGTTCCTTTTCGATTCAGCAGCCCGGACCCTGACGGCTGAGAAATGAGCCGCCGACTTTTCGCCGCACTGTCCATCCCCGATGAGGCGCGTGAGCACCTGGTGACCGCGCTGCGCCCCATCCGCGAACGCGAGGGCAGCGTGCTGCGTTTCACCGACCCGGATAACTGGCACATCACCTGCGCCTTCTATGGGGACACGGCCGAGGACCCTGACGTGCTGCTGCGCCACCTCGCCGCCGCCTCCACCGGGCCGTTAGATCTTTACTTGTCCGGGGCTGGCTGCTTTTCTTCGCGCACCTTGTGGATCGGCGTGGGTGGCGACACCACCCGCCTGCGAGGGCTCATGGCCGGCAGTGTCCTCGACGACGACCAGCGCGACCGGCACCGTGATCGACACCGGGCCCACCTCACTGTCGCCCGCGCCCACAACCGCCTCCAAGACCCATGGCTGCTGGGCGACCTCACCCACGCGTTGAGCGTCTACCGCGGCCCACAATGGCGCGTGACGACGATCGGCCTCTACGAATCCTTCCTGGGCCAGGGCCGCTCGGGTGGGCCGCGCTACGAACTGCTCGGGGAAACCCAGCTCTAGCGGGATACGGCACCCACACCACCTAAAGCGATATAGTCCTCGCTACATAGTGCGTGATACCAAATAGTTTTCAATAACTTAGTCGCACTATGTAGCGAGGACTATATACATTTGCGAAAAGGGCAGTGTTTCAGCGGGGGACGGCATCTAGCAGGTGCCGGGTGTACTCGTGTTGGGGGTTGGCCCAGATCTTTTCGGTGTCGCCGGCTTCAACGATGCGGCCCTCGTGGACTACGGCCAAGGTGGGGCACACGGTGCGCACCACCGATAGGTCGTGGGAGACGAATACGAGGGTGAGGCCATCGTCGTCGACAAGCGAATTCAGCAGGTCAAGCACTTGGGCGCGCACTGTGACATCGAGGGCGGAGACGGGTTCGTCGGCAAGCAGAATCTCGGGGTGGGGGCTGGCGGCGCGCGCGATCGAGATGCGTTGGCGCTGGCCGCCGGAGAATTCGTGCGGGTAGCGGCCGGCCACCCCGGGCAGCCCGACCTGCTCCAACACAGCTTCGACGGGGGCGTCGCGGCCGCCGGCCTCGCGGATGGAGGTGCCGACGGGCAGTCGCGGGTTCAGGGAGCCCGCCGGGTCCTGGAACACCATCTGCAGGCGACCGTCGACGCGCACGGTGCCCGAATCCGGGGCACTTAGGCCGGCGATCAGGCGCAGCAGGGAGGTCTTGCCGGAGCCGGAACCGCCAACCAGCCCGAGGCGCTGGCCACGGCGGACGGTCAACGAGACATCGTCGACGGCGAGGGTGTCGCCGCGGCGCAGGCTGACGCGGTCAAGCTCGATCACCGGCTCACCCAGCGGGCGCGGCGCGGCGGGCGGGCCGGGGCGCGAGGCGGCGACAAGTGCCTGGGCGTAGTCGGAATCGGGTGGGACGGTGCGTCCGTGCTGGAAAATCAGTACCCGTTCGGTCATGCGGCGCACCACGGCCAAGTCGTGGGAAATGAACAGCAGCGCCATGCCGCGTTCGGCAACCAGGCGATCGATCAGGTCCAGCACCTGCGCCTGCGTGGTCGTGTCCAGGGCGGTGGTGGGTTCGTCGCAGATCAGCAGGTCGGGCTCGCCGGCCAGCGCCTTGGCGATCAGCACACGTTGGCGCTGCCCGCCGGACAGTTCGTGGGGGTAGGCGCCGGGGCGGGTGACACCCACGTCGGCCAGCAGCTCGTCGGCACGCGCCGCATCGCGCGAGACCTGCCGCCCCACGGGCATGAGCGGGTCAAGCGCGGTCATCGGTTCCTGGAAGACCATGCCGATTGTCCGGCCACGGATCTTGCGGGTCACGCGTGCGGGCGCGGTGAGCATGTTGTGCTTATCGACGATCACCTCGCCCGAGGCCTCCACGGAGCGGGGGAGCAGGCCCATCAGTGCCAGAGCTGTCATGGATTTGCCGGAGCCTGATTCACCGATGATGCCCAATCGTTCGCCGGGGGCGAGGTCGAAGGAGATCTCGTCCAAGATCTGGTCGCCTGAAGCGCTGCGGATCGAAAGGTTGTTGACGCTGATCATGCCCGCTCCTTTCCGGGCACCAGGCGGCGGCTGCCGGCCAGCCCGTCGCCCAGCAGGTTGAAGCCCAGCACGGTGGCGGCGATGGCCACGCCGGGGGCGATCGCCAAGTGCGGGGCCGACGCCAAATAACCCTGGGAGGCCTGCAACATGCGGCCCCAGCTGGCATAAGGGGCGGGGGTGCCCAGGCCCAGGAAGGACAGCCCGGCCTCCGCCAGGATCGCCAGAGCGAAGCCGACGGACATCTGGACGATGATCACGCCCACAATATTGGGCAGAATGTGCCGCCACGCGATCATCGGGCCGGACACCCCAGAGATGCGGGCGGCGAGGATATAGTCCTGCGTCATCACCCGCAGCGTGCCGGCACGGGCCACGCGCGCGAACCCAGGGATGCCGGCAATGCCGATCGCCACCATCACGATGCCCGTCGACGCCCCAAACACCGCCGTAAACACGATGGCCAGCAGCAACGCCGGAAATGCCAGCAGCAGATCCGCACCACGCATGATCAAGGTTTCGGCCCAGCCGCGTCGCTGCCCAGCCATGATGCCCAGCGGCACGCCGGCCAGCGCGGAAATCGCCACCGCGACCAACCCCACCGCCAAGGTCACCTGGGCGCCTTCCATGATGCGGGAGAGAATATCGCGACCAAACTGATCAGTTCCCAACCAGTGGGCAGCACTCGGCGCGGCCAGTCGATCGTCGACAAGCGCCTGCGTGGGGTCATAAGGAGTCCACACCACAGACACCACCGCCATGATAACGACCAGGCCCACGATGCCCGCCCCAATCCAACCGGAGAGTTTCATGCGCGACTCCTCAGCCTGGGGTCGATGACGCGGTAGGCCACATCCACGACCAGATTCACCGTCAGCGTGAACAGGACCAGCAGCATCATCACCGTCTGCACGGTGGTCAGATCGCGGTTGGCCACGGAATCGATCAGCATCGACCCCAGCCCCGGAATCACGAACACGCGCTCAATCACCACCGCGCCCACAATCAGGCTGGTCAGCTGCAGCCCCGTCACCGTCAGCACAGGCAGCGCCGCGTTACGCAGGGCATGGCGGTAGAGAGCTTCGCTTGTCGACGATCCCCCCGCCCGAGCCGTCCGGATGTAGTCCTTGTGCAGCTCCTCCACGATGGCGCTGCGCACATAGCGCGTCAAAATCGCGGCCTGCACCAAGGACAGCGCAATCACCGGCAACACCAGGTGGGACACGAACGCCCCGAAATCCTGGCCCGGCGGCACCCAACCATTGGCGGGCAACCAGTTCAAACGCACCGCAAAGACCGCCACCAGCAAAATACCCACCAAAAAGCTTGGCACCGCGATGCCCAACTGGGTGCCCGCCGACACGATCGCCGCATCCGCGCGGTGGTCGCGCCGGGCCAGATACACCCCGGTGGGGATCGCAATCAGCAGGGAGACCACCATCGCCGCCCCGCACAGAATCAAGGAGACCTGCGCCCGGTCCACCACCAGTGGCGTGATGTCTTGCTGGCTGGCCAAAGAGATCCCGAAGTTGCCGGTGAGCAGACCACCCATCCACTCCAGGTACTGGGCGATCAGAGGCCGATCAGTGCCCAGGCGGGCCGAGAGCTCGGCTACCGACGCGTCGGTGGCAGTGACCCCCAGCGCGATGCGCGCCGGATCACCGGGGATGGCGCGCAACAGCACGAAGATGATCACGCTGGCAAGAAACAACATGCTGACAAAGCGGGCCAGCATGCCGGCCGCGAAACGAAGAACACTGGACGTCATGGGCGCTGCACCCCCGCCAGCGGAAGGGCATCGGTGATCACATCGGCATCAATCCCCGTCACGCCCGGTGCCGTGAGCACAATATTCGGACTATTGGCCAAGGTAAGAGCGCCGGCATCGGCCATGATCTGGTCTACCGCGGCCTCCATGTGGGCGACCTGCGTTGCGGTATCGCCCTCGTCGGCAAGCGCGAGCTCGCGGCGTACCTCCGGGGAGTCGTAGCGCAGGTAGTACTCCGGATTACCGAAAAGCGCGGGGATATCGCGCGGCTCCACATGCGCGATGATCGATGCCTGATAATCGTGCTGATTCATCACCTGCCCCAACCACACCGCAGGAAACTCCAAGGTGTCCAACGTGACGCGGAAGCCCACCTCCGTCAGCTGCGAATAGATCAACTCGGCGGCCTTCTGCGCATAAGGCTGGCTGGGCACAGAGATCGTGAGCTCGGGGGCGCGGTCGGCTAGCAGCTCGCGGGCGCGCGCCGGGTCGAAGGGGTAGTAGTCGCGGCCGGTGTACCACGGGTCGCTCGGCGGGACCGGCGCGCCGCCAGTGTTCGTGCCCAGGCCCTCGTAGACCACCTGGTTCAGCGCGTCGCGATCGATGGTGTAGGCGGCGGCCTGGCGCACGGTTGGATCGTCGAAGGGCGCGGCGTCATTGTTCATGGAGAAGATCACCTCGCCGTTGGTGGAGCCGACTTGGACGCGGTAATCGTCGGGAAGCGAATCCAAAAGCTCAGGCGCCTGGAGTGCCCACACCACGTCCACATCGCCGGCGCGCAAGGCGTTGACGCTGGCCACGGAGTCCGCGAAGTAGCGGATCGCCGCGTCATGGTGCGCCGGGGTAGACCAATAATCCTCGCGCGCAGCAAACGTAATCGACTCACCCACAGTGAAACGATCCACCGTGTACGGCCCTGTGCCAACCGGATCCGTCGCCAAAGAATCCACCCCACTCGGCGTCATCATCGCCCCCGTCAACGTGCCCATCGACCACAACCACCGATTCGACGGGGCACTCAGCTTCACGATGAGCGTGTGCTTATCGACGACATCCACCGACTCAACCGGATCCATCTGCGCCTTCAACCCGTTCGTCCATTCATTCTTCACATAGTTGATGGAAAACGCGGCGGTTTCTGCAGTGAACTCGTCCCCATTGGAGAAGAACACCCCCTCGCGCAGCTGAAAGGTATAGCGCAGGCCATCGTCGTCACGCGCAATGCTCTCAGCTAAATGGGGGACGGGGGTGCCGGAGTCGTCGATACGCACCAGCGTTTCATACACGTTGGACATGAGCGCCTGCGGGATCGCGGCGCCGCCGGTGGTGGTGAAATCCAGGCTGGCGGGTGCGCCCGACGTGCCGACGACCACCCCTGCGCCCGCGACCCTGCCGACCTGCGTTGCCGTGGAACCCGCAGAGCACGACGCCAACAGGCCGGCAGCACCCAGCACAGCTACCGCGCGGGTGGCGGTGCGGGTCGCCCTGTTCGTTGCCATGCCTGAAAAGATTAATAGCTTGGGCGCGGGATACCTAGTCGCAGGCTTGCCTCATGGAGATTGCTTGGGGATTCCCGCGCGAAGTCGTGACCGCGAAGCTTGCTTTATCGAAAAGGTAACGGTCATCCGACGCCTCAATGGGCGTGCCGTCAGTGGTGAATGCATTTCTGCGCACGCGCAGCATCGGGGTGCCTGGGTCAACCCCCAAGAGGAGGGCATCATCATCGGTTGCTGCGATCGCGTCAATTGTGCGGGTCACATAATCAATGTCCACTCCGGCCTCGAGGAGGCGTGAATAAATCGAACCGGAATCCGTATCAAAGTCGAGAAGATGCTTACCAGTGTCGAGGTTGTAATTGAGTCTTTCCACCATCGCTGGGACCCCGTCCATGAGGCGTAGGCGGTGGACACTGATAATCGGATCCCCGGGAGTGATTCCCAACTCGGAGGCGAGCCGTTCGTCGGAACGCACCCGGGCGATCGATTGGGTCTGCTGGCCTGGCTTAATGCCAGCGGCTATGCACCATTGCGTGAAGGAAATGACCCCGTCAAAGGATTGGGCGGGGACGCGTTCGAGAACGCGTGATCGGCGACCTTGACCGGACGAGATGAGCCCTTCGGAGCGAAGGGTAGCGATTGCCTGACGCACGGTGCCGCGTGCGGTGCCGAACTGGCGACACAGTTCCGACTCTGAGGGAATAGCATCACCGGG
This sequence comes from Corynebacterium sp., assembly GCF_043426755.1. Taxonomy (GTDB): domain Bacteria; phylum Actinomycetota; class Actinomycetes; order Mycobacteriales; family Mycobacteriaceae; genus Corynebacterium. The sequence goes on along the minus strand of NZ_JBHWRP010000023.1, from coordinate 13,866 downwards.
GGCGAAAGTTCCATCGCGGATTGCTGAGCGCAAGTAATCGGCGATGTCCTGATTCGTTACGCCGGCGGGGCGGGTGTGTTCGCTCATGCTGCATCCTTGGGTACTTGTCTATGCCACCTAACAGGGAAGATGGTAGCCAAATTTGGCAATCTTTTCCGGTTGGCGCTAAAAAATGAACATCGGGTGAACTTGTCTAGGCATGCGAGACTTTCGTAGGCGACAAGTGTGATGATGTAGGTATGACACATGATCTAGTCGTTGTAGGAGCCGGGATTCTCGGCTTGGCAACCGCATACCTTGCTCATAAAGAAGGCCAGTCGGTGCACGTCATTGACGCTAGTGACCGCCCGGTTGGTTCGTCCATCCTCAATTTTGGCCACGCGTGTTTTACTGGCCAGGCGGACATCATTCAGCCTGTGGCGCGGAAGGCCCGTGACGGATGGAGTTCCGCCGCGGCCGACGTTGGTTTCTGGGCTGCAGGATCGGGCACGTGGATTCCCGCCGTCACCGATGTGGAGATGCAGGTCTTGGAAGAATTCGCCGAGCATCGTGGGGATGAGCAGGTGCGCTTGTGCAGCCCGGAAGAGATGGCCGAGGCGTTGGCAAACCCAGACCTTGCTGCGGTGGGTGGGGCCCATCTGCCTCTTGACATGCGGGTTAATCCACGAGAGGTTGCGCCCAAGCTGGCGCAGTGGCTCGCCGGAGAAGGCGTGAAATTTACATGGAACACGCAGGTCACAGCTGTGTCTGGTGGCCAGGTTTCCACCGTGCGCGGTACGTTCAAAGGTTCCCGGGTAATAGTATGCCCGGGCGATCAGCTGATGGGCTTGTTCCCAGACATCGCGGAGGCTCATGGGGTGCGGATTTGCACGTTAGCCATGAGCCTGATTGAGCGCCCAGAGCGGATCGGTGCCGACTTCGGCATGCTGACCGGAACGTCGCTCGCGCGTTACGACGGCTTCACGGCGATGTCCAGCGCCGGTGAGCTGCGCGAAGAGCTTGCTCAACGGGAACCGGAACTGGTGGGAATGATCGCAAACCTCATGGTCACCGGCATCGACGAAGGCCTGTTGGTAGGCGATTCGCATGCCTATGACCTCAGTCCGGAGGCATTTATCGACGAGCGCGTAGCCGCTACGTTGCTGGATCGCGCGACAGGGCTGTTGGGAATTGAGAAGCCGGCAGTAAAGCAGCGCTGGCTGGGGCATTACGCGGATTCAGCCTCGACGAATCTGGTGCTCGAGCGCCCTGATGATCAGACAACCGTCGTGGTAGTCACGTCTGGGATTGGCATGACCCTGTCTTTTGGCATTGCCGATCTAGCCTTGCGGGGAGAAAGCGTACCTGGGTTTTAAAAGTTCAGGCTGCCCGATGAACCTGCCGTGCCCACGAAATTTATGGCGCGGCAGGTTAATTCTTTTTGCCCAGAGTGGAGTGAAGTTTGACTTCAGGTTACTTGTACATGAACTCTTTCTACTCGCCTAGACAAGTGTTGTATTGCCGGGCAAACTCATTCTCGTAAGCCCGGAAAACCGGGGTAGCAACAATCTTCTTCACCACTGTGACCGCACTGTGAAAGGTGTTTCAAACCATGTCCCACACATTCATCCGCACTGCCGGCATCGTTGGCGTTGCCGCACTGACCACCCTGAGCCTCACCGCATGTGGCTCCGAAACCTCCGGTGAAACCATCACCTTTGCTGCCGTTCCTTCAGAGTCCTCCACCTCTTTGGAATCATCCTTCGAGAACATCACCAAGCTGCTTGAGCAGGAGACCGGCGCAACGGTCGAATTCCAGAACGCATCCGACTATGCCGCCGTGATCGAGGGTATGCGTGCGGGTCAGATCGACGTCGCATCGTTCGGCCCGTTCTCCTATGTGATCGCGAAGGACTCGGGTGTCAACATGGAGGCTGCCGCTTCTCCAACCCACGATGAAAATGAACCCCCAGCCTATACCTCCTTGGCTTATGTGAAGTCGGACAACAACGACATCCAGGGCCTGGAAGACCTCGAGGGCAAGAAGGTGTGCTTCGTCGACCAGGCATCCACCTCTGGATATTTGGTACCTATGAAGGGACTTATGGACGCAGGCCTAGACATGGAAACTGACCTGGAGCAGGTTCTTGCAGGTGGCCATGATGCGTCGCTGCTGTCCCTGGATACCGGAAACTGTGACGTTGCCTTCGCCCACGACACCATGCTGATGACCTTGGAGAACTCCGGCCAGATCGAATCAGGAGCTGTGAAGCCAATCTGGGAATCCGATCCGATTACGGAAGACCCGCTGAGCGTGAACTTCGAGTCCCTAGGCGAAGAGACTGCAAACCAAGTCATGGAGATCCTGCGGACCAAGGCTAACAAGCCAGCTCTCGTTGAGGCAGGCATTTGCGAATCTGAAGAGTCCTGTGAGCTGCCGGAAGAGATCGAGTACGGCTACGTCGAAGTCACCGATGCTGACTTCGATCCGATTCGTGAAATCTGTGAAGTCACCAATGCTGAAGCATGTGAGAACGTCGGCTAAGACTTCGTCGACAAGAAAGAAAGGAAGATGAACAGATGGCTGCGTCGGAGTCTTTCCAGAGAGAAGTAGACGAAATTTACGCTGTACAGCTCGACCACGTAACTAAAGATTTCGGTGGGGGAGTCCTCGGCCTGGACGACATCACTGTCGGGTTCAAAAAGGGCGCCATCACGGTGTTACTGGGACTTTCGGGTTCCGGCAAGTCCACATTGCTGCGCCACATCAACGGGTTGCACATGCCCACCTCCGGCAAGATTCGCGTTCTTGGCCAGAACGTCCCTGAACTGAATAAGCAGGAATTGCGCGAATTGCGTCGTGATGTGGGAGTGATTTTTCAGTCCTTCAATTTGATCGGACCGATGAGCGTCCTCGAAAACGTGTGCACCGGTCGCCTTGGCTCACTGAAGGGGCCGCGGTTGAGCTTGATGATGTACCCGAAGGACGTTCGTCGTGAAGCCCTAGAGAAGTTGGACCGTGTTGGCCTCGCCGATCGTGCCTACCAGCGCGCTGATACGTTGTCTGGCGGTCAACAGCAGCGGGTCGCTATCGCGCGTGCGTTGATGCAGAATCCGAAGGTGTTGCTCGCCGACGAACCAGTGGCCTCGCTTGACCCGGTGTCATCACAGGACGTGATGAACCTCCTGAAGCAGATCTCGGAAGAGGACAACCTCACAGTGATTTCCTCGCTGCACCAGGTGCAACTGGCTATCGACTTTGCGGACCGGATTGTCGGTCTGCGTTCAGGCGAGATAGTGCTCGATGAGCTCACCAGCAACCTGAATGAGGAAAAGGCGTCCGAGATCTACAATTCCGTCTCCGGTGTCAGCATCGACAACGAGGTTGGGGACTCCGCGGTGACTTCGGGCCAGGAGGCACGCTAAATGACCACTACTCTTGAACGGCGCGAGGTGCCTGCCCCTCCGCGGCCACCCCGGAACTGGAACAATATTGCGGCTCTCGTCGTAGGCCTGCTTCTGGTCGTCGCAGGATTCTGGTCGATCTCCTCGCTAGGCATCAACGCAGCGACGATCGTTGATTCCTTCGACAACGCGGTGGACTTTGTGAGACGGATGTTCCCGCTGGATTTCCCACCGCTTGGTGAAACAATCGCGCTTATTCTCGAAACGTTAGCGATTGTGTTTCTATCCACACTGCTCGCAGTGATCCTGTCGATCCCAGTGGCGTTGATGAGCGCGAGGCCAACGTCGGCCAACCCAACGGTGCAATGGATTGGGCGCGCACTGACTGTGCTGGCGCGTGCGATCCCGGATCTGGTTTTGGCGATCGTGTTCCTGCGTATGTTTGGCTTGGGCGCAATCGCCGGTATTTTGGCAATGGGCATTCACTCGGTAGGCATGATCGCGAAACTGTACGCAGATGCCATCGAAGAGCTTGACGACGGGCCACGCGAATCCATTGAATCTGTTGGCGGTACACGCCGCCAGCAGGTGTGGGCAGCAATCCCGCAAACGCTGATGCCGCAGATCATCGCGACCGCGCTGCACCGCTTTGACATCAACCTGCGCACGTCCGTGCTGCTTGGGTATGTCGGCGTCGGCGGTATTGGGCTCGCAATTTCTGAATCGCTCCGAGTTCTCGACTATCAACGCGGAATGGCTTTGGCCTTGATTGTCCTAGTGCTGTGCATCATTGTTGAGATGATCTCTGGCGCAACCCGTGCTGCCATTATGAAGAGTGCTGGCGGCGCCGTCCAAGGTGGTACCTGGGTGGATCGGGCCTTCAACCGCGGGCGAGAAACGGGCGTTAATGACGTGACTTTGACACCACCGTGGACCAAGGACCGAATCTCACGTTTCGCCACCATGGTGCTGATTGTTGTCCTCACGGTCTGGGCATTCATCCAGGTGGACTTGAGCTTCAGTCAAATTGTGTCTGGCTTTGCGAACATCCCCGAAGCCGCAGCGCTGTTTTTCCCACCATCGACAGGTGGGGCACTGGACTCCATGATCGAGGCACTCATCGTGACTATCCAGATCGCGTTGGCTGCCACGCTGATCGGTGCGATCATCGCGATCCCCGTCGGAGTGCTTGCCGCCCGCAACGTGGTGACAAACAAGTATGTGCACGGGTTTTTCCGTGGGTTCATCGTCCTGGTGCGTGGCATTCCGGAGCTGATCCTAGCGATCATTTTCGTGGTGATCTCCGGACTCGGTGGCGTTGCTGGCACCTTGGCCTTGTCAGTGGGCGCTGTCGGACTCCTGTCGAAACTGGTGGCCGACTCGCTCGAAGAAACAGACGTGGACGTCCAAGATGCCATCCGCACAGCCGGTGCAACTGGCCCCCAGGTGTTCTTCTCGGCCACGATCCGCCAGGCGGCCCCAGCGTTTGTCTCGCACACGCTCTACCTGCTGGATACGAATATTCGCTCCGCAACACTGCTGGGTGTGGTGGGCGCAGGCGGCATCGGCTTCCTGTTGCTGAACGCATCACGAATCAATCAGTTCCAAGTGGTCACAATGATCCTGATCCTCATGGTGCTGGTTGTGCTTGCAGTTGAAGCTTTGTCGATGTGGCTGCGCAAGACGATCCGCTAAACCCTCCGAAGAAAGGAAAATATGAAGAAGCTGGCTATTTTTGACATGGCAGGAACAACTATCGACGACCGCGATGAGGTCTACCGTGTTCTGCGCGAAGCCACCGAACGCTTCGGCGCCCAGTACACCGATGAGCAGTTCCAGCATTTCATGGGCACCGAGAAGAAGTACGCTATCCGCAAACTCTTCGAGATTGGCGGGGTAGACGTGACGGATGAACTGGTGGAGGAGGCGTGGCAGTGGTTCCGCGAAGAACTTCGAAACACGTATACCAACAACCCTCCGACCCCGCTACCCGGCGTGGAAGACACTCTGCGTGAGCTCCGTTCGCGTGGAGTCAAAGTCGCGCTGACGACGGGCTTCTCCCGTGAGATCACAGACATCATCCTGTCGGCGATGGGCTGGGACAGCACGCTTATCGACGAGTCCTGTGCCGGCGACGAAGTCGAAGAGGGACGACCGGAACCGTTCATGATTCAAGAGGTGATGAAAAAGCTCGACATCACTGACACCGCCGATGTGATCAGCTCTGGTGACACGGCTGCCGATGTCGAATCTGCGAAACGTGCTGGCGTCACTTCGGTTGGTGTGCTCACCGGCCACCTCACGAAGGAACAGTTCGACGAGTACGGTGCCAATATCGTGCTGGATTCAGTGGCGGACCTCCCGCACCATGAGGTGATGGCATAGATGGACGCACGCGCGCTGGTCTGGCATGGCGGCCACGACTTTGAGATGGTCGCCGTACCCCTCCCGGAATTGAAGCAGGACGAGTTAATCGTCGAAATGCGGGCTGCTACGATCTGCGGTTCCGATCGGCACACTGTGTTGGGGAGGCGCTTGTCGCCAAGCCCGTCGATCCTGGGGCACGAAGGCGTAGGCGTCGTGATCGCTTCACGACGAGAGGGCGTGGAGGTCGGCCAGCGCGTGGTTCTCGCGGTGACTGCGGTATGTGGCACATGTGACTATTGCCGCCGTGGGTTAACAGCGAAGTGCGTCACCGTGGCCAAAATGGGTCACGAACGATTCGATAGTGCCTGGTCCCTGTCGGGGACGTATGCGACACACATCCATGTTGTGTCAGGTCAGAAGGTTTCTGTCGTCCCGGACACTGTTTCAGATGCGGTGGCGGCGACGGCAGGATGCGCCGTGGCGACTGTCATGGCGGTAATGGAAGCAGCAGGACCGGTGCAAGGGCAGACCGTGTTAGTAAACGGTGTGGGCATGCTCGGTCTTGTCGCTGTAGCCGAGGCGCGCAGGCAAGGTGCTGCCGAGGTTATAGCGTGCGACCCCGGTGAGGCCGCGAGACGACTTGCCTCTGTAGCGGCAGATCGTCTCGCGCCCACCGCGGTCGGCTTCCACGCAGACGTTGTGCTTGAGCTATCGGGCGCGCGCCAAGGGGTTATCGATGCCGTCGCGACGCTCAATGTGGGAGGCACGGCGGTGCTGGCGGGTTCGGTTGCGCCGACTGAGCCGATCCCGCTCGATCCAGAATGGCTGGTGCGGGGATGGCGCACGGTTACTGGCGTGCACAACTACGAACCGCACCATCTCGACCAAGCGGTCGAATTCCTCACGCAGGTCGAGTTGCCCTGGGAAGAGATCCTGGGAGGCCCGATACGTTTGGAGCAGATCCCCGCGGCGTTTGCGGGCGAAGACGATTCCCTTCGTGTCGTCGTTAAGCCCTAGCTCAATCGGCTAGGCCGAAGCCGTGGGGTCACTGTCGGGGATGCCTACCCACAGCGGGGAGGAAGCGCCGCGCACATTGTTCATGCCCAGCTGGACCTTGTCGCAGCGGTAGCGGTAGTCGGCGAGCTCCACCGGTTGGCCGGAGTGCGTGTAGCAGCGCATGGTCAGGCTCAGAAGCGGGTAGCCCTTGTCGACATCGAGGGCTTCGGCGTCTTCTGCAGACGCCGGGATGGCGACGAGGGTGCGTGAGACGTTATTGAAATCGACACCCATGCGGAGCAGGTGGCGGTGGATCGAACCGTTGTCGGCGTCGAAATCGAGCAGGTAGCGGCCGATATCGACGGGGAAGTGCATCCTTTCGACCGTGATGGGTTCGCCGTCTGCGGTGCGCACGCGGTGGACGGCGACCGTCTGCTCATTCGGCTGGATTTCGAGTGCTTCGGCGACCTCCTCGCTGGCGGGCTGGCGGGCGATCCGCAGAGTGTTCTGCCCGGGTTCCTTGCCTAGGGCGCGCAGCCATGCGGTGATGGAAAAGACGGCATCGAAAGATTCGGTGGGGATGTTTTCCAACACGATGGAGCGGCGCCCACGCCCTGAGGAGATCAGGCCTTCGGCGCGTAGCGTCGACATCGCTTGGCGTACAGGGCCGCGCGACGAATCAAATTGCTGGCACAGTTCCGCCTCGGAGGGCAGGGGATCGCCAGGCGCATAGCGGCCAGTGAAAATTTCTTGCCGAATGAATTCGGCGATTTCCTCGTGTTGCTGGGGTGGCCTGAGGCTCGACATCTCTATCCTTCTATTCTTCTTCGGCGGGTCTACAAGCCATGGAAATAGTTTCCATGGCACCGAATGCGTTTTGATTATACTTCTGGATCCACACCTTGCGAAAAGGAATGACCAGAGGCACAAAGATCCTTAAATTACTCACTAGGGTGGCATTCGTTTGACCTGTTCACGGGCTTATCGACGCCCAACTCGGGGGTATGGAAACCTTAGCTATCCACTGTACCTGTTCCACTGTGTCAGCAGGTATAAGAAATGTCTAACGAAACCGAGTGGGGTGCGGCCCGATAAGCTAGGAGCCAAATAAAAGGAAAGGGCGCAATGTTCGCGGTTCTACAAGGCTTCGGCGTAGTGATCATCGTCATCGCCGTCGGCTACTTCCTCGCCCACGGCAACGTGCTGGGCAAAGGTGGGTCGCGCCCGCTGGCATTAGTGGTCTACAACGTGGCCACCCCGGCGCTGCTGATAGACCAATTGCTCAACACCGACCCGCGCGTTGTTCTTGGGCCGCACTTCGTGGTGGTCGCAGCCTCGGCGGTGATCGTCGGGCTGCTCGCGTTTATCGCTTTTCGCCTGCGGGGGTGGGACACGCCTTCGTCGATGATGGGGCAGCTCGCCGCCAGTTACGCCAACGGCGGCAACCTGGGCATCCCGCTGGCGGTGTATTTGATTGGCGACGGTGCCGTCGTCGTGCCGGTCATCCTGTTCCAGGTGGCGTTCTACGCGCCCGTGATGCTCACCCTGCTGGACATCAAGACCACCGAGGCCACCGATTCCGGCTGGCGCCACAACATCGCCGTCGCCCTGCGCAATCCGATGCTCATTGCCGCCGTCATCGGGCTCGCACTGGCACTCAGCGGTTGGGACGTGCCCCCGCTGATCGCCGAACCGATCGGCATCCTCGCCGGCGCGTCAGTGCCCCTGGCCCTCATGGTCTTCGGCATGAGCCTGCACGGCGCCCAGCTCCGTCTCACCCGCGGGGTAGCGCTGGCCGCCGGGTTCAAAAATATCGTGCACCCCCTGATCGCCGTGGCGTTGGCCCACTTCCTCTTCGGCATGGAAGGCCAAGCCCTGTACACCGCCGCCGTGCTCGGCGCGCTGCCGACGGCGCAGAACGTGTACACCTACGCCGTACGTTTCCGCACCGCCACCGACCTGGCCCGCGACACCGGCGTCGCATCAACGCTGCTGTCGCTGCCCGTCCTGATCGTCATCGGCCTCGTCTTCGGCGCCTAGCCTGTTGTGCACTTAGAAGTTGCCGGGATCGCCCACCATGTCGGCAGGGTCTAGGCCCCACGCGTCAGCGAGGATCTCCATCGACGCCATCGCCTCAGTATTATTGCGCCCCTGCAGGGAAATCATCAGCTCATCGGCCTTCGCCAGCTCCGCAAACTCCTCCAAGTACTGCACCACTTCCGGGCCAGTACCAATACCGGTAAAGCGCAGCATATCGATGATCTGCTGGCCTTGGTGGGAGTTGACCACCTGGTCGAGCTGCTCGTCGTTAAGCACCGTGCCCCGCCGCCCCATCATGGTCTTGACGCGGTTGCGGTGCACCCCGGCGGTCTGCTCCTCGGCCTCCTCGCGCGTCGGCGCGGCCGTGACGTTGACCGCCGCGATCACATAAGGCTCATCGAGCACCTCGGAAGGCTCGAAATTCTCCTTGTAATACGTCGTGGCCTGCACCAAGTGCTGCGGCGCGAAGTGCGACGCGAAGGAATACGGTAGCCCCAGCTTCGCGGCAAGGGTCGCGCCAAACATGGACGACCCCAGGATATACAGCGGCATCTTCACACCCACACCCGGCACGGCAGTCACCCCAGGAACAGACGGGCGGCCGCGGAAATAGCCGTGGAGCTCCACCACGTCCTGCGGGAAGTTCTCGGCGGCGCGGGGGTCTCGTCGTAACGCACGCCCCAGCGTGTTCTGGTCGGTGCCGGGCGCGCGCCCCAAGCCCAGGTCGATGCGGTCCGGGTAGAGCTCGCCGAGCGTGCCGAACTGCTCCGCGATCACATAAGGGGAGTGGTTGGGCAGCATCACACCACCCGCGCCCAGGCGGATCTTCTCGGTCTTCGCGCCGATGTGGCTAATCAGCACCGCCGGTGAGCTCGACGCGATGGTCGGCATATTGTGGTGCTCGGAGTACCAAATCCGCGAGTAGCCCAGCGTCTCCGCGCGCTGCGCCAGCTCGACGCTACGATGCATGGATTCGCCGGCGGTCTCGCCTTCGTAGATCGTACAAAAATCAATGAGGGACAGTGGCAGACGGGCCATGGGGGTCCTTTCTTCGGTTGCGTTGTGCCCCCACCCTACACAACGTGGGCTTTTGCTTTACGACGATCGCGTGGCCAAAATATGGTACCGGAGCTTGCGGTGCGCGCAACCGTTGTGGCGGGGGTCACTGCTTTTCTGTGGATAACTATGTTGTTTTCCACAGGTTTCGGACATTTGATGACTACCCCCGCACCTTGGAGTTGTGGGTGTTTTAGCGTCAGGGTCATGAACATCAACGACATGCTCCGGGACGCAGGCACCAGCGCCATGACCTTGCTGGCCGACCTGCAACCGCGCCACGACCTCATCCGGTCAGGCGCGGAACCCAAAGCTGTCGACAAAACCCACAAACTCTTTGCCGTCTACTACGGGCCGTGCGCTTCAACGCGCAAGCAACGCGATGCCCGCGAGCATGCCACCACCAACAAGCTCGGGTTTGAACGCCTGCATGCCATCGAACGGGTCGTGGCCAGGCTGCACGACGACACCAAAGCCTGGGCACTCCGCCGCGATCTGACACGCTATAACGGCACCCACTACGGCTTTACTGCATATGCCCGCGAGAAGCTGGAGCACTACAACCGCGACACCGAAGAAGAAACACCCAAACCCAGCTTCAAAGTCACCGCCCATCCACGCACCGGGGACGCCTCGATGAACTTACGAGGGGATGCCGCCACCATCCGCGAGTTCGAGCACCAGATCCGCGAACGCGCCACCACCGACGACACCACCACCGCTGAAGCCGCAGTCGCCACCCTCGGTGACCTACTCAACGGGGCCAGCACGAGTACGGGCCGGCCGAACTACACCATGAAAGTCTTGGTCTGGCTCGATGACCTGGCTGCCGTGTTCAACGGGGAGTCCTCCGACCCCACCGTGGTGACCACGACGGGCGCGACCATGACGCTGACCCAAGCCTTGGCAAAGAAGATTAACCCCACACTCGAGATCGTGGGGTTAACCCCTGCCCACGGGGCGATCGGGTTGGCCTATGCCAATAACCCGTTGGGTGGGTGGGAGAACACGATCAATACTCGGGCCCAGTTAGACGCCGAGCAAGCCCGCCGGGCACGAGCCGGTGAACCACCGATACCACCAGAGGCAGTCGAGAAAGCCTTATCACGACACGGCACTGCCAAAGACCGGGCCTTACTAGAAGCCAATCAGACGGTGTGTGCTGGTTTGGGCTGTAGTGTGCCGGCGGCGTATTGCGAGATCAACCACAACATCCCGTATTCGCAGGGTGGGTTGAGTGTGTTGTCGAATATGTGCCTGTTGTGCCCGTATCACAATGGTAAAGCCGGTGACCAGGAACTCTACCGGGCTAGTGGCGGGATTGCGTATCGGATCCTGCCCGGTGGCGGGTGGGTGGCCAATGACCACCCGCTAGCCGGATTATCGCCACCCAAACAGCGCGCCTAAAAGCCGTGGAGGGCGTCGTCGTTAAGCGGTGACCCTGGCGACGAAGGAGCGATCGTCGGCAGGCGCCTCGCGCTTCTGCATGAAGTCCACGACAAGGCCGATCACGAACGCGACCACGACAGGGAGGACCCAACCGAGGGAGAGGTCCTGCATCGGTGCCCAGCCGACGATTGGCGTCAGCAGATCAGCGCCCCAGCCGAGCGAGATGAACACGGTGATGGCGGACCAGATGACGGCGACCCAGATCGGCAAACGGTACGCCCAGTAGAAGTAGACGTTCTTCCGGAACAGTGGCTCGATCAGCGCGACGAAAATCAGGGTGATCGCCGGCGGGTAGAGGAACGTGATCACAGGCGCGGCGACAGCCATGACGGTGTTCAGGCCCTGGGTGGCCATCAGGATCGACGCGACGGTGAAGATGATCGCCCACGCCTTGTAGGACACGCCCGGGAAGATGGTGTTGAAGAACTCCGAGGTGGACGTGATTAGGCCGACCGCCGTGGTCAGGCAGGCTAGCAGCACGATCAGGGCGAAGACGATCTGGCCGGGCTGGCCCATGGTTTGCAGCGCGGCGTCGGCAAGCAGGGGTGCGCCGTTTTCGTACTGGCTACCGTCCTCGATGACCTGGCCGATCACGCCCAAGCCGAGGTAGATGGCGGCCAGCAGCAGGCCCGCGCCCAGGCCGGCGAGGATGGTGCCCTTGACTAGCGGGGCGCCTTCGGGCACGCCCTTGTAGCGCAGGGTGGAAATCACGACGATAGAAAAGGCGAGTGCGGCGATGGAGTCCATCGTCAGGTAGCCCTCGAGTAGGCCGGTGGCAAAGGGCGCGGTCTCGAACTTTTCGGTCGGATCGGCGGGCTGGCCGTTCATGGTGGCAACAGACAGGGTGATCAGGATGGCCAGCAGGATGGCCAGGATCGGGGTGAGGAAACGCCCGAGCGTGTCGACGATCTTATTGGGGTTCCAGGACAGTGCCAGGGCAACGCCGAAGAACAAGATGTTGAACACGGCGGAGGCCAGCAGCGAATCCCAGCCGGTCAGCGGGGTGATTGCGGTTTCGAAGGACACGGCGCCGGTACGCGGCAGCGCGTAGAACGCACCAATGGAGAGGTAGGCCAAGATCGGGAAGCAGATGCCGAAGATGACACCACCGCGGCGGGCTAGGTCGCGCACGTTGTTACCGGACAGCGAAATCGCGATCACGGCCAGCACGGGCAGCAGCACGCCGGTGCCGAGGAAGCCCAGGATGGCCGGCAGGAAGCTTGTGCCGGCTTCGACGCCGATCATCGGCGGGAAGATTAGGTTGCCCGCTCCGAAGAACATCGAAAAGAGCATGAGAGCCGTCGCCACAATGGTGGCGAACCCGGATTTGTTCGCGGTTGTCGGGGTCGTCGACATGCCGCACCTCCAGTAACGTGTCGTGAAACCAAAAATTTTGTTCCACACAACACTAGTACTGCAGGTGCGGACACCAGAACTGGGGGTGACCTACGTTACCCCTGCAAAAGTTCTGTGATCGCCTTCAAAGGGATCTGGACCCAGTCGGGCCGGTTGTTGGCTTCGTACGCGACCTCATACGCAGCCTTGTCGACGATATACGCCGCCAACAACGCGCCAGCGTCCGCGTCCGCGCCATCGAGATAAGCGTCAACCATCTCGCGCTCCCACTCGGCGCCGTGGCCCCCCATGGCGGCGGCGTATCCGAAGGAGCGCACCATGCCAGCCACATCCCGCAGCCGATGGTCCGGCAGCACACGCTGCGCCAACGGCCGCGCCGGCTCGCCCTCGAAGTCGATCAAGTACCACCGCTCCGCAAACAGCGTCTGGCCCAGATGCAAATCACCATGCACCCGCTGAATCGTGGCCTCGCCCGCGCCCGCAGCAGCGTCGTACAACTCCCGGATCGCCGGCTCGTGCGCACGCAGGGCTTCGGCCTGCGGTAACAGTTCGTCCAAGTGAGCATGCAGCTTTTCGACGATCGCCTCTGTGCTCACCTGCTCGGTGGGGAACTCGTCGGCAAGCGCCTGATGTACCGTGCGGGTGGCCTGGCCGAGCGCACGGGCGTGATCGGCGAAATCGGGGGTTGTGCGGGCGAGGTCGAATCCATCGACACCGCCGACGATGCGCTGCTGCATCATCGCCAGGGTGCGGCCGTCGCGGGTGAGCCAGCCGCGCACGCCGGCGACGTTGGGGCAGTCGACGATCACGCTGAGCAGTTCAACGTCGGGGTTCAGGCCATCTTCGAGTTTGCGGAAGACCTTGACCACCCACTCGTCGTCGACGATGAGGTTGGTGTTGGACTGTTCCACACCCATGGGGACAGCGTGCGTGCCGACGAAATCCCCGTGCACCTGGCCAAAATCGGCGCGGTGATCCCACCAGGCCTGCGCACCTGCTTCGGTGTTGAGCTGGTCGCGGTCCGAGTGATCGTCGGCAAGCACCTGGTAGGTGTCGGTGACGCCACCGTGGGCGACGTCAAGCAACTGCCACGTGTAGCTGCCCGCGGGCTGGGAGGCGGCGACGGTGATCTCGTCGATCCGCTCCGTTTTAGCCCCGTAGAAACGTTCCTTGGCTAGATCCATTAGTTGCTCCTGGAGATGTCGAACCAGAAGAAAC
>NZ_JBHWRP010000022.1:0-8400 GCF_043426755.1 Corynebacterium sp. | reverse complement strand
TAGTCGTGCGTTGAGCACATCGGCCTGCATCTGCATCAGCAGCGCATTGTCCGTCATGCCACCGTCCACGCGCAGCTCGTCGACACGCACCCCGCTATCGGCCTCCATGGCGCGCGCGACCTCCAGCGTCTGCAGGCACGTCGCCTCAAGTGCGGCACGCGCGATGTGTCGCTTATCGACGAAGCGGGTCAGACCAGTGATCACGCCCCGAGCGTCGGCGCGCCACCGCGGAGCGAACAGCCCAGAAAATGCCGGGACGATGGTCACTCCTGCGGAATCTGGAACCTGGGCGGCCAGGGTTTCGGATTCGGCAGCGGTGCGCAGCATGCCCATCTGGTCGCGCAGCCACTGGATCAGGGAACCACCAACAGCAACAGAGCCTTCGATCGCATACACAGGTGCGTCCCCGGCACGCTGGTAGGCCACCGTGGTCAGCAAACCGTGGTCGGAAAATTGTGGCACAGAACCGGTGTTGAGCAGCATGAACAACCCGGTGCCGTAGGTCATTTTGCCCTCACCTTCGCGCAGGCAGTTCTGCCCAAACAGGGCGGCCTGCTGGTCGCCGAGTACACCAGTGATCGGCACCCCGGACAGGGTTCCGCGTTTGCGCACGAGGGCGACCTCCCCGATGCTGGGCACGATAGTGGGCAGCATCGTCGTCGGAAGGCCCAGCTCTGCGCAGATCTCCTCGTCCCACTGGCAGGTTTCGATGTTCATCAGCAGCGTGCGGGAGGCATTGCTCACGTCGGTGACGTGCATGGCGGCGCGGCCTTCGTCGCCACGCGCACCGCCGGTCAGCTGCCAGATCAGCCACGTATCGATGGTGCCGGCAAGCAGCTCGCCGCGCTGGGCACGTTCGCGCGCACCCTCCACGTTGTCGAGGATCCAGGCCCACTTCGGTCCCGCGGGATAGGAATTTGCCAGCAGGCCGGTACGCGACATGTAGCGGTTCTGATCGTCGCTGCCCGTGCGCGTGTCCTGCCATACGATCGCGTTATAGACAGGCTGACCTGTCGCTTTGTCCCACACCACGGCCGTTTCGCGTTGGTTCGTCACCCCGAGCGCGCTGATCTGGGAGGCCGGGACGTCCACCTCCACCATGGCGGCTGAGACTGCGCGGCGGACGTTGCGCCACAGTTCCAGCGGATCATGTTCCACCCAGCCCTCGCGCGGCATGATCTGCTCGTGCTCATACTGGGCGCTGGCCACCACTTCCCCGTCGGTGGTGGTGATGATGCAGCGCGTCGAGGTCGTGCCTTGGTCAATGGCGGCGATCAGTGTCATGGATCTATTGTGGCACTGAGGCGGCTAGAACCACTTCTCCAAGACGAGTGCCACGCCGAAATCATCGTTGCTGGTGGTCACCATGTCCGCGGCGTCGTGCACGACGGGCGCGGCATTCGCCATGGCCACCCCGGTGCCGGCCCAGGCCAGCATCTCAATATCGTTCGGCATATCGCCGAAGGCTGCGACATCCTTCTGCTCTACCCCATGCATAGCAGCCAAAGTGGATACGCCGGTGGCCTTGTTCACGCCCGGCGCGGCCAGCTCCAGCAGCCCCTCATTCATGGAGTAGGTCACGTGGGCGGTGTCGGGATCGATGTGGGGTGCGATCTTGTCGAACATCTCCGCCGACGTCATCGTCAGATTACGCATGATTAGCTTCACGGCGGGTTCGGCAGCGAGCTCGTGAACAGGGGCCACACCGTGAGCCTCGCTCCACAGGTCGGTGACATAGCCAGGGCTGGTCAGGAAAGAGTCTTCCTCACTGTCGAAGGCGGATTGGCCCACCCGCTCCACACCGAATGCGACATCACGACCGAACACTTCCTCGCCAACCGCCATCACCGTGGCTAGGGCCTCCGGGTCCAGGCTGTGGGCGGCGACGATCTTATCCTCAGCCGGGTCGTAGAGGACGGCGCCGTTCGAGCACACGCACACCGGGCGGATCGGCAGCTGGTCGATCACGGGGAAAATCCAGCGGTGCGGCCTGCCTGTCGCCAGCGCAACCTCCGACCCAGCATGCACGGCGCGCATCACGGCGTCACGCAAGCGGGGGCTGACTCGATCGTGCGAGTCCAAGAAGGTCCCGTCGATGTCACTCACGATCAGGCGGGGTGTCATTGTTCTACTCCTTTGTTTGCGCGTCTCTTCTTAGCTTACGCTTCCGCTTCGCCTTCTTTTCAGCCTTGATCTTCGCGTCAATCTCGCGCGCCTCCTCCAACGTGGGCGCGGCCCCACCCATCGACGCAGGCAACCAGTCCTCGCCGTCCTGGAAGGGGCCAAACCGGCGTGAGTATTCGGCGCGTGATTCGTCGAGAAGCTCCTGCATCGACGCTTTAAGCTTATCGACGACCGCATCGGGTTCCCCGGAGGTGTCAATGGGGGCGCCGACTCGAATAATGATCGGGAAGTGATTGCGCCCGAGCTGCTTCTTTCGGCCCTTGGTCCACAGCCGTTGGCTGCCCCAGATGACCATGGGGATCAGGGGCGCGTCGGCTTGCTTAGCGATGCGGGCGGCACCATTTTTGAAATCTGCCAGTTCGAAAGAACGCGAAATCGTCGACTCGGGGAAGATGCCCACCAGCTGGCCTTCCTCAATGCGTGCGACGGCTTCGTCCACGCTGGAGCCACCGTTTGAGCGGTCCACCGACACGTGCTTCATCCCGCGCATCGCATGGCCAATGATGGGGATGTCGAAGACTTCCTTCTTTGCCATGAATCGGACCATGCGCTTGCCGCGCAAAAAGCCTGCAATGCCGCCAAAAATGAAGTCGTAGTATCCCGTGTGGTTGATCGCGATAATGGCGCCACCGGTCGTCGGCAAGTTCTCTGTCCCATAGACCGTGATGCGGATGCCCTGCGCCCGCATTAGATTCTTCAACCTGCGGATCACCCACTGGTAAAAGGGCTCTGAAGCTTCCGTGGGGTGGTCAGGGACCGGCTCCAGCGTTGCCGGAACCTCGAACAATCCATCTACTAAGCGGTACTCCATTTACTTGACCGGAGTGATCACGTCTTTGCCCATAAGTGGGCGCAGAGCCTCAGGCACGACGACGGAGCCGTCGGCCTGCTGGTTATTTTCCAGGATGGCGACCAGCCAGCGCGTGGTGGCCAGCGTGCCGTTGAGCGTGGCGACGATCTGGGTCTTGCCCTCCGCGTCGCGGTAGCGCGTGTTCAGGCGGCGGCCCTGGAACGTGGTGCAGTTAGAGGTGGACGTGAGCTCGCGGTAGGTGTCTTGGGTGGGCACCCACGCCTCGGTATCGAACTTGCGGGCTGCCGACGCGCCGAGGTCACCACCAGCAACGTCGATCACGCGGTAAGGCACCTCGACTGCTGCCAGCATCTCCTTTTCCAGCTGCAGCAGCTTCTGGTGCATCTCTTCGGCATCTTCCGGCTTGCAGTAAACGAACATTTCCAGCTTGTCGAACTGGTGCACGCGCAAAATGCCGCGGGTGTCCTTGCCGTAGGACCCGGCCTCACGGCGGAAGCAGGACGACCAGCCCGCGTAGAGGATGGGGCCATCGGACAGGTCGATGATCTCGTCCTGGTGGTAGCCGGCCAGCGCGACCTCAGAGGTGCCCACGAGGTAGAGGTCATCGCGCTCGAGGTAGTAAATTTCGTCCGAGTGGTCACCCAAGAAGCCGGTACCCTGCATGATCTCTGGGCGCACCAGCACGGGTGGGATCATCAGCTTAAATCCGGCCTCGCGGGCCTTGGCGGCGGCGAGCTGCAGCATCGCCAGCTGCATCCAGGCGCCATCACCGGTGAGGTAGTAGAAGCGGGCGCCGCCGACCTTCGTGCCGCGCGCCATATCGATCATGCCCAGAGACTCGCCCAGCTCCAGGTGGTCCTTCGGCTCAAAATCGAACTCTGGGATCTCGCCGATGTGCTCCAGCACCACGAAGTCATCTTCGCCACCGGCCGGCGCGCCCTCGACAACATTGGAGATCTTGTACTGCAGCTCCACCACGCGTTCTTCGGCGGCCTTCTGCTCTTCCTCAGCCTGCTTCACCTTGGCCTTCAGCTCATTAGAGCCTTCCAGCAGGGCCGGGCGGTCCTCGGGTGCGGCCTGCCCGATCTTCTTGCCGAATGCCTTTTGTTCACCACGCAGGTTGTCTGCGTTGGCGATGGCGGCGCGGCGGGCCTCGTCGGCGGAGAGCAGCTCGTCGACAAGCACTGGGTCCTCCCCGCGGTTCTTCTGCGAATCGCGGACGCGGTCGGGGTTCTCACGGAGCATTTTCAGATCAATCACAGTGACTAACCCTACCGCCAACGCCTCCCATTTTCCGCCTGCCCCCGCCGACGTGACCCGCCTGTCATACAAACGGTTGAGCTGGTAATAACCAGTGGCGTATGATGGTGTGTATGGATCGCGCTGCTCCCGAACTTCCGAAACGGACCATCACCCATGGCCCCGTGCCGAAGCACGCCCAGTTGCGCGCCATCCTCGAGCAACTCTGCGAAAGGGAACTTTCTCCAGGCGATCTCCTGCCAGGCGAACGCGTCCTTGAGGAAACATACAGCGTCTCCCGCATCACCGTGCGGCGCGCGATTGGTGACTTAGTCGCGGCCGGCAAGCTGCGTCGCGTCCGCGGAAAAGGCACCTTCGTCGCACCGAACCCCCTGGTCAGCAAGCTTCAACTCGCCTCTTTTTCTGAGGAGATGCGCGCACAGAAGGTTGCGGCGTCGTCGAAAATCCTGCTCTCCGCACGTGCCACCGCCCCGGACGATGTGGGCGCATTTTTCAATACGTCGGCGGCACAAGAGCACATTCATCTGCGACGCCTGCGGCTGGGCGACGGCGAACCTTACGCCATCGATGATGCTTGGTACAACGGCCAACTCACGCCCGACCTGCTGGAAAATGATGTCTATAACTCCGTCTACACGCTTCTCGACGAAAACTACGGCCTGCCCGTGACAGAGGCCGACCAAACCGTCACCGCCGTGGCCGCAGACGACCAGGCGGCCGCCCTCCTCGATGTCGCCCCCGGTAGCCCGTTGCTACGCATTGTGCGCTTTGCGCGCTCCGGTGAGCACCCCGTAGAACTGTGTTCGTCTGTGTACCGCACAGATCGGTACCGCCTAAATACTCGCGTGGGGCGCGCGCTTGAGTAGGGTTGGGGCATGGCTACTTCTTCTACCTGGCGTTCGCGAGCCGGTGTAACGGGCTTACTTTTTGCCATACTGGTCGGCGTCGTTGGCGCCGGTTCGTACTCCGCAGTCGCGGACCGCAACGCAGACCCAGTGACCAACCAGGCTGAAGGAGGCGGTGGCGACAGCGCCAACGGCGGAGCAAACGGAAGTGCCGAAGGCAGCGATACCCAAGAATCCGTCGCCCCCTTTACCACCGCCAACCAGGGCGCGTGCCTGACGTGGGAAGTAGATGACAGCGGCGAGATCACCGCTTTCGAACAGACCAGTTGTGATACCCCGCACCGCTTCGAGGTATCCGTCCGTGAGGATCTGGCTACCTACCCGACCAGCGAGTTTGGTAGCGAGGCAGAGATGCCCAGCCAAACCCGCCAAGCACAGCTGCGCGAAGAGCTGTGCCACACCCCGACAATCCGCTATCTTGATGGCCGTTACGATCCGGTCGGGAAGTACTCCATCGCCCCCATCCTGCCGTCCGCGGACGCGTGGCAGCGCGGCGACCGCACCATGCTGTGCGGCCTGCAAATCACCGACGCTGATGGTGTCCCCCAACTGACCGAAGGTCGCGCCGCCGACCAAGACCAGGCGCGCGTCGCTGATCCCGGTCAGTGCATGAGCGCAGATAGCTCCAACGTGCTGCACATCGTCGATTGCGGCGAAGACCACCAGCTCGAGGTCACGCACATCGAAGACCTCAACCCTGTCTTCCCCGACCACACCCCCACCGCGCAGGAACAGGACGATCACCTGAAGGAGGTGTGCACCCAGGCCGCCATGGACTACCTAGGCGGCGAGGAGCAGCTCTACCAGTCCACGCTGCAGCCCTACTGGGGCACACTGCCGGCGGCCAGCTGGGACGGGGGCTCGCGCTCGGTGAACTGCAGCTTGGTTCACGCGAATGAGGAGGGCGGATTCTCCGCTCTGCAGGGTTCAGCAACCGGGGGCCGCGAGGCCTTCACCATCGACGGTCAGCCACCAGCCGAGCAACCGCCGCGCGACCCGATCCGTGAGCCACGACTCCCAGCGACAGAGGAAGCACCTGCACAGTGACGAAAGTCAGCGATGAAGTCTTTGAATCGCTTATCGACGACGCCTTGGACGAGCTCCCCGAGGAGTTCGCCCAGCGCATGCGCAATGTCGTCGTGTTAGCCCGGCCCTACAACGAGGAGCGGCCGCACCTCTTAGGGCTCTTCGAGGGCGTGCCGCTACCGAATCAGCATGCCAACCACACGGGCTTCTTACCCAACGCCATCTTCATCTATAAAGAGCCCCTCGAACGCTACTCGCGTGATTTAGAGGAGCTGCGCCGCGAGGTCCGCGTCACCGTTCTGCACGAGGTGGGCCACTATTTCGGGCTAGAGGAAGAGGACCTCCACCGCCTGGGCTACAGCTAGTTATCGCCCCAGCGCACTAGCTCCCACTGCCCAAACGTGTCCGTCGGGTTAAGCACCACGAAGCGGCAGTTCGGCAGCGGGTTGCGGACCGCGAATTCCGGATCGATGCCGGCGGCACGCACCGCAAACATTCTGATCGCCGCGCCGTGAGAGACCACGACAGCCGAGCTAGCCTCGCCCCTCAGCGCCTCTGCCACGCCACCTTGGTAGCGGTGCAGAAACTGGTGCGCGTCCTCACCGCCGGGAATCGCCTGGTCAGAGCTGCCATCAAACCACGAATGCACAATCCCGTGGTAGGACTCGTGCGCCTCAAAAGAATTCTGCATCTCATGGTTGCCCGCAGTAATCTCCTGCAGACCGGACACGGCAGGGATGTGATCAAAAAAGGGATCGAAGGCGAGCTGCCCGGTCTGCCGCGCACGCAACGCCTCCGAGGTGACCACAGCATTCGGGCCATAACGATCCATCAGCTCGGGCCCGACATCGCGGGCTTGCTGCTGGCCTAACTCCGTCAACGGAGCCCCCGGCAGTGCGGTATCTAGTGCACGTGCCACATTAGAAGTGGTTTGGCCGTGGCGCAGCAGGATGAGCATTTAGTGTCCTTCCCGGGCCTTCCGGACCCAATCAGTTGCTTCTGCAAGGCGGGCCTCATCGTCGATAAGCGAACTCTGGCTCTGGCTAGCAGCGGGCCACGAACCGAGGAAAGTTACGGTGTTGGCGCGCAGCCACAGGTTGCGCAGTGCTTCAGCCAGGGGCGCATCGTCGATATGTCCCACCAAGTCGACATAGAAATTATAGGTCCTGGCCTCCTTTCGCGTCGGGCGAGACTCAATGCGCGACATATTCACCCCGCGGTACGCAAATTCCTGCAGCGCGCCGACGAGCGTACCGGGCTCATTCGGCAGGTCAAAGACGACGAACGTGCGGTCCGCACCCGTGCGCGTGGTGGGCTTGCCCGTGTGCCCGACGGCGATGAACCGGGTCTGGGCCGTCGCCATATCTGCGATCCCCTCCGCATGCACCTCCAACCCAAACAGGTTCGCAGCCCGCAGCGGCGCCGCGGCAACGTCAGCGGAACCCTCGGCCACCGCCTGGGCGGCCGCCGCATTCGAGGTAGCACCCGTGTAGGTGACGTGCGGCATGTTCTGTGTCACCCAGTCGCGGACCTGTCGCTGGGCGACGGGATGGGTGGAGAAGATCTTGGCGTCGGCAAGCGAGGTGCCCGGACGCGTCATGATCGCGAAACTGATCGGCAGCTCCAGCTCATGGTAAATCTGCACCCCAGGGGCCTCAATCAAAGCATCGGTGGTGGAAGTGACCGCACCGTCCACCGAATTTTCGATGGCCACCACGGCCCAGTCGGCCTTGTCGTCACGCACCGCGTGCAGCGCTGCCGAAGGCGAATCAACAGGAAGCAATTCCACATCACCGGGGCCAAAGACCCCGCGATCGTGAAACTTCCACAAAGCTTCTTCGGTAAACGTGCCGGCGGGGCCAAGGAAAGCAACGGTTGTCATGCGATCTAGCCTACAGTGGTGCAGGTGAAGCGCATTTCCACTGAGATCCTCCTGGTTCTCACCATCACGTTTGGCATGAGTGGGCTGCGATCCGTCCTCCGGCTGATCGACGCGCTGACCGCCCCCGAAGCTCTCAGCGACCAACAAGTCGTCCTCAATGACGCGGCCAGCCAGACAGCCTGGCTGGATGTTGGGCTGCAGCTCGCCAGCGCCGCCACCCTCTTTGCGTGGGGCGGGTTGGCCCTCTTCCTGCTGGGTGAACGCCTGCCCCGGCCCCGCTGGGGTGACGTGGGCTGGGCAGCCATCCTAGCTGCAGTGATCGGCATCCCCGG
>NZ_JBHWRP010000021.1:0-7641 GCF_043426755.1 Corynebacterium sp. | reverse complement strand
TGCCGGGAATTGAACCCGGGTCCTTCGCTGCCGCGCCAGGGCTTCTCCGTGCGCAGTTTGCACGGTGTCTCTACTCGGCCCTCCCACTCAGGCAAACGAGGTGGGATGACGGGCCCAGTTAGTGAAAGGTGTCCTTGCTTAGCGCACTAACACGCTAAACAAGCAAGCCTCGAAAGTCGATGCCAGATTCCGTGTGTGAGGCTCACACGGGCTGACAGACACGCGTCGCTGGATTATGCAGCGAGGGCGTAGTCACGCTGAGAGTTCTTCTCTGCGTTTATTGTGTTGCTACGACGCTTACGGTGGTCTCTAGCCTTCACCGGCACGCTTCCCCTGGCTTAGTCAACGAAGTCGAAACCAAAATCAACCCCATTACCTGTGGCGGGATCCATGCGTATCTCCACAGGAAAGTCCACCTTACTTGCCTTATCTCTAAAGCGCAAGCCCCGACGGCCGCACTGAAATCTCATCCAGCGAGGCATCGCGGCCCGCATCGGCCGCCAGGCGCACGGCCTTTGCCACCGATTCGGGCGCCACGTAGCGCGAGCCATCGTATTCTTCGGCGTCAGCCCCCATGTCCTGCTGCAGCTGCACCTGCATGTCCGTATCCACCCGCCCAGGATGGATCGAGGTCACACGCAGCGCGCCTAGCTCCTCGGCTCGCAGCGCGTCGGTCCATGCACGCAGCGCAAACTTGGTGCCGGAGTACAGCCCGGATTTCTCACCAGAGTGATATCCTGAACCCGAATTAATCGCCACGACCAGGCCCGTTGTCCGCCTTAAAGCAGGCAGCAGCAGCCGTGTCAGTTCCGCTGGAGCGAATACGTTGAGCGCGAATGCGTCCTGCCAGTCGCTTATCGACGATTCCTCCAGCCGCTGCCACGGGCACACGCCAGCGGAATGCACCAGCACGTCAAGCCGCTCAATTCCGCGGGTGGCGGCCTCAAGCGCGTCCTGATCGGTGAGGTCTGCCTCGAAAGGTTCGGCAGACGGAAGCTTATCGACGACCTCCCCTACCCCTGTGCGCCCACCGACCAGAATGTGGTGGTCTCGTCCCAGCTCCTCGGCAATTGCGCGGCCGATACCGCGGGTTGCTCCTGTTACTAATGCTGTCTTCTTTGTAGTGCTAGTCATAACCAGCATTGTAGGCGGGAGATTTAAGCCTTGATTCCCTTAAATTTCTGTCCCAGCTCGCGGGCGATCTCGCGGTCCTCGGTGCGCTGTTTGATGGCGCGGCGCTTGTCATAGTCCTGCTTACCTTGGGCCAGGCCCAGCTCGACCTTGACGCGGCCATCCTTCAAATACATGGACAGAGGCACCAAGGTGCGGCGGCCATCGCGGACCTTACCCTCGAGAGAGTCGATCTCGGAGCGGTGCAACAGCAGCTTGCGGGTGCGCCGCGGCGAGTGGTTGGTCCAATGTCCCATGGAGTATTCCGGGATGTGGAGGTTACGCAGCCACACTTCGCCATCATCGATAGTCGCGAATGCTTCGACCAAGGAGGCTTTGCCTTCGCGCAAGGACTTGATCTCGGTGCCCACAAGCACAATCCCGCACTCATAGGTGTCAAGGATGTGGAAATCGTGGCGCGCTTTCCGGTTCTGCGCGATTACAGAGCGGTCCTTGTTTTTCTTCTTCTTGGCCATAGTGGGCCTTATCTTACGTGGTAGAGGGCGTGATCCCCCAATTGCAGGTGGTCACGCCCTCGTCGGTTACTTGCGCACGTACAGCCGCAGCGTAATTTGGGCGACCACGCCTGCGACGATCACGCCTACCAGGGAGACCAGTGGCATGACGGTCCACACGGCGCTGTCCGGCAGTCGCGCGATGAGCTGGGAGGAGTAAATTTCACCCAGCATCGGGTCGACCACCTGGGTCTTACCCAACCACACGCCGAGGGTTGCCACGATGCCACCGAACAAGACCGAAAGCGCAGCTTCCAGCACGAATGGTGCATTAGTGAACCAGCGGGAGGCGCCGACCATGCGCATGATGCCCATCTCATCGCGCCGGTGATAAGCCGCAAGCTGAACCATGTTGCCGATCAGGAAGATGGCGGCCAGTGCTTGCAGTGCAGCCACGACGAAGGTCGCGTTACGGAAAGCGTCGAGGTTGCCGGCGGCGGTGCGCACGCCCTCAGCCTGGTCAACGACTAGCGCCACTTGTGGCATATCGCGCACGGCATCCAGTGGAGTTGGATCCGTCGGATCTGCCAGCCGCACGTGCAGGGCGGCGGGCAGGGCGTCCGGCGAAGTCTCCTGGACTAGCACCGGATCGGTTTCGCCGAATAGTTCGACGAAGCGGTCATAGGACTGCTCACGGGAGCGGAACGTCAGGCTTTCCACCCCTTCGTCGGCCTGCAGCGTGTCGCGGACCTCCTGGCAGGCTTCCGACGAACAATCCTGGTCAGTGGCCGAAATGTTCTCGTCGAGCTCGATCATGACCTCGACGCGGTCCAAGTACATGTCCTTGGTGTCGCTGGTGACCTGTGAAATCAAAATGCCGGTGCCCACCAGCGCCAACGAGATCGCGGTCGTGATCACCAGGGCGATCGACATGGTGATGTTACGCCCGAGGCCACGGAACGCTTCGCGGAATACAAACCCTAAATTCATCAGTTACCCCTAATCGTTGACGGTTCCGTAGACACCGTGCTCGTCGTCACGCACCAGCTTGCCCAAGTGCAGCTCAATGACGCGTCTGCGCATGTCATTGACCGCGCGTGCGTTGTGCGTACTCATCACCACGGTGGTACCGGTGCGGTTGATGCGACTGAGCAGCGCGATGATGTCGTCGGCGGTCGCCGGGTCGAGGTTGCCGGTTGGCTCGTCGGCAAGCAGAAGCGGAGGCTTATCGACGAAGGCCCGCGCGATCGCTACGCGCTGCTGCTCGCCACCGGAGAGCTCATTAGGCATGCGCTTGGATTTCGCCTCGAGGCCGACCAGGTCCAGTGCTTCGGGCACTAGTTTTTTAATGCGATTCTTAGGCTTGCCGATCACCTCAAGAGCAAACGCCACGTTGTCGTAGACGTTGAGCTTGGGCAGCAGGCGGAAGTCCTGGAACACGTAGCCGATCTTCTGGCGCAGCTGGTTGACCTGCTTGCCTTTGAGTTCGTTCACGTGCATACCGTCGAAGTAGATGTCGCCCGAGGTGACATTTTCCTCGCGGATCATCAGCTCCAAGAAAGTGGACTTGCCGGAGCCTGAGGGTCCAATGAGAAAGACGAACTCACCTTTGTCGATCTCAAACGAGACATTGTCGAGAGCCGGCCGGGTCGAGGTGGGATATGTCTTGGTGACGTTGGAAAAAGTGATCACGCCACTCAACACTAGCCGTTACGGGTGTGGCAGGTGAAACGGTTGTGTCAATTATTTTTCCGTTTCCGCCATCCGCCAGCGAATACCGGCCTCCAAGAATCCGTCAATATCGCCGTCGAGCACCTTCTGCGGATCATTAACCTCATAGTCCGTGCGCAGATCCTTCACCATCTGATACGGGTGCAGAACATAGGAACGCATCTGGTTACCCCACGACGCGTTGCCGCCTGCACCCAGCGCGTCCATTTCTGCCTTCTCCTCTTGCCGCTTCAACTCCAACAGCTTGGACTGCAGCACGGCCAGAGCGGAGGCCTTATTTTGGATCTGGGACTTTTCGTTCTGGCAGCTGACAACAATATTCGTCGGCAAGTGCGTGATGCGCACGGCAGAGTCAGTCGTATTAACGGACTGTCCGCCAGGGCCCGAGGAGCGGAACACGTCCACCCGGATATCCGAATCGGGGATCTCAATCGAGTCCGTCTTCTCCACCACGGGCAGCACCTCTACCTCTGCGAAGGAGGTCTGGCGGCGGCCCTGGTTATCGAACGGGGAGATCCGCACCAAGCGGTGCGCGCCCTGTTCCACGGATAGCTGGCCATACATATAGTCACCGTGGACGACGAAAGTGGCGGACTTGATGCCGGCTTCCTCCGCGTAGGAGATGTCATAGACATCTACCTTGTGGCCGTTCTTCTCTGCCCAGCGGGTGTACATGCGCATCAGCATCTCAGCCCAGTCGGCAGCATCCACGCCACCGGCGCCCGAACGGATATTGATCATGGCCTCGCGCTCGTCGTACTCGCCGGAGAGCATGGTGGTGACCTCGAGTGCGTCGACAAGCCTGGTCAGCTCCGCCAGCTCCTCTTCGGCAATGCTTGTGTCACCCTCTTCTTCGGAGAGTTCAAACATGACGGGGAGATCGTCGATACGCGAGCGCAAGTCGATCACCTTACGCAACCTGGCCTGCACATTCGACAGTTCAGAGGTGACCTGCTGGGCGTGGTCTGGATCATCCCACAGCGAAGGGTCCGCTGCCTGCTGCTCCAGTTCGCGCACGCGCATCGCCATCTCATCCAGGTCCATCACTTTTTCGATGGTGGTCAAGGTGGTGTCAAGGTGCTCAACTGCGGAACTGGTTTCGGGCTGCATGGGCGCCAATCTTACCCGAGCGACAACTTTGGCCCATAATGGACGGTATGCGCCAGACAACAGATGAATTTATCGCTGCCCACGCCGACTCCTCGGATCAAGACCTCGCCCGCGACCTTGTCGAATACGCAGGATCGCTGGCGCTGGAGATGCGCGAGGCCGGGGTGAGCACCGACTATAAGACATCTGTCTCCGACGTTGTCACCGACGCCGACCGCGCCGCCGAAGACTTTGTCGCCCGCACACTCACCGAGCTGCGTGGCAACGATGGGCTGCTGGGAGAAGAGGGCACGTCGCGGGAATCGAGCACCGGGCGGGTCTGGGTCATCGATCCCGTCGACGGCACCTATAACTTCGCGTCCGGCTCTGACTACTTCTGTAGCGCACTAGCGCTTATCGATGGCGACCCCTCCAACCCTGACGATCTACTTCTTAGCGCGGTCAACCGCCCCGCTTTGAAAACCACGTGGCTGGGCTCCTTGGAAGGCTCGACCAAGAACGGGATGGCGCTGCCCCAGCTTTTCGATCAGCCCTTGTCGCAAGTCTCCGTGGCGTCCTACCTGCACCCGGCCTCGATGAGCGAGGATGCGATCCGTGAGGCGTGGCTGCGCGGCGTGCGTGGGGCGGCGACCGTGCGCATGTTCGGCGCCGGTTCCATCGATTTGGCCTCTGTGGCCTCCGGCAATGTGGGCGGCTGGCTACAGCATTCCGTGGCGGATTGGGACTGGTTGCCGGGCAAAATCCTGGTCGAGGGCGTGGGCGGGGCCGCCGAAAAGGTCCAGGCCGGCGGGGTTGAGTGGTGCGTGGCGGGATCGAAGCAGGTCGTTGCGGAGATTACTTCGGCCCTCCAAGGTGATTAGGATTATGGCATGAGCACTTACGCAGATGATCTTGCACTTGCCCTTGAATTGGCTGAACTAGCAGACTCCATCACCTTGGACCGCTTCGAAGCCAGTGACCTAGAGGTCAACTCCAAGCCGGACATGACCCCTGTTTCCGACGCAGACTTGGCCGTTGAAGAAGCCCTGCGCGAGAAACTCGCCGACGCCCGCCCCGGCGACTCTGTCCTCGGCGAAGAATTCGGTGGCGACGCAGTCTTGGAAGGCCGCCAGTGGGTGATCGACCCGATCGATGGCACTAAGAATTTTGTGCGCGGCGTGCCCGTGTGGGCCACCTTGATCGCGCTTCTTGACGACGGCGTGCCCGTCGTCGGCGTGGTATCTGCCCCGGCACTCGCCCGCCGTTGGTACGCCTCCCAGGATTCAGGCGCGTGGCGCACCTTTAAGGGAGAGGGGCTGAAGAAGTTGTGCGTGTCCGGGGTGACCTCGCTTGAGGATGCTTCCCTCTCCTTCTCCTCCCTAGAGGGCTGGCGCGAGCACCACGACAAGCTGGACCAGTTCCTCACGCTGACCGATAAGTGCTGGCGTTTGCGCGGATACGGTGACTTCTTCTCCTACTGCCTGGTCGCAGAGGGCGCAGTAGACGTTGCAGCAGAGCCCGAGGTGTCTTTGTGGGACCTCGCCGCGCTCAGCGTGATCGTCGGCGAGGCCGGCGGCACCTTCACTTCTCTGGACGGCGAGGACGGCCCCCATGGTGGCAACGCCGTCGCCACCAATGGGCACCTCCACCAGCAGGTACTCGACGCGCTTAATTAGTCGGCGCTGGTCGGTGCTAGTCAGCCAGGCTGAATCCGGCGCCGACCCCGCCTTGCGCGTTCATGTCAGCGACGACCGCGTCCATGCGGGCGCTGGCCGTTGGAGCGTGCAGCGCGCCCTGCCACGGGGAGTTGCATTCCACGTTGTAGGGACGTGGCAGAACGCCGCCGTTGACCATGCCCACCACGCGCCCGCGGTGGAAGACGGGTGCCCCAGAGTCCCCCACCATTGCGCAGACCTGGTTGACCTGCATGTCGTCGGCGGTCACCAGGGTCATCCCACAGGTCTCGCCGGTGGCTACACCGTTCTTGCACACAATTTCTCCAGGCTGTGGCTCACCGCCGACGCTATAGGCCGTGGCCCCGTTATAGGTATTGGTGACCTCAGCGTTCGAGCCGAACTCGATCACGGCATAGTCCAAGTACTCGTTCTTACTGACCACGGTGCCGGATGGGCCGATCTGCCACGAGTCCGCTGAAGAGACCGCTTCCCCGACTTCGCCACAGTGCCCGGCAGTGATGCCAATCTTGCGCCCGTCGGCGTCGGTGCCTGCCATGGTGAGGGTGCACAGAGCGTCCTCCCCCACATAGATCGGCGTACCAGGACCGTAGAGGGACGCGCCGTTCGTCATCGCTTGGTTCGATACCTCTGGAATGCGCGGGGCATCAAACCAGGAACCTGGGACGCGGTGCAGAACATAGTCGGCAAAAGGTTTGGCAGCCATGACCTTGCTCACCGCATCATCACGCCACCAGTAGTTCTGGTTCGTGGTCACCGGCAGCGGTTCTTCCACAGCGTCGAGCCCGATCGGGTGTGGGTTAGTCAGTGCCGGCCCTTGCGGCACGCCCGGAGCGGGTTGCGCTTCGCCCGATTCCTGCACCGGTCCTGGCACCGGCCCCGGCTCCGCAGGGGCGGGAGCGTCGTCGCTAAGCACTGGCTGCTGCGGCAGGAACTGATTGACACTGTTATCAATCGCCGTCATCAGCGACGGGTCTACTTGTGGCAATGTGATGCCGACAGCGCTGGCGTCGGCACGGACTTGGTCGACGATCTGCGCGGTATTGAGCGGAGCGATATCCACGTTCACGGCGGGCAGATTGCCCACCGAGCTGGATGTCGGCACCTCCTGTGCAGAGGAGACGGGTGGGACGAGAGCCACTGCAACGATGGTGGCGGATGATAGTGCGAAGTTCCGGAGATGGACGCGGCGCTGCATGGTGAAGTTTTCTCTTTTCTGACGCGATGGACCACTTATCTGAGTGGAAGCTGAAATTTCCACGAGATATTTTCATAGTGTCACTTTCCAAAGGTTCGGGCTGAATGAAACGTCACTTCGTATCCGAATCGTTAGTTTCACTTCAAGTTTCACCAGATCAGAGTTATAATTTGACTTGGAAACTGTATATTTGTCGTGATTTTGGAGTCCTTCATGCCCCGCATACACCGCACCCTCCTCGCCGCCGCCACTGCCGTGGCTGTTGCCCTCAGCCCGATGAGTGTGGCCTCAGCGCAGTCCGCAC
>NZ_JBHWRP010000020.1:0-4663 GCF_043426755.1 Corynebacterium sp. | reverse complement strand
CGAGCTCGACCACTTCCGTCTGCATCGCCTGGTGGCATCGTGCAGCGTGTGCGTGGTCACCCCGCAGTGGGACGAACCCTTTGGACTTGTCGCTTTTGAGGCCATGGCCTGCGGGACCCCGGTGGCGGCCTTCGACCGCGGCGGCATGGGCGAATTACTCCGCGACGCGCCCGTCTCCCTCGCCCCATCGGGCAACGTGGAAGCACTTGCCGGTGCGATCCGCATCGCCGCGCGCATCGACAGACGCCACGTTGCCGCATGGGTTCGTGCCAATTACTCGCTGCACGCCACCGCCACCCGTTATGTCCAGCTCTACCACGAGGTGAAAGTTCAATGATCGGCCTCTACGCCCACCACCAAGGAAGCGGGCACCTTCGCCGGTGCCGCAGCATCCAAGAAGCCCTGTCCCAGCCCTCACAGATCCTCTCGAGCAGGTCTGGCGCAGATATCACGCTTGCAGACGATGCCGGCGCGAACGATCACGAGTACCCCGAAGTTAGCGCTGGTGAAACGTTGCACTACGCCCCCTACCACCACGCAGGAATGCGTGAGCGGATGGCCACCATCGCCGACTGGGTCAACACCCACCGCCCCGAGGCGTTTTATGTCGACGTATCCGTGGAGGTAGCAGTATTCGTTCGCCTCATGGGCGTTCCCGTGGTCACGTTGGCCATGCCAGGGGCACGCCAGGACACCCCACACCAACTTGGCTACGCGCAGGCCGAAGCGATCCTGGCGGCATGGCCGGACTGGGTGACAACACCACCACACCTTGCACCCCATGCCGACGCACTGCACCCAGTCGGCGGCATCTCCAGGCTGTGGCCCGAAGCCGGGATCGACCGCGACCCGCACCGCGTCGTGGTGCTCTCCGGCGCCGGCGGCAACAACTGGGACGCAGCAAGCTGGGAGGCTGTGCAACGCGCCTGCCCCGACTATTCTTTCGAGTTCCTTGGGGCCACCAACTTTGTTGAAGACCCCACCGCGCACCTGCAAACAGCTGGGGTAGTGGTGGCCGCAGCTGGGCAAAACTCCATCGCGGACCTGGCCGTCACCAACACCCCGGCGATCATCATCCCGCAACACCGCCCCTTCGACGAACAACATGCCACCGCGCAGGTACTGGACGAAGAAGGGCTGGCGGTGGTCGTCGACACGTTCCCCGCCCCCGAAAACTGGCCCGCCCTCATCCAACGTGCCCAACAACAGCCGACCCGGTGGGAGAAGTGGCAGTGCGAGGGCGCGGCGCGCCGGGCAGCGCGAGTGATCGAGGAGGTGGCGCAGCGATGCGCGCGGAAGTAATCGTCGTCACGCTTGCCAATGCCGCCAGACTCGATCACGTCCGGCGCCAAGCTGACCTGATCCCTGCAGGTGTTGAGCATATTGTTGTCGCGCTCGGTGATGCCGAACTGCTCCGTAGTGCATTGCCTGGCAGTGAGATCATCGATGCTGGGGCCGCGAACCTTGCTACCGCGCGCAACCGGGGTGGCGATGAGGCGGTGCGACGTGGTGCGGATGTGATCGTCTTCCTTGACGCTGACTGCCTGCCCGACGATCGCCTCCTGGTCAGCTATGCGGAGACCGCGCTCCAGCATCCGGAGACAGTGCTGGCAGGTCCTGTGACCTACTTGCCAGAAGGGGAGATCCGTACGAACAACCCACAGCCGCACCCGGCGCGGCCTAGCCCGCAGCCTGGGGAGATTCTGAAGGCGCAGCGCTATGAACTGTTCTGGTCGCTTTCTTTTGCCGTGACCGCGGGAACGTGGGAGAAGATCCGGGCGACATTCGGCGGTTTCGACGAAGGCTATGAGGGCTACGGCGGGGAAGATACGGACTTCGGCCAGCACCTCAAGCAGGCAGGTATTGACCTGCTGTGGGTGGGCGGCGCGCATGCGTATCACCAGTGGCACCCGGTGTCGGATCCGCCGGTGGAACACCTGTATGACATCGTGGCCAATGCCACCCGTTTCCATGACATCTGGGGGTGGTGGCCCATGGGTGGCTGGTTGGACAAATTTGAAGCGGCCGGCCTCGTTATGTTCGAGGACGGCCGCTGGACAATTAAGGGGGAGGGCTAGGGGCTAGAAGTCGAACCCGCCGAAATCGAAGCCACCGAAGTCTCCGCCAAAGTCGCCTCCGCCGAAGTCACCACCCATATCCCCGGCATCGCCCATGTCGCCGCCCATGTCACCGGCGTCGCCCATATCGCCGCCCATG
Source organism: Corynebacterium sp. (assembly GCF_043426755.1). GTDB lineage: Bacteria > Actinomycetota > Actinomycetes > Mycobacteriales > Mycobacteriaceae > Corynebacterium. The sequence continues at coordinate 2,446 of NZ_JBHWRP010000020.1, read as the reverse complement.
TCGCCAGCTGCGAACTGCTCCGCCGACGGGGTGCCTGCCATGCCGGCAAACATTGCGGAGAACATCATCATCGACGAAGCCGTCCACATGCCGCTCATCATCGCAGGTGCCCACCATGCTGCCGAGTACCAGCCAGCTGGGACCGGGCGGCCGGCCACGTTGCCACCGGGGTAGTAGTTCGGGGTTTCGTCGGTAGCAACCGGGGAAGCGGTCAAAGTGGTGCCGTCTTCCTGGCGGATGGTGCGGCGCTCCGTCACCTTGCCCGCCAAGCGCTGGCCCTCCAGCTCAGGCAACTGCGGGCCGGGCGTCATGCCCATGATCTCGCGTGCCGCATTGACATAGTGCATGCCTTCCAGGGCGGACTCACGCGCCAGCTGTGCCTGCTTCGCGGTCGATGCCGTCGAAAGTGCAGAGGCCGCTGCGTTGTAGCGTTCGGAGGCATCCGCCATGGCCTGGGTGGAGGCTGCATCCTCTCCGGAAATGTTGAGTACCTGGGAACCGAGGCGGTCGACCCAGCGGCGCGCATCAGCAACCGCGTCCTCGAACTGGGCGGCTTCAAGTTCCTGCTGCCTCTTCTTATCGTTGCGTGAACTGATGTACCAGATAACGCCACCAGCGATGGCGATGAGAAGGAGGAGTTCCATAGTTGTCTACCTTGAATACTTGTGTCGGGGGCAGGTTATCTAACTACTTTCTCCAACGGCCGAGCCACCGATATTGTTCCCGTTTTGTCTGAAACCGGGGAGGTGGGTTAAGCTGATCGGTGCAACAGAGCTAGCATTATTGCAGCAGTGGTGCAGTGGGAATGTCGTATAGTGGCTAATACCTCAGCCTTCCAAGCTGAAGACGCGGGTTCGATTCCCGTCATTCCCTCCAACGTACGGCCCAGCTTGAAACCAGGCTGGGCCGTTTCCTTTTGTTCGGTTTAGCCCTCTGAGCTGGCGAATTGGTGGTTGCGCAAACCTTGTGTAATGTACTTCAAGGACACGGGGCGTGGCGCAGTTTGGTAGCGCACCTGCTTTGGGAGCAGGGGGTCGCAGGTTCAAATCCTGTCGCCCCGACGTGTTAAGAAAGGGCTTGCCGACGATCGGCAGGCCCTTTCTTTTTCTTTCTTAGTTCAGCGCCGTGTAACGCTGTGCAAGCTTGGATGACCCCAAGTGCGAGCCCGAAAAAGGGGGTTGGGTAGACTCGGCCAAGTACGTTTCAACAAAAGAATCCGTACGGGGCGTGGCGCAGTTTGGTAGCGCACCTGCTTTGGGAGCAGGGGGTCGCAGGTTCAAATCCTGTCGCCCCGACGAAGGCCGTGAAAGAACACGGCCCTAAAATCTTACTATCCATTTACAACGAATCCAGGAGAGTTACTCGTGCAGACTACCGTCGATAAGCTCAGCGACACTCGTGTCAAGCTGACCGTCAACGTTCCCTTCGAGGAACTCGGACCGGAAGTCGATCAGGCTTACGCGTCGATCGCTCAGCAGGTCACCATTCCCGGCTTCCGTAAGGGCAAGGCACCACGCCAGCTGATCGACGCGCGCTTCGGCCGTGGCCCGATCCTGGAGCAGGTTGTCAACGACATGCTGCCAACCCGCTACGAGAAGGCCTGCGTTGATAACGACATCAAGGCCATTAACCAGCCACAGATCGAGATCACAAAGATCGAAGACAACGAGTTCGTTGAATTCACCGCCGAGGTCGACGTTCGCCCAGAGATCACGGTTCCAGACTTCTCCAAGATCTCCGTCGAGGTCCCTGCCATCAAGGTGGACGACGAGGCACTGGACGAAGAGATCGACAGGCTGCGCGAGCGCTTCGGTGAGCTCAAGGACACCAAGCGCAAGATGAAGACTGGCGACTTCGCCATCATCGACATCGAGGCAGAGGTCGACGGCGAGAAGGTCGAAGAGGCAACCGCCGAGGGCCTGAGCTACCAGATCGGTGACGACGACCTGATCAAGGGCCTCGACACCGCACTGCGCGGCATGAAGACCGGCGAGGACAACGAGTTCACCGCTGAAATGCAGTTCGGCGAGCACAAGGGTAAGGAAGCTACCGTCAAGGTGCACGTTCAGCAGACCAAGGAGCGCAAGCTGCCTGAGTTTGATGACGAGTTCGCGCAGATGGCCTCCGAGTTCGACACCGCAGAGGAACTGCGCGAAAGCACCAAGAGCCAGCTGGAAGAGTCCAAGAAGGCACAGCAGGCAGCAGACATCCGCGACGAGGTCCTGAAGGCAGCACTTGCTGAGTCCGAGTTCGCGCTTCCAGAATCCGTCGTCGAAGAGCAGGTACACAACCAGCTGCACCAGCTGCTGGGCCAGATGGCGCACGACGAGAACGCCTTGGCACAGCTGCTAGAGGCACAGGGCACCACCCGCGAAGAGTTCGACAAGCAGTCCCGCGAGCAGGCTGAAGAGTCCGTGCGCACCCAGCTGTTCCTCGACGCTGTCGC
>NZ_JBHWRP010000019.1:0-7902 GCF_043426755.1 Corynebacterium sp. | reverse complement strand
GTGACGGCGTCTTTCTACGCGGTATACCACGGCCCGGAAGGGCTCAAGGCGATTGCTCGCGATATTCACGACTGGGCCGGGCGTTTCGCGGCCTCGATGGCGGAGGCTGGCCTCGTCGTCAAGCACGATGCGTTCTTTGACACTGTCGCGGTGGAGGTCCCGGGCCGGGCGGAGGGCATCGTCGATACGCTGGCGAAGTCTGGTTACCTGGTGCGCGCGGTGGATGCGGACACGGTTGCGGTGAGCTTCGGCGAAGGCACGTCCGCGGAGGATTTGGCGGCGCTGGTGGGTGGTTTTGGGATCACAGTACTTGCCGACGATCACTCTTATGAACTGCCGGAGGAGCTGCAGCGTGCTGAGGCACCTCTGCAGCATGAGGTGTTTAATACCTATCACTCCGAGACTCAGTTGATGCGTTATATCCGTGTGCTGGGTGATAAGGATTTGGCTTTGGACCGGGCGATGATTCCGCTGGGGTCGTGCACGATGAAGCTGAACCCGACTGCCGGGTTGGAGGCGATCACGTGGCCTGGTTTTGCGGATGTGCACCCTTATACCCCGGATGAGTTCACTGCCGGTTGGCGTGAGCTGATTGAGGAGCTTGAGCAGTGGCTGGCGGAGTTGACGGGCTATGCGAAGGTGAGTGTGCAGCCGAATGCGGGCTCGCAGGGTGAGTTGGCGGGCCTGTTGGCGATCCGCCGCTACCACGTGGCCAATGGGGACATGGGGCGCGATATCTGCCTGATCCCGGCGTCTGCGCATGGTACCAATGCGGCGTCGGCAACACTTGCGAACCTGCGCGTTGTGGTGGTGAAGACTGCCGACGACGGTTCCATCGACACTGCCGATTTGGACGAGAAGCTGGAGCAGTATGGCCCGCAGGTTGCGGCCATCATGATCACCTACCCCTCGACCCACGGTGTGTTCGATCCTGAGGTGCGCGAGGTGTGCGACAAGGTGCACGCGGCAGGCGGCCAGGTCTATATCGATGGCGCGAACATGAACGCGTTGACGGGTATTGCCCGTCCGGGTGAGTTCGGTGGCGACGTCTCGCACCTGAACCTGCACAAGACGTTCACGATCCCGCACGGTGGCGGCGGCCCTGGTGTGGGCCCAATCGGTGTGGCGGAACACCTCGTTCCGTTCCTGCCAACAGACCCGACCACCGTCGATGCCTCTGCCCCCGTCCCGGTTGGTGAGGGCGTTCCGGTAGCATCGACGAAGTATGGCTCGGCGGGTGTGCTGCAGATTTCATGGGCGTATATCGCCATGACTGGTGCCGCCGGCCTAGCGCACGCCACCGCGCACGCTGTGCTGGGAGCTAACTACATCTCGCGCGCGCTTGCCGACGATTTCCCCACCCTGTACACCGGCGCGAACGGGTTGGTGGGCCACGAGTGCATCTTGGACCTGCGCGAGCTGACCGATGCTTCCGGTGTGACCGCGCTGGACGTGTGCAAGCGTCTGATGGACTTCGGTTTCCACGCCCCTACCCTGGCCTTCCCAGTGGCAGGCACTCTGATGGTGGAGCCGACCGAATCCGAGGACAAGGAAGAGCTGGACCGCTTCATCACCGCGATGAAGACGATCCGCGCGGAGATCCAGGAGATCATCGACGGCACCGTGGCCTACGAGGACTCGGTGATCGCGCACGCGCCGTTTACTGCGTTGTCGGTCACTCGCAATGAGTGGGAGTACTCCTTCGACCGTGAGAAGGCCGCCTACCCCGTGGACAGTCTGCGCCGCTGGAAGTACTTCCCGCCGGTGCGCCGCGTCGACGACGCTTATGGCGACCGCAACCTCGCCTGCGCCTGCCCACCCCCTGAAGCTTTCGATATGGAAGGACACTAAGCACAACTATGACTGCGACCCAATCACCTTTACATGCCGTGCACGAAAAGCTCGGCGCCACGTTTACTGATTTCGGCGGCTGGGACATGCCGCTGAAGTACGCCAACGAGCTCGACGAGCACCGTGCCGTGCGCTCCGGCGTTGGAGTGTTTGACCTTTCCCACATGGGTGAGATTGCCGTGAGCGGCCCCGATGCCGCCGCGTTCTTGGACTACGCGCTGATCTCGTCGTTAAGCACCCTGAAGCTGGGCAAGCCGAAGTACTCCATGCTTGTCGACGACAACGGCGGCATTCTGGATGACCTGATCACCTACCGCCTGGGCGAAGAGGATTTCCTGGTGGTGCCGAACGCGTCCAATACCGATGTGGTGTGGCAGGCGTTCAATGAGCGCGCCGCGGGCTTTGATGTCCGGCTGGATAACCAGTCCGCAGACACGGCGCTGGTGGCGGTGCAGGGCCCGGGCTCGGTGGAGCTGCTGCAGCCTTTGCTTGACGACGATCCAGCGAAACTGTCCTACTACTCCGCCGAACCGATGAGCCTGCAGGGCACGGATGTGCTGGTCGCACGCACTGGTTACACGGGCGAGGACGGCTTCGAGCTCTACGTCGCCGCCGAGGATGCCGGTGTGGTGTGGGACTATGTTGCCCGCGGCGCCACCCCCTGTGGCCTGGCGGCGCGTGACTCGCTGCGTTTGGAGGCTTCGATGCCGCTCTATGGCAACGAGCTGTCTGAGCAGGTCACCCCGGTTGAGGCTGGGATGACGCGTGCGTTTGCGAAGAAGGACGCTGATTTCGTCGGCAAGCAAGCCCTGACGGAGCGCGAACCGGAATTCGTGATCGCGGGGCTGACCTCTGATCAACGCCGTGCTGCGCGTAGCGGTGCCGAGGTGTACCTCAACGATGTGAAGATCGGTGTGGTGACCTCTGGCCAGCCTTCGCCGACGCTGGGCTACCCCGTGGCGCTGGCGCATGTGGATCCGGAACATGCGCAGATCGGAACTGATGTCGAAATTGATATCCGCGGGCGCCGTTATCCGTTTACTATTTCTACAACCCCGTTTTACTCTCGAAAGGACTAAGCCGATGAGCTTGCCACAGGAATTCTCCTACTCCGAAGACCACGAGTGGATCAACTCCACCCCAGAAGCCGCCGCAGGTTCCACCGTGCGCGTGGGCATCACCTCCGTCGCTACCGAGCGCTTGGGCGAAGTTGTCTTCGCTGAGCTGCCAGAGGTCGGCGACCAAGTCACCGCCGGCGAAACGTGCGGTGAGGTCGAATCCACCAAGAGTGTCTCCGATCTGTACTGCCCTGTCACCGGCACCGTCACCGCCGTCAACGACGCCGTGCACGACGGCTACGAGGTGATCAACAATGATCCCTTCGGTGAGGGCTGGCTGTTCGAAGTCGAGGTCACCGAGGTAGGCCCGCTGATGACCGCCGACGAATACGCAGAGGCGAACGGCGTCGCCTAAAATGTTGCGGTATGACCGCACCGCGTGACCCGTTCTTCCCCGCAGACAAATCCATCCGAGCCTCATTCGACCCGCTTGACGTGCGTCGGCTGGGGCTCGTGGACTATCAAGAGGCCTGGGAGATGCAGGCCGAGATCGCCAAGGCGCGTGCCGACGACGCCGTGCCCGACACCGTGCTGGTGTTGCAGCACCCGAATATCTATACCGCGGGCAAGCGCACCCAGCCGGAGGACCGGCCCACCAACGGGCTGCCCGTGATTGATGTGGACCGTGGCGGGCGGATCACCTGGCACGGCGAGGGTCAGCTGGTGGTCTACCCCATTATTAAGCTGGCGGATCCTGTTGATGTTGTTGACTATGTGCGCCGGCTGGAGGAGGCCATTATCCAAGCGGTGCGCCAGGCGGGTGTGACCGCGGCCGGGCGGATCGACGGGCGCAGTGGCGTGTGGGTGCCTTCCGAGGTGGCCGCTGCGGATCCTGCTGCGCCGACGCGTGACCGCAAGATTGCGGCCCTGGGCATCCGTATCTCGCGCGGAGTGACCATGCACGGGCTGGCGTTGAACTGCAACAACACCCTGGAGTACTACGAGCACATCGTGGCCTGCGGCATCGACGATGCCGACAACACGACGATGAGCCTGGAACTGGGGCGGACTGTCACCCCCGAAGAGGCTGCTGATCCGCTGCTGACCGCGCTGGACGATGCGCTGGCAGGACGGCTGATCGTTGCTGACCACACATTCAAAACGATGCCCGATCCCACCAAGGGCCTGCCGCGTACACCCCGCAGCAATCAAACGTGAATATGATATTCGACACCCCCCTCAAAGAAAGCTACGGTGAAGTTTGTGACTATTGCACCTGAAGGACGTAGGCTCCTGCGCATCGAAAAGCGCAACATGGAAACCCCCATTGAGTCCAAGCCGCGCTGGATTAGAAACGCTGTTAAAACTGGTCCCGAATACGAGGACATGAAGAACAAGGTGAAGGGCGCTGACCTGCACACGGTGTGTCAGGAAGCCGGTTGCCCCAACATTCACGAATGTTGGGAATCGCGCGAGGCGACCTTCCTGATCGGTGGTGCAAATTGCTCTAGGCGCTGTGACTTCTGCCAGATCAACTCCGCAAAGCCGGAGCCACTGGACGTCGAAGAGCCGCAGCGTGTGGCCGAGTCTGTGCAGGGAATGAACCTGAACTACGCCACCATCACCGGCGTGACCCGCGACGACCTCGAGGACGAGGGCGCGTGGCTCTACGCCGAGGTGGTGCGCAAGATTCACGAACTCAACCCGCACACCGGCGTGGAGAACCTCACCCCTGACTTCTCCGGCAAGCCAGACTTGCTCCAGGAAGTCTTCGAGGCCCGCCCCGAGGTCTTTGCCCACAACCTGGAAACGGTGCCGCGCATCTTCCGCCGCATCCGCCCAGCCTTCCGCTATGACCGTTCGCTGGACGTGATCCGCCAGGCACGCGACTTTGGTCTGATCACCAAGTCCAACCTGATCCTGGGCATGGGCGAAACGCGCGAGGAAGTTCTCCAGGCACTGCAGGACATGGTCGATGCTGGCACCGACATCATCACGATTACCCAGTACCTGCGCCCAGGCCCGAACTACCACCCGATCGACCGTTGGGTGAAGCCGGAAGAGTTCATCGAATACCGCGACGCCGCCTACGAAATGGGCTTCGGTGCTGTGATGGCTGGTCCGCTGGTGCGTTCGTCGTACCGCGCCGGCAAGCTCTACGTCGAAGCAATGGAGCACCGCGGCCTCGAACTGCCAGAGAACCTGAAGCACCTGAAGGAAACCTCCCAGGGGGCGACCGCCCAGGAGGCCTCCACCCTGCTGGATAAGTACGGCCCGTCGAAGGATCACCCCGTCGGCGCGCCACGCGCATAATCGGTTGATGCGCCACGAGGCTGTTATGCCCGTGGCGCATTTACGCATTTTCCCAGTGTCTGGCTAAAGTAGGGTCCATGGCTGAGTCGAAGAGTGCAAAGGCTGCCGAAAAGGCGGCGAAGAAGGAACAGCGCCAGGCAAAACGTGCCCAGCGCAAGCAGACGTTCTCCCAGATGTGGCAGGCGTTCAAGCTGCAGCGCAAGCGCGATAACAAACTGGTGCCGTACATGGTGCTGACGGTGGTTGTCGTCGCCGCCGTCTTCTTCGTGATCGGCCTGCTGCTGAACCTGGAGTGGATGTTCCTCATCTTCGGCATCCTCTTCGGCCTTGTCGCCGCGATGTTCGTGTTCACCCGCCGACTGGAAAGCTCCATGTACGACGAAGTCGGCGACACCCCAGGTGCTGCCGGCTGGACGCTGGAAAACATGAAGAACACCGTCGGTATCGCTTGGGTGACCAAGACCGGTGTCGCCGCGAACCGCTCCATGGATACTGTTCACCGCGTGGTGGGTAACCCAGGTGTCGTGCTTGTTGGCGAGGGTGACCCCAAGCGCCTCAAGCCGCTGATGGACAAAACCAACAAGCGCGTCGACCGCCTGCTGGCTGGTGTGCCCATCTACGAGATCTTCGTTGGTGAAGGCGAAGGCCAGGTCCCCTTGAAGAAGCTGCAGAAGGAAATGATCAAACTTCCTCGCAACTACAAGAAGGACGAGGTCTACTCCATCGCCGCCAAGCTCGACGCGATGGATGCGGCGAAGGGTGGCCAGATGGCCGGCCTGCCAAAGGGCCCGATGCCACACCAGGCGCAGAACATGGCCGGCATGAACCGCCGCATGCGCCGGATGCAGGAACGCCGCAGCAAGTAACCTCCGTGGTGTAGCTCCTCTTCTCGCTTCACAACCGCCTCATCGTTTCGACGATGGGGCGGTTGTTTGTTTCTCTCCTCTTACGCCGCCCCTTCTAAGCCACCCCGCCCCCCGTTATCGCAAACCGATATAGTCCTCGGCCCATACTGCGTGATGCCAGTAGGTTTTCAATAAGTTACCCGCACTATGTAGCGAGGACTATATCGGTTTGTGAGAAGGGCTGGGGGCTAGTCGCACTATGTGGCGAGGACTATATCGGTTTGTGAAAAGAGCGCGCGGGGCCGCAGGAACTAAAAACTAGGAACCGCGAACCAGGCACCAGGCACCAGAAGAGCCGTTAGAACCCGCCGAGGACCTGGGCCACGAGGATCTTGGCGATCATTGCCACCGGGTACACCATCGCGTAACCGAGTGCCACGCGCGGATCTGCACCAGTGCGGTCGTTGGAGAACGCCAGCACGGCCGGCTGGGTTTGTGCACCTGCGAGGAAGCCAGACAATTTGGTGCCGCCCATGCGGAACATGTAACGCATCACCACGAAAAGACCGGCACCGTAGATGACGGTGATTACCGCGCCGAGGATCAGGATCGACAACCAGGAGCCGCCGGAGAAAGCGTCCAAAATACGTGCGCCTGCCGTGGTGCCAGCGGCGGCCAAGAAGATCAACAAGCCAAGTTCTGACAACACCGCACAAGTAGTCTGCGGGATGGCGGTAACGAACGCACCAATACGGCCCACACGGCCAAAGACCAAACCAACCAGCAAGGCACCGGCCGCAGCACCAATGGCGAACGTGCCTCCCCCGGGCAGTGGAATAGCGATACCACCAAGGAAAATACCCAGCGCCAAGCCTAGGCCTAAGGCCACGGGGTTGATGTCTGTCAGCCCGCGGGAAGAGTCGCCAAAATAGTTAGCGATTTCCCCCATATTTTCGTGCGGGGCGACGATGCGCACGCGGTCACCCAGCTGCAGCTTTTCCGCTTGCTCGGCCACTTTATCGGTGTCACCACGGCGAATGCGCGAGGTATAGCCACCGAAGCGTTCCCCGATCTCCGCATCGATTTGGCGCACCGTTTTGCCGGCCAGCTTGGAGTTGGACAGGGTCATTCGTCGAAAGTCGAGGTCCTTGCGGTCGAGCATCAGGGAGCGTTTCGACGGCTTGCCCAGGTACTCGATGGCCTGGTGCATCTGGTGCTCGGTGCCAACGATGGTGACCAAGTCGCCATAATCCAACGGGGTATGCACGCCCGGGATCTCAATGGTGCCGCCGGCGCCGTGCTGGATACGGGAGAATACCATCTCCGAGCCGACATAGTTCTGCACGTCTTCCACCACGGGACGGTCGGTGCGCTCAACCAAGATGGTGCGGTTGAGTACCGGGTCGGGCGCGTCAGTGTCCCCGCGGCGCTTACTTAGCGCGATCAGCGCGAAGCCCAGCATGCCCAGCACACCGAAGATATAGGCGATCGCATAGCCAACGGTCGCGGCCGCAGCATCACCCGAAGATGTGCCGGCGGCGGACAATGCCGGAGTATTTGTCACGGCGCCGGCAAAGGTACCGGCGATCGTCGCAATGTCCAAGCCCAGCAGCCGCCCCACACCCAGGCCTGCCGCAGCAGTAACGACGAGGACCACCACGTAACCGACCAGCTCACCGACAGAGGTGCGTAGGGTGTGGAAGAAGTTCGGCCCGGATGTGATGCCGATGGAGAAAGCGAAGAGCACCAAGCCCAAGGTGGAAATGTCGTGGGACAGTTGCAGCTCCACGCCCTGGGTGGAGGCATAGGCGGTAAGAATCAGAGAAACGAAGAGG
>NZ_JBHWRP010000018.1:0-2869 GCF_043426755.1 Corynebacterium sp. | reverse complement strand
AGCGATCAAGCCGGGCCGACGGAGCAAGGCACGGTTCCCCGCGGTTTTGAGCCGTCGCCGCAGGGTGCGGTGGTTGCTGCGATTGTCTCGCAGGTGTTCATGGCAGGCGCGGACGATGAGACGTGGCCGGAAGTCTCCCAGGCGCTGATCGAGCCAGGACTGGGGCGCAACCAATGGGCCCAAGCACGCGGGCTGATGAGTGTTAGTGGTCAGCCGATGGACAACCCGCCGGTGTTTAAGGGGTTTCGGGTCTCTGACTATTCGGAGACGGATGCCGTGGTCACACTCGCCGTTGAGTACCCGACGGTGGGTCTGGCTGCGATGCCAGTTCAACTGTCACGCGCTTCTGGTGATTGGAAGGTGGTGCTTCCCACCCAGGAGGACGCACCTGATCTCCAGGAACTGAGCACAGAAGAATTCGATAACAGTTTCACCGCATTTGGCCCAAAGGAGGGCATGTAATGAGCATTCGTCGTACAGCAGTCGCGGCTGCACTTGTGGCCCCGGCGGTCTTCTTGGCCGCATGTGGAACAGACGCGGAGGTTCCTGAGCAACCTCAAGCCTCCGAGTCATCCACGACGGCGCCATCTCAACCACCCACCAGTGAAAACTCACCAGGAGCGATGGTCGGCAATGATCAGCGCACATGGCCTGACCCAGACGGTATGTTCGATGATTCTGCCCATGCTGCGCCTGGGACATGGTCGGTCGACTTTTATCACCAGCGTCCGGTGTGGACACCGGACAACCACGACGGCGATCTCCCATCGAAACGGAATCTGGTGGAGGGAGGATTTGAACAGTGTCAGACCGGTGACGTGCCGTTGAACGGCAAGACGACGCAACAATATGTCAATGCGCGTTACCTGGCGGTCAATGATCAAGCGGGCCCCTCTCGGATGGAAGATGGGGTTCCGGCTGGTTTTGCTCATTCACCCCAGGGGGCGGTGATGCTGGCACTCAACGCAGTGGGGTACGGCATCGCTGGACAGGGAGATGGAATCGGAGAAGAGATTGATGCCGCGTGGTGGTCGACCTACGAGACGCTACAGAAAGACCGTGAGTTTAGGCACTTGAACGATCCGAACTTCGATCACTCTCAAGTACGGGCTGAACCACTGCCGGCTGCAGGGTACTACAACGTGACTCAGTGCACTGAAGATGTCGTCGTCGTCGAGGTTGGGCATGATTTCACCAAGGCGAGCGGTGAAGCCATGAAGACGACGATTCCGGTGTATTGGCGTGACGGGGATTGGGTTCCTGACCTCTCGGGGCAAGCTGGAATCCTCTTTGATAAAGGTGGGACCTTCAATCCAGACAACCCGGCACCGATGAAGGAAATCCAGTACTAATGTCGGGCCTACAGAGAATAAGCGTTCAGTGGGCGGCTGCAGTCCTGGCCGCGCTCATTGTCCTCCTCCTGGGAGCCTGGCCTGCACTGGCACAAGAGACGGCAGAGACTGACAGTCCGGGTGCCCTCGGCCAGGCACAGCAGCAGTGCATGGACGTCTCGGACTCTCGGAGTGTGCTTGACCAGCTTGTCGCCGACGGCGCGATCTCAAAGCAGGAGCGTGACGAAGCAGCTGGTTTGTTCGGTTTCGATGAGGATAAAGTCGCTGCCATCCAAGCCGATAATGCCGAGCGCTGGGACGAGATCGTAACGCACCATGAGGAAGAACGCGGATGGGCTGGCAAAGCTGCTCGGGGAGCTCAAAACCTGGTGTGCTGGGCTGGATCACCAGTTAACGCGGGCATCGACGCCGTGAACAACTCCCCGTTTTGGGAGGACCCTATCGGCAAATTTGCTAAGTCGGTGATGGAAGGTAACAACGAAGCGTTAACGACCGCGATGATGCTGTGGATGGACTTCTCCACCACGAGTGTGGACGTCAACGCCAACACCCAGGGCGTGAAAAACATAGTCATGGGGGTGTGCGGTTTCGCACTGGCGGCGAGCTTCATTGTGGGTGGCTGGCGTATTGCCTCAGCTCGGCGAGGGGGTCTGCAAGAGGGGCTCACGGACCTGAATGAGAATATGATCCGCTGGCTGGTGTTTAGTATCGCGGTGCCGGTGATGTTTCCGGGTGCGATGGTTGCTAGTGACGCCATTGCGGATGCGATCATGCAGGAGTTCGGCGGCGCAGACCAACTGATCAATTTGGGCGGCATCGAAGAGTCGCAGTTCGGGCCGGTGGTGACACTGGTGCTGGCGGGCATCACCCTCATCGGCTCGTTTGTGCAGATTCTCGCCCTGGTCACCAGGGTGTTGCTGGCACCGATCGCTGCGGGCTTGTCGCCCCTGTTTGCGGCGTTGTCGTTCTCGGACACGGGACGCCAGGGGCTCAATCACCTCGTGGCCTTCTTAATTGCCGCGATCGCCTTCAAGCCTGTGTCTGCCTTGTTGTATGCGGTGGTGCTGTGGAATGTGTCGGGCACCGGTGATATTGGTGCCACGGGGGTCATCATTAATGCGCTCATGATCGGGATTGCGGGTTTTTCGGCCCCAGCCCTGGTGCGTGCCCTAGTTCCGGCAGTCTCCCAGGCGGGTGGCGGTGGAGCAGCGCCGATGCTGGCTGGTGCCACGGGTGCCATCGCAGGTATGGCTGGCATGGCTGGCGCACTGGCTAATCGCGGTGGGGCAGCATTGAGCAAGCTTGGTAATGCAGGCTCTAGCACTGGAAGTGGAGCACAGAACATCGCCGGATCAGCGGGGGGTGGGCCAGGTGGCGGCTCGTCTGCCGCAGGCTCTGGTGCTCCTGGTCCGGCTGGCCCACGCGGCGGTGGCGGTGCGTCACGCATGAGTGCTGCTGCGCAGGCGGGGTCGCAGCCATCGGGCGCTGGATCGGGTGCTAGCGCTGGGCGTGCAGCA
>NZ_JBHWRP010000017.1:0-15187 GCF_043426755.1 Corynebacterium sp. | reverse complement strand
ACTGATCAACAAGGTGTGGAGCCCGCAGTACTCCCTCTGGCTGGTCGTTCCAGCTGTTTTGGCACTGCCGCAGTGGCGGCTGCTGCTCAGTTGGATGACCGTCGACATGCTCGTGTGGCCCATCCTGATGTGGCACATGCTCGGCGTGGAAAACAAGGGCTTGCCCGGGGAGTTCCTCAATCTTGTCGTTCTCGTGCGTGATGGGTTCATCGTCGTCATGATCGTGCTCGTCGTGATGCAGATGTGGAACCGTCGCCCCGATAAAGTCGCTGCCGCCCACGGCGGCCATGATCCGCTGCTGACCACACCTGATGTGTGGGGAAAGGAAGACCGAGGATGCTCAACCTCACCACAATCCTGGGAATCATCTCCATCTTCATCTCTTTCATCCTCTTCGGAGCCGCCTTCTACTCAGTGATGAAGAAGAGGCCGTGGAAGGTCCCCATCACGTTGGGTGTGCTGGCCTTTCTGTTTATGACGTTGATCCCCGTCAGCCTGGCCATCTTCTTCGCCGTGCCCGAGGGGGCAGCGGGCTAAAGCCCTCGTTTGGGGTGATTTTTTCGTACTTGACGGATGGGGTACGCTGGGGAGGTTGCTTGACGCAACGAACCCTCCTGCTATCGCTAACAGTGGCGATGGCCGAAACCGATAACAAGACCATAGGAGGTGATGAGGTCCGTGCGTCACTACGAAGTCATGATCATTCTCGATCCGCAACAAGATGAGCGCACTGTCGCCCCGTCCCTGGATAAGTATCTAGAGCGCGTCCGTAAGGACAAGGGCACAGTGGAGAACGTTGATGTGTGGGGCAAGCGCCGTCTTGCGTACCCGATCGACAAGAAGGAAGAGGGAATCTACGTTGTTGTCAACCTCGAGTGCGAGGCTGACACCGTTTCCGAGTTTGACCGCGTTGTTAACCTAAGCGACAACGTCATGCGTACCAAGGTTCTGCGAACCGACAAGTAAGAGCGAAATCTGGTACACAAGCCAGTAAGAAGCTCATTAGTTCACTGACTTTTACGGACAACTTGTAGGAAGGCAAAAACCATGGCACAAGGAGATACTCCCATCACACTCGTCGGCAACCTGACCGCCGACCCAGAGCTGCGCTTCACCCCATCCGGTGCTGCCGTAGCAAACTTCACCGTCGCATCCACCCCGCGTCAGTACAACCGTGACTCGGGCCAGTGGGAAGACGGCGAAGCCATGTTCTTGGACTGCAGCGTGTGGCGTCAGGCCGCGGAAAACGTAGCTGAATCCATGTCCAAGGGCATGCGCGTGATCGTTACAGGACGTCTCCGCCAGCGTTCCTACACCAACCGCGACGGCGAGAAGCGCACCGTTTTCGAGGTCGACGTTGACGAAGTTGGACCATCCCTGCGTTGGGCATCCGCTCAGGTAAACCGCAACCCCCGCGATGGCGGCGGGTCCGGCGGCAACTGGGGCGGAGGCAACCGCGGCGGTGGCCAGCAGCAGTCTCAGAGCGGCTTCGGCGGCCAGCAAAGCAGCCAGAACCAAGGCGGCTTTGGCCAGGGCGGTCAGAGTGGTCAAGGTGGCCAGGGCGGCCAGCAGCAGGGTCAGTCCCAGCAGCAGGCGCAGCAGCCGGCCAATGATCCGTGGAACTCAGCCCCGCCAGCCGGTGGATTCGGCGGCGGAATGGACGATGAGCCCCCGTTCTAAACGATCACATTTTTCAACTGAAGGAAGGTAATGGATCATGAAGCTGATCCTCACCGCTGCCGTTGATAACCTTGGCGCACCCGGCGATATTGTCGAGGTCAAGGGCGGCTACGGACGTAACTACCTGCTTCCACGCGGCCTGGCCATCGTGGCCACGCCTGGCGCAGAGAAGCAGATCGAAGGCATCAAGCGTGCCCAGGAGCAGCGCGCAGTGCGCGACCTGGATCACGCAAAGGAGCTGCGTACTCAGCTCGACGAGCTCACTGGCGTGACCGTCAAGGTACGTACCTCGGAGTCTGGCAAGCTGTTCGGCTCCGTCAATGCTGGCGACATCGCAGACGCGATCAAGGCAGCAGGCGGCCCAGCTATTGACAAGCGCATCATCGACCTGCCAAAGGGTCACGTGCGCAAGACCGGTAACCACCAGGTCATCGTCAACCTCCACGACGACGTGGAAGCCAAGGTGAACTTCGCGGTCGAAGGCGCATAAGTTCGCTTTTCGACGATCCACTGGCTGCAACTGTGGCACCGGGTGAGGCCGGTCCCTAAATTCGCAGCCTGACTGGATCCTATGACAACAGCATTTTTGGGCGCAGCCCCCGCACTTGTGAGGAGTGTCGGGGGCTGCGCCCTTTTTTCGCGTCAGCCGGCCCCTTTCCTAACCAAACTGTCGAAGCTGAACTGTTGGAACAGGGCACTTTTTGCTAGTTTCCACCCCGAAACGCCCCAGTTCCAACAGTTGAGGTCCAGCAGTAGGTGTTCGTCATCGGTGATTTCCACGATCTGCGAACCCGAAACCGCAGTGGCAAAAAGATCATGATCGCAGAGTGAGTCACCATCACCATCTGAATACCGGAATCGGAGCCAGCCCCGCGCGTGCCCCCACAGCGAGCAACTCTCGGATGAACATTAGTCCTCCATTAGGTACTCAATGGTGCCATACGGGTCAGCAATGAATTCACGCCGAGCGCTGACAGCCTCTACATCATCGAAGGGGCACGACGGTCTAGTCGGAGACATCCGGCAGTCTCGCCCCAGGGACAGCCATCAGCACCGGTGAGTGGGGCGCCATAATGACCAGCCCGCCACGACGAGCCACGTGCAGCAACAGCCCCAGCAGCTCCAGTTGGGAGAAGACGGAGAGGAAGTCGACCGGCTCGTCGAGCAGGACGAGGCCGTCGTCGATAAGCTTCCGAAAGATCGTCATGAGACCTTCGCCGTGACTGCGTTTGGACAGTTCCGCAAGGTCGAAATTTAGGGTTTCTTAGTATTGTCTCAGGTGAAGGAAGGATTTCCTGCGCACGAAGAACACGTCCTCGGGGTCGGCTTCCATGGATACGGCGAGAGCTTCTATGATCGGGGACTTTCCGCTGCTGTTGTCGCCGGTAAGGATCGTGATGGGGCCGTAGGGCAGGGAGTGATCGACGAATGCGCGGACCGCGGGCAGCGCTTGAACAAGCGTTTCAGCATACTACGCAGCCCGGTTAGAACCTGTGGATAACTTAAGAGATATTTGTACTATCTTAGGTGTGTTTCCGCGCCAAACCGCCCAAAATAGGCCCACGCAGCCCCAAAAATCCCGATTGTCAAACCAGCTGGTAGGGGAGTTATCCACCGATTTGCAAGAATTTTCCACAGGGGGTGAACACCGCGTGAGCTGCGAAAACGTTACTTGTCCCCAGTGGGATATCGGAGTTATCCACAAGTTATCCACAGGCTGGTGGGAAATGGGAAGAGGTACTGACCGCTATCGATGCGAGTTATCCACAGGAAGTTGTGGAGAAGTGGAGAAATGGGTCCCTCTGGGGGTGTGGATGGAGCGGGGGCAGGCTCCCCAGCGAAGCAGCTCGTCGGTAAGATGCGTAGTCAGTACAACGGGCAGGATTGAAGGGGACGAGATGGCTTCAGGGGAAGGCGCAACAAGCTTTGACGACGACGGTTTTGTGCCACCACCAGACCCGCAGGAAGAACGGGGAAGTAGCCGCAGCTATCGTCGTAAAGCAAACTTCAATCGCCAGGACGACGGGATGCACGAATACCGTCAGCCGCCGCACGACCGGCAGGCGGAGATGGGTGTGCTGGGCTCGATGCTGCTCAGCCCCAACACCGTGCTTGATGTGATCGAGGAGCTGACGGCGGAGGACTTCTATTTCCCTGCCCACCAGTTGATTTACCGGGCGATTATGGATCTGTACTCGCTCGGCAGCGAGATCGACCCGGTGATTGTGGCCGGCCGCCTAGATCGGCTGAATGAGCTGGAGCGCGTCGGCGGCGCCCCGTACCTGCACACCCTGATTTCGGAGGTGCCGACGGCCGCGAACGCTCGCTACTACGCGGAGATCGTTGCGGAGAAGTCCGTGCTGCGTCAACTGGTGAACGCCGGCACGCGCGTGGTGCAGATGGGCTACGACGGCACGGAGGGTATGGAAGTTGAGGCCGTCGTCGACCGCGCCCAGCAGGAAGTCTTTGCGGTGGCGCAGCGGCAGACCACCGAGGACTACCAGGCTTTGTCGGAACTGCTGAAGCCCACCGTCGATGAGCTAGCAAAGATTGAGCGCGGCGGCGGCCTCGAGCAGGGCGTGCCCACCGGTTTTCTGGACCTGGACCGCCTGACCAATGGCCTGCACGCGGGCCAGATGATCATTATTGCTGCGCGTCCGGGTGTCGGTAAGTCCACTCTGGCGCTGGACTTCATGCGCTCGTGCTCGATTCACAATGGCAAGACCTCGGCGATCTTTTCGCTGGAAATGTCCGCGACAGAGATCGTGATGCGCCTGCTCAGCGCGGAGACTGAGATCAAACTGTCCAGCATGCGCGCCGGCACCATGGAGGAAAAGGACTGGGTCACGCTGACCAACCGCCTTGAGGAGATCCAGGAGGCGCCGATCTTTATCGACGATTCCCCGAACCTCACCATGATGGAGATCCGCTCCAAGGCGCGCCGCTTGAAGCAGCAGCACGGGCTCGACCTTGTCGTCTTGGACTACCTGCAGCTGATGAGCTCCGGCAAGAAGGTCGAGTCCCGCCAGCAAGAGGTGTCCGAATTCTCGCGCCAGATGAAGCTGCTGGCCAAGGAGCTCGAGGTCCCTGTGATCGCGATTTCGCAGCTCAACCGTGGACCAGAAGCCCGTACCGACAAGAAGCCCCAGCTGGCGGATCTGCGTGAGTCCGGTTCCCTGGAGCAGGACGCCGATATGGTCTTCCTCCTCTACCGTCCGGACTCGCAGGATCGTGACGATGAGCGCGCCGGTGAGGCAGACATCATTGTCGCGAAGCACCGTGGCGGCCCGATCGATACGATTCCGGTGGCGCACCAGCTGCACTACTCCCGTTTCGTCAACATGGCGCACGGATAGCGGCGCACGACGACGCGGCAGCGCCGGCGGGGGTAGTGGTGCACATCACATTCATCCCCCCTTGTGTGGCGGAGGCACGTATGTATGCCCTAAAAAGCCCA
This sequence comes from Corynebacterium sp., assembly GCF_043426755.1. GTDB lineage: Bacteria > Actinomycetota > Actinomycetes > Mycobacteriales > Mycobacteriaceae > Corynebacterium. The sequence continues at coordinate 10,050 of NZ_JBHWRP010000017.1, read as the reverse complement.
GCTCAGGGCTACCTATATGTCTCACCATTGAGTTAGGTTTGCCTTACCAACGATGACAGGGGGTAAAAATCACCCTAAAGTGAGGGCATAACGAAAGGAGCTAGTCGTGACCATCCGAACTGTAGATAATGCATCCCCGGCCTGCGCGACCACCATGGCACGTCTTGATGACTCCATTACGGTTGCTCGCACTGACGCATCCACCATGTTGCTCAACATGCCGCGCTCGATCGACGAGTTGAACGAGGCAACGCAGGACCAGGGATTCTTCGCAAAACTCAAGAACATCTTCGCATAATATTTTCACGCTTAACGACGAGCACCCAGCCACTCTTATCGTGGCCGCGTGCTCGTTTTCGTTTTTGCCCTCGTGCTAATCCAAAATCTTTCCGCGCTGCTCCGGAAGCGTGAATGCTGCCACCGCAGCGATCGCGAAAGCCGAAGCAAACACCGCGAACACGGCCGTCTGACCGCCGAAGACTAGCAGGGGTGGCACGATCAAAGGAGCCAGGATCGAGCCGATGCGCCCGAATGCGGCAGCGGCACCTGTGCCGGTGGCGCGGATCGCGGTGGGGTAAAGCTCTGGGCCAATCGCATAGAGCGCGCCCCACGCGCCCAGGTTAAAAAACGACAGCAAGCAGCCGGCCGCGATGATCTGCCATTTAGAACTAGCCAACCCATAGAGTCCGGCGCTCACCGCGGAGCCGACCAGGAACACGGACAAGGTCACGCGCCGGCCCCACACCTCGATCAGCCAACCGGCCAGCGCGTAGCCCGGCAACTGTGCCAGCGTGATAATCAGCGTGAAGGCAAAGGACCGCACCAAGGTGAACCCCTGGTCCACCAGCAGCGATGGAATCCACGTGAACGCGCCGTAATAGGACAGGGACACCCCGAACCACACAATCCAGAACGCCGCGGTGCGCTTCCACATATCAGCACCCCAGATGCCACCGGTCAGGTGCTCCTCGGCCGGTGCCGCGTCGAGCGGATCCACGTCCGCAGGATCCACTCCCTCTTCGAAGGAGCGCACAACCGCTTCGGCCTCGTCGTAACGCCCCTTCTCCTCGAGGAAGCGGACGGACTCCGGCATTCTCATGCGCACGAACAGCGCGTAGATGGCGGGCACCGCGCCCAGCGCCAAACCCCAGCGCCAACCGTTTTCCCCTTCTGTAACGACGAAGGTACCGATCACCGCGGCCAGGATCCAGCCGACCGCCCAGAAGGCTTCGAGCCACACCACCATGCGGCCGCGAACTTTGCGCGGGGCGAACTCGCTGACCAGCGTCGAGGCCACCGGAAGTTCCGCGCCTAGGCCCAGCCCGGTGAAGAAGCGGAAGATAAGCAGCACGGCCACGGACCCGGCCAGCGCGGAGGCGCCGGTGGCCAAGCCATAGACTAAGAGAGTGAGGGCGAAGACTTGGCGGCGACCGATCTTGTCGGCAAGGAGCCCGCCCAGGCTCGCCCCGATGGCCATCCCGATAAAACCGACCGAAGCGATCCAACTAGTCGTCGTCTTGTCCAGGTCCCAGTGCACCGCGAGCGCCGCGATAACGAAGGAGACCAGCCCCACGTCCATCGCATCCAGTGCCCATCCGATGCCGGAACCAACCAACAGTTTCTTGTGCTTGCGGGTGACAGGAAGGCAGTCGAGGCGCTCTGTCCGGGTCAGGCCCGGTGTATTCGTGGTGTTCACGCCTCACACTATAGGGCCGACCAGGCGAAAAAGACCTCCCAAAATCAAAACTGGTCCGACCAGCGCAGCTCGCTGTATCGTTATGGCTAATACAGAAGGGAGCAGGCATGCTTATCGACGAACACTCGGCTACGCCGTTGTACCAACAGGTGCATGATCAGATTTTGTTGGCGATCGCCCAAGGCCGCCTCCGCCACGGCGACCGTCTTGATTCCGTGCGCCAGCTTGCCGAAACACACGGCCTCAACCCAGCCACGGTGCAGAAAGCCTATGATCTCCTGCGCGCCGATGGTGTGCTGCACACAGATGGCCGCCGCGGCAGCACCATTAACGTGCCGCAGCAGGCAACGCGGCAGTCGATCGTCGATACGCGCAACCAGCTTGCAGACGTGTTGACGTTGGCTGTGGCGCGCGGGGTGAGCGCGGGGCGTGTGCGTTCGCTTGTCGACGGCATCCTGACAGAGCTGAAAGCCCCGCCTGTGTAGGACGGGGCTGGAAGCGTTGCGGGTTCTAGTAGGAGGATTTGAAGCCGCGGAGGCGCAGTGAGTTGCTCACCACGAATACGGAGCTAAAGGCCATCGCGATGCCCGCGAGCATCGGGTTGAGCCAGCCGAGTGCCGCGACCGGGATGAGGATTACGTTGTAGGCAAAAGCCCAGAACAGGTTGCCCTTGATCGTGCTCAGCGTCTTGCGGGAGAGGCGGATTGCGTCGCCGGCGCTGCGCAGATCGTTATTCATCAAGGTGATGTCCGAGGCCTCGATGGCTACGTCGGTGCCTGCACCCATCGCCAGGCCGAGCTCAGCGGTGGCCAGGGCGGCCGCGTCATTGACTCCGTCGCCGACCATTGCCACGTGCTTGCCCTCGTCCTGGAGGTGCTGGACCACGGTGACCTTGTCCTCGGGCATGACCTCGGAGATCACGTTCTCCTCAGCCACGCCCACCTCACGGGCCACGGCCTCTGCCGCGCCTTGGTTGTCGCCGGTGAGCAGATAGGGGGTGAGCCCCAGTTCCTTGAAGTGCGCGACAGCCTCCGCCGAGGTCGGCTTCACGGTATCGCGCACGGTGATGATGCCCAGGGTGTCGTCGTTACGCGTGACGACGACTGGCGTGCCACCTGCCTGCTGTGCCTCATCGAATGCCTGCTGCAGGCCATTAAGCGATCCTGCGGCGCGGCCGACGACCACGCGGTCCTCGCCGACTGTGGCGGAGACACCCACGCCAGCTTCGTTCTGGAAGTTAGTTGCCTCCGGTAGCGCCGCCGATGCATCTGCCGACGCGGCGCGAACAATGGCTTGGGCAATCGGGTGCTCAGAACCGGACTCCACTGCTGCGGCCAGAGCGAGGACCTCATCGGCCTCGAAGCCTGCGGCGGGGGAGACATGGGCAACGTTCATCTCACCAGAGGTGACGGTGCCGGTCTTGTCCATCACAATCGTGTCGGCTTCGCGCGTGGACTCGAGGATCTCCGGGCCCTTGATCAGCAGGCCAAGCTGTGCGCCGCGACCGGTGCCGACCAAGATCGCCGTCGGCGTCGCCAGGCCCAAAGCACAAGGGCAGGCGATGATCAGTACCGCGACTGCCGCGGTAAACGCGTGGGCCGTACCGTGGCCGACAAGCAGGTGGCCGATCAGGGTCACAATCGAAATCACAATGACCGTGGGCACAAAGATCGCGGAGATCCGGTCAACCAGACGCTCTACGGGGGCCTTGCCGGCCTGGGCGTCCGATACCAGCTTGGCCATCTGGCTCAGCGTTGTATCCGAACCGACGCGAGTGGCCTCCACGATGAGGCGGCCAGAAGTATTCAACGTGGCGCCCGTAACGGTGTCGCCTGCAGTGACTTCGACCGGAACAGATTCGCCGGTCAGCATCGACTCATCGACCGCAGAGTTGCCATCGACGACGCGACCGTCCGTGGCCACCTTCTCACCAGGGCGAACGATGAACTTATCGCCCACCTGGAGCTGGGAAATCGGGATGCGTACTTCCGCGCCGTCGCGAATCACCGCGGCGTCCTTGGCACCCATGTTGAGCAGGTTGCGCAGGGCTTCCGACGATTGTCCCTTCGCCTTGGTCTCAAACCAGCGGCCGAGCAGCAGGAAGGTGATCACCACTGCCGTGGTCTCCAGATAGATTTCATCCATGCTGGTATCCGAAGGCAGCAAGCTCATCTCCATGGTCATGCCGGTCTCGCCGGCGTTGCCGAAGAAGAGAGCGTAGATACTCCACCAGTACGCCGCCGAGGTACCCAAAGTGATCAGAGTATCCATGGTGGTTGCGCCATGCTTCAGGTTGGTCCAGGTGGCGCGGTGGAATGGCTCGCCGCCAATCACGTACACGAGGGTGGTCATCACTAGGACGGCCCACTGCCAGTAGGTGAACTGCAGCGCCGGGATCATGGAGATCAACATCACCGGAACGGTGAGGATCGCCGAGAAGATCAGCTTCGACTTGAGGCGGTCGGCCTCGTCGTTACGCGCATCGTCGATACGCTCCTGTGCGCTACCACCCGCGGACGCAGAATCCTCAGCAGAATCCTGGGTGCCGTCGGAAAGTGTAAAAGCGTCGTAGCCGGCGCCCCTGACCACGTCGATCAACCGAGACTGGTCGACCTTCTCAGGGTCATATTTGATGGAGGCGGTCTCCGTGGAATAGTTCACGGACGCGTCCACGCCATCGACCTTGTTCAGCTTCCGCTGCACGCGGTTCGAACAGGACGTGCAGGTCATGCCCGTCACGCCCAGATCAATCTGGGTCAGGTTGGTCGGAAGATCAACTGGGGCGTCGGTAATGTCAGGGGAGGGGCTATTTGACAACGTATCCGGCCTCCTCCACGGCGGCGGCAACCTGCTCGTCGGTGAAGTTGTCGCCCGTTACGCTCACGGCGCCCGTGGTGTGGTCAGCGGTGACATCGGTAACGCCGGCGATCTCGCTGACCTCTTCCTTTACGCTGGCCTCGCAGTGGCCGCAGGTCATTCCGTCGACGGTGTAGTTCTTGGTTGCCATGATGATGTCCTTTCTTTGGGGGGTTACTGACCTCGACCTTATACCCCTAGGGGGTACCTGTCAACGGTGTCTAGGACTCAATCCGCACCTCCGGGCGCGTCACCGGGGCGGGATTCTTGCGCGGCTTCAACCGCGAGTTTGGGAAGGTCGGCGCAGGAAGGCGGGGCAAGCCGTCAGCATCGTGGGAGATATAGCCATGGGTCTCACCGAAGCGCTCGCCGTGGCCCTCCCACTCCTGGCGATACTGGGCCACCTCCTCATGCGTGCGCCCAATGAAGTTCCACCACATGACCACGTCTTCAGTAAAAGGCTCGCCGCCGATTAAGATCACGCGCGCGCTGGCTTCGCCTGGGTTGTGGAGCGTCAACTGTGTCTCACCCACTCCTGTGTAGGCGAGTTCGTGGCGTTGTGCCACGGTGCCGCAAAGTTCTACGGGGCCTTCGTCGACAAGCACCCCGTGCTCGAAGCTGGAATCGACGCTGATCGGTAGCGTCGCGCCGGGATCGAGGAGGATTTCCGCGCCAACCAGCGGGGTGTAGGTGGGGATCGGCGAGGTGGAGCCGAACAGTGTGCCCATGAATACGCGCGCGCTGCCGCCGTCCAACTCGACGGCCTTTGGCGCGTAGTGGTCGAAGCGGCGCTCGCCGTGGCGGGCGGAATCGGGCAGGACGGTCCACAGTTGGACGCCGTGCAACGTGGTGGTGGACTGGGTTGAAACTTCGGAATGGCAGATTCCGGCGCCGGCTGTCATCAGGTTCATTTCGCCGGGTAGGACGACGGCGTGGTTATCGCCCGAATCATGGTGGGTGATTTCGCCCTCGAAGAGCCAGGACACGGTTTGCAACCCCGTATGCGGGTGTGGCGCGACGTCCATGCCGCCGGTCTCGGAGACGTCGTCGGGGCCGTAATGGTCGACGAAACAAAAAGCACCGATCAGGCTGCGCTGGCGTTGTGGCAGGGTGCGGTGCACGTTCATGGCGCGAGGCCCTCCGAGGGGGACCTCGCGCGCGGTGATGAATTCTACCTTGACGGATTCGGCTTTGCTGGCATTGTTTGTGGACATGTCACCATCGTATGCGAAACGTCAAGGGCGGTGCGGCTGAACAGGGTTATTCGTCGAGAAGCGAAAACCCAGCGGCTTCGACAGCGTCACGGACGTGATCGTCGGAAATCGCGTGCCCATCGACGGTGAGATGGCCGGTTTCAACACTTACTTCCGCACCCTGGAAGCCGGGAATTCGTGCGAGCTCACTCTCAATCTGCTCCGCATCCTCCCGCGTTTCGATACCTTCTACTTGGTAGTTTTTGGTCATTGCGATAACTCCTTGCAAGATCGACGATGCGGGAATACTTGGCACCCGTATATCGTTGGGGCCAATAAGGAAAGACTACAAAATTAGGGAGATAAAATGGCAACGATTGATTTGAACGAAGAAAACTTTGAGCAGACCGTCACTAAAGACGGCATCGTGTTCGTCGACCTGTGGGCTGACTGGTGTGGCCCCTGCAAGCAGTTCGCGCCGACCTATGAGAAGGCTTCGGAAAACCACGCCGACGCAACCTTCGCAAAGGTCGATACCGAGGCGAACCAGCAGCTCGCAGCGGCGCTTCAGGTCCAGGCGATCCCGACCTTGATGGCATTCCGTGACGGCATCCTCGTCTACCGTGAGGCCGGCGCCCTGCCCCCAAAGGCGTTCGAGGACCTCATCGGTCAGGTCAAGGCTTTGGACATGGATGATGTCCGCCGCCAGGTCGAGGAGCAGAACCAGCAGCAGCAATAAAGTCTGCAGCTTCCGGCACAACCCACCCCTGAACTGGGGTGGGTTTTCACATGTCAGGTGGCACATTCGCTTGACGACGAATACCTGCCTTGCCGTGTGGGACGGCGAAACCGGCGACAAAAACGTAAACTCGGCCGTATATACCGTCAAAATTATTAGGAGTGTTTAGCGCCCATGGCAAAGAACCCGTTCAGCAAGGGCTGGAAGTACCTGATGGCGTCCTTCGATCAGAAGATCGACCAGCATGCGGACCCGAAGGTTCAGATCCAGCAGGCTGTTGCTGCCGCGAAGAAGCAACATCAGGACATTACCCAACAGGCCGCGAGCGTGATCGGCAACAAGAAGCAGCTTGGGATGCAGCTCAACCGCCTGCAGAAGTCGCAGGCAGATCACCAGCAGAAGGCGCGCACCGCGCTGCAGGCTGCGGACAAGGCGGCTGCTGAGGGCGATACCGAGAAGGCAGCACAGTTCAATAACACCGCGGAGATTTTCGCATCCCAGCTAGTCAGTGTGGAGCAGGAGCTAGAAAACACGAAACAGCTCTACGCCGCCGCCGATCAAGCTGCGGCCCAGGCCGAACGCCAGCAGAAGGAATCCGAGGCCCGTCTGCAGGAGCAGTTGGCTGAAGTGGACAAGTTGATGGCGCAGGCCGATCAGGCCGCCATGCAGGAAAAAACGGCGGAGGCGATGGACACGATTGGCCAGTTTAAGTCGGACGATTCGGTGCCCACTTTGGACGGTGTGCGCGATAAAATTGAGCGCCGTTATGCCGACGCTTTGGGCCAGCAGGAGCTGATGGGCGACTCTGTTCACGACCGGATGGCTGAGATTTCATCGACAGGTACTGACATGAAGGCGACGGCAAAGCTCGATGAGATCCGTGCCTCGATGCAGGGCGCTGGCGAGCTCACAGCGGGGACCGAGCGCGGCGCTGAAGACGAGATGGCTGAGGCGGAGGCGTATCTGGCTGAGCATGCTGACGATGCTGATGGCGAGGACACCAGCGAAAACCCGCGCGCTTAAACAAAGAAAACGGCCTCCCTTGAGTGAAAGGGAAGCCGTTTTTCAGCTCGGAGGTTAGTCCTCGGTGCGGCGGATGTTAATCAGCACCCCGCGGATGCCCGAGTGGAACCCATCGCGCAGATTGACGCGTTGAGATTCCGTGAGGGTGTATTCGTGCAGCGTCTCGCAGGCGAACTGTAGCAGTGGGCGGTCAACCTCCGGGGGCAGGCCGCCGCCCGACAGGGTGTGTGCCTTATCGCGCTGTTCGCCGGATGCAGCATTCTCGTACCACCATGTCGCGTACTGTTGGCCGACGTCAAAGGGGGTTTGGAAACCTGCGGATGTCCACACCTCTTCCGGGAGTGGGACATAACGCGAACGCAGTTTGCGGCGCGGAGCCATCATGGACGGCTTCGGCGTTGGCTTGTTAGCTCCAGTTGTGTCCGCAGGCAATGGTCCCGGCTTGGGCTGTTTTGCCAGTTCAGCCTCTACCTCTGAAGGTTCCTCTTCCTTGCTGGTCACAGGAGGTTCGGTTTCTGGGGCCTGCGGTGCAGATGAATCCTCAGCTTTGCTTTCCGACGATTTCTCGGCGGCATTGTGCTTGCTTTCGTCGGCGGATGTTTCCTTCTCAGCTGCCGTGGCAGTGCCCTTCGCCTCGGTTTTCGAAGGTGGCGCCGAGTTATCGACGGGGGTCGGGATCTCGGTCATGCCCTGGATCTGGCCGATTGGCTCAGCGTCATCGATAGGGCGTTCGCGGATCGTCGGCGGCAGCGGACCCTCCAAAACCTGAAGCTGCATAGCATCGGCAAAATCCTCACGTGGATCCAGGATCGTCACCGAATCGCACGCGTGGCGCAGTGCGGAAGACATGGAGTCCCAGCCAAAACCGTAGAGGTGCATCCGCACCCCGTTGTTAGTGGCCTCCTCTACTCCTGGAATCATGTCCGCGTCGCCGGACACTAAAACGAAGTCTGTAAATTGTCCACGTAGGGCATTGACAACAATGTCGGTGACCAGCCGAGTGTCCACGCCTTTTTGGGTGCGACGCTCACCCCACTCGATGAGTTGCCCAGTGCGTAACTGGACTCCGTCGCAGGTTCGCAGTGCCCTTTGGTAGCGGTGGGGGCCTGATTCAGGGATCCCGTCGTACCAATATTGGCGATGTACCGGTTGATGTAGTTGGTGGCTGATCATCTGGTCGAGATTGTTCACCACCTCTGGCAAGTCAATTTCTAGTTGTGAACGGGCTCCTGTCTCCCATGAGTTATAAAAGCTTGCGAGCAGGTAAGACGTGTCCACAAACACAAGTGTGCGTTCAAGCATGGCTCCTAAATTCCGTATCTTTTTGATTCTAAATAAATGTTTACGCCTCCCAGTCTGCCTGATAAAGGCCCTCTACGTCGAGAGATGTCAGACATCGGGGAAGGATATTCACTGTAGTCAACGGATAACCTTGGACAATAGTTCCCCAAGCTCCTATGGTTAGTTACATAACTAACCAACCCGCTACCCATTGGGGAGCTGAGCGTGGACAACGCCGCAGAGCCACTATTCCGTCAGATCGCCACCCTGATTGAAAACTCGATCGTCGAGGGCAACCTCCGCCCAGGCCAGCAAGCGGCCTCCTCCAATGTGCTGGCAGAATTCCATGGAATCAATCCGGCCACCGCGCGCAAGGGCTTGAATTTGCTTCACGACGAAGGCGTTTTGGAGAAAAGGCGTGGAATAGGAATGTTCGTTACCGAGAATGCGCGGGAGGTCATTGTTGAGAAACGGCAAGTGACTTTCGTGGCAAGGTACTTGGCGCCGCTTGTCGACGAGGCCGTGCGCCTTGGTTACACACGTGACACCCTGCGTGACTTGATTGAGAGAGTTGCGGAGAGTCGCGGAATGTACCGCTAGTTAGCTGCTTTACGACGATCCCTAGGTCGCTATTTTGTGTTGTTGGCCTGGGGTTTTGTGTTTTGTTGGGGGTGTGTGTAAGTTTAATCAGGTCAGCGAGACCGACAACGCCCCGCTCGAGAGAGTGAGATGGCGGTTAGGAAAACTACCGCAGACAAAACATTTTTCTTCGTTTCAACTCTTCAAACATGTTGATTTGACTTCAGTCAGGTTGATGTTTAAGGTTGGACAGGCTGCCTAGCACAGTGTTAACGATAGGTTAACAGCCTTGTGTGGGTGTGCGAATGTTGTGTGAGAACTCGATAGTGTGCCAATGTACTTTTTTGTTTGTGTGTTGGTGTGTGTGCCTGTGTGCTTGCAATGATCATGGTTTTTGACTGGTGGTTGTTGTTGGTGTGTGCCGGTCGCACTGCAGCTTCCGTGGTTGTGGTGTGTTTTTGTTTTCGGTGCAGCATGGGTGTACATAGTTGATGTGCATTCAGATTGGTAGATGAATCATAATTTTTTATGGTTGTTTACTTTTTGCCGACCCCTGTTGTTTCCCTGTCGGGTGGGGGTTGGTTGTTGTAATTCTATTTTTTGGACAACAAGTATTTAACAGCACTGTGGTGTTGTTTTTGCTGGTTGTTTGTTTTGGTTGGGTTTTGGGCTTTTCACGACCC
>NZ_JBHWRP010000016.1:0-9996 GCF_043426755.1 Corynebacterium sp. | reverse complement strand
AAACCTCCGCTAGACTCGATGAACTGGGAAGTGTGACATCGACAGCGGAATGATGTTGGCCAATATCAAGGCGCAGCGTCAGTCGCACCACGTGGTGCATGGCAGCAGACATGGAATAAATACCCCCGAATGTTCTTTTCTTTGCGGTGCGATCCCCTCACCGCACGCGTGTCCTCATTGTGTCTTAAGATGGCGGGCGTGTCCACAGCAACGGGGGACTGGTCGGGGGGACCAGTCGGCTAGGGCAGTGATCAAGAGGGGGAAATGTGCTTGGCACCTATCACGACAATGTTGTTACGCCTGTCGCACCGGCGCAGAGAATCAGTGGCCCGGACCTGCCTCAGGGAACACTGAAAGCAGAACCTGTTCCGGAGGCGCAGCGGCCCACGCCCGAACCGCTGATCCGCATCATCATGCCCATCGTGATGATCGGCGCTCTCGCCGCGATCGTGCTGATCATGGCGTTATCCGGTCGGGGCATGAGCCCGATGATGCTGATCTTTCCGCTCATGATGGGCATGAGCATGCTGATGATGGTCTCCCCGCCAGAAAAGACGGGGGATATCGACGAGCAACGCCGCGTCTACCTCCGTCACCTCGACGCGCTGAGCGCGCAGGCCAGGCAGAACGCGCAGCAGCAGCGCGAGCACGAGGTGTTCCACCACCCGCACCCCGGCGAGCTCCTTTCCACCGTGGATCCAGCGCGGGTGTGGGAGCGGCTTGATGCCGATCCCCACATGGGGGAGGTGCGGTTGGGCCTGGGCGTTGGTTCTTTGTGCACACCGGTCGATGTGGATGATCCGGGCTCGACAGAGGATCTGGACCCTGTCTGCGCGGTGAGCTTGCGCCGGGCAGTCGCGGCCGTCAGCTCTGTCCACGATATCCCCATCGTCGTGCAGATTCGGGCTTTTCGGCTGATCACGCTCTCGGGGCCAAGAGCGGCCGAAATGGCCTGGTCCATGCTGTCACAGTTGATCTTTTTCCACGGTCCAGAAACCGTGGGCATCACCAACCGGTGCACGCCGGGAACAGCGCAGTGGCTGAAATGGACGGCGCATACCCGCGACCCAGAAAGTGCCGAATTGCAGGTCACCGTGGTCGATGTTGGTTCACCCGAATTGTCGCAGACGGTGGTGGAGGCGGAATCGTCGACAAGCGAAAGCGGTAACGCGGTGCGCTGCACTGTAGTCATCGCGCCGGATCCGCTTGACCCCGTGCATCGCTTCGCTGATGAGGATGGCATCCATGTGCATATCGACGACCACGTCTCCGTGTATACCGTGGTGGGGCAGGAGCAACTGGGTACTCCCGATGCCTTCACCGCCGCCGAAGCCGAGTTGATCGCGCGCAGGCTGGCGCCGTTGCGCCGCCCAGAGGCAGGCGATGGAACCGCCGCCGACAATGATGTGTTGGCGTTGCTGCGCATGCCGGCCATCGAACAGCTCAACCCACGTGCGCTGTGGCCTGGGCGTGAACTGACACCCAACCGGCTGAAAGTGCCCATCGGGGTGGATGAACACGGCCTTCCCGTGCAGCTTGACCTGAAGGAATCGGCCCACGGTGGCATGGGGCCGCACGGGCTGTGTATCGGGGCCACGGGCTCCGGAAAGTCCGAACTACTGCGCACCCTGGTGGTCGCCCTGGCCGCGACGCATTCGCCCGAAGAACTCAACTTCGTCCTCGTTGATTTTAAAGGCGGCGCTACATTCCTGGGGTGCGAGGACCTGCCCCATACCTCCGCGGTGATCACCAACCTCGACAACGAAGCCATCTTGGTAGAGCGCATGTACGACGCGATCTCTGGCGAACTCAACCGCAGGCAGGAACTGCTGCGCCAGGCAGGAAATTTCGCCAACGTCACTGATTACACCTCCGCACGGCTGAGCACGCGCCCAGACCTTGCAGCCTTGCCCGCGTTGGTGATCGTGGTGGACGAGTTTTCTGAACTACTGGGGCAACACCCGGATTTCGCCGACTTGTTCGTCGCCGTGGGGCGCCTTGGTCGTTCCCTGGGAGTACATCTTCTGCTGGCCTCCCAACGGCTGGAGGAAGGAAAGCTGCGCGGGCTTGATTCACACCTGTCGTATCGCATTGGGTTGAAGACGTTCTCCGCTGCGGAATCGCGCCAAGTCCTCGGCGTGACCGATGCCTACCAGCTTCCCTCCACGCCCGGCGCGGGCTACCTGCGGGAAGATTCCGCAGAGCTGACACGCTTCCAGGCGGCCTATGTGTCTGGGCCGCTGGCGCGCCGGGGCGAACCGGCAGAGGGGGCTCCGCCGATCACGGTGCAGGAATACACAGGGTGGGACGATTACGCCGCGGCGCCGGAGGCTCCTGTCATTTACGACGAGTCCACCACCTTGCTGCATGCCGTGGTAGAGCTGGCCAGTACCGCCGCTGCTGAACGAGGTCTCAGTGCCCATCCGGTGTGGCTGTCACCTCTGCCGGCCGCGATCGAACTGTCCAGGGTGGCCGGGCAGACCCCCGCTCACGGGGAGCCACTGTTGCGCGCCCCGATAGGCCTGGTGGACCTGCCGTACCACCAGCGCCAGGACACATTATGGGTGGACCTGTCGCGTGCCGGTGGCCACTTCGCAATTGCCGGCGGACCACAGACCGGCAAGTCCACGGCACTGCGTACCATCGTGGCATCCCTGGCGCTGACGAGCACCACTGAGCAGGTGTCGTTCTATATTATCGATGCAGGCAGCGGTGAGTTTCATGACTTGTCCCGGCTGCCGCACGTGGCTGGTATCGCGACACGGGCGGCGCCGGAGAAGTTGCGCCGCATTGTCGACGAGGTGGTCGGATTCTTAGACCACCCAGCCGGCCGTGACGTGGTGCTGGTCATTGACGGTTGGCAGGCCCTGATCGGCCCGGATCAAGAATTTGATGACCTACGAACTGCACTGAGCCGCCTCGCCTCTGATGGGCCGGCGGCCGGGATCCACCTGGTGCTCTCGGTGCAGAGGTGGACATCGCTGCGCTCGTCGATACGCGACCTGATCGGCAACCGGTTAGAGCTGCGCCTCGGCGAGGCTCTCGACTCGCAGATTGGGCGCAAGCAGCAGCAAAAGCTGCCGACTGACCCTGGCCGTGGCCTCGACGCCGAGGGGCGCATGATGCTGATCGCGCAGACATCAAAAGAGGATGTTGCTCATATCGCCGGCGAAGCCCGCCGGGCCGGTATGCAGCAAGTGCCGCAACTACGGATGCTGCCTGCCCACATCGCGTGGGAAGAGATTCAGGACGCTGGCAGCACACCCATCCTGGGTATTGGCGGGCCGGACCTGGCGCCACTACCGATGGATGGCCAGCACTTCTTCGTCACAGGCCAGGCTCAATCCGGTAAATCTACAGCACTTGCCGCGCTGATGGCCTGGGTGGAACAGCAACCGCGGCAAGACGCGCGCCTGGTCATCGTCGACCCGCGCCGGGCGCACCTTGGGCGTATCGACGAGGACATGGTAGCCGTCTATGCCCCGACCACGGATGCGGTGGCCACGGCGGTGGGACAGGCGGCGACAACACTGCGGGCACGTTTGCCGGGGCCCGATGTCACGCCCGAGCAGTTGGCAGGGCGCTCATGGTGGGAAGGCCCCGATATTTATATCGTCATCGACGACCTCGACCTAGTTCCCGATGAGCACCTGCGTCCGCTGCTTGAGCTACTGCCGCATTCGGCAGACATCGGCATGCACATTTTCATCGCCCGCAAGTTCGGCGGGGTGGGGCGCGCGATCCACGGCCGCTTCCTCGGGGCGCTGAAGGACGAACGCCCGAACGTGTTGATTCTGGACGGCAACCGCGATGAGGGCGCCATCTTCGGCGTGCGCGCCACACCACAACCACAGGGTCGTGGAACCTTAGTGTCCGACAACACCGTGGTGGGAATGATGCAGGTTGCCAGCACCGATCAGACCGTAGGGGAGGACCCGCAATGAACACACTGACCATCACCGTAACTCCAACGGTGACCATCATCGATGCCGACACCACCTACTTCCGCTACGACAACCCCAGCCCCGGCGCGTTGGTCGAATATTGCCTCACGCTGGTTGGCGACGAACCCGCCGGGCACACCATCGCTATCACCGCCGAGGAGGACTTCGCAGCAGAGCTGATTGCGGCCAGCGAGATGGTCGGCTTCGCTGCCTACGCTGTTGTGCGTGACGACGATCCCTTAACCGAAGAGGCCGGCGCGCCAGATCAAGAACCACCTCCACCGTCTGCCGAAGGCACCGCGCCAGAGGAACTCACGGGGTTGATCCGTCCGGTGGAATCTCAGGCCGCGCCATCTTTTTCACGCCTGCCAGTTGTCGTCCTTGGCGCCACGGTGTCCGTGGTGCTGGGGGCTGGATTGTGGGCGGTGGGCATGAGTTCTGGTCACTCTGGTCCCGCGCCGGGGACTGATGTGGCTGCTTCGGACACGTCGGCGTCCTCTCCTGCACCGGAACCGGTGGCTGAGCCCATCGCGCCGGAGCCCGAGGAGGCAGCCGAAGCCGCGGAGACGGTGGTGTTGGCTCAGGACGGCCTCGAAGTGACTCTGCCCGCCGGATTCCACTTGGAGGCCCACGATGACATGTGGAAGGCGGAGGGAGACGACCCTGATTTTCGCCTCCAGCTCGCCATTGATGACCTCTACGGACTGCCGGGCGACCAGCTGCTTCAACAGGTCGAGCGGGAGATCAGCATGGATGAAGAACTGGAACTGGTGGCGGTGGACGACCACCACATCGAATACCGCCAGTATGCCGTTGACGGATCAGAGGCCACCTGGGTGACGTGGGTGGAAGGCGATATGCAGCTGTCGGTGGGGTGTCACACTCGTTTTGCCCCGACCACCGTGCAGCGAGCAACCTGCCACATGGCCTACGAATCTGCCACCTACACCGCACCCACGCAGCAGCTGTGAGCTGGGCAAATGAAAGAAAGAAAAGTTTTTTGAACTTCGACGGAACCGTTTGAGGGTTTTGACAGTCCAATACAAGTAGAAAGACCGCCCTGGTTCTTTCGCACACAACCACAGCCCGCATCCGGGCACTTCACGAGGGGGATTTGAACACAATGAGCGAGCCAACAGGTGGCGCAGGCCAAGAGTTCCAAACAGAAGCTGACGTCATGCGCACCGCAGCAAACCATACTGACGATGTCAACGGCGCAGTCCAGGCAGAACTGGCGCGCGTCCAGAACGTCGTCGAAGGTACCCGCGCGTACTGGAATGGTGCAGCACAGAAGACATTCACTGATCTGATGGTGCGTTACGACGATGCCGAGCGCCGCCTCAGCGAGGCACTGACCGACATTGCCGTGAACATCCGATCCAACGCCGGCAGCTACGAAGACGTGGAAGCCGCCAACGCCGAGGTCTTCTCGGCGATCATGCCCGACGAGGGCCTGGCCCTGTAAAACCACATCCACACAAAGACAAATCACGAAAGGACATCCGATGTCAGAAGCAATTAAGTACGGATTCGGCAGCCTGGCAGCCGCCTCTGATGACATTTCCTCCAGCGCCCGCAGCGTCAACGCTGAGCTTGAGGAACTGAACAACATGCTCACCCCAATGGCGCAGAGCTGGACCGGTGAGGCCGCCGAGAACTACTGGATCCATCAGCGCAAGTGGGATGCTGCAGCTAAAGAGCTCAACGAAGTGCTCGCCACCATCGCCGAGAACGTCCGCCAGGGTTCCAGCCGCATGGAGGGTATCAACTCCGCCATCGCGCGCAGCTGGACCGGGGGATAATCACCACAGACTTGCGGCCGGCACTCAACCTTGACCCATCACACACGTGGGGGCAGATACGACGAACCAGAGTGCTGGGCCGCTACTAAACTTCGGTAGTTGAGGAACGCAGGGCTGCGGCCCACAATTACTGAAGAATCGGGGGAGACGCGGTTGGGGGACCGCGCACCGCACCAAACGCCGCCTGAGGCCACCCCATACCTCAGGCGGCGTTTTGGTATTTGGGTTGAGCGTCCCGTATTCTTTAACACCTGTGTGTTTCCATGCACGCGATCGTCGAAAAGCGAAAGCTTGACGCAGCGCAGGCACACTCCACGGGTCTCCACCGGCCGCCGCAAGGAGTGAGGATGCACAAGCCCTGGCCGGCAGCTAACGAGACAGACTTCGAAGGAGTCATGCATGTCTACTTACCACCCGAAGAGCGGTGACATTACCCGTAAGTGGTACGTCGTCGACGCAACCGACGTGGTGCTGGGCAAGCTTGCATCCACCGTGGCAGACCTGCTGCGTGGCAAGCACAAGCCAATGTTCGCACCAAACACTGACACCGGCGATCACGTGATCGTGATCAACGCTGACAAGATCCACATTTCCTCCAACAAGCGCGACCGCGAAATGCGCTACCGCCACTCCGGCTACCCGGGTGGTCTGACGTCCATGACCCTTGGTCGTGCACTGGATGAGCGTCCGGACCGCGTCATCGAGGAAGCTGTGAAGGGCATGATGCCGCACAACAAGCTTTCCCGCCAATCCATCAAGAAGCTCCACGTGTTCACCGGCTCTGAGCACCCATACGCCGGCCAGAACCCAGAGACCTACGAGTTCAAGCAGGTGGCACAGTAATGACCGAGGCAAACAACACTCCAGACAACATCGAAGAGAATGTTGCAGAGGCAGGCGACATCGAAGCCGCTACCGCTGCAACCGAGGAGTTCAACTACACCATCGGTGATGCAGTTGCTGCTGCTGATGGGGCTTCCGAAGAGCAGGCTGAAGAGTTTGCTGCTCCGCAGCTGCACGAGGGCCCAATCCAGACCGTTGGTCGTCGTAAGCGCGCAATTGCTCGCGTGACCGTGGTTGAGGGCTCCGGCAACATCGTGGTCAACGGCCGCGAGTTTGAGGACTACTTCCCGAACAAGCTGCACCAGCAGGACATCCTGCTGCCACTGACCACTTTGGATCGTGAGAAGCAGTTCGACATCAAGGCAATTGTCCAGGGCGGTGGCCCAACCGGTCAGTCCGGTGCGCTGCGCCTGGCGATTGCTCGTGCGCTGAACATCTACAACCCGGCTGAGCGCCCAACCCTGAAGAAGGCTGGTCTGCTCACCCGTGACGCTCGTGCTGTTGAGCGTAAGAAGGCTGGTCTGCACAAGGCCCGTCGCGCACCTCAGTACTCCAAGCGTTAATCACGCTTCGTGCGGTACCGGTTCGCCGATGTGCCGCGCTTTGCGACGAACGCCGCCTGGTTCCCCGTTGTGGGGAGCGAGGCGGCGTTTTTCTTTGGGCAGAGGCGGGGTTGTGGGGCGCCTGATCCCAAACTGCTGGGCCTAAACTGCTGGATCTGGGACGATTTACGCGAAAAGCGGGCGCTGCGGGCCCTGTTCCAACAGTTTAGGATCGACATTTTGCGGGGCGAGGTCTCGCCGATGCCGCGGCCGACACTCTGGAGAGACTTGCGCCAGATGTTTTGAACATGCGTAACTTGCCAGTTGCGCCCTTTCTTCCCATAACGGACCCTAGGCCCCTCCAAGCACCGGCTGTGTCCCTTATTGGTACGGCCCCTGGGAGTTCCCCTAATTGAACATCGTCTTCAAGTAGGTTTGGGGCGTGTTGGACTAGGGGCGTTGATATCTCAAGAGAGACAAACTTGCACCTCAACGATCATCAGGAGGACGTGGTTCCGGATCCAAGCGCTATACCTGATGCCGCCTGAGGTTGTTTTACCTCAGGCGGCGTTTTCGTTCAGGTGTGGAACTACATGTGGGGGAAGTATCCAGTGATGAAATCGTCGAGGCCCGCGGTGTCATCGAGCGGGAAAATTGCTGAAACGTACTGGTCTGGGCGAACTACTACTACGGCACCGTCGCGAGAGATACCGCGCAGATCAAAAATGTCAGAATCCTTTGTAACGCCGAAGGCGTTTTCGAAGTTAGTCAGTTCGAAGATCCCCACTGGAGGCTTGAACACGGACGGTACTTGGCTGACATCAAAGTCTGTGTAGGAGTCCTGATAGATCACCTTGGCATCGATCAGTGTAGGGTCGATGCGCTCTTGGGCCCACTGTGACCACGCCGCCAGCTTCGAGTCCTCGCGGTGCAACGCTTGAGAATCAGCGAACACGTAAAATCGGACACGACCATCAGCGCTAGCCTGGTGACCTAGGTGCAGTTCTACAAGGTCGCATACTCGCCCCGTAATCGCAGATTTGAAGCGACGACCAATCGGATAGCCAGTAGCGAGATCCTGATAGCGGTCATCCATAGTGATCGACGAAGGCTCGTATTGTGTCATATACCCAGCGTTGAACTCGGAATTAGCTCGGTAGAAATCCTCGAGGTCCTGGGCACTGCCCATTTCGCTGGTGGGCTTTGCCATCAATGACGACCAATTCTTGTCGTATTCGATGAGCTTGTAAGCGATGTCTTCGCGCTCTTCAGCATAGGTATTGAGAAGCTCGAGGGGACTATTTCCGCTTGCGACATGGCCGAGTTTCCAACCTAGATTGAACCCATCTTGCATGGATACGTTCATTCCTTGGCCAGCTTTGGCGCTGTGTGTATGACAGGCATCGCCAGCGATGAAGATGCGGGGGTGATCACCCGAGGTCTTATCAGAAACGCGATCGTCAAAATGGTCTGCAACCCGGTGCCCGACTTCATAAATTGAGTGCCACACAACGTTTTTCACATCAACGGTATATGGCGCCATGATGCGATTGGCGGTGTCAATTACTTCTTGTAAAGGAGTCGCACGAACAGCCTTGCTGCCGTCATCGGGCACTTCACCTAAGTCAACGTAGAGACGAAACAGGTAGCCACCTTCGCGAGGGATCAGCAAGATGGTGCGTCCAGAGTTGGACTTGATGGTGCACTTCTTACGCACATCGGGAAAGTCGGTGTTAGCGTGGATATCCATCACGCCCCAAGCATGGTTAGCTTGCTTTCCCTCGAGGCGGTACCCCAGTGACTTACGTACTTGACTGCGGGCTCCATCAGCGCCCACTAGGTATTTTGTTCGGACAGTGACCTCTTCACCTTCTTGCGGTCCACTGGAATGACGCAGCGTGACTCGAACGGGATATTCTGCATCGTCCGCATTTTCATCTACGTCGAAGTCGACGAATTCGTATCCGTAGTCAGGCTCCATACGGGTCGGAGCGTTTTTCATGAATCGGTTGAAGTGGTCGATAATGCGCGTTTGCGTTAGCAGCGCCATGGGGAACTCACTGATATGGGTCGGCAATTCGCGAGTGCTGCTTTCACGAATGATCTTGCTGTTGTCATTGGGATCTGGTTTCCAGAAAGCCATATCAGTGATCTCATGGGCTTCCGCAAGAATCTCGTGGGCAAAGCCAAATGCCTGAAAAGTCTCGATTGTTCGAGAATGAACTCCGTCGGCGTTTGCCAACTCCAAGCGACGGTCGCTGCGCTCAACGAGGCGGGTAGAAATTTGTGGGAACCGGGAAAGCTGCGCCGCGGCAATAGTTCCAGCGGGACCCGCTCCGACGATCATTACATCCATACGGTCAGGAAGATCCTGGGGACGATCGATACCACTGCCTTCCGCTCGCATCTCGAGTGGATCGCCGGTGCTGTAGCCATCGTAATGAAACTGCATCATGTGCCCTTTCTGCAAGTCTGAAACTGAGTTCCGGGGAGTACCCCGTGAAGTACAGAAAATATAACGTGGATCACATATTGGCGATAGAGTGACCGGTTGGGGTTGGCTTGGTGAGGAAAAAACACGTCCGATTTAGTCAATACTCATGGTGCGGAGGAGTCTTAGTTGAAGAGGTGTCGCCTTTCCGATTCCTTTCGCCATTGAAGAGGTGTCATGTCGAAGCGTTCACGGAATGTTCGACTGAAGTGACTAGGGGAAGAAAAGCCAAAGGTTGCGTCCGTTAGTGTGGTGTATCTGTAACTGCCGGTAGGTGACCCCAAAGACGATAAAGGGCGACCACCGCAGGTACCTTTCGAATCAACTCCTACATCTCCTCGAAAGGACAGCCCACAATGGCCACCTCGCCTTAT
>NZ_JBHWRP010000015.1:0-36432 GCF_043426755.1 Corynebacterium sp. | reverse complement strand
AGCTGGACCACGCCGGACAACAGCGGGTAGTGGGTACAACCAAGCACGAGCGTATCGACGCCCGCGGCCTGCAAAGGCTCTAGGTAGCCCTCAGCGACACCCAGAATTTGGCGTCCAGAGGTAATTCCCCGCTCGACGAATTCGACGAAGAGAGGGCAGGCAACCGCGGTAACATCCACATCCGGGTTCAATGAGAAGAGATCCTGGTAGGCCCCAGATTTGATAGTCCCCTCCGTGCCAATCACCCCAACCTTGCCGTTACGGGTGGTTGTCATTGCGCGGCGGACAGCGGGCCGAATCACTTCAACTACTGGGATGCTATACCGCTCCCGCGCGTCATGCAGGAACGCTGCGGTAGCGGTATTGCAGGCGATAACGAGCATCTTGCACCCGCGTGCGACGAGGTCGTCGGCAATGCGCATGGCATGGCTGCGGACCTCGGCGATCGATAGCGGGCCATAGGGTCCGTTCGCGGTATCCCCGACATACAGAATGGATTCGCCGGGGAGCTGCTCCATCATGGCGCGTGCGACGGTCAGCCCGCCGACGCCGGAATCAAACACCCCGATGGGCGCGTTACGATCAGCTTGCGGATTGGAAGAAGAGGAGCTCACGCGCACGATATTACGCTGCGGTCTCCGAGTTCATCGCATCGACGATCTTGGCCATGGCAGACGCCACCGCACGATTCTCTTCCTCAGTCAGGTTGTCGAACACAAGGCGGCGGACCTGGGAGACGTGGCCAGGGGCAGCCTTGTCCACAACGCCCCAGCCCTCTTCGGTCAGCTCTGCCAGCGTGGAGCGGCCATCGTTCGGATCGGGCACACGCTCAACATAGCCCTTCTTCTCCAGGCGGGTGATCACGCGCGAGAGGTGGGACAGGCTCATGTCCGATGCCTCAGCGAGTTCGCTCATGCGCAGCGAGCCCTCGTCGGTAGCGGCGATATTGATCATTGCGTAGAAGTCAAAATGGCTGATGCCGGCATCCCGCTTCAGCTGCGCATCGAGCTTCGTCGGCAGGCCAACATAAAACGACCACACGTTTTCCCAGGTCTTATTTTCTTCCTCGGTGAACTTCGGATTCATCTTCTCAGTCATAGGCAATATGATACGCGACAACTTAAGAAAATAAACTTAGGAACACTTAGATATGCCCAAGCAATTCCCCCGAACAGCCGTCCAAACTGGGACTATTAAACTTTATTCATATTCTTAAATACCCCTTAGCAGAGAAATCTTCTTAGTTTCCTAGGCAACTGCCAGGAACCTGCCTGGACTACCGTTCCAATTTCTTCCGCTGTCGTCGAGCCTGCAATGCAGGAGGATCATCCGAGGTAATGAATACGCCTGCAGCCAGCCCGCCGAGCGCTCCAAACAGGTGCGCCTGCCAACTGACACCCGGAGTTCCCGGCAGCACTCCCCAGACCAGGCCCGAATAGGAAAACCCAAGGATAATGCCCAAGAGGATCTGCCGGAATGAGCGGTTAAAGATGCCGCGGATCAGCAGGTAGGCCAGCCAGCCGTACACCAAACCCGACGCGCCGATATGGTTCGTGCCTATTCCGCCGAACATCCACACGCCTGCCCCACCGACGATCGCGGCGATCAGCGTGACCTCCCAGAACACACGGTGACCCGAGTATCCGATGATGAAACAGAAAATCGCGCCAGGCACCGTATTGGAGATCAGGTGTTCCCAACTGCCGTGCAGCAACGGCGAGGTGAACACGTTGAGCAGGGACGAGGGGTCCAGGGGGTGGATACCAAACGCGATCAGGCCGCCACCAAAGAAGAACATGTTGATGATGTGGACCGCCCAGATCACCACCACGTAGCCGATGGCGTAGCGCAGCCCGGTTCTGAAGCCATAACTGCGCGCGTGACGGACAGCGGGCTGGCGCTGCCGTCCCAACGGTGCTCCGGAGCTGGGTCGCGGGGGCTGGGAAGAATATGGAGAGTACTGGTAGTTAGTCATCCCCATTGATCATAATTGTCTTAACAGACAATGTCGTTCCAGCAGGCCACACCGTATCCCGGCGTGGCGGAACGCACCGCATTCACGATCGCTGCCTGCACACACTCGGCGGCGGCTTCGCAGAGCGTGCCGACGAGTTCGGCCTCCTGCGGGCTTGTGCTTTCCGCCGTGGAGACCGCAAATAGTGTGTCCCCATCCAGCGGCGAGTGGGCCGGCCGCACAGCGCGCGCCAGTCCATCATGCCCGGTCATCGCCAGACGTTGGAGTTGGGCCACGGGCAGAGGCGCGTCAGTAGCTACCACGCCGATCGTAGTATTTAGTTTCGGCATCGACCGCTCGAGGGCCCCAAATTTTTCAAGGTCCACCCGTGGACCATCTGGGTCGCCGTAGAAGGCGCCGGTGGCAGGATCGATCACACTGCCCATTGGGTTCGCCACCACTCCGGCAGCCACGGTGTATTCGTCGATAAGCACAGACGCCTGCCCGAAGCCGCCGCGCAGCACTCCCGCGGTAGCCCCGCAGCCTGCCCCGATGCTTCCCGACGAAGGGTCGTCGCCCTCGCGCAGCGCCACGTCAATCGAGGCCCTGCCGTCGCGGGCTGTGGGGCGTGACGACGATTCCCCCACGACAAGGTCGAAAATGACGGCAGACGGTACAATCGGCACCCGTGGCCCTGGGTTGCCCTCACCAAAGACGGGAAAGCCATAACCGTGCTCCTCGAGGGCTTCCATTGCACCGCTAGCGGCAGCCAATCCAAAAGCGGATCCGCCAGCCAGGGTGATGGCGTGCACCCGTTCGACCGTGTTGTGCGGGGCCAACAAGTCCGTCTCGCGGGTTCCTGGGCCGCCGCCACGAACATCGACAGCGCCCACCATGCCCTGCTTGGCGCGCGAAACCACAGATGTCACACCGGTATCCCCCAGCGAGACGTGCCCGATGGCCAGGCCGGGGACGTCGAGAAGCGCCCCTGCCATCAGTCCATCAACGCTTCCAGCAGAGACTCTTGGCAGAAGCCCATCCATTCCACCAGGTTCTGGCGGTCCTGGGCTGCGCCCTCTCCACCGGATTCATCGGCCGACACGTACAGACGCAGATCATTGAGCCCGGCGAGGAAGCGGTGCGCCTCTTCTTCATCGAGCGAGACCTCCACACCGCCGGTGGGACCTAATGCGGTGTTCACCACCTGCAGGTTTTCCAGCTTCGACTTGATGATGTCAGTCTCATTCATGCTGCGCAGCAGAGAGTTGTCGCCTTCAAACTCCTGATCGTCGGCACGCTCGAAGTCCGGCAGAAGGCGCGCAAGCCTTGGGTCCTCTGGCGCGTCCTTGTGCCCTGTGGGCATATCCACCAGCTCGGCGAGCTCATCTTTTGGCGCAGACTGCGCGCGCTGAATTAATGCCTCGGACACGGTAGCCGTGAGATCGCCAAGCACCTCACGCTCCATCGGGTCCAGCCTGGTCATATACTTCGGCGCCCGCATCAGGCCCTTTTTCTTCCGCCACGCTTCCATTTCTTTCCTTTCAGTTGTGGCCAGGGCTAGCCGGCCTGCTGCATCGTCGCCCACAGCCCGGCGGTGTGCAGCTTCTTCACGTCGCCTTCCACCTTGTCTTTCTCCCCGGAAGACACGACGGCTTTGCCCTCGGTGTGGACTTGCATCATCAATTCGGTGGCGCGCTTCTTGTCGTAGCCCAGCACGGTTTGGAAGACGTAGGTGACATAACTCATCAGGTTGACGGGGTCATCCCACACGATGCACATCCACGGCAGGTTTTCGGCGGTGGCTACATCGAGCTCAATGTCCTCATCCAACTCGGGGGTGGCCATAGGCGAACCCATTTTTGGTGATCGATTCATATCCTAAGGGTAACCAATTTCCGCCAATGCGCGCGTACCCGGGGAGGGTAGGCTATCGTCGATTTCAATAGCATCGGCTTTTGACACTGATTAAGGACAGGTTGAGGACAGTTCATGAACCGGCTATCCAGTAACTTTGCCGGCAACTTTGCCAACCTCGACGAGTTTCTGCGTGCGCTCGCGGGTGTGTTCAGCGTCGTCTTCGCGCTTCTGGCGACGATTCTCGCGGCAGTCGGTGGCTCCTCAGATGAGGATGCCGGATCCTCCCGCTCAGACGGCTACGTCTCCCCCGGCCTGGATGATTCCATCGACCTCGAGTTCATCCGCGGGGACATGTTATACGCGATCAACAAGGTGCGTGCCGACGAAGTCCGCGCCGATGTTCTTCCTGTCACCTCTGACTTGAAGCTGCAGTACATGGCCCAAAGCCACGCCGAAGGAAACGCGATGACCGGCACCTTCGCACCTCTCGACGCCGACGTGGCTATGATGCAGGCCTCCCTGAGCAAGAGCCAGGCCACTAGCCACAATGTGATGAACGAGTTCTTGCTCGACCAGCCCAACACGGATCTCATGATCAGCCCTGAACACGCCCATCTGGGTGTGGGCGTGGCCCAGGGGCAAGACCGCGTGTGGGTTGTCGTCGTCTTTTCCCGCCAATAGCGGCCGCATGTCCGGATGGTGGGTTAGTCTGGTTTCGTGACTGAATATTCTTCCCATGGCCAAGATCGCTCTACTTCCTTCCTCACGGATAAGTATGAGTTGACGATGTTGCAGGCAGCCCTGCGCGACGGAACAGCCGGGCGCCAGTGCGCCTTCGAGGTGTTCTCCCGCAAGCTGCAAAATGAGCGCCGCTACGGGGTCGTCGCCGGCACCTCCCGTGTCCTGCGCGCAATCCGAGACTTCCGCTTCACCGATAAGCAGTTGGAAACGCTCGACTTCCTCGACGACGAAGCGAAGGAATTCTTGCGTGACTACAAGTTCTCTGGCGACATCGACGGTTACTTGGAAGGTGACCTCTACTTCCCTTATTCGCCGATCCTCTCCGTGCGCGGTACCTTTGCCGAATGCGTCGTGCTGGAAACGGTGATCTTGTCGATCATGAACGCGGACTCCGCAGTCGCCTCGGCCGCTTCAAGGATGGTGACCGCGGCGGATGGCCGCCCAATCATTGAAATGGGCTCGCGCCGCACACACGAGTACTCTGCAGTGACCGCCGCCCGCGCAGCTTACCTGGCTGGCTTTGAGGCAACATCCAACATGGAAGCCTCTTACCGCTACGGCGTCCCCGCCTCCGGTACCTCGGCGCACGCGTGGACGCTGCTGCATGTCAACGAGGACGGTACGCCGAATGAGAAGGCGGCGTTTCAGTCGCAGATCGACACTCTTGGCAAAGAGACCACCCTGCTCGTCGATACGTACGACATCACCCAGGGCGTGGCCAACGCCATCGAGGTGGCAGGCACTGAACTTGGCGGAGTGCGTATTGACTCGGGCGATTTGGGCGCTGTGACCCGCCGGGTGCGCCGCCAGCTCGATGAACTGGGTGCCTACAACACCAAGATCGTGGTGTCCTCGGACTTGGACGAATTCGCTATTGCTGGCCTGCGTGGCGACCCTGTCGACGTGTACGGCGTAGGTACGTCTGTGGTCACCGGCTCCGGTGCTCCGACCGCCGCCATGGTGTACAAGCTGGTCGAGGTGGACGGCCACCCCGTCGCTAAGCGCTCGCGTGGAAAGGCGATGACGGGTGGCGCCAAGACCGCCCTGCGCGCCTACCGCAGCACCGGTGTGGCGGTGGAAGAGGTGGTCTCCCCCTTCGATAAGCCAGCACCGGAGCTCCCTGGTTTGGACACGCGCCAGCTGGTCGTTCCCATGCTGCGCGACGGTGAACTCGTCGGCACGCCCCCAACTCTGGAGGAATCGCGCAACCACCTGGCGGAGCAGATCCGCACCCTGCCGTGGGAAGGTCTGGCTTTGTCGCGCGACGAACCCGCGATCAGCACCCGCTTTACCGGCTTCCCGGCTGACCCAGAAGATTAGGGCGCTACACTCTCCTGTGTGAGTGATCAGCCGCTGACCCAAACAACCACCGACTTGCTTGCCACCGCCGTCGACGCCCTCGGTGGTGCCCGGCGCGACGGGCAGGTGGCGATGGCCGAAGCAGTCACCAAGGCACTCGACACTGAACGCCACCTCGCCGTGCAGGCAGGCACGGGCACGGGTAAGTCCTTGGCCTACCTGGTGCCGGCGATTCGGCACGCCCAAGCCGCTGACACCACGGTGATTATCTCGACTGCCACGTTGG
This sequence comes from Corynebacterium sp., assembly GCF_043426755.1. Classification (GTDB taxonomy): domain Bacteria; phylum Actinomycetota; class Actinomycetes; order Mycobacteriales; family Mycobacteriaceae; genus Corynebacterium. The sequence goes on along the minus strand of NZ_JBHWRP010000015.1, from coordinate 30,295 downwards.
CGCTGCAGCGCCAGTTAGTCGAACGCGACCTGCCAAGGCTTGCCGACGCCCTCGAGCCCGTGATGGAACGCCGCCCGACGTTCGCCATCCAGAAGGGCCGCTCCAACTATGTCTGCCTCCACAAGCTTTCCGTCGAGGATGAGGCGCCCGATGCTCTCTTCGAGGATTCCGCTACCAGTTGGATGGGCAAGCATGTTGCCCGCGTTCACGATTGGGCTCAGGACACCGAGACCGGCGACCGTGATGACCTCGACCCTGGCGTGCCTGATCTGGCGTGGCGCCAAGTTTCCGTCACCGCTGCGGAATGCCTCGGCGCGACACGCTGCCCCCATGGCGAGGAGTGCTTCGCGGAGCTGGCCAGGGCAAAAACCCGGGACGTTGACATCGTGGTGACGAACCACGCCCTCCTGGCCATCGATGCGCTGGCTGACGTGGACATCCTGCCGGAGCACGATGTCGTGGTCATTGATGAGGCCCATGAGCTCGACGGTCGCATCACCTCAGTAGCCACCTCTGAGATCTCCGCCAACGCCCTGACCTTGTCTGCGCGCCGCGCCGGTAAGTTAGACGCGACGAAAAAGAAACAGGATTTAGAAGAAGTCATCGACGATTTCACTGCGGTAGTGGACCTTGAGGAACCGGGCCGCTGGGAGGACATTTCCGACTCTGCCCGTGGCGCTTTCGTCGCCGTGCGCGACGCCCTGTGGCGCACCCGAGAGGAAATCGCCCGCGCCCCCGAGGGCGAAAATACTAACGATCCGGAGCGTTTTGCCGAACGCGAGAACCTGAAGAATCATCTCCAGGACCAGCACGATGCCGTGGTGCGGATCCTCGCGGTTTTCGACGAGGACAATCCGGCCGAATACGACGACGTGGTCTGGCTTGAGCGTTCCGAGCGCTACGGCGACACCGTGGCGGTGGCCCCACTGTCTGTCGCAGGGTTGCTGCACGATCGTCTCTTCGGCGAACAGACCGTGGTTCTTACCTCCGCCACGTTGACCATCGGCGGCAACTTTGAGGCCATGGCTGCCAGCTGGGGACTCCCGCATGGATCGTGGGACAGTTTGGATGCGGGCACCCCGTTTGACCCACGCAAGTCCGGTATTCTCTATAACGCGGTCCACCTGCCCACGCCTGGGCGCGAGGGGCTTGCCGACGACACCCTCGACGAGATTGCTGGCTTGATTACCGCCGCTGGAGGCCGCACCCTGGGGTTGTTCTCTTCCAAGCGTGCCGCCCAGCAGGCCGCGGAGGCGATGCGCTCCCGCCTGCCGTTTGAGATCTATGTCCAAGGCGAGGATTCGATTGGGTTGCTCGTCGATAAGTTCGCGAAGAACGAAAACTCGTGCCTGTTTGGCACGCTGACCCTGTGGCAGGGCGTGGATGTGCCGGGCCGTGCCTTGTCCCTGGTTCTCATTGACCGGATCCCGTTTCCGCGGCCCGATGAACCGCTGCTGCAGGCCCGCTCAAAGGCTGCCGACGCGGCAGGGCGTTCCGGTTTCATGGAGGTCTCCGCCACGCACGCTGCGCTGCTGATGGCCCAGGGCGCGGGGCGTTTATTGCGCCGCGTGACTGACCGCGGCGTGGTGGCCGTGCTGGATAATCGCTTAACGACGAAGCGCTATGGTTCTTTCCTGCGCAAGAGTCTGCCGGACTTCTGGACCACAACAGACCCCGATGTGGTGCGCGGTGCTTTAAGAAGGCTGGTCGCACCGCCCACATCGGCGGACTCTAAGCAGTAGGTCCAAAAACCGCCGTCGTGATCGAGTCAGGCGCGATTTCGGTGAAACCGGCATCCCTCACGCATACTGCTCCCGGCATCTCCGTTGCCCGAATGAATTCGTCACCCTCGCACTCGATGACGTTGAGGGGAAAGCCTGCGTTTGCCCATGCGAGGGCCTCATTCGTCGGCAACTGAGCTGCCCACAGCATGGAGGCATGGCCCACTTGTGCTGCAGCCTTGCCCACCGTCATCTCCAAGGCTGCGTCCACGGCGATCGTCGGCACGCGAGGATCTGGCTCAGGCTGTTCCGAACCGGGAAGGTCGGTGCCCTGGATCTGCAGTTTCTTCAACGGCGCAGGGACGTCTTGTACCGAGGAGGGAACGAACGCGCGGGCCTGTGCCCCCTCCGCGTCCACGGTGACACCGGGCAGCGTTTGGACGTCCTCCCACGCCTTCTTGCGGCCCCGACGCGCGACCTTGCGGATCAGATGGCTGTACCAACCCATCAGTCCCTCGCGCCACGGCCCTTCCTCCCCTGCCTCGGGTGCCATACACGCGGCGACGACGGCCCTGGCGGCGGCGGCCAGCATGGCGTTGCGCTCCGGCGGGGTCTGCTTTGGGATGTGCAGCGCGATTTGCATCGCCTGGACCGTCGACGGGTCCGCGGGATCCTCGTGACGTTCATGGCGATCCGCCGCCACGCTCGTGGCAAGCAACTGGTGGGCAGAGGCGATCAATGAATCTGACTCATGCGGCATTAGTTCAACGGCACCTTGCGGAACGTGCCGTCCTTCAGGTCAGAGTCATCGATCTCGCTGCGCGGCACACCCAGGATGTACAGTACCGAATCCAGGAAGGGCGTGTTCACCGACGTATCGGCAATCTCCTTCAGTGCCGGCTTGGCGTTGAAAGCGATGCCAAGACCCGCGGCCGACAGCATATCGATGTCATTGGCGCCATCGCCCACGGCGACGGTCTGCTGCATGGTGAGGTTCGAATCTTCGGCGAACTCAGCCAGGAACTGTGACTTGGCGGCGCGGTCAACGATTTTGCCGACGACATTGCCGGTGAGCTTCCCGTCTACGATCTCGAGGGTGTTGGCGCGCACGTAGTCCAGCTGCAGGTCTTCCGCTAGATCCTCGAGAACTTGGACAAAACCGCCAGAGACGACGGCTGTGCGGTAGCCCATCTTCTTCAGGGTACGGATCGTGGTGCGCGCACCTGGTGTCAGTTCGATATCGCGGGCGACTTCGTCGATGACAGACGCATCGAGACCGGCCAGTGCCTTGACGCGCTCGCGCAGGGACTCTTCGAAGTCCAGCTCGCCGCGCATGGCGCGTTCGGTGACGGCAGCGACTTCTTCCTCCTTGCCGGCGTGGGCGGCGAGCATTTCGATGACTTCGCCGGTGATCAAGGTGGAGTCACAGTCGAAGCACACTAGGCGCTTTGCGCGGCGTGCAAGCCCTGCCCCTTCGATGGCTAGGTCTACGCCGAGGCGTGGGGTCAGTTCGGCGAGCGCTTCGCGGATCGCTTTACCGTCGCCTGGGGTGTAGTTCGGGATGGTGCAGTAGAGCTCGAGGCCGGTGACTGGGTAGTCCGAGATGCCGCGGATGCGGTCGATGTTGGCGTCGAAGTTGGCCAAGGTGCGGCCGACCTGGGAGACGTCGGAGGCAGTAACGGGGTTACCCAGCATCACGACGACGTGTGTGGAGCGCGGTTGACCGGAGGAGGCAACGTGCTCTCCCACCTCGATCGTGACGCGCTGGTGGTACGTCTCCAGGGTGTCTTTGAGGCCCTTTTCTAAGGTGTCTAGGCCATCGGTCTTGATGCCGACGAAGGCGGCGAGGAAGAGGTTGCCCCGGAAGTTGGCCTGCTCGACGTCGAGAAGCTGGACACCGTGGGAGGACAGGACACGAAACGCTGAGGCGGAAACGCCGGGCCGGTCGGGGCCGGTGATGGTGATGACGGCGTGGGTGAGCCCTGGCTGGAGGTCTACGACATCTGTCGTGGGTGTAGTCACTGCGACTGTTCTTTCTGCTGTGAAATGAGGTTGATACAACGTGATGAGTGCGGGGCGGGATTGGTAGCCCCATAATCCCCAAAACCCCCGGTCTCAACTTCCTGGAGTTGAGCCGGGGGTTGTGAACCGTAGTCAGAGTCGGATCAGATGCTTTGGGGTGAAGCCGTGGCCCTTAGACGTGGGCTTCCTTTCGCATTCGCTCCACCATGTGCGGGTAGTGCAGCTCGAACGCTGGGCGCTCGGAGCGGATACGTGGCAGGGAGGTGAAGTTGTGGCGTGGTGGTGGGCAGGAGGTCGCCCACTCGAGAGAGTTGCCGTAGCCCCATGGGTCGTCGACGGTAACAATCTCGCCGTAGCGCCAGGACTTGAAGACGTTCCAGACCAGAGGGATCACGGAGGCACCCAGGATGAAGGAGCCGACAGTGGAGATCTGGTTGAACAGGGTGAAGCCGTCGGAGTCCAGGTAATCGGCGTAACGACGTGGCATACCCATGTTGCCCAGCCAGTGCTGGATCAGGAACGTGGTGTGGAAGCCGATAAAGGTCAACCAGAAGTGCCACTTTGCCAGACCCTCGTCGGCCATGCGGCCGGTGATCTTCGGGAACCAGAAGTAGACGCCTGCGAAGGAGGAGAACACCACGGTACCGAAGAGGGTGTAGTGGAAGTGAGCAACCACGAAGTAGGAGTCATGCAGGTGGAAGTCCAGTGGTGGGGAGGCCAGCATAATACCGGTCAGACCACCGAACAGGAAGGTTGCCATGAAGCCCATTGCCCAGATCATTGGCGACTGCCAGGTGATGTGGCCGTTCCACATGGTGCCGACCCAGTTGAAGAACTTCACGCCGGTTGGAACTGCAATCAGGAACGTCATGAACGAGAAGAATGGCAGCAGGACCGCGCCGGTGGCGTACATGTGGTGAGCCCACACAGCCATGGACAGGCCAGCAATCGACAACGTTGCGAAGATCAGGCCGATGTAACCGAAGATTGGCTTACGGGAGAACACCGGGATGACCTCGGAGATGATGCCGAAGAATGGCAGTGCAAGGACGTACACCTCTGGGTGACCGAAGAACCAGAACAGGTGCTGCCACAGGATGGCGCCGCCGTTCGCGGTATCGAAGATGTGGCCGCCAAGCTTGCGGTCGTAAAGCACACCCAGTGCTGCAGCGAGCAGCAGCGGGAAGATCATCAGGGAGATCAGGGATGCAGCGAAGATGGTCCAAGTGAACACTGGCAGACGGAACATGGTCATGCCCGGTGCGCGCATCGTCAAGATGGTGGTGATCATGTTGATCGCGGAAGCAACGGTACCGATACCGGTTGCACCCACGCCGATGATCCAAAGGTCAGCGCCCACGCCTGGGGTGTGAACCTGGTCAGACAGTGGTGCGTACATGGTCCAGCCGAAGTCTGCCGCACCACCTGGGGTGAGGAAGCCTGCGAGCATCGCGACAACACCGATCTGGGTGATCCAGAAGCCGAAAGCGTTCAGACGTGGGAAGGCCACGTCGGGTGCGCCGATCTGCAGTGGCAGGACGTAGTTGGCGAAGCCCCAAACGATTGGGGTACCGAATGCAAGCAGCATGATCGTGCCGTGCATGGTGAACAGCTGGTTGAACTGCTCGTTGGATAGGAACTGCAGGCCCGGGGAGAACAGCTCCGCGCGGATCAGCAGTGCCATGAGGCCACCAACGAAGAACCAGATGAAGGACATGACTAGGTACCAAGCACCCAGAGCCTTGTGGTCCGTTGTGGCAAGAATTTGATAAAGCTTCGAACCTTTTCGGTCATAACCGAAAGGTTGAGGGCGTTCTGGCTGGACATAGTCGTCTAGCCGAGGCGCAACTGCGGTCATACGATCCTCCTGACTACTGACGTCGACGGCCGTAGTTAGCCGCGACGCCTTATGATACCCCCTCGCACTATGGCACGAGGAGACAACTATTTCTAGCCACACAGGGCTAGCAACGATTATGAGTCTATAGCGTTACGGGCATACTGCCGAAAAAATCTTCACTAGCTTCGCAGAAAGCTCCCAGCTAAGTGCAATATGCAGGACTTTTAAGAACTGATAGTACTTATAGGGGCTTTTTGGCCACCGGCCGGCCGCGAACGATGCCCCCAAATGGGGTTCAAACCAAAGATTGATGGGCGTGGCGCGTCCGGCAGGTACTATCAGAAATCTGAATATATCCTGTATATGGCGCATAAACGCCCTCCCCCACCGCTCTGGCGGGACAGGGCGCTTGGTGCCAATGTGACTGCTGGGACGAACTATCTAGCCTAGAAATCCCAGTCGTCGTCAGTAGTGTCTTCGGCCTTGCCAATCACGTAAGACGACCCGGAACCGGAGAAGAAGTCATGGTTCTCATCCGCGTTTGGAGACAGCGATGCGAGGATGGCCGGGGACACCTTGGTTTCGTCGGACGGGAAGAGCCCTTCGTACCCGAGGTTGTTCAGAGCCTTGTTGGCGTTGTAGCGCAGGAAGCGCTTCACATCCTCGGTCCAGCCGATCGGATCGTAAATGTCCTCGGTGTACTGAGTCTCATTCTCGTACAGGTCGTACATGAGATCGAAGGAGTATTCCTTGAGCTCATCGCGACGCTCCTGGGTCTCCTCGGCAACCCCCAGCTGATACTTGTAACCGATGTAGTAGCCGTGGACGGCCTCATCACGGATGATGAGGCGAATGATGTCTGCGGTGTTCGTCAGCTTGGAATGCACCGACCAGTTCAGCGGCAGGTAGAAACCGGAGTAGAAGAGGAAGGATTCCAGCATCACGGATGCGACCTTCTTCTTCAGTGGGTCGGAACCCTCGTAGTAAGACTGAATAATCTTTGCCTTGCGCTGAACTTCTTCGTTTTCTTCGGTCCAGCGGAATGCATCGTTGATCTGAGGCGTGGTCGCCAGAGTCATATAGATATTGGAGTAACTCTTGGCGTGCACCGATTCCATGAAGGAAATGTTGGTGTACACCGCCTCCTCGTGCATGGTGCGGGCGTCCGGGATAAGCGACACCGCGCCGATGGTTCCCTGGATGGTGTCGAGCAGGGTCAGGTTCGCGAACACACGCATGGTTGCCAGCTGCTCAGCTTCGTTCAGGGTCTTCCACGACGGAATGTCATTAGATACCGGGATCTTTTCTGGGAGCCAGAAGTTACCGGTCAGGCGGTCCCACACCTCGAGGTCCTTCTCATCCGGAATCTCGTTCCAGTTGATCGCCTTGATCGGTTCAGTGTGGGCCTTTAAATACGCGTCGTAATCGTGCTGGTCAGACATGTTTCCCCTCAGACACTTTCTAAAATGGGCCTTTTATCTTAAGCCACCACCCTACCCCAGTGAGAAATTATGGCCACCGCAACTACAGCCAGCGCGTCTACTATCCCCCAGATCCAACATTGGGTTGGCATTTCGCGCCTGTCTAGCAGGTCAATTCTTGCCCCCCTTTTTTCACGTCGTTATCAATTTGGACGGCAATACGCGTAAGGTAACAACTATAGACACCACCAGTACAACAACATTCAAGGATGGTTGAGCAATGCCCACCCCTGAGTCGCCTGCAGCACCACTGCTGACATCAGTCTTGGATCAGCTTGGTGGTGAGATCGTCGCCGGGGAGCTCCCCGAGGGACGAACATTCACGCTGCAAGACATCTCCTCCCGCTTTGGCATTTCACGCACCGTCGCCCGCGAAGCGATGCGCGCTTTAGAGCAACTGGGGTTGGTGTCGTCGTCACGCCGCGTCGGAATCACCGTGTTGCCACAAACCTCCTGGGCGGTCTTCGACCCGTCCGTGATCACCTGGCGCCTCGCCGCGGATGAGCAGCGAAACGAACAGCTGAAATCCCTCACGGAGCTGCGCATTGCCCTGGAACCGATTGCCGCCTTCAATGCTGCACACCAGGCCACCCAAGAGCAGTCGGACAAGCTCGTCGCCCTCGCCGAGGAGTTGCGCGAGCTCGGCTCCCGCGACCGGGGCGCCTCCGACGAATTCCTCAAGGCGGATCAAGAGTTCCACCAGCTGGTCTTCCTTGCCAGCGGTAACGAGATGATCATCGCCTTGGCGCCTTCGCTGCTCCACGCGTTGGAAGGCCGCACCCGCTATGGCCTGCAGCCTTCAAACCCTGTTGAGGAAGCACTCGACATGCACGAAACGCTGGCAACAGCAATTGCCGAAGGCAACGCAGAGGCAGCAGAGGCAGCCTCCCGCAATCTCCTTGCTGAGGTACGTGACGCCCTCTACGAATAAGCACGCTTAACGACGATTCCCTCGCTCCCCGATGTGGGCACGAGGGTTTTTCTTTCCCATTTTTATTCATCGGAAAGCCCGTTTCCATGAAAATATTAGACAGGTCGGTCTCATAGCGCTAGACTTCCACGTCTAGTACATGAAATTTTGAGGAACTGGAGACCCCATGAAGATCTTTTCGCGCGCGGCAACAGTCATCGTCGCTGCTTCGCTCAGCCTTGGATTAGCGTCGTGCTCGTCGTCGGAAAGCGATGACCAGACCATTCGCGTCGGCACCTCCCCTGGCCCCTACTCTGTCCTATTCCAGGACGGGATCCATCCGATCCTCTCCGAGCAGGGCTACACCATCGAATACACCGAGTTCTCGGACCTGCAGCAGGCCACCACGGCCGTTGCCGAAGGCTCTGTTGACCTCAATGTGGACCAGCACTCCGCGTACACAGGCGTCTTCAACGAGGAAACCGGGTCGGATCTGATCAACTTCACCGAGATCCCCACCGTCCCTGCAGGCCTTTACTCGGAGCGTCATGATTCCCTCGACGCGGTCGCCGACGGCCAGACCGTTGCCGTGCCCATCGACGCGTCCAACCTCTCGCGCGCGCTGAACATGCTCGCAGAAGCAGGCTGGATCACCCTCAACCCGGATGCGGACCCTGCCCTGCTGTCGGTCAACGACATCCAGGACAACCCTCACAACCTGTCGGTCGAGCCGATGGATTCCGCGACCATCCCACGCGCGCTGCCGGACATCGACTGGGGTGTCATCCCTGGCTCCATGTCCTTCGCCTCGCAGGTGGACCCGAACCTGCAGCTCTTCCAGGAGACCTTGCGCCCTGAGCTGATCCTGGCCGCGGTCACCCGCGCCGAAGAAGAGGACTCAGAATGGGTTCAGGCCGTCTCGGACGCGTACCGCAACGAAGAGTTCCTGCAGTTCGTAGAGGAAGAAAACGTCAACGATTACTGGTTCATCCCAGAGTCCTTGAAGGGATAGTTTTATGGCTGAAGCGGCAGTGTCCTTTCGCGACATTTCACGCGTCTACGGCAGCGGCGACCAGCAGATCGTCGCGCTGGATTCCATCACTTTCGACGTGCCCGCTGGCTCCATCTACGGGGTCGTCGGCACCTCAGGCGCCGGCAAGTCGACCCTGCTGCGCACCGCCAATGGTTTGGAAACGCCATCCTCCGGCGAGGTCAGCGTCCTAGGCCGGCAGCCAGCCGAGCTTTCCGACGCTCACCTGCGTGAATTACGCCGCGAAGTGGGCATGATTTTCCAGCACTATAACCTGCTGAATTCACGCACCGTCGCTGATAACGTGGCGATGCCCCTGGTGTTGGCGAAAACTCCGCGTGAGGAGATCAACCGCCGCGTCGCCGAGGCCTTGGAGCGTGTGGGGTTGGCCGATCGTGCCAACCACCGCCCCCGCCAGTTGTCCGGCGGGCAGCGCCAGCGCGTCGGTATCGCCCGGTCACTTGTGACGAACCCGAAGGTCCTGCTGTGCGACGAGCCCACCAGCGCCCTCGACCCGCTGACCACCTCCCAGATCCTGGACCTTTTGACCGACATCAATGAAGACCTTGGGCTGACCATCGTGATCATTACCCACCAGATGGATGTCGTGGCTCGGATCGCGGACTACGTCGCCGTCCTCGAGCAGGGCGAATTGATCGAAAATGGCCCGGTCGAGCAGATCTTCGCGCAGCCTCAGGCTTCCCTGACACGTCGGTTCATCGAAACGGTCGTGCCGCAGCGCTTGCCGGAGCCCGTCGTCGATGAGCTGCGCCGCGCCCGCCCCGACACGCTCGTGCGCGTCGTCCACACCGGCGGCGCCGCGGGCACCCTGATCCCCGACCTTGAACGCCTCGGCGTCGCCGTCAACCTCTACCAGGCGTCCGACGCCCCACTGCGGCGCACGACGGTCGGCACGATGGTGCTTGGCTTGGACGGGCAACGCACGCTTATCGACGAGGCGCTGGCCCATATTGCTGACACGGAAGGACTCAACGCGGAGGTGCTGCCATGAACTGGATGGACACGTTTAACACGCGCGTAAGCCCCCAGCAATACCTCGATGCGGGCTTGGAAACCCTCTACATGGTCGGCATCGCACTGGCGATCGGCTCGCTTTTGGGGATTCCGCTGGCACTGATCTTGGTGATCTTCCGCCCCGGCGGCCTTCGCCCGAATCAGGTGATCTACTCAATCACCAACCTGGTGGTCAACATCATCCGCTCACTGCCGTTTGTGATTTTTATGGTGGCCATCGTGCCGCTGACTCGCGCGATCACGGGCACGTCGATCGGCACCACTGCCGCGCTGGTCCCCCTGACCATCTATATCGCGCCTTTCATTGCGCGGTTGATTGAGCAGTCCCTCCTCGAGGTTGACCACGGCATCATCGAAGCCGCCGAATCCATGGGTGCCACGCTGTGGCAGACTATTCGATACTTCATGCTGCCGGAGGCCCGCGCCTCCATCATCTTGGCGCTGACCACCTCAACCATCGGCCTGATTTCGGCAACGGCCATGGCCGGCTATATCGGCGGCGGTGGCGTCGGCGACCTGGCCTTGAGCTACGGCTACCAGCAGTTCGACACCTTCGCGATGTTGGTCACCGTGATCATCTTGATCATCGTCGTCCAAGGCATCCAGTCGCTGGGCAACTGGCTGGCACGCCGCGCCCGAGACGCCTAAGTTCGCTTGACGACGAGAAACCCCTCGCTTCCAGTTCATCTTCTGGATGCGAGGGGTTCGTCGTCGATAAGCCTGTGTCTTAAAGCATGCAGGACACGCAACCCTCAATCTCGGTGCCGGCGAGCGCCATCTGACGCAAGCGGATGTAGTAGAGGGACTTGATGCCCTTGGTCCACGCGTAGATCTGGGCGCGGTTGATGTCGCGGGTGGTCACCGTGTCCTTAAAGAACAAGGTGAGTGACAGGCCTTGGTCCACGTACTTCGTGGCGACAGCGTAGGTGTCGATGACCTTCTCATAGCCAATCTCGTAGGCGTCCTCGAAGTACTCGCCATTCTCATTATCCAGGTGAGGTGCCGGGTAGTAGACGCGCCCGATCTTGCCTTCCTTGCGGATCTCAATCTTGGAAGCAATCGGGTGGATCGAGGAGGTCGAGTTGTTGATATAGGAAATCGAACCAGTCGGCGGCACTGCCTGCAGGTAGCGGTTGTAGATGCCGTCACGCATGACGTCTTCCTTCAGCTGCGCCCAATCCTGCTCGGTCGGGATCTGGGCCGTCGAGTTCGCGAAGAGCTCCTTGACCTTGTCGGTGGTCGGCTGGAAGTCCGCAGGGTTGTAGCGGTCGAAGAACTCACCGGTGGCGTACTCGGACTTGTCGAAGTCCGTGAACTTCTCCCCTGTCTCCACGGCAATCTTGTGGGAGGCCTTGATCGACTCGTACATCACCGTGGCGAAATAGGTGTTGGTGAAGTCCAGGCCTTCCTCGGAGCCGTAGTGAATATGCTCGCGGCCAAGGTAGCCGTGCAGGTTCATCTGCCCCAGGCCAATGGCGTGCGAAGCGTCGTTGCCCTCGCGGATGGATGGCACAGAATCAATGGAGGTCTGGTCCGCCACCGAGGTCAGCCCGCGGATGGCGGTCTCGATCGTGCGGGAGAAGTCCGTGGAATCCATGGTCATCGCGATATTCAGCGAGCCCAGGTTGCACGAGATATCCTCGCCGATCGTTTCGTAGGTCAGATCGTCGTTCAGCACCGATGGGGTGTTTACCTGCAGGATCTCGGAGCACAGGTTCGACATGTTGATCCGGCCCGTCTTGACCGGGTTGGACCTGTTCGCGGTGTCCTCGAACATGATGTACGGATAACCGGACTCGAACTGAATCTCCGCGATGGTCTGGAAGAACTGGCGCGCGTTGATCTTCGTCTTGCGGATGCGCGGATCTTCCACCATCTCTTCGTACTTCTCGGTCACCGAGATGTCTGCAAAAGGCACACCGTAGATGCGCTCGACGTCGTACGGGGAGAACAGGTACATGTCGTCGTTACGCTTGGCCAGCTCAAAGGTAATGTCCGGGATGACCACACCCAGCGAGAGAGTCTTGATGCGGATCTTCTCATCGGCGTTCTCACGCTTGGTATCCAAGAAGCTCAAGATATCTGGGTGGTGCGCGTTGAGGTACACAGCACCAGCGCCCTGGCGCGCGCCCAGCTGGTTGGCGTAGGAGAAGGAATCCTCCAACAGCTTCATCACGGGGATCACACCGGAGGACTGGTTTTCAATGTGCTTAATCGGCGCACCGGACTCACGAATATTGCTCAGCAGCAAGGCCACGCCGCCGCCGCGCTTCGACAGCTGCAGCGAGGAGTTAATCGCACGCCCAATGGACTCCATATTGTCCTCGATGCGCAGCAGGAAGCAGGACACGAGTTCGCCGCGCTGCGCCTTACCGGCATTCAAGAACGTTGGGGTTGCGGGCTGGAAACGGCCGGTCATGATCTCGTCGACAAGCGCCGATGCAAGATCCTCGTTGCCGCGCGCCAAGAACAGCGCCGTCATCGAGACGCGGTCTTCGAAACGCTCCAAGTAACGCTTCCCGTCGAAGGTTTTCAGCGTGTAGGAGGTGTAGTACTTGTATGCGCCCAGGAAGGTCTTGAAACGGAACTTGAACGCGTAGGCGCGCTTGAAGGTCTCCTTGACGAAGTCCCATTCATACTGCTCGATAACCTCGGGCTCGTAGTACTTGTTGTCAACCAGGTACTTCATCTTCTCTTCCAAGTCATGGAAGTAGACGGTGTTCTGGTTAACGTGCTGCAGGAAAAACTGGTTGGCCGCCTCACGGTCCTTATCGAACTGAATCTGACCGTTCTCGTCGTACAAGTTGAGCAGAGCGTTGAGGGTGTGATAATCCAGCTGGTCCTTCGGATTCGCTGGTTCAGCAACATTCTTTCCAAGAGTGGGAGAAGACAAGTTGGGGTGGCCTTTCTAAACGAAAAATTGTGGGATAGATATGGGCACTACTTATGTAATTATATTTAAGTTAGCTGCGCACACGATTGTCGTAGCGCGCACGCAATCGTGCAAGGGTGTCCGCTTTTTCCTGCTCTTGCTTCGCCTGTTCGGCGCGAACGGCGTCCAGCTCGGTCGGATCCATGGGCTGCAGACCCAGCCGCTCAGCGTTGTCGATGAGCTCATCCCGGACCCGTTCCACGTCCTCCGGCATGCCCAACAGCTCGAAGCGGTAGAGGTACGGCACCTTGCACTTCTGCGAGATGACATCACCTGCGATGCAGTAGTCAGGGCCGAAATTGGAGTTGCCCGCCGCGATCACTCCACGGATCAGGCTGCGGTTGTGCTCGTTGTTGAGGAAGCGGATAACTTGCTTGGGCACCGGCCGGGTGTTTTGGTGGCTAATGGATGCTCCGCCGCCGTAGGTCGGGCAGATCAGCACATAAGGCTCATCCACGATCAACGGCTCATCAGAGCGGTACAGGGGAATCCTTTTGCTTGGTAGGCCAAGCTTGTCGACGAACCGACGGGTGTTCTCCGTAACAGAAGAGAAATACACGACGAGCACGAACGACTCACGTCCCTTCTAGAAAGTGATGCAATAAAGAAAAGCCACCGAAAAACTAGGGGAATCGGTGGCCTTGAAACTACAGAGAGAGACGCTACTCAGGCTGAGGTGCCGCGCGCTGCGGCCGGCCTGTGCAGCGAAGGTGGTGCGCTACGCCGCCTTCTCAGCCAGACCGCGAATACGATCTGGGCGGAAACCGGACCAGTGCTCACCGTTCACCTCAACCACAGGCGCCTGGAGGTGGCCCAGAGCCAAGACGTAGTCTCGTGCATCGTCGTCCAGGCTGATATCGACGAGGTTGTAGTCCAGCCCAGCCTTATCGAGGGCCTTGGTGGTGAAGTTGCATTGCATGCATGCTGGCTTGGTGTACACGGTGATGGCCATGGAATCCCCTTCTTCGAAACTCTCTCCGTCAACACCGCTTTGGGTAGCGGTGTGGCGAACATTTTTAAACTTTGTCCCCGTTCGGGGAGACACCACAAAACCCTACACTTTGTGCCACCTTTAAGCAACTAACACTACATGTAGTAGTTACAGGCATGAAATCCCCAGGACACGGCAACCAAATCACCTACATGTAGTTCGTTCTCGGACAGTCTTCATATCCACCGAAATGACATCGCCGGCATTTCCACTGCACTGTCAATTATTATTCACTTATACTTAACCTGCCTGTCGATTCGGACTCCCCCATTTCGGGTGGGTCGCCTAGTTTCAGCAAGCTGACGCCCGCCAAAACCCGACGGATCCGCACACTGCTGGAACTGAAATGTTGGAATAGGGGCATCTGGGCGCCCGGAAGCGCCAAAACCGCCCTGTTCCAACAGTTGAGGTCCATCAGTTTAGATCAGCGGCGGTACGGCGCGACCACAACGCCCTCCCCCAGAAAACACTTCTGCCCCAAGCACCGCTCCTCAGAGGAGGGTGCTTGGGGCAGAGGACAGAGAATCTTGCGCTGATTAGCCCTGACGAGCCTTGAAGCGTGGATCCTTCTTGTTGATCACGTAAACCTTGCCGCGACGGCGCACAACCTGAGCGCCCGGCTTGTTCTTCAGCGACCGAAGCGAATTGCGGACCTTCATCGGGCGCTCCTTTCTATCGACAGTGAATAAGTAATGGGCTGCCACCTCACTGAGGGGCATCCCGCAACGACCAGCCAGAACATGACTAGTCGTGACACGAGGGATGATATTACCCGACCACCCGGCCAGAACCAAACTTGTCCCGAGCCTAGGAGGACTTGGAGTACTTACGCTCCAGCTCCCGGCTGACGTCCTCCAGGCTACGGCCCATTGTTTCGGGCACCATCGTGCGCACAAAGCCCAGAGCAACAAGACCTAGCACCGCGAACATGACGAACGTGTTTGTCGCGCCCAAGGAGTCCACCAGGGGCAGGAAGAACTGGGCGACCGCCCAGTTTGCCGACCACAGCGCCAAACCCGCAAGCCCCATTCCGAGACCACGAATCTGGGTGGGCACCAGCTCCGAGATGAGCAGCCACGTCGTCGGCGATACTGCCGCTTGCTGCGAGGCGATGAAGAAGGCCATCAGCGCCAGCGAGACCAGGGCCAACGAAGTATTACCCTGGGCCGCCCCATATACCGGCGCCAAGATCGCAAGGGCCACCACGTTGCCGACCAGACCAATTGTGAGCAGCCTCTTTCGTCCGATGCGGTCAATCACCTGCAAGCCCACCCAGCAGGCCACGACAGAAACCAAACCGATCACTATCGAGGTGTATACCGAGTTCTGCGTCGACAAGCCCACCTGGTTCATCATCGTCGGCGCAAAGTAGACGATCGCATTCACACCAGTGATCTGCTGCGTCACACCCAGCAATGCAGCCACCACCACGGTGATTCGCAGCCAGCGATGAGCGCGCAGACGGCTCCACTGCCCTTGTTGCGCTTGACGCTCCGCGGCATCCTGCTCGCTGATCTCTGTGAGTTCCGCCAAGTCCATCCCAGAGCGCGTTGCGGTGGCACGTGCCTCGTCGATACGCCCCTTGCGCGCAAGCCACACCGGGGTATCGGGGAGGAAGAACATCCCAACAGTCAGGATGAGGCCCGGGACGGCGGCGAGCCCCAGCATCAGCTGCCAGTTTTCCGTCGGCGCGAGCAAGGAGTTCACCAGGTAGGCGGCGAGCTGGCCGACCACGATCATGAAGGTGTTCAGGGAGACCATCTTGCCGCGGACTTTTGCTGGCACCATCTCCGAGATATACATCGGCGCGACGATACTGACCGCGCCCACCGCGACGCCGAGCAGGGTGCGTGCCGACGAAAGCATCAGCACCGACCCGGAAACCGCACACCAAAGGGAACCGACGATGAAAATGATGCCACCCACCATCAACGTGGCACGCCGCCCGATCCGGTCCGCGATCGTCGAACCGGTCAGAGCACCAACGGCCGCGCCGACTAACAGCATGGAGGTGACCATGCCCTCCTCGGCGGCCGACATTCCGAATTCGGGGCTGACGAAGAGCAGGGCGCCGCTCATCACGCCGGTGTCATAACCAAAAAGCAGGCCGGCGAAAGCGGCGATGCCAGCGACGGTGCGCACGAAGCGTTTTTGCTGGTCTGTTGCGGGGGTGGATCTCGCTGTACTCATACGCACATCTTGGCCTTTAACTACGATGGTTGTCATGTCTCACCCCGGCGATGAAACCCAGAAATCTATCATCAATGCGCTGGTCACACGGCCCTTGATCGATCCCGCTGAAGAGGTGGAGAAACGTATCACTTTTTTGGTGGAACACTTGGAAGCCACCGGAGCCGCGGGCTATGTCCTCGGTATTTCCGGCGGGCAAGATTCCACCCTGACTGGCAAGCTTGCGCAGCTGGCCGTCGAAAAGCGTCGCGCGAACGGGCATGACGCCACGTTTTGGGCAGTGCGCCTGCCCCACGGCGTCCAGTCCGACGAAGACGATGCGCAGGCCGCGCTCGAGTTCATCCAGCCGGATCGACGGCTCACCGTCAACATTGCGCCAGCCACCGCGGAGATGAATGCTGCGGTGTCCGAGTCACTCGGCGTGGAACAGCTCGGAGATTTCAACAACGGCAATGTGAAGGCTCGCCAGCGCATGATCGCGCAGTATGCCATCGCCGGCGAAGTGGGCGCGCTGGTGATCGGCTCCGACCATGCCGCAGAAAACCTGACCGGATTTTTCACTAAACACGGCGACGGCGCAGCGGACCTGATCCCCCTTGCTGGCCTGAACAAGCGCCAGGGAGCCCAGCTCCTTCAATACCTGGACTGCCCGCCCGCGCTCTATGAGAAGGTGCCCACAGCCGACCTTGAAGATGACCGCCCGACGCTTCCCGACGAAGAAGCCCTCGGGATTACGTATCAGGCGATCGACGATTACCTCGAAGGGCGCCCCGTCAGCGACACTGACCGGGCACGGATCGAGGAACTATGGGCCAAAGGCCAGCACAAACGCCACCTGCCTCCCGGGCCCAATGACACGTGGTGGCGATAGTGGCGCTAGCGCTCCAGTAGATCCATGGTTGCTTCTGCGGCTTGGACTAAGTCAAAGGCGTAGGAACGGCCGTGGGTCTGGGTGTGCACCGCCAACGGGTGGAGCTGGTGCAACGGAATCTGCTCGCGCCAGCCCTCGTCGAGAGGCGACACGGACTCATAACCGGCGATGATCTCCTCAAAAAATGGCGCGCCAAACAGCGCCAACATTGCGAGATCCGTTAAAGCATGACCACCGTGTGCAGCCGGGTCGATGAACCACGGCCCATCGGCTGCAAACATCAGGTTTCCGCTCCACAAGTCACCGTGGATGCGTGAGACCGCGACCTCCTCGTCGGCACGCTCAATGGCCTCACAGGCGCGCCGGACAGTGTCGAGGCCCTCGTCGGAAAGCGTGCCCCCAGCGTGCGCTGCCTCGGCCGGGGGAAGGACGCGCTGGCGGGTATAAAACTCGGCCCACCGCTGTGTCGGGGTGCATTCCTGCTGGATGCGGCCGATGAAGTTTGGGCCATCCCAACCTGCTGGTGGTGCGCCGAAAGCCTCGGCTCCGCAGGCGTGGATCCGAGCGAGCTCTGCTCCGGCTGTGCGGGCCGCATCCACGGTGGGTCGGCTGCGTCGGATCCGGGGAATGGTCAACGTGTTGTTGGCCTCATCCACGTCGAGCACGTCGACGACTCGATCCGAGCCTTCCCTCAACCAGCGCAATCCAGCTGCTTCTGCAGCGGCTGAGTCGGGGGCAGATCCTGTCTTAGTAAAAGTATCGTTCCTCATCACTTCACCAGAGTAACGAAAAACCCGGGGTGCGCGCTGTGTGTTGCGTCGCACTCCGGGTGCTGGTGGAGCATATGGGATTTGAACCCATGACCCCCACAATGCCATTGTGGTGCGCTACCAACTGCGCCAATGCCCCTTAGAAGGTGATGAAGCCACTATACCCCGCCCTTCCGAACGAACAAAATCACCTCCGGTGCCCGCAGGCTGCGGGTACCAGAGGTGCGGAATCAGCGCTGAAAGCCAGCCTTAGAGTGCGACCTCGCTGACCCAGTTATTGATGTCTTCACCCTCGGCGTCCTGGCCATCAACCAGCACGCGTGGCGAAGAAACGTTACCGGTCTGCTCGTTGAGGTAGTCAGCGTTGGACTGAGCAACCGACTTCGCCTCTTCGAGGTACTCAGCGTTGCGGATTGCCTCCACAGTCTCACCGTCGGCACCGTAGGACTCTGCCAGGTCGGCGAACTGGTCGTTGCTCCACTGGTTGTAGATCTGCTGCTGCTGCTCCATCATCGTATTGCGGAAGTTCCAGTACAGCTCCACATCACCCGAGTTCACGGTAGCCAGCACAGCTGCCAGAACGTTGGTGGAGTTACCCTCCTCGCCGCGGTCTAGGAAGTTCAGGCTACGGATGGCAACCTCAAGGTCGCCGGCCTGGATCTCGTCCAACATCTGCTGGTCGGTGTTCTCCGCCAGCTGAGCACAGTAGTTACAGGAGAAATCCTCGAACAGCTCAGCGTGGGGGGCTTCCTCGCCGCCCTCAGCCGCGGACAACACGATCGTGCCGTCATCCTTGTTGTAGTCCATTTCAACGCCTTCAACTGGCACCATGTTTTCCGCCATTTCCGCCGCCTTTTGGCTGCGGCCGTTAAACACGATGAAGCCGATGACGATCGCAGCGATCACAACAACTGCGATGATCGCCCAAATGAAACCAGTATTGGAACTCTGGTTTGGGTTCTGAACCTTCTTTGTACTCACTCTTACACCTTATTTTTGAGATTGTGTGCGATTGGGCATGGTATCCACGTGTACGGGCGCGACTGCGCCACTCTTCATTATGGATAAATTGCCCATTTCCGAAACGGACGGTAGACGGTCCATAGTGACATTGCCACAAATAGAACGTCACGCAGAATCGTCGTCAAGTAATCTGTCGAGGGCTCAGCGCCGGCCGGAGAGAAACATCCGCAGTCAATTTCCAAGCCGCGCGCCCATGCCTGCGATAGACCGATAATGAAAAGCACCAAGACCACGGCAGACAGCTTGCCCGACGGTCGCAGCCACAGGCCCAGCAACAGGAACAACCCACCGGCCAGCTCTGCTGGGCCAATGATGCGCGCCAGCAGATCAGACCAGTAGGGTGTGAATATTTCATAGGCGACGATGGACTGAGTGACATCCATATGGTTGCCAATTTTCGTCACACCGCCGAGTATCCACACACCAGCCAACCAGAATCGACTAATCGCGCTGATGACATCAAGCACAAGCGTGCGTGTATCACGGGCAGGCGCCTCTTGGCGCGTTTCTATCACGGTCACACTTGAACTTTAACGCACTATACCCACGTAGACCAGCGTAGGCACTGTGAAAACCCTGGATACTCGCCGCGTCACGTGCTTGAATATCCAGGGTTTCAGACGAGGAACTACTTCTTCAGCACCTCAGAGACAACCTCCTGCGCTTCCTTCTGCACCTGGGCCAGGTGGTCTTCGCCCTTGAAGCTCTCGGCATAAATCGTGTTATGCGCGGGCCATGGCCCCAGTGTCTCTGGCTAACGATCCGCGCGCGAAGGGGCAGCGGTCTATAAGTCAAGTACCGGATCCGCTTATCCCCCCAGTGATGACCGAAACATCGAAATGCCCCACAGACCATACCCTGGGGCGGTAGCTTTATAACTTGACGAAACTACTCACCTCGTCAATTCGTGGCGCTCTACCCGCGCCCCAATCCCAAAGGAATGGCTATGAAGAAGATTGCACTGGTCGCAGTCGCGGCGCTCACCCTCACTCTTTCCGCCTGCGGAAACTCCGATACGGAAAGCGCTGACAGCACCACCGCAGCGCAAAAGACTGCCGCACAGGAGGGCTCCCCAACCGATGCTGAAGCAGAAGCGTGGGTCCGCGAACAATATGGCCTTAGCGCCGACGAATCATGGATGAACGCAGGCGGAAACGCCTCATACATCACCGGTGTCCGCATGGACGGCAAGAATTTGTACGTCACAATGCAGATCGACCGTGCGACTGAAGAGGATAAGGCCGAATCCGTCACCAAGCTGCTCACAAACTCCGCTTCTATGCACCCGAATGACTTCACTGAACAGATGTCGTGGGTGATCGTCGAGGATGGCGCAGGAACCGTGGTGAAACAAGAGTCGGTGTAGACGCAAAAAGATAACCCTGGCAGTGCTCTCGAACCACACCTGCGAGGGCCGCAACATCCAACCAATAACCCAGCCGAACGGAGAAAAGTCAATCATGGCTATCCGTAACGGGCGCTCAAAACAGCAACACCGCCTGAATTGTCCGCTTGAGCGACACCAAAGAATAATCTTTCGACCGTAAACGTGAAGCACGCCCCGGCCTCTGGACCGACCCAGAATTGCACAACATCTCCATCGGTGCACTCGCCGATGACTACATCTAGCAAGCCACCAAGCTAGGTACGAACCCTGACCGTGAAATCCGGGAGGCTAACCGCTGCGACCTCGAGGACACAAAGATCAACACCATACGACAAGCCCACATCGACGCCTGGGACAAGCAATTACGCGATGTCAGTCATTAGGGGGATGGCCATCCATCGGCGTCGACAACGGTAAAAGTGAAGAGCAGCAAATGCGCACAATCCCGCGGTGGTGATCGAGGGTGTCGACATCAAGCGCAGAGGCCGAATTGCGGGCCGTCGTAGTCTGCGATTTACCGGTGAAAGTTATTGACTTCTTGCAAAAGATGATTCGGGTTCGCGTTCAGCCAATGCCCGACAAGCCAGGTAAGGTCGTGACTCGAGATGCAATCGCACGAATTGAGGGATTTGCTGGGGATTCCGCCCCAGCCAAGGGGCGGAATCGAGCTAGGTGTTACTCCCCTAAAACAGTGCTGACCAGTGCTTGCGCTTCTTTCTGCACCTGGGCCAGGTGGTCTTCGCCCTTGAAGCTCTCGGCGTAAATCTTGTACTTGTCTTCGGTGCCCGAAGGGCGTGCGGCAAACCACGCGGACTCCGTGGTTACCTTCAGCCCGCCGATTGGGGCATCGTTGCCAGGAGCATTCGTGAGCTTATCGACGATCGGCTCGCCCGCCAGTTCCGTCGCCGAGACATCCTCAGGCGAGAGCGCCTTGAGCTTGGCCTTCTGTTCGCGGTTGGCCTCTGCGTCGGTACGCGCATAAGCGGGTGCGCCGAACTCGTCGGCGAGCTCAGCGTAGCGCTGCGATGGGGTCTTGCCCATCTTCGCGGTGATTTCTGCGGCGAGCAGGTCCAAGATAATGCCGTCCTTGTCAGTAGACCAGACGGTGCCATCGTGGCGGAGGAAAGACGCACCTGCAGACTCCTCACCACCGAAGCCGACAGAACCGTCAATCAGGCCCGGGACGAACCACTTGAAACCGACAGGCACCTCCACCAGCTTCTTGCCCAGGGACTTCACCACGTTGTCGATCATCGACGAGGAGACCAGAGTCTTGCCCACAGCCGTGCCCTCGCCCCAGTTCGGGCGGTTGGAGAACAAGTACTCGATGGCCACCGCAAGGTAGTGGTTGGGATTCATCAGGCCGTGGTCGGGGGTGACGATGCCGTGGCGGTCCGCGTCTGCGTCATTACCGGTAGCGATGTCGTACTTGTCGCGGTTGGCGATCAGGGAAGCCATCGCGTTGGGGCTGGAGCAGTCCATGCGGATCTTGCCGTCAGTATCCAAGGTCATGAAACGCCAGGTGGCGTCGACCTCTGGGTTCACTACGGTGAGGTTGAGCTTGTGAGTCTCAGCGATCGCGCCCCAGTAGTCCACGGAAGCGCCACCCATCGGGTCAGCACCAATCGACAGGTTGGAGCTACGTATCACGTCCAAGTCCAGCACGTTTGGCAGGTCATTGACGTAATTGCCCATGAAATCAAACTTCACAGCACGATCATCCAGCACGCCCGTGGCCGAAGTGCGCTTCACACCTTCGAGGTCCTTGCGCAGGTACTCGTTGGCGCGATCAGCGATCCAGTCGGTGGCGTCCGTATCTGCCGGGCCACCTGAAGGCGGGTTGTACTTGAAGCCACCGTCGCGCGGTGGGTTGTGCGACGGGGTAATCACGATGCCGTCAGCACGCTTCGGATCCGTACCCGTCACACCGCCGTCCAGCTTCGCATTGTGCGCCAGAATCGCATGGGAGACGGCAGGAGTTGGGGTGTAGCGGCCCCGATCGTCGACAAGCACCTCGACATCGTTGGCAAGAAGTACCTCCAGCGCGGAGACCATCGCCGGCTCCGAGAGTGCGTGCGGGTCGCGGCCGATATACACCGGACCGCCGATGTTGTTGTCGCGACGATAATCGACGATCGCCTGGGTGGTCGCCCAGATGTGCTGCTGGTTGAAGGCGTTGTCCAGCGAAGAACCACGGTGACCCGAGGTGCCGAACGCCACTTGCTGATCAGGATTGTCTGGGTCAATATCGCGGGTGTAGTAGGCGGTGACCAGCTCCGCAATATCGATTAGGTCCTCGGGGCGGGCAACTTGTCCGGCACGTTCGTGAGCCATGGCAATACTCCTTAATCAACTTAAGCAACGAAAGGAAAAACTCCTTTCCTCCCATTTTGGTCGCAATCGTCACATTTATCTATCGAAGTTGACCTTTTTCACCTACTAGGCCCGTTCCCCACCCACTTTCGGGCCTTTCTCCCCCGAAACGGGGTGATTTAAATGCCACCTTAGGGAAAAGTGTTCCACGCCACAGTTGTCGTCGATAGTTTCTTTACATGCTTGACAACCTCCACTCCATCCTCAGCACCGCCTCCTCCTTCGTCTGGGGGCCGTGGCTGCTCATCCCGCTTCTGCTGGGCACTGGCCTATTCCTCACCTTCCGCCTCAGCGGTATCCAATTCCGCACGCTGGGAAGATCAATGCGCCACGCACTGATCGACCAGCAGGAAGACGGCGAAGGCGATATCTCCAACTACCAAGCTCTCACCACCGCGCTTGCCGCCACCGTGGGTACCGGCAATATCGTCGGCGTGGCTACCGCCATCGCGCTCGGCGGCCCAGGCGCCCTCTTTTGGATCTGGGTCACCGGCGCCGTCGGTATGGCATCGAAGTACACCGAGGCCTACCTTGGCGTCCGCTTCCGCGTGACCGACGCGAAGGGGGCCCAGTCCGGCGGCCCGCAGGAATACCTGCGACGCGGCATCCCGGGCCCGGTTGGGCAGATTCTCGCCTTCCTCTTTACAGTCTTCGCGATCTTCGCATCTTTCGGCATCGGTAACTTGACCCAGGGCAATTCCGTGGCCGCGGGCATGGAGGACACGTTCGGCGTGGACCCATGGATCACCGGCATCATCATGTTCGTCGCCGTGGGCGCGGTCCTGCTAGGTGGCATTCAGGCCATCGGCAAGATCACCTCCGCCTTCGTGCCTCTGATGATCTTCGTGTACGTCACCGGCGGCATCGTCGCCCTCGTCCTTATGGCTGATCAAATCCCTGCAGCCCTAGGCGCGGTATTCACCGATGCCTTCACCGGCACCGCAGCCACCGGCGGCTTCCTTGGCGCCGGCATCATGATGGCTGTGCGATTCGGCGTGGCTCGCGGTATCTTCTCCAACGAGTCCGGCATGGGTTCCGCCGCTATCGCAGCAGCCGCTGCGAAGACGTCGCACCCCACGCGCCAGGCTTTGGTGTCGATGACCCAGACGTTCATCGACACGATGATCGTGGTCTCCATCACCGGCCTGGTCATCGTCACCTCCGGCGTGTGGGACCAGGGCGCCGACAACGCAGCCACCATGACCGCCGATGCCTTCTCCACCGTGCTGGGCGGCCAGTGGGGCGGCACGATCGTCTCGGTCTCCCTGATCTTCTTCGCCTTCTCCACGATCATCGGCTGGTCCTACTACGGCGAACGCTCCATCGTTTCGCTGTTCGGCCAGTGGGCCTCCCTGCCTTACCGCCTCTTCTTCACCTGCGTGGTCTTCATGGGTGCGATCACCCAGATTGAGATCGCCTGGACGTTCTCCGACCTGGCCAACGGCCTAATGGCGCTGCCGAACCTGATCGGCCTGCTCATCCTGTCGGGACTCGTGGCACGCGAGACCCGCGAGTACCTCAAGTTCGACCCGCATCTGAAGCGCTCGCCCGAAGAGGTTGCGGAGTTCGTCGCTAAGCAGCAGATGAATTGGAAGTAAGATCGTGTAAATGATCAAAGAGGGACTACTGGTGGGCGTAGGCGCGGCCCTCGGCGCGCTTGCCCGCTTCGGGGTTTCAAGCATGCTTAACGACGACATCCCCACCACCCTCGCCATCAATATCATCGGCTGTTTCCTCATGGGGCTGTTGGCCCCCGGAGTCTTCTGGGGCACCGGATTCTTAGGTGGGTTTACTACCTTTTCCGCGTTTGCCCTGGCTGCGGCTAGTTCGTCGGCAAGTCAGGCCGGCGTACTGGTCGTTTTAACGCTTGTTAGCTGCGTGGGCTCCTGGTTGGTTGGCGACTGGTTGCGCAGGAGGCGGGCCTAAATGGAGGTCTTCTATGCTGTCCTCGCTGTGGGTGTCGGCGGGTTCCTCGGAGGGCTGGGGCGCTGGGGCCTAAGTTTCATCCCGCCGGCGCGGGTGGGCACGTTTGCCGCGAATATGGTCGCGGCTGTCGTGCTTGGTATTGCCGTGTCCGGGCCGGGTCTGGTGCCCCTGGCCCTGGGCACGGGCTTTGCGGGGGCCTTATCGACGTGGTCGACGCTGGCCCGTGAGCTTGGTGAACTGGTGCGCGCCCGGCAGTGGCGGGTATTGATCAGCTACACCCTGGCCACGGTGGTGATCGGCATTATCGCCGCGCACCGTGGAACAGTGTGGGCCGGCCGGATCTACGGCTCGTTCTAGTCGGCGATCGCATCCAGCGGCGGGGTTTTCGCCGCACGCTGGGCCGGCCACAACGCCGCAAGAACACCGACTATGCCGGAACCGATCAACATCGTGATCAGCAGACCCCACGGAATAGCGATGGTCTCCAAGCCCTGGTCCGCCAGCACGGTAAGGAAAGCCCAACCCAGGGCTAAGCCCACCACCATGCCGGCTACCGCGCCGAACACCGCGATCTGCACGGATTCCAGGATGATCATCGTCCTGATCTGCCCACGCTGGGTACCGACGGCACGCAGCATGCCGATCTCCTGGCGTCGCTCGATCACGGACAACGTCAACGTATTCACGATACCCAGGATCGCGATGATCACCGCCAATGCCAGTAGCCCGTACAGGATGGAGAGCATCTGGTCGATCGCCATCGACGCCTCGCCCGCCATCTCCTCGGTATCGCGCACCTGCACCACGATGTGGTCTTCGACGGCGGCTTCCAAGTTGGCGCGCAAATCTTCATGCTCCACCGTGCCATCGCCGTTAAGCCCCACCATCATGATGGTGTTCGCTTGCGCAGGCACGAGTTCGGAGACAGCGTCGTAGGACACCACGAAGCTGGTGAAGATCGCCGACTCATTGAAGGTACCGCCGACTTCGACCTCGACCGTCTCCGGCGACAGGCCAGGTGCCGTCAGTTCGACCGTCTCCCCCACATTCCAGCCCAACTCGTCGGCAAGCGCCTGCGGGGCGATCAGGGTGTTACCGGACAGTTCGCTGGAGCCTTCCGCCATGTCGAGCTCAACCAGGGTTGCGGGATTGCCACCCATGACGTCGGTGACACCATGGGGCCCGGCCTGGTGGGAGTACTTACCGTCCACCATCACTGGCGCTTGGGCGTAGAAGGCGACATCGTTCACACCGTCTACATCGCGCACGATTTCTGGCACGTCGGAGGGCACTGGGAACCCGCCCATCTGTGGGCCAGCCAGCACGAACTCTGCGTCGACCTCGCTTTCTGCGAAGTCGGAGATCGATTGCTTCATCGTCGCGCCCAGCATGCCGATAGCAGTGACAAGCGCGATGCCAAGCATCAGCGCAAACGCCGTTGCAGACGTGCGCCGCGGGTTACGGCGCGTGTTCGTGGACGCCAGCTTGCCCACGGCACCAAATGGCAGACCGATCAACCTACCAAACGGCGGCACCAGCGGCAGCGACAACGCCGGCCCCGCCAGGAAGAATCCGACGATCACCAACAGCGTGCCCACGCCCACGAGGCTGGCCCGGTTGCCCGTCGTGCCCTCCTCCCAGGCCACGGCCCAGCCAGCGGTGACAAGGCCGGCACCGATCATGATCAGACCGATGATCGTGCGCACCAACAGCGGCTGCGGAGTAGCGGCCTCGCTCGAACGCATCGCTTCCACCGGCTCCACCTTGCCGGCGCGACGAGCCGGAGCCCACGCCGAGATGACGGTCACCAGCGTGCCGACGACAATCGGCACCACCACTGCTGACACCGACAGGCCCAGCCCAGAATTCGGCATCGGAGTACCCGTGGCGCCCAATACGGCCTTGATCACAGCAACAAGGCCAACGCCAGCGACGACGCCAAGCGCCGAACCGATAACGCCGACGATCACCGCCTCGGCTGTCACCGACCGCGTAATCTGCCCCTTCGACGCGCCGAGCGCGCGCAGCAATGCAAACTCCTTGGTGCGCTGCGCCACGATCATGGAGAAGGTATTGGCGATGAGGAAGGTGCCGACGAGCAACCCCACCAAGCCAAAGGCGATAAGGAAATAGTTCACGAAGCTCAAGGCATTGTTAATGGCCTCAGAGACTTCGTCGGCAAGCTTCTGCCCTGTCTCCACGTTGAGCTCTGGGTACGTCTCATCGAGGTGGGTTACCAAGTCCTCTGGCGCGGTCCCCTCCGCCGCTGCTACCGAGAGACTTGGGTACATCACGCCGTCTGTGTAACGCTCCAGGTACGCGTCTTCGGTCATGCGCATATCCAACGAGGAGCCTTGGTCCAGTTCGGAATCGAACAGACCGGTGACTGTGACGTCGTGTCGTTCGACCGGATCGACCACGATCAGCTCCTGGCCCACCGAGATGTTGAACTTCTCGGCGGCTTTAGCGTTCACAACGACATCGGAGGGGCCGCTAGGCTCCGAGCCCTCAGTTAGTTCTACGGACTGGCCAACGACCTCATTTTCGGGATAATAAATGCCGATCTGGGACGAACCACCACCGGTTTGGATCGTCTCCTTATCGGCGGTCGCCGCAACGACAGTTGTAGTGCCGGTGGCATTGACGCGATCAACCTGCGGGTCCTCCGCGATCGCATCCCCGGTCTCGCGCGGAACGCCCGGTAGCTCGTCCCCGCCTTCGACGACGACGTCAACATCGCTATAGGCATTGCTGACGACAGAGTCGAAGGTGTTCGACAGCGAGTTCGTGAACATGAATGAGCCGGAAATAAACGCCGTGCCCAGTACAACAGCGAGCACGGTCAGTGCCAGCCGGAGTTTGTGTGCCGCAATATTACGCAGCGACACCTTTCGCATAGTGGACGCCATTTAGTTCTCGATTCCTGTCATCGTCGACAAGATCGTTTCCACCGTCGGATCACGCAGTTCGTTGACAATCTGCCCGTCGGCTAGGAAGATGACGCGGTCCGCGTAGCTTGCCGCGGTGGCGTCGTGGGTCACGATGACCACTGTCTGATTGTCCGCGTCGACGGCTGTGCGAAGAATATTCAGCACTTCCTTGCCGGAATTCGAATCAAGGTTACCGGTCGGCTCATCACCGAAGATGATCTCAGGGCGCGACACAAGCGCACGGGCGCAGGCGACACGCTGCTGCTGCCCGCCGGAAAGCTCCGCAGGACGATGCGTCAATCGATTCGTCAGGCCGAGCCGCTCGGTGACCTCGTCGAACCACGCCTGATCCAGAGTGCCCCCGGCGATGTCGGAAGGCAATGTGATGTTTTCAGCCGCCGTCAGCGTGGGAACAAGGTTGAATGACTGGAAGATGAATCCCAGCCTGTCGCGTCGGAGGTTAGTCATCTCCTTGTCGTTCAGAGCGGAGAGGTCAGTATCGCCGATGAAGGCGGACCCGGTTGTCGACGAGTCCAGCCCGGCCATTGTGTGCATCAATGTCGATTTACCGGAGCCTGACGGGCCCATGATGGCGGTGAATTCGTTGCGGACGAACTCTACGTTCACGTGGTCGAGTGCTACGACGGCCGTATCGCCGTCGCCGTATTGTTTGAACAAATCTACGGCGCGGGCAGCAATGTTTTGCTTCGGTTGCGGGTCGCTGCCTTCGGCACTGTGTTTAGCCATACTTGTTTTCTCCCTGGGTCAAGTTAATCCCTCTTAGCTTAATGCCCACGGCATCAGAAGAGTTATTCCAGTTGCCATTTCTACCACGTGGCGTGGCGTTTTGTTATGGAGGGCCGGGTAGGCGAAAGCTAGACAGCAAATGGACGGCGGGCAGCAGCACTATCTAGACCCGTAAGAAGTTCAAGCTCGTACACTGTTGGATCTGAACTGTTGGAACAGGGGCGTTTTGATGCCCACAAGAGGTGAATCTGCCCTGTTCCAACAGTTCAGGTCCGACAACATGGCCGGCAACGATCGGAAGGCAGCGTCCTCGCCCAGTTGCGTCCTTTAGTGTGGCGTATCCGTATCCCGCGGTAAGCCTTATGCCGATACACGACAAGGCGACCATCATATCGACCCGACTGCTTATCTCGAAGAGCTACTGACCCAAGCCTCACCAGACCGGACGAATACCCGCAATGGGTATCGCCACCGCCAACTCGACACCCGAGTCGGCACCATTGACGTAGCCATTCCACAACTACGCACCGGGGCCTTCTTCCCAGACTGGCTGCTGGAACGGCGCAGCCGCACAGAACGCGCCCTGACCACAGTTATTGCGACCTGCTACCTCAAGGCAGTCTCCACCCGCAGAATGAACGACCTGGTAGCCACTCTAGGTATTAATAACTTGTCGAAGTCACATGTCAGCGAGATGGCCAAAGACCTCGACACCATGGTCGACCAGTTTCGTGCCCGCCCCTTAGACTAGGGCCCCTACTTCGACATCTCGTGTGACGCGCTGACGATGAAAGTCCGCGAAGGCGGACGAGTCGTTAAAACCAGTGTGTTGCTGGCGACCGGTGTCAACGCGGACGGCTACCGGGAACTACTAGGTATGCAGGTTGCTACGGCTGAATCCACCGCGTCCTGGACCGGTTTCTTCCGCGACCTTATTGTCCGTGGTCTGACCAGGGTGTTCCTAGTCGCTATTGATGCCCACCTTGGTATCCAAACAGACGATCGTGACTGCCTGCCGCAGGCAAGCTGGCAGCGGTGCCGGACACACTTCGCGAAAAACTTATCATCGCAGGTACCCAAGACCTAAGTGGCCAACACTATCGGCGATGTTTCACACGATTTTCCAGCAACCCGATGCTGACAGTGTGTGGGCCCAGGCTCGTGAGGTTGTAGAGTTCTGCCAGCAGAAGTTCGCTGATGTGGAGGACTACCTGGAAGAATTACTTGATGAACTATTGGCGTTCACTTCTGCGCCGAAAGCAGTGTGGACGAAGATTTGGTCGAATAACCCTACTGAGCGGCTGAACCGGGAGATTCGGCGTCGTACTGACGTGGTCGGGATCTTCCCAGACCGTGGTGCTGTTATCCGCTTGGTCGGCGCGGTACTGGCGGAACAACATGATGACTGGATCCAGCAGAAACGCTATATGTCGCTGACCAGTCTGACCCAGACCAAACAGATCATCACCGCCAACGTCATCGACGAACAGCCCGCCGACGACAAGGGAATCGCAGCATGATCAGCATGAATCACCGTTGCCGAAACCGGCCATAATCACCCGCCTAACACTAACCACAGATTCGAAAGCCAGATACACAACTACCTAGGACTTGACCGGGTTTCCATATCTTTAGCTGCTACTTATCGCTTTGGGTAGATGAGCCATTGCAGTAGGTAGACGGCAACCAAGGGAACTCCGCAGAGCGTAGCGATTACGTAAATAATCCTGACGGTATTTGCGGAGGTATCATATAATTCAGCTATCCCAGCGCAGACCCCTGCTATGCATTTATTTAATTGAGACCGGTGCCATTTAGTTTGCGGGAACATTATGCGCAACTGTACTCAAATGTTGAGATATCGGCAGGTCTCTCTACTCTAGTAGGACTATGAGCAGAGAAACGAAAAAGGAGCGTAGTAGGAATAAGGAGTACACATACTCAACTCATCCCAACTACGCTCCAGATTCACTATTCAAATTTTTAGGTCGGCGGTAACCTACTCTCCCACATCCTCCCAGATGCAGTACCATCAGCGCGGGCGGGCTTAGCTACCGGGTTCGGAAAGGGACCGGGCGTTTCCCCGCCGCCATCAACCACCGACACACCCAAAGGG
>NZ_JBHWRP010000014.1:0-5782 GCF_043426755.1 Corynebacterium sp. | reverse complement strand
TTCGCTCCTTCTGTGGCCACTGATGTTTATCTGAGTTTGACCTTCCAGTATAGGGGAAGGTTTAGGCTGGAAAGACGCACCTGTGACGGCCAGCAGCCGGTCCTGGGGAGCGGTTTTGCAGGAGGAGGACCACGCATGAGAACACATCAGCCCACCCAGATGGTGGATTTTGCGATTATTGGCTCGGGGGGTGCCGCTTTTGCTGCGGCAATCCGGGCTAGCACCTTGGGTAAAAGTGTGGTGATGATCGAGCGTGGCACGGTGGGTGGCACCTGTGTCAACACCGGGTGTGTGCCGTCGAAAGCACTCTTGGCTGCTGCCGGGGCACGTCATGGGGCCACGGACGCGGCCCGGTACCCCGGGATTACCGCTACCGCGGGGCCGGTGGATATGCCAGCGGTTATCGCTGGAAAAGACGCCCTGGTCGAGCAGATGCGATCTGACAAATATCTGGATTTGATCACCGCTTATGGTTGGCAGCTGATCCGGGGAGAAGCTACTTTTACCGGGTCTGCGCATGACCCGGTGTTGGAGGTGACCTGTACGGACGGGACCATCGAAACAGTCCAGGCCCAGCATTACCTGCTGGCTACTGGGTCCACCCCAACGATTCCCGAAATTGCCGGACTGGAAGACATCGAGTATTTGACCTCTACCACGGCCATGGACCTGTCCGAGGTGCCGGAGTCGCTGATCATTCTCGGGGCAGGCTATGTTGCCCTCGAACAAGCCCAGTTGTTTTCCCGACTGGGCTCCAAGGTGACCGTACTGGCCCGGTCCCGGTTGTTATCAAGGGAGGAACCAGAAGTCGCCGACACGCTCAGGGAGGTATTCGCCGATGAAGGGATTCAGGCGATCCATCAAGCGGCAGTGACGGCAGTGGCCACCGAGGCGACTACCGGAGGCGTGCTCGTGACGGCCACCATCCAAGGCCAGACCCGTCACTTGCATGCCACGCACCTTTTGGTGGCGACCGGCCGGACCCCGGTCACCGCAGGTTTGAACCTTGCCAGTGTGGGGGTGGACACCGGGCCAGGCGGCGAAGTGGTCGTCGATGCGCACCTAGCCTCCTCGAACCCGCGGATTTGGGCAGCCGGTGATGTCACCGGCCACCCCCAATTTGTCTACGTGGCCTCTTCCCATGGGGGACAAGTCGTTGACAATGCCTTCACCAACGCCAACCACGCCGTGGACTACACCCACCTGCCACGTGTCACGTTCACCGCACCGGCCGTGGGTGCGGTGGGGATGACCGATCACCAAGCCCAAGCCGCCGGAATCCGGTGCACCTGTCGAGTCCTGCCGCTGGACTACGTGCCGCGTGCTCAAGTCAATCGCGATACGCGCGGGTTTATCAAAATCGTTGCCGATGCCGACACCAACCAGATTGTGGGGATCACCGCCGTGACCACCGACGCTGGAGACTTGGCCGCTGCGGGGGGCTATATCCTGGCAGCTAATATGACCGTGACCCAACTGGCCACCCAGTGGAGTCCCTATCTGACCATGGCCGAGGGCCTGAAAATCGCGGCGCAATCCTTTACCACCGACGTCAGCATGCTCTCCTGTTGTGCCACCTAACGCCGCAGCCGCAGCACGCCGGAGACTGTCAAAGCGGGTACACCCTAAAAGAACATACCTAGAACGACAGAAACATATGTTCACTAGGGTTGAAATATGGATTACGGAACAGAAGTGTCACTACCTCTAGAGATCAATGAACACCAGGACGCGGTGAGCGGGCAGAAAGTTGGTTACGCACGAGTGAGCTCGAAGGATCAAAATCTAGAGAGACAAATTGACCAGCTGCGACGCGACGGTGTCATGCAGATCTACACAGAACAGGTCAGCGGTTCAAGCCGTGACCGTCCCCGTCTTGAAGAAACCTTGCGGTACCTCCGCGCTGGCGACCAACTAGTCGTTACCAGCATGGACAGGCTCGCCCGCTCGTTAATAGATCTCCATTCAATTGTCGATGAGTTAACGGGGCGCAATGTATCGGTGAAGTTCTTACGCGAGGGGCAAACCTATTCAAAAAACTCATCCCCCATCTCGAAACTTATGCTCGGATTGCTCGGAAGCGTTGCTGAGTTTGAACGTTCCATAATCAAAGAGCGGCAAGCCGAGGGGATCGCGAAAGCAAAAGAGCGCGGTGTCTACAAAGGAAGAAAAAAGGCACTTAACTCAGACCAAATCGAACAAGCTAAAGAATGGATTGCCGCAGGAGTCCCAAAGGCCGCGGTTGCGCGTCGGTTATCTATCGGCCGCACCACTCTATACAACTACCTCAGCGAGAATAGCGGATAGAAAAATCAATCAAACGGGCTTTCAAGAGAACCCCATCAGACACCGGCTAGCCAAAGTCTACATATAGATCAGAACCGACACTCCACCTGGAGTTTTTATACGACGAACAACTACATATAGTACTTGTATGCGAAATGGGAAACGTCTGCTAGCGTAAAAAGCGCCTAAGTCGAACGCTTATACGACTTAGGCGCTTGGTGAGAAAGTTAGCCTTTCTCCATCACGTGCGGTGACGAAGAAAGGCTATCCGAGTTTTCAACGCCATATCAAATGACGTGCTCCTTCTCACCTGTTTACGAAAGGAGATCCTATGGCTCGAAAAGCATACCGGTCCGCAATCACTGGACGTTTTGTTTCTAAAGCCTCTGCGGCACGTTGGCCCAGAAAAACCATCAGAGAGAGCATGGGGGCAGGAACCAGCAACAAACGTCCTGTCACCCGATCTGCGATCACTGGTCGGTTTGTAACGAAGCGTTGGGGCGACGAGAACCCAAATGGTACTGTTCGGCAGCGCGTCTAGTTTTCCAAAGCTAGAAAAGTAGACCCCTCCCTTTCTCTCATCAAAGCCAGAGAATAGGGCAGGGGTTTTACTTCGTCATATCGTGGGTATCGTCGTTTTCTGGAGTGTTTTACCACAGCATATCGGCGTTGCACTCCGCGTCTTGGCCCTGATCACTGTGTAGGTCACGCTGCGCCTGGAGACGGTCGGCAGCACTGCCATAGCCACCGATTTCTGCGGTGTAATGCTGCGCTTCTACCCCACGCATCGACGCGTCTGCTGTGGCGTGCTCGACCGTGGCGTCTCGGTACTGCTCGCGCAGCTGGTCTACACGTTCTTCCAACTCAACGCATGTGGCCTCGTGACGCTGATAAGCCTGCTCAATGCGGTCACGAGTTTCAGTCCAGGTCTTAATCTTATCCAGTCCCTCATTGAGATTAAATGACCTGGCGAAGAAACCGCGATTACTGCGGCGGTGTTCTTCCTCGCGGCTCAATCGCTCATAGCGCTGCATCTCGCGGCGCGCCTTGTGCATGGCATCTGCGGCGCTTCTGTGTTGCTGTTCCAGGTCGGCGATCTGGCTGGCTAGCTCGTCCTTGTACTGGGCAAGGCGAGCGACAGTTGCCCGTGCTTTATCTAGTGTCTCCTGGTACGGGTTCACCTTCTTCCTGCCCGTCGTGCGCTGATGCGTCGCTGTAGGCGCGATCCCGATCCTGTCCACCAGGCCTGTGGCCATCTCACTGGCCTGGTGAGGGGTGTCGGCCTCTGGCTGAGCATGATGCACCCTGTCGGCAACGTCCTCGTTGGATACGGCATGGAAGTCGCTAAAACGCTCGATGCGCGCCTCTGCTCGTTCGTCGGCGACTACGGCCATGCGGGTACCTTTAAACGGGTTGGCATCAGGCATAACTCCGCCGGACATACGCACCAGTGCCCAGTCTTGGCGGGCCTGGCGGTAAACATAGTGCGGGGTCTGATCTGCGGTGCTGCGTGTTGCCGCCTGGATCAAAAGATCCCGAGCATAATCAGCAGATTCACGCCGGTGGGCGGGCTCGGTCTTGCCGTGCCCGGTGTCAGTATCTCCTGGCATGGCCTCAGCCAGATACAGGTAATTTCCCTCACGGCCTCGGGTCATCGGAACGTAGACACCAGCCCGGTCAACCTGGCCGACACCAGCGACCACACGAGCGACGTCTACTGTCACACCTTGCGCGGCATGCCCTGTAGAGGCATAACCCAGCTGCGTATGAGCATGCAGATAGTCAGGCGATAACGTCACTGTGGCAAAAGTATCGTCCAAGCGTCGCGCAGTGACCGATCCATCAGAATTGATCGACTCGACCTGCCAGCGCTGACCATTGCGCACCACATCACCGGCGCTGGTGGTCAGCTCGTAATCATTACGCCGCGTCAAGATTGTATCCCCGACATGGGCAAACTGGCCGGAGGTAAGGCCCACAGCCTCGGACAGATCCAGTGCTCCGCGCTCGGCCATAACCTTTTGTGCGGCGACATTTAGCGCGTCCACGTAGTCATTATTCGACGCCACCAGAAGCGACTGCTTGCCCTGGTCAATGTCCCCGCGCCAGCCTGCCAACACATCATCAAGCATCGCCGTAACTGATCCAGCATGCAGCCTGCCACGCTCAGCGTAGAACTCAGCCGCACATTCAACATCAGGTGCTGCGCCAGTACGAAGCCGCTTCGATGCCTCCCGCTCAGCGGCATCGTCCTGGCGGAACACTTCGGTCAACTCCACCGCATCGGGCAGCTCGTGGGCCAAGGTCGCCAGCATGCCTCCGCGTGCTTTGACCGCACTGTACTGGTACGGATCGCCGACCAACACCACACGAGCACCAGCAGCACTGGCAACGTCGAGTATGCGCACAATATCCGGTGTTGCGGCCATACCTGCTTCATCAACCACAACCACGTGGTCACGCCCCCATCCCAGCGACGCGGCAGCATTCGCCGCGTCCTGGCCGTCGACGCGACGCAATACCCGTGCCAACGTCGACGATGAATGCGCCACATGCTCACCAACCATCACGTCAGCAGCCTTACCCGTCGGCGCCAGACCCACAACAGTTTTGCCGGCCTGCTCCCACGCGCTGCGCGCTGCTTTCAAGCTTGACGTCTTACCCGCACCTGCCGGGGCAATAACCACACTCGCCCGGTAACGAGACTCCACCACAGCGCGCATTGCCTCGGCCTGATCCCGCGATAGCTTCCCCTCAACCGGTTGGATTACATCGGCGTTCACGCCTTCCGCGATCACCTCTGTGGCCAGATCAATGCCCCGGTTTACCTCGCTGACAACGTCTTCCGAGGTAAACCGCTGCGTGCCCTCGCGCGCAGTTTTATTCCGACTGCGATCCTTATCTGGGGTTACCGTCCAGGCCGCCGACGTCGCAAAAACTTCGTCGGTGATCTTCTCAACCAGCCTGTAAACCTCGCCGGGTTCTGCCGCACCGACAGGCAACAACTCGGCGACTTTCTCCACCACATCAGCACGAGTAAACGTAGACCTCTCTGCGGTCACCGCCGCGATAATCTCGCCCACACTCGGCAGCTCGACAGTCCCCGCCGCTGCTTCGTTGCCGGGGTGAAGACCACCCACGAAAGCGCGCGCCGTGATACCTGCCGCGCTGCTTTTCCACCCCTGCGCTAGATCCTCCAAGGGAGTGTCAACGTCTTTTTTCTGCCGCGTTTTCTTCTGCCCAATGCGCTCAAAAGCGGCTACATCTGCAAGCCCGTTGGCCTCTCGCCACTGATCAATTTCACGCGCGCGGGTCGAAAACGCCTCGATTGTTTCTCGATCATCAAGCCCGGAAATCTCTGCGCACCCGTTAACAGTCTCGGCCCATTTCACGCCCAACTCGCGTGAAAGTTCCTCGCGCAGCACCGCTTGGTAAATCGTCCCAGCCGCGCGCGCTTCGTGATACAAACTCACTCCATCGAGCGTGCGCCACTTCC
>NZ_JBHWRP010000013.1:0-4678 GCF_043426755.1 Corynebacterium sp. | reverse complement strand
GGCATGTCGCGTTTCGGGAGCCCATTGAGCTGATCCGCACCACACTTCCAAGTCTTCACTGGTCACCTCACTTGGGGATGCTGTGCCGAGTGCTCGTGCGGCGGTTGCCAGGTGTGTGAGCCTCGTGGTGATCGTGCGGTGGGATCTATTGAGAGCTGCGAGATGGAGTTCGAATCTTCGCAGGGGGTCCCGCCATCCGGGAGGGGTTGGTAAGGCATTGGGTCGATCTGAGTGGAGCATGATCGAGTCATACCCAACGTTCCATGCGGGGAACCGTATGCATGGCAACCCGGCAATACGGCAATACGGTTAGCCGGAGAGCCAGCAATACGGTTAAAGTGGTAAAAAAAATTTCGGCGGAGCTTCCAACCCATGAGGGTTATGGAGGCTAATGACCCAGAGGTCGTAGGTTCGAATCCTGCCCCCGCTACCATCTTCAGCCCCTCTCCTTCGGGAGAGGGGCTTTTTTCGTCGTGGCTGACTGTCCGGGGGAGAAGATCAGCAACATCAACGTTAAAAAATTCTGCCACTGCAAAAAGGTCTGTCACGCTCCAGCCAACCTGGCCGAGTGAACTGCTCTGGGTTTGTTTCGAGCTTGAATTTTGTTTCTATTATTTCTTGCGTCCGGTACTGGTTCCAAAATTCTGACTTACCTTCAGTTGGCGAGTGGAATGATCAGACCAACAGTGACGGGATCGTTTCAAAGGGTCGATAGGTGAAACAGGCAACAGTAAGATGCTTTTGTGGCTATAATGGCACATAAGAGCTGATTGCGTCGAATCTTTGGAGGAATTGTTATGTCACGTACCCGCCAAGTCATTCTCATCTTCGCCCTCATCGGTATCCTGATGGGTGTTTTTGCAGCCTTCCACAATATGCAAACTGGTCAGGTGGGCTGGAACACCATCTTCACCATTATCCAGACCATCGTCGGCATCGTGTTGGCCGTCATGGTGGCTAACGATGCTAACCCTGGAACCGCTAACCAGCGCAAGCTGGAAGAGGAGAGGGTAGCAAGTCGCAACTAGGCAATTGCCCCTCGATATGTGCCCCGTCAGATTCAGTCTGGCGGGGTATTTTGTTGCTCATCGACGCGTCCAGCGGAGTAGGCAAGTCCTCGCTACGGTGGATCTGTACATACTGTACGTTTCAAATTTCCGAAACCATAGATCTATATGAAAGGTATTTTCGTGAGAGTTCTGATTGTCCGCGCGCACCCACTGGAGTCCAACAAATCTCGGTCGATGACCATGGCGGACACGTTCCGGGATGCATTCAAGGAAACACACCCCGATGCACGAGTCGAAGAACTGCGCCTCTATGAAGTGGCAATCCCAGAGATCGATATGGATTTGCTGTCCGGCTGGGAGGCGCTCGCTGGGGGCGAGCACTTCGCCCACCTCACCCAACAGCAGCAGGCCAAGCTGACCTTGTATGACAACTACACCGACCAGTTCCTCAACGCTGACCTGGTGGTCGTAGCGAACCCGCTATGGAACCTGTCCATCCCCACTCGCCTGAAGGCATGGGTGGACACGATCTGCCGCTCCGGCGTGACATTCCGCTATACCGACACCGGCGCCGCAGAAGGTCTGGTCCAGGGCAAGAAGTTGGTCCATCTGCAGGCATCGGGCGGGCATTTTGGCGGCAATGACCCCGCCGCCCAGTACATCAAGCAGATTGGCGCATTCCTGGGCTGCGAGGTCTCGTCCGTCATCGCCGAAGGGCTTGATCATGAGCCTCATCGTGCCGACGAAATCATGAATGACACACTCGAACGCGTCAGGGACTTGGCAAAGAAGATCTAAGGCGTTCTCGCGGTGGAGCCACCGGCGTCTGTATCGGGGGAGTCGCTGGAGTTGAGGAAGATCGACTCGTCGATACCGTGACGGGGGCCTTGGGGGGCGTAGGGGCCATCGTCGATACCCTGCGCGTCGATGGCTGCAGCAAGTTCTTCGTCCTCGGGGGAAGGCTCGTGATCGCCCATCCCCACTTGTAGTTGCTCATGGGCTTCGTCGATATGCCCGCCGCTGACGGCCTCGCGGTAGGAGAGGATCTCGCGGCGTAAAACGTTGGCTAGGAAGTAGATGCCCAGCAGGTTGGGGATGGCCATGAGGAAGAAGGAAGCATCGGCGAATGTGATCACGGCGTTCAGCGAAGCCGAGGCGCCGATGACCGGGCCGATCACCCAGATCGCCTTCAAGGTCCAGCGGGTAGCTGGGGAATCGCCGAAGATGTACACACCAGCCTGCTCAAAGTAGTAGGCGTAGGCCAAGACGGTGGAGAACCCGAACAGGGTGACTGCGACGGTCAGCAGGTACGGGAACCACGATGCAACAGTGGCGAAAGCGGATGCCGTTAGCGTGACACCTTCCACGTCTGCGCCGGCAGTTTCATGGACGCCGGTAATCACGATCGCGGTAGCGGTGAGCATGCACACCACCACGGAGTCGAAGAATGGTCCCCACATAGCGTTGAAACCCTCGGACGCGGGACGACGAGTCTTCGACGCCGAGTGCGCAAAGCCTGCAGTACCCACGCCAGCCGCGTTAGAGAACAAGGAACGCTGGATGCCGATTACCGCCACACCAATCGCGCCGCCTGCAACGCCCTCCGGTGAAAAGACGCCTGTGACCATGGAGCCAAGTGCGGCACCGAGCTGATCAATATTGACGACGATCACCGCCAGCACCGAAACCAGGTAGAGCAAGGCCATCGCCGGGGTGATGCGCGACGTCCACTTACCGATGGAGGTCACGCCTCCGATGATGACCAAGCCAACCAGGACCGCGATGATCAGGCCGAGGAGCCAGTTGTTGTTCTCTAGGAACTCATTACCTAACGACGAGGAGAGGATTGCCGCCACCTGGTTGGACTGGAACAAGTCAGCGCCGTACACACCGAGCAGAGTGAATAGAGCGTAGAGCCATGCCAATACGCCACCCGTTTTCTTCCAGCCGATGGACTTCAGGCCGTCGCGCAGGTAGTACATGGGGCCGCCGGAGATGGTGCCGTCTTCATTGACGCGGCGGAACATCACACCGAGGGTGGCCTCTGCCATCTTCACGCTCATGCCCAGAAGTCCGAAGGCAGCGATCCATAGTGCCGCACCCGGCCCGCCAACCGAGACTGCAACCGCCACGCCGGCGATATTGCCCAGGCCGATGGTGCCGGACAGCTCTGTGGCCAGCGCCTGGAAACTAGAGATCTCACCTGGGTCAGTCTTGCGGGTGAACTTGCCGGTAATCACCCTGAGGGAGTGCCGGGCACCCGTGATGGGCTGGAACTTCAGCCAGACGGTGAGGAAGATCGCTGCGGCCATCAGCCACAGCACGATGAGGGGAATGCCTCCGAAAATGGGAATCTCCGCGAAAACGATCGCGGAGAGCACATCGGCTACAGGGCCGACAACGGATTCAATGACTTGATCAAACTGATCCATGAAACCTCAGATCTAGGTTAAATACGCATATAGTCAAACTAATATATGATCCAAGGTTAGTGGTTTAGGTCACTGCTAAGTATGCGCTTCCCCACATATGGGGGTGGGGAAGCGTGACACACTGGGTTAGAACAAATTCACCAGACCCAGCTGCTGGGCGAGGCCGACCAAGGCGGCGAGGACAGCGATCGCAGCGACAAGGCCGCCAATGATTCCACCGGCGCCGGAGGAACCTGCGTTTGCCGGCGGGGTCAGATCGTTCAGCTGCACCGTTGCGCTGACCCGGCTGGTCGACTTATCGGGGTAGGTCACATCGATCGGCAGGGTGACCCGATCATTGCCGTTGAGTTCGCCCACCGTGTACGTCACCTCGCCTGTTGTGGAGTCGATCGACACGCCGGCGCGATCGTCGGCAAGCGAAAAGCGGGTGCCGGAAGGCAGCGGTTGGCTGAACTCTGGGCTGATCGTCGCCGTGCCGTTCTCATTGACGGTCGTGGACGGGTAGGTCACTTTGAACTGATCCGACTGCTGATCGGTGACCAGCACGGATACGCTCGTGGTGTCGGTCGATTCGTCCGGATAGGTGACGATGATGGGCACGTCCAGCACGGTATCGGCATTGACGGATTCGCCAGTATAGGTCAGCGTGGTGCCGGATACCTGCCCGCTTGTCGACGAAACCTTCGTGCCTTCCGGCAATCCCGCAATGATGGGGGCTAGGTCAATGGTGGTTTTCTGACCCTCACGCACCTCAAATTGCTTGTTGAGCTTGGCGGGTTCGTGCTGATCGGACAGGCTATCGCGCACAGGGACGGTGATGGTCGCC
This sequence comes from Corynebacterium sp., assembly GCF_043426755.1. GTDB lineage: Bacteria > Actinomycetota > Actinomycetes > Mycobacteriales > Mycobacteriaceae > Corynebacterium. The sequence continues at coordinate 410 of NZ_JBHWRP010000013.1, read as the reverse complement.
GTGTTGGAGGACTTGTCCGGGTAGGTGAACGTCACCGTGATTTTAAGATCTTGGTCCTTATCGACGCTCGGCGTCCGCCACGTCACGGTCCCGTCCTGGGCGATTCGTGCACCTTGATTAGGTTCGATGCGGGTGCCCCGCGGAATTTCGTGGCCATTGGTCAGCTTGGCGGTCACCTCAAGACCCTCGCGCACAGGCTCAGGTTGGCTAAAGGTGGGCGTGACCTTGTCCGCGTCCTTGTTCAGGATGAGTACGGGGATGCGCTCAGTGGTCGTTGTACCATCGGGGTAAGTGCCGGTGAGCTGGGCGTACGTTTCAGTGTCTTCTTTGACCTCGGGGGCAACCCACTCATGGGAGGTGCCGCCCCATAGCCCGGCGGTGTGCTGGATGGGCAAAGCGGTGCCCTCACG
>NZ_JBHWRP010000012.1:0-17222 GCF_043426755.1 Corynebacterium sp. | reverse complement strand
GAGATGATCAGGATGAGCGAGATGATGTCGGTGATCAGTGAGTAATTGATATCAGACATGTTAGGAACCATCCCTCTTGCGGAAGCGTGCCACGGACAGGGATCCGATGAAGCCCAGCAGTGCGATGACCATCATGACATTGGCCACGGTGGTGTCCAGCGTCCAGCAAATATAGGTGGCCAGCGCACACTGCAGCATGGCGACCACGCCGTCCATGCCCAGCATGCGATCCAGCGAGTCGGGGCCGACCATGATGCGCCAGGTCATGATGAGGAACCCGGCGGTGAGGAACACGGCCGCGATCAGGAGAAAAGAGTTATACAGTTCGGGATTCATTTATAGCCCCCTTTCAAAGATGGCCAACATGCGGCGTTCCAGGGTGGCCACATTTTCAATTTCGCGGTCGATGTCGTCCTGGTCCTCGGCGTCGAGCACGTGGATCGTCCACATCCGGTTCGCGATATCAATATCGCTCACCGAACCACCCGGCTGCAGGTTATATGCGGAGGTGGCGAAGTAGAGGACAAGCTCATTCGACACACGCATCGGCACATGCAGGATGGCGGTCTTCGGCGGGTCCTTCGGGCGGATAGCCAACCAAGACACTTTCACCGAGGCGACGATCAGTTCACCAAGCCAGGTGAACACGAAACGGATCGCGGCCGGCCAGTAGATGCGGAAGTTGTCCATCGGCATCGCCGGCAGCGGCAGCAGCAAGACGATGAGCGTTCCGATGGCAAGGCCACCAAAGAAGTTCGCCCAGGACAATTCGCCCATCAGCAGGATCCACATCAGCGTGAGCCAGATGATGAATGAGAAGCGTAGGCGGTTGCGCACTCCGGACATTAGCGGGACACCTCCTCAGTGGGGGCGGGCAGCGGGATTGGTTCCGTGGTCACGCCAGACATGGTGGGGGTTTCTTTCGTGATTCTTTCCGTCGAGGCTTCAGGGGCACGGCTTTCGACGATGCCTGGTGCCGGCTCCGGAAGCTCGTGCTTGCGCTTGTCCAAGGAGTCCGTGCCGTCGTCGAGACGCTGCTGGTCGACGGTGCGATCAGGGTTGTCAGCCCGGTCGCCAAGAACGGCGGTGCGGTAAATATTGACGTCCTGTGCGGATTCGGCAGCCCGTCCGGTGACAGCGGAAATTGGGCCGGCCAGCACCGTTACGGACAGCGAGGCCACGACGAGGGTGGTGGTGGACGCGACCATGCCAAAAGGCAACCGGCCCACGTCAGCACGCTCCTTCAGGGTGACCGTGTCGGTGACATCAACCAATGGGGACGGTTGAGCGTCGACAAGCTCGCCCTCCGGTGCGTCCTTGCGGTCGCGCCAGAAGCCCTTCGACCACACCAGGACCATCACGTAGAGGGTCAGCAGCGAGGTCACTACGGCGCCACCGATCAGCACCCAGGACAGCCAGGAGCCCTCGTTCGCGCCGGCCTCCAGCAGCAGGATCTTGCCCAGGAAGCCGGAGAACGGTGGGATACCGCCCAGGTTGATGGCGGGGATGAAGTACAAGATGGCGATCACCGGCGCGGTGTACATCAGCGAACCCAGCCTGCGTAACGACGACGTACCCGCCTGACGCTCGATCAGCCCGACCACGAGGAAGAGGCTGGTCTGCACCAGAATGTGGTGCACCGCGTAGAAGATCGCGCCGCTGAGCCCCTGGGCGGAACCCAGTGCGATACCGAAGATCATGTAACCGATGTGGCTGACCAAGGTAAAGGACAGCAAACGCTTGATGTCATTCTGCGCCAACGCACCCAAAATACCCACGATCATCGTGGCCAGCGCCACCCACATCAGCAGGGTATCCAGCGACCCATCCGTGAATACGGAGGAGCGCATGCGGATGATCGAGTACACACCCACCTTCGTCAGCAGGCCCGCGAACACAGCGGTGACCAGCGACGGGGCGGTGGGGTAGGAGTCCGGCAGCCAGGCATCCAGCGGGAAGATCGCCGCCTTAATGCCGAAGGCCACAAGGAGGGTGGCGAAGATGGCGGTGCGGGTGCCGTCCGGGATGTCCTCCATCCGCAGACCGATCTGCGCCATGTTCACCGTGCCCACCGCGGCGTACACTCCGGCCAGGGCGAACAGGAAAATCATGGAGGACAGCATGGAGACCATCACGTAGCCGATACCGGCACGCACACGGTCCGGCGAAGCGCCCAACGTGAGCAGCACGTAAGAGGCGACGAGGAAGACCTCGAAACCGACGTACAGGTTGAAAAGGTCACCCGCCAGGAAGGACAGGTTCACGCCCATGGTTAGCAGCATGTACACCGGCAGGAAGACAGCCACTGGCTCTTCCTCCGTGCCGTCGCGCACACCCTGGGAGATGGCGTACCACATCACACAGAACAGCACGATGGCGGAGACGAACAGCATCATCGTCGACAAGCGGTCCGCGACCAGCGTGATGCCGATCGGCGCGTCCCACCCGCCCAGCTGGACGGTCTGGATGCCTTCGAGGTCCGTGACCAGGATCATCGAGCCGTTGAGCACCATGAGCGCGATCAGGGTGATGATCGCGATGGTGCGCTGCAGGTTGACGTACTTGCCGGACAGCAGGGCTAGGGCCGCTGCGATCGCCGGCAAAAGAACCGGCAGCGGGATGAGATAAGGCATGTACGGAAGCAGCGCTTCGACGCACTCTGCGGCAAAACTATTCATCGTCGGCCTCCGTGACTGGGTCTTCGAATGAACGCGGGCCGAAGGCATCGCCTTCTGCGGTGAGACGCCCAGTTTCAGGGTCATCGGAGGCGTCGTGGTCCGGTGCCGCCGAGGCGGTGGCCGGACGTGCAGCAATTGCCTGGTCCTCCGAGTCATCCTCAATGATGTCGGCGGTGCGGTAACGGTACTGGCGGTAGGCCAACGCGAGGATGAACGCGGTCATCGCCATCGAAATCACAATGGCCGTCAAAATCATGGCCTGAGCCAGCGGGTCGGCAACCTGATCACCGTAGACCTCAGAGTCACGGTTCATGATCGGCGGCGAGCCCGCCGAGCCACCGGCCTGCAGGATCAGCAAGTTCGCGCCATTACCGATGAGCAGAATGCCCATCAGCATGCGCGTCATCGCACGGTCCAGCATCAGGTAGGTGCCACACGCGATGAGGGCGCCGGAGGCGAGGATGAGAAAGAGATTGGCTTCCATTTACTTGTCCTCGCTTTCTTCTTCTCGATTCTTACTGGGGTCAGTGGGGTCTGTTTCCGGACCCTTTTCCAAGGTGGCTACCGAGGAACCGGATGTCTCGCTTGCGTTTGGCGACGAGCCCGGCGCATTATGTTGTGCCGCAATTTGCTTCTTGCGCTGCTCCTGTTGGCGGCGGCGGAACTCTGCCTTGCGCTTCAGGGAGCGAGCACGGTCGCGTGCGCGCTGCTTGCGCACCTCTTCCTCCTGATCGAGGTGACCACCCATGGAGGTGAGGATGTGCATGATCAGGCCGACGACGATGATGTACACGCCGGCGTCGAAAAGCAGCGCGGACGGGATGGCGATTTCGCCGATCAGCGGCAAGGTCACTTCCGCGAAATCCGAGGTCAGCGGCGGTTGTCCACGGAACATCGGGATCACTGCGGCGGCGGCCGACAGGATGAGGCCGGTGCCCAGGATCTTCGCGGGGTCGATCGGCAGCGTCTCTTCCAGTTCGTCGCGGCCACCTGCCAGGTAGCGCAGGGTGATCGCCAGGGCGGCGACGAGGCCGCCGGCGAAACCGCCACCCGGAGCATTGTGGCCCGCGAAGAAGAAGTAGAGGGACAGCGCCATCATCGATGGGAAGAGCACGCGGGTGACCACGTCCACCATGAGCGAGCGGTTCTGTGCCTTCTCCGAATCCACATCGGCGGCCAGCCAGCGACGAGACGTGGTCGACAGGGTTGGGCGGCGCGATGGGCGCACGAAGGAGCGGGTGCGGTAAATCAGGCTGGCCACGCCGGTCGCGGCGATGACAAGTACGGAGATCTCACCGAAGGTATCCCAGGCACGCAGGTCCACGAGCAACACGTTGACGGTGTTGGCGCCGTGGCCGATGTCATAGGCCAGGTCCGGCATGAGATCCGAAATCGGGCGCTCGGTGCGCGCCGAGATAGCGAAGACAGCGACGATGGTCACCGACAGGCCCACGGCCACGGACAGCCACGCACGCAGGCGATTGTCCTGGTTCTGCCGTGGCTCGATCTGCGTTGGCATCTTGCGCAGCACCAGCATGAACACCACCATCACGATGGTCTCCACCAGGGTCTGTGTCAGTGCCAAGTCCGGGGCGCCGTGCAACGCGAAGATGAACGCTAGCGAGTAGCCGGTCATGCCCACGGCAATGATGCCGGACAGGCGGTTCTCCATCTGGGTAGCGGCGAAAGCCATCACGATGATGATCACCGAGGCGATTGCCTGCCACGGGGAATCCCACAGCACCATGCGGATATCGGTGCGCTCACCCAAGATCAAGGACACCAGCGGCACCAAGATGAGCACCGCGAAAATCACGCCCAAGTTAATGGTGAGCGAACCGCGCTGGGTAGACGCCGTCAAACGCAGGGAGATCTGCGACAGACCACGCAAGGTCTTGTCGTAGACATCGTCGGCAGAGCCAAGAGCCGGCTTCTCATCGTAGAAGTACTGCAGCAGCTTGCGCTTCCAGAACAGCAGCGAACCCAGGACGATGATGACCACGGTGAGCAGCAGCGGGATAGTGAACCCGTGCCACAGGGCCAGCGGCTCCGGCTGGGTTTCCGGGTAGCGGGCGTTGAGGTGCGTGGTGATAGCACGATCCAGCCAGCCAGGGAACAGGCCAAGGAAAACGGTCAGTGCGGTGAGCACAGCCGGGGAGAACCACAGGGACGGGCCGATATTGTGCATCGTCTCCACGGCGTTGTCGGTGCCGTTGGCAAGCTTCTTCGTCGAGAAGGCGCCCCACAGGAAGTAGAGGGAGTAGGCCATCGTCAGAATCGAACCGACGACCACGCCGACCAGCAGCAACTGGCCCGGCATGCCTGTCAGCAGCGGTTCCGTCAGCGCGTTGGTCAGCGCTGCTTCCTTAGCGATGAAGCCCAACAGCGGCGGGATACCGGCCATCGACGCAGCAGAGATGACCGCCAAGGTAGCCACCAGCGGCTGCTTGCGGCCCAGGCCGGACAGTTCGCGGATATCGCGCGTACCGGTGGTGTGGTCGATCGCGCCGACGATCATAAACAGCGCTGCCTTAAACAGGGAGTGGCTGAAGGTGAGCACCAAGCCCGCCTGCAAAGCTTCTTCCGAACCGATGCCGATAATCGACATGATGAAGCCCAGCTGGGAGACCGTACCGTAAGCCAGAATCAGCTTCAGGTCCTTCTGGCGCAGCGCCATCCACCCGCCCAAAAGCATGGTGAACACGCCCAGCGGAATAACCACCAGGTGCCAGGTACCAATCGCATTGAAATCCGGGGCAAGGCGCGCGACCAGGTAGATACCGGCCTTCACCATGGCCGCGGAGTGCAGGTAGGCCGACACCGGGGTAGGGGCGGCCATCGCGCCGGGCAGCCAGAAGTGCGTCGGGGCAATCGCGGACTTGGATAGCGCACCGGCCAGAATCAGGATCACGGCGGCGGTGGCATAAGGGGTTTCGCCCACGGCATCGAAGGTGGCAACTTCACTGAGGCGCCACACGCCGGTCTGGCGGCCGAACAAGATGATGCCCACCAGCATGGACAAGCCACCCAGGGTGGTCACCATCAGGGCCTGGCCTGCGGCGCGGCGGGAGGAGGCACGTTCGCCGTAGTATCCGACCAGCAGGAAGGATAGGACGGAGGTGATCTCCCAGAAGATGTACATCAACAGGAAGTTGTCGGAGATCACCAGGCCGTACATGGCTGCGGCGAAGCAGACCATCTGGGCGCCGAACATGGACAGGCGCCGGGGATTGGAATCAAAATAGCCCCAGCAATACAGCAGGACTAAAGCACCGACGCCTAAGATGATAAGACTGAACAGACCAGCCAGCGGGTCCAAGCGGAATTCGAGGTTGAGATGCGCCGACGGCATCCATTCATAGGCCGCTCGAATTTCTACGCCTTGGGCAAAAGCGCCGGTGGTGAAGAGGCTGACTATCCAGACGAAGCCTGCCGCCGGCACCAAGGCCAGCAGGCAGAACGCAATCCGTCCCATCGATCTGATGAGGAAGGGTGCAGCAATCGTCGCGATAGCCAAGGCAACAAGCAGTGTGAGCACGTTGGGCAGCTCCTCTTTATTGCATTGACGGACACGAGACATCAAGCCGTGCTCTATCAACGCCCATGCGTGCTGCCCCCAGCGGCTGGCGGTCCACAAACGCGGACACTATGTAGAACTGAGAAACACCCAAAAACGGCGGCGTCAAGGAGGCGCGGCCAACGACACACACCTTACCCATAAATATCGTTGGGTGCGAAGTGTCAGTTATATATAGGGCTGTTGCATCCCGACGATTATTTCCCGAACTGTTGCAGGAAGTTGGCTTCAGCCACAGCGATGTTCTCGATCTCTGTTGGGTCGACCGATTCGTCGGGGGAGTGGATCGTCGACTGCGGTTCCTCCACGCCGAACAGGACAATCTCCGCGTCAGGGAACTTTTCCTGCAGCTTCGCGGTCAGCGGAATGGAGCCACCAGAGCCGACAATGCTCAGCTCGGAGGCGTCGTAGGCGCGCACCAGGCAGTCGCCCAGCAGCTTCGCAGCAGGCTTGTCCGGGTCGGTGGAGAAAGGCTGGTTGGTGTCGCTGGCTGTGACGGTGACCTTGGCACCCCACGGTGCGTGCGCCTCTAGGTGAGCCACGAGCTTATCGACGGTATCCTGTGCATCCACCGCTGGTGGCACACGCAGGTTGAGCGCTGCCGATGCGGTGGCCGGTACGGCATTCACCGCCTCCGATACTGGGGTAGAGCTAAAACCAATCACGGTGACGGCCGGGCGCGACCACACCATATCGGCGGGCTCGTCCTCGACGGTGCCCATCAGTTGCACGCCTTCCAACACGCCGGCGTCCTCGCGGAACTGGGCGCGGTCATAGGGCTCGCCTTCCCACTTCTGCGCGGTTTCTACGCCGTCGATGACGGTGCGGCCGTGCTCGTCGCGCAGCGAATCCAGGATGCGCACCAGCGCTGCGACCGCGTCGGGGGCAGCGCCGCCGAACTGGCCGGAGTGGACCCCGGTGCGCAGGGTGTCTACAGTGACATCGACGCGCGCGCCACCGCGCAGCATCGTGGTGAGGGTGGGCACACCCACGGCCGCGTTGCCGGAATCGGCGATCAAGATGGCGTCAGCGGCAAAGAGTTCGGGTTGCTCGTCGATAAGCGCCTCCAGCCCGCTGCCGCCCATTTCCTCGGAGCCTTCGACGACTACTTTCAGGCCGGCATCGAAGTCGCCGGCCAGGCGCAGGGCCTCGAGGTGCATGACCAAGTTGCCCTTGCAGTCGGCGGAGCCGCGGCCGTACCAGCGGCCATCGCGTTCGGTCAGCGTGAAGGGGTCGCTGGTCCACGCGTCGGGGTCGCCGGCGGGAACGACATCATAGTGCGCATACAGCAGCACGGTCGGGGCATCGCCGACGGGTTCCTTGGTGCCGATGATGGTCTTCGTCCCGTCGATCGTGGCGTACGCGGTGGTGTCCAGGCCGGCTTCAGTGAGCTTATCGACGACCCACTGTGCGGCTGCGGAGTGATCGTCGGCAAGCTCCGGCACTGAGTGCACGGAATTGAAGGCGACGATCTCGGACAGGTTCTTGAAAATGAGTTCACGGTTTGGTGTCATACTGCCCAATTCTTGCACTCGTCGGCGCTGAGTGCTAAAAAAGGTGTTAGCACTTGAACGATCAGAGTGCTAAAAACTGATCACCGAGTGGGATGAGGCTGAAACACACTCATCAGCCGTGCCGTCGCGGGCGCCTGCTTGGACACAGACGTAGAGTGTCGTCGCTTTTTCCACTATATAGAGGAGCAACAAACACTATGGCAAAAATGATCGCATTCGACGAGGAAGCACGTCGCAGCCTCGAAAACGGTCTGAACACTCTGGCAGACGCAGTCAAGGTCACCCTCGGCCCCAAGGGCCGCAACGTGGTCCTGGAAAAGTCCTGGGGCGCGCCGACCATTACTAATGACGGTGTATCCATCGCCAAGGAAATCGACCTTGAGGATCCTTATGAGAAGATCGGCGCAGAGCTGGTCAAGGAAGTAGCGAAGAAGACTGACGATGTTGCCGGTGACGGCACCACCACCGCTACCGTTCTGGCTCAGGCGCTCGTCCGCGAGGGTCTGCGCAACGTTGCGGCTGGTTCCAACCCAATGGGCATCAAGCGCGGCATCGAGGCGGCAGTAGAGAAGGTCAACGCTGACCTGCTGGACGCTGCGAAGGAAGTGGAGTCCCAGGAGCAGATCGCTGCTACCGCTGGCATCTCCGCTGCTGACCCAGAGATCGGCGCGAAGATCGCCGAGGCAATGTACGCAGTGGGCAACGGCGAAGTGAACAAGGACTCCGTGATCACTGTTGAGGAATCCAACACCTTTGGTGTGGACCTTGAGGTCACCGAGGGTATGCGCTTCGACAAGGGCTACATCTCCGCGTACTTCGCTACCGACATGGAGCGTGGCGAGGCAGTCCTGGAGGATCCATACATCCTGCTGGTCTCCTCCAAGATCTCTAACGTGAAGGACCTGCTGCCTCTGCTGGAGCAGGTCATGCAGTCCGGCAAGCCACTGCTGATCATCGCAGAGGACGTTGAGGGCGAGGCCCTGTCCACCCTGGTTGTGAACAAGATCCGCGGCACCTTCAAGTCCGTTGCTGTGAAGGCACCTGGCTTCGGTGATCGTCGTAAGGCAATGCTGCAGGACATGGCTGTCCTGACCGGCGGCCAGGTCATCGCTGAAGAGGTTGGCCTGTCGCTGGAGACCGCAGACCTGGGTCTGCTGGGCCAGGCGCGCAAGGTTGTGGTGACCAAGGACGAGACCACCATCGTCGACGGCGCTGGCAACAAAGAGCAGATCGACGGCCGCGTGAAGCAGATCCGCGCTGAGATCGAGAACTCTGACTCCGACTACGACCGTGAGAAGCTGCAGGAGCGCCTGGCAAAGCTGGCCGGCGGCGTGGCAGTGCTCAAGGTTGGCGCAGCCACCGAGGTGGAGCTGAAGGAGCGCAAGCACCGCATCGAGGACGCTGTGCGCAACGCGAAGGCTGCCGTCGAAGAGGGCATCCTGGCCGGCGGCGGTGTGGCACTGCTGCAGGCTGCGAAGTCCCTTGAGGGCGACCTTGGCCTGGAGGGCGATGAGGCGACTGGCGTGAAGATCGTGCGTGAGGCACTGTCTGCACCGCTGAAGCAGATCGCACTGAACGCTGGCCTGGAAGCAGGCGTTGTTGCCGACAAGGTGGCTAACCTGCCTGATGGCGAGGGCCTGAACGCTGCGACCGGCGAGTACGTCAACATGATGGACTCCGGCATCAATGACCCTGCGAAGGTGACCCGTTCCGCTCTGGCGAACGCTGCATCCATCGCTGCACTGTTCCTGACCACTGAGGCTGTCGTTGCTGACAAGCCTGAGCCAGCAGGCGCAGCAGCACCAGACATGGGTGACATGGGCGGCATGATGTAAAACGCACGCCCCAAGTGCGTAGCTTTTAAGCCCCGCTTATCGACGATTCCAGCGCCGATAAGCGGGGTTTCACCCATTCGGGGGTATGTGTTTTCTGCCAGGCGCTTTGGGAATGCGCTTTATCGCATGCTGTGTCATGTGCGTTACACGCTTTGGGTGCAGTTCATGCGCCATTAACTTCCTCGGGGAAATAGTTGCAGGTAGAAGTGTGTCTGTGAATTCTGTGAGCGAAAAGTGAACAACGGATTGATAACGTTAAGGTTATGGAAATTTCATAATCGCAGCGCATGACCGCTTGACGTACGAAAAATTTGTGGCAAGATATTTCTCGATGACGCCGACAGGGTGTCAGTGAATTGAAAACTTCCTGTCACCCGCCTGGGTGGCATTCCACTTGAGGAGACACAATGGATCTTTCTGTAGTCCAGGACATTCTGAACAACGTTGCAACCTTCGGCAAGAACATCGGCCAGTTCCTGGAGGGCCCGGTCGAGATCATCAAGACCCTGGGCGGCTTCTTCTCCCAGGACGTTGCTGAGAAGACCGAGGGCACCACCCTGTCCTCCGCTTGGGACACCACCGCTGGCATCCTCAGCTCTAGCAAGTAATCACCCGTCACCCACTGGGTTCTAACTAAGCTAGAACCCTGAACACCAAATCTTTTCAAGGAGTAAACATGGATTCCGCACAGAACTTCGCAGACGCAATGGACACCTGGTCCGCACTTTCTTCCACTGGCCTGGTCGAGCAGCTGACCGGCTTCGCAGAGATTCTCGGCAAGTGGGCAGAGGCTGCTGCTAAGCTCATCGGCCTGGTTGCATAAGCACCCTTACGCCTAGCGCGTAAAAACGGAACCCACCGCTTCGTGCGGTGGGTTTTTGCATTCCTGGCAAAAGCGCACCAGGTCCCTTCTCGCGCGACCTGCGGTGCTCAAATGAATCGGTGCAAGATGGCTCGCGAGGGCTGCCGTGGGGCGCCCGCTGAAGAGTTTTCGTGTAGCGCACAAATGGCTTAAGTGAAAATGCTGTCCAATCAAGCGGTTGCTGTAATGGCGCTGTAACATAAGGATATGGCTGACCACAAGGATGACGAACTTCCGATGATCGACCTCGCCGAAACCGAAGGCTACACGGTCGACGATTCTGACGAGGACGACCCAGTTCTCCTGACTGCAGACGGCAAGCCCATTGAAACCTGGCGCGAGAATTACCCCTATGACGAGCGCATGGGCCGCGACGAATACGAACACAAGAAGCGCCAGCTCCAGATCGAGCTGCTGAAGTGGCAGAACTGGACCAAGGACACCGGCCAGCGCCACATTATCCTCTTTGAAGGCCGTGACGCAGCAGGCAAGGGTGGCACGATTAAGCGTTTCAACGAGCATCTCAATCCCCGTGGCGCCCGCACCATCGCCTTAGAGAAGCCAACGTCGAAGGAAGCTACCCAGTGGTACTTCCAGCGCTATATCGAGCATTTCCCGTCGGCAGGCGAAATCATCTTCTTCGACCGTTCCTGGTACAACCGTTCCGGCGTGGAGCGTGTCATGGGCTTCTGTACCGAAGCGCAGCACGCAGAATTCCTGCGCGAGGTGCCGATGTTGGAGAACATGATCTTAGGCTCCGGCATTTCGCTAACGAAGTTCTGGTTCTCGGTGTCCCAGAAGGAGCAGCGCACCCGCTTCGCCATCCGCCAGGTCGACCCCGTGCGCCAGTGGAAGCTTTCCCCCATGGACCTGGCCAGCCTGGACAAGTGGGATGACTATACCCGCGCGAAGGAAGAGCAGTTCCGCTACACGGATACCGATGAGTCCCCGTGGATCACCATTAAGTCCAACGATAAGAAGCGCGCCCGCCTCAACGCGATGCGCTATATCCTCAGCAAGTTCGAGTACACGAACAAAGATCACGAGGTCGTCGGCGAGCCCGACCCACTGCTTGTGATGCGCGGACGTGACCAGATCGGTGACTAGCCTCGTTGAGCTTTCGCTTATCGACGATCGCGTGTGGCGCTTAGAGCTGGCGCGACCAGAAAAGCGCAACGCGCTCAACATCGCAATGTGCCACGAGCTCATAGGCGAACTCGACCGCTGCGTGGATAACGGGGCTCGCGCCATTGTGATCACCGCGCAAGGCCCCGTATTTAGCGCCGGAGCTGACCTCGGAGAAAAGGATTTCAGCGGTGGGCTGTATCCACAGCTGGAGAAGCTCTTTGCCCATATCCAGCGCTTGCCGGTTCCCGTGATCGCCTTCATCGAGGGCCCCGCGATCGGCGCCGGCATGTTGCTGGCCATGGCCTGCGATCTCCGCGTCGCAGGCGGCGGCGAAGGCATCTACTTTTCGCTCCCGGTCGCAAGAATGGCGATCGGCGTGGACACCGCAACCGTCCGCAACCTCGAGCTGCTGATTGGTGGTTCCCGTGCGCGCCAGATGCTGCTTGCTGGTGCCACAATGAGCGTCGAAGAAGCGCAAGCCTGCGGTTTTCTTTTCCCAGAGCGCGGCGAGGAAGCGGTGACCACGCTGGCCATGACCGTTGCGGGCCTCGCTCCGCTGACGCTGCGAAACCTCAAAGCTGAGCTCGCCCACGCCTCTTCCCAGCCTTTCACCGAGGTCGAGCGCGACGCCGCGCGCACTGCCGCGTGGGAGTCGGACGATTTCCGCGAAGTCGGTCGCGCCCGCCAGGAGAGGAGAACGCCGGTTTTCCGCGGAGAGTAGTTGAGGGCAAGCTAATAATACCCCGCTTTATGAAAATTTACTCATTAAGTAGCCAATTTGGTCGGAATATAGTTGACTTAAGAACATGATAAAAGTATCTACTTCAAGTAAGCCAGTGGTGCTTGCTACATCAATCCTCACCAGTATTGCTGTGGCAGCAGGATCAACAAGCGTCGCGCACGCACAGTCGAGTCAAGCTGACCCGTCTGCAACCGGCTCCAGCCTCAGCAGCAGCTCCAGCCCGGAAAGCAGTGAAAACTCTGACCAACGGTTTCGTGAGCTCATCGCTAACTCAAGCCAGCGCCCACTGTCCTCAATTGCAGCGATCGAAGCCGTCCTAAGTTCCGTCACCCTCCCTGGTTCGAGCGCGTTCTCTGTCCCGGATGATTTCGTTGAGCTGCCGGAAGGCTACCCCTATCCGGTCGATCCAACGATCACCAAAGTACATCTGGTCAACCGCGAGACCTCGCCGCAGTCGCCCAGTGCGGCAGAGCGTCGCATCGAGCGCTGGACCGTGGCCTCCCCATCGATGGGCAGGAATATTCTCGTCGATGTCCGCCCGACCGCAGAGTCTGAGGGGCCAATCGTCGTGATGCTTGACGGCGTGGAGGCGCCAATCCGCTCCGGCTGGCTCTACGGCCCAGGCGAAGAAGAGATTGATGAGACATTTGGCGACGAACCTGCCACCCTCGTCTTCCCACTCGACGCCAACGGCACCTGGTACGCCGACTGGGTGGAGGACGATCCAAAACTTGGCCGCCAGAAGTGGGAGACCTTCATCATGGATGAGCTGCTGCCACTCATTAAGGAGCAGCCAGACATCCAGTTCAACGGCAAGCGCGCTATCGGCGGCCTTTCTATGGGCGCAACCGGCGCGGTTCACCTCGCGGCGACCCACCCAGAGAAGTTCGACGGCGTCTTCGGCCTGTCAGGTTGCTACTCGACGATGGATTCCATCGGCTACCAGATCACCAGCGCGGTCGTGGGATCTCGCGGCGGTGACGTGACCAACATGTTCGGCCCTTATGGCAGTGAGCAGTGGCGCCGTCATAACACCGTCGCGCATCCAGAGGGCCTGGCTAGCATGCCCGTGTACCTTTCCGCAGCCGATGGCGGAATCTCCCCGGTACCCACCGAAGACGAATCCTCCACCGAAGGCATGGTTGTCGGCTACATTCTTGAAAACGGTGTGCTGCAGTGCACCCGCAACCTGGACAAAGCAATGCGCGCTTCCGGCATGACGCACCAGAAGGTCCACTACAAGGGCGACGGGCGCCACAACTGGGAGAACTTCGAGGAAGAGCTGGAGCCAGCCTGGCAGCACATCCGCCCGGCACTGTACTAATCCAGCGCTGATCCAACTCAGCTAATTGCGCGGCTCGATCGGGTTGCCCTGCCACACAGTGCCCGCAGGAACCTGGTCGCCGCGCATCATCAGGGAGCCCGGCCACACGGTCGCGCCTTCGCCTATCGACGATGCCGGCAACGCCACAGAGTGCGCCGCCAAAGTCGCACCGGCCTCAATGGTGACGGTGTCCAAGCTCATCACACGGTCCTGGAAGAGGTGCGTTTGCACCACGGTGCCAGGGCCAACGGTCGCGCCCTCGCCGACAAGACACAGGTCGGTTTCGGGGAACCAGTAGGACTCGATCCACGCACCCCGGCCCACCTTCACACCCAGCGCCCGCAGCGCCAGATTCAGCTCACCCGAACCGGAGACCGGGTTGAGGAAGTACGGGGCGGCGACGGCCTCCACGAAGGCGTCCTGCAGCTCGTTGAGCCAGACAAACCAGCTGAACAGTGGGTGGTCGCCGGGGCGATGCGTGCCCACGCACACCCACTTCGCCACCACGGTCACCAGCATCGCGACCAAACCGGCTGCCATCAAGATCAGGCCGCCGAAGACGAACGGCGCCCATACGCCCAAAGAATCCAGCAGGTAGTGGAATCCACCAGCCACCCCGGCCGCGATCAGCGCGAAAGTCATCGGCGCCAACAGACGCATGGTCTCAATGAACCCGCGCGCCACCTTCATCCCCAGCGATGGGGAATAGGTGCGCGCCTCACCGGCAGCATCCTCCACCTCAACACGGCGCATGCGCTCAGGCGGGGAACCCCACCAGTTCGACCCCGCCTTCGCCTTCTTTGGTGTCGACGATAGCACGGCCACCAGTGAATTCTTGGACAGTTTGCGCCCAGGCGCGGTAATGCCGGAGTTGCCCACGAAGGAGCGCTTTCCGACGGTGGCCTCACCAGTCATCATCCAGCCACCACCAAGTTCGTAGCCGCCGATCAGGGTGTCGTCGGCAAGAAAGGCGCCATCGCGCACCTCAGTGAGTGTGGGCAGCATGACCGCGGTGGACACCTCAGCGTTCGTGCCGATCTTCGCGCCCAGACTCCGCAGCCACACCGGCGTGATCGCACCGGCATACAGCGGGAAGAGGCGAGTGCGGGCATCGTCCATCAACCGGGTGATCGCCCAGATCCGCCAACCGCCGAAGGAACGCACCGGCCGCACCCCAGGCTTCAACCCAATCTGCAGCAGGCGCACGCCGATCCACGTCGCAGCCATGGTGAACGCGAACATCGCCAGCCCACCAAGCGGGGCGAACAGGAGCGCGCCCACATAAGGATTGCCGCCGGTGGTCTGTATCAGCGCGACGGTCACGGCCACCGCCAGCGCGGCACCCACCACGGGCAGCAGTTCCAACGCGAGCGAGGTCAGCCCGTAACCCCACACCCAGTACGAACGCCGCGGCGGCAGCTCATCAGGGAAGCGATGCTTGGAACGGCCGACCTTCTTCGCCGGCGACCCAGACCACCGCGCCCCCTTCTTAATCGGCTTATCGCCGGTCACGGTAGAGCCCGCCTCCACATGAGCGCGCGTGCCGACGACCGCCCCCGGCAAGAGGGTGGAGCGGGCACCAATGCGGGCCTCGTCGCCAATGGTGATCTGGCCGACGTGCACCACATCGCCATCCACCCAGTAGCCGCTAAGGTCCACTTCGGGTTCTACGGCGGCGTGATCGCCCAAGGTGAGCAGGCCGGTGACCGGTGGCAGCGAGTGCAGGTCCACACCCCGGCCCACCGAGGCACCCAGCAGGCGTGCATAATAGTTCACCCAGGTCGCACCAGAAATGGCGCGCGAGCCCGAGGCATCCGCCCAGCGCTCCGCCATCCAGATCCGCAGGTGTTTCGCTCCGCCGCGCGGGTAGGTGCCCGGCCCGATGGAGCCGGTGAGCAGGCGAGCGCCCAGCCCGCCGATCGGAATCCGGCCCAGGGGAGTGGCAAACACAAGAACAAGAACGACGACCAACCACCAGTTGGTGTGCACCGCCCACTCGATACCCACCATGAACAACACATTGGAGACCACCAGCCACAAAGACACAAAGCTGGCCGCCTGCAGCGTCATCGCGAGAACATTGAACAGTGTTTGGGCAACACGCGTACCAGCCCCCACGGGTGTGACAGCGCGGATTTCGGTAGGGGTGTCGTCGTTAAGCGAAATGCCCCGATCGGCAGCAATCTTATCGATCGTCTCCGCAAGCTTTTCCAAACGCGGGTGATCATAAAGATCGCGCACCGCGACCGTGGGGACCTTCTCGCGCACGCGCCCCACAAGGGTCGCGGCGGCCAGCGAAGAACCGCCGAGCTCAAAGAAATCCGCATTCTTGTCGTCGACGGACACGCCCAGCACGTCCACCCAGATCTCAGCGAGCCAGGACTCCGTCGGGGTGAGCCCTGCCGCCTCCACGCCCACGCCGGGCAGCGGCCACGGCAGCGACTTCTTATCCACCTTGCCTGAGGTGGTCACGGGCAGCTCATCCATCACGCAGATGCGCGGCACGAGTGCTGCCGGCATCGTCTCCGCCAGCTGATCGTGGGCCTGCTGATGGTCGAAGCCCAGGCCCGGATCGTCCAGCGACACGTAGCCGACCAGCACGGAATCGCCCGCCCCAGTCTTTTGCACCGCCACCGCCGAGTTATACACGTTCGGCAGGGCGGCCACGTTCGCGTCCACCTCGCCCAACTCGATGCGGCGGCCGCCGATCTTCACCTGATCGTCAACGCGCCCCACGAAATACAGGCCGTCCTCCTCCAAGCGCACATGGTCGCCCGAGCGATACGCCCGCTCCGCCCCCAACGTGGGGATCGGCGCATACTTCTCCGCATCCTTCTGCGGATCCAAGTAACGCGCCAGCCCAACCCCGCCGATGATCAGCTCGCCGACCTCGCCGTATCCCACCTGCTCATCGTTCTTATCGACGACCGCCAGGTCCCACCCGTCCAACGGCAGACCAATGCCCACCGGCTGACCCGGATGCAACTGTGCGGCCGACGCAACAACGGTAGCCTCCGTGGGGCCGTAGGTGTTCCACATCTCGCGCTCTGGCGTGGCAAGCCTATCGACGAGCTCCTGCGAACACGCCTCGCCGCCGACAATCAGCAGGCGCACGTGGTCGAGCGCTTCCGCGGGCCACAGGCCAGCCAGGGTAGGAACGGTGGACACGACAGTGATGTCGCGGCGGATCAGCCACGGACCCAAGTCCTGGCCCGAACGCACCAAAGAACGCGGTGCCGGCACCAGGCATGCGCCCGAGCGCCACGCCAACCACATCTCCTCACAGCTGGCATCAAACGCGACGGACAGGCCCGCAAGCACGCGGTCTTCCGGGCCCAGCGGATTATCGGCGCAGAAGATGCGCGCCTCCGCATCCACGAAAGCGGCGGCACTACGGTGCTGCACCGCCACACCTTTCGGGGTGCCGGTGGAACCGGAGGTGAAAATGATCCAGGCGTCGTCGTCAAGCGCTGGCAGCTCGGTGTCGCCGGAGCGATCGTCGGAAAGCATGCGAAAGCCATCGTCGGTGAACATGCCGTTCACGCTGGCTTCCGAAAAGACC
>NZ_JBHWRP010000011.1:0-9285 GCF_043426755.1 Corynebacterium sp. | reverse complement strand
CGTGTGGCGCTTTTCTGCGCGGTGCGGTATCTCGCACAGTGTTAGGTACACTGGGAGAGCTAAAGACCACTAGTCCTTTACTTTCTGCGAGGAGATGACATGGCTGAGAACCCACGTGCAAATCGAATGGCTAAGAGGATCCAGACGATCGTTGCCAGTGCGATCGAACACGACATCAAGGATCGCCGCATGGAACTGATCACCGTCACCGACACGCGGGTGACTGGCGACTTGCACGATGCCACCGTCTACTACACGGTGCGTGGCCAAAACATTGATGATGAGCCTGACTATGACCAGGCAGCGGAGGCACTGCACCGCGCGCGGGGCCAACTGCGCAAGATCGTCGGTGACGAGTTGAGCGTCCGCTTTACCCCGACGCTGAGTTTTGAGCTGGACACGGTGCCGGAGGCATCTGCGCGCATGGAAGAACTGTTGGCTAAGGCACGCGCCCGCGACGAAGAATTGGCCGAGTTGAAAAAGAACGCGAAGCCTGCCGGTGATGCTAATCCTTATAAAACTGAAAGCGACGAGGTTTAATGTCCACGCGTTCAGCCGTCGATAGCGTTGGCGCGGCCCGGATTCTGCAGGAGGCGCCACGGGTGGTCGTCGTCACGCACATCCGCCCAGACGCTGATGCTGTCGGCTCCGCCACGGCCCTTGCGCGCGCCCTGCGCAGCCTGGGTAAGGAGGTGGTCATGCAGATTGGGCAGCCGTTCCCATTCCCGGAAAATCTGCAGTGCATCCCGGGTGCTGAAGAGATTCAGCTGGGAGACAAGCTTCACGACGACGCTCTGGTGGTTACCGTCGACTGCGCCTCCCTGGATCGCACTGGCATGCTGGCTGATGCGATTGCCGCCGCGCCCCAGGTGTTGGTCATTGACCACCATGTCACCAACCCTGGTTTCGGGCGCTATAACTTCGTTGAGGATGCTGAATCGACGACGACGCTGTTGCGTGACGTGCTGACGCACCTTGATGTACCGCTCGATTATGAACTTGCATACTGCCTCTATGCGGGCCTGGTCACCGATACGGGAAGCTTCAAATGGGGTACGCCACGGATGCATACCCTGGCCGCGGAACTGATGGACTATGGCTTGGATCCGCGCCAGATTTCCATGGACCTGATGGATAGTATGTCGGCAACCGACCTGCATCACCTGGGCAATATTATGTCTGGGGTATCCATCCGTGAAGCGCACGGGCACCATGTTGCCGTGTTGGTGGCGGGTGCCACAGATCATGATCGCATGTCCCAACCGGCGATCGAGACGGTGATTGACTACGTGCGTGTGCTCCAAGGTACCGATATCGGCGTGGTGCTCAAAGAGATGCACCCGGGATACTGGTCGGTCTCGCTTCGTTCGAGTGACACAGATGTGTCTGAGGTTGCGGAGCGTCTCGGAGGGGGCGGGCATAAACCGGCCGCCGGCTATTCGGCAGTAGGGAGTGCAGAGGAGGTCGTCGATAAGCTGATCGATGCCCTTCGCGAATCGTGACGGTCAAGGCAAGCGAGATTTCAGCGCGTACCATCTTCTCGCTTGCTTTCCCCGCGCTTGGCGTGTTGGCGGCAACACCGCTGTACCTACTCCTTGATACCGCCGTGATCGGCAGGTTGGGGGCCGAACAACTGGCCGCCCTAGCCGCAGGCACGACCGTGCAATCCACGGTGACCACCCAGCTGACGTTCTTGTCCTACGGCACCACGGCGCGTGCCTCCCGCCTTTACGGCCAAGGCAAGCGTGAGGAGGCAGTGGCTGAGGGCGTGCAGGCCACCTGGGTGGGGATAGGGGTTGGGCTCTTGTTGGCCACCCTCGTGTGGATCTTTGCGTACCCCATCGCCTTTGCGCTGACAGGAAATGCGGACACCGCGACACGCTCAGCTCAATGGCTTCATGTCTCAGCTTTTGCGATTCCGCTTACTCTTACCGTGATGGCCGGAAATGGTTGGCTGCGTGGTGTGCAAAATACGCGTTGGCCACTGTATTTCACGCTTGCTGGTGTGATCCCCGGGGCTATTGCCATCCCGATTTTTGTGAACTGGTGGGGACTGGTGGGCTCGGCTGCGGCGAACGTTTTAGGGGTGACCATCACCTCTAGCTGCTTCCTTATTGCCTTGGCGCGAAGCCACAACGGCAGTTGGGCGCCACGATGGCACGTGATGCGCCGCCAGCTGGTGCTGGGACGGGACCTGATTTTGCGTTCTTTGTCTTTCCAGGTGGCCTTCATCTCCGCGGCGGCAGTCGCCGCCCGGGTCGGTGTCGTGGCGTTGGCGGCACACCAGATCATGCTTCAACTGTGGAACTTCATCACACTGGTGTTGGACTCTTTGGCGATTGCTGCGCAAACGCTGACCGGTTCAGCCTTGGGGAGCCGCAATGTGGATGATGCGCGCAAGGTGGGCACCAAGGTGACCCTGTACTCCACGGTGTTCGCTGGTGGACTTGCCCTCGTCTTTGGCCTAGGCGCGCCGTGGATCCAGTCGATCTTTACCAACGACCAGGCGGTGCTGGACCAAATGTTCGTGCCGTGGTGGCTGTTGCTCATCATGATCGTGGCCGGGGGTGTGGTTTTCGCCCTCGACGGTGTACTGCTGGGAGCTAGTGATGCGGCCTTCTTGCGTAATCTCACCATCGCCTCTGTGCTGCTGGGCTTTTTGCCAGGCGTCTGGATCAGCCACCTTGTCGGTGGGGGACTCACAGGGATTTGGGTGGGCCTGCTCGCCTTTATTTTGATCCGTTTGGTCGGCGTGGTCATTCGCTTCCGCTCGATGGCATGGGCCGTGGTAGACCTGTAACCATGGCCACCACCCCCATCACTCTCTGGGCCGTTTCCGATCTCCACGCGGCGGCCAAAGCCAACCATGACAGTATCGACCGGCTTGTTCCACCCAATCCGAAAGACTGGTTGATCGTCGCAGGTGATGTTGCGGAGCGCACAGAGCTGGTTGTCCGAGTGCTTAAGGACCTCGCCCAGCGCTACGCGAAAGTGATCTGGGTGCCGGGCAACCATGAACTTTTTTCACGGACGACTGACCTGCACCAGGGGCGGGCTAAATACGAGGAACTGGTCAGGGAGCTACGCCAGATCGGCGTGGTCACCCCGGAGGATACTTACCCAGTCTTCGGTGGTGTGACCGTGGTTCCACTGTTCACGCTGTATGACTATTCCTTCCGCGGTCCGGGAATGAGCGTGGAGGAAGCTATCGCTGCGGCGAAGCGGAAGCAGATCATGATGACGGATGAGGTGGCCATCGCCCCGTTCGTCGATATCCGCGCCTGGTGCTGGGACCGACTGACCTATTCCATCAAGCGCCTGTCTCGCATTAACGGCCCGACTGTTCTGGTGAACCACTGGCCGCTGGTGCAAGAACCGACCATGGCGATGCGGTGGAGCGAAATCGCCCTGTGGTGCGGCACCCGGCATACCCGCGGCTGGGCTAGACGCTATAACGCCAAAGCTGTCGTTTATGGGCACCTCCACATGCCGTCCACGTCCATCATCGATGGTGTCAAACACATCGAAGTGTCCCTGGGGTACCCCAAGGAGTGGGAGAGGGAAGGCCACCACACACAGCCCTGGCCCTACCCGGTGATGGAGGTGAAACAGTAATGCAAGACACGGAACTGTTTCCGGCAGCAGCCCGCTACGTTTACATTCTCACTGACCCCGAATCAAAGGACATGGCCAATTTCGAGATCCTAGATCCGCAGGAGCAGACATTGGTCAGTACGTCAGTGGATCGTCGAAAAGCGGAATTCGGAGACGCGCGCTGGTGCGCGCACCAGGCCCTAGCCGAACTGGGGGTGGTCGGCCAAGGCCCGATCTTGAAGGGCGAGCGCGGCATGCCATTGTGGCCTGCCGGCTACACGGGATCGATGACGCACACCGAAGGTTTCCGCGCAGCCGTTGCCGCGCCGATTGCGAAGGTGCGCTCACTGGGCATCGATGCTGAACCGAACGGTGCGTTGCCGGAAGGCGTCTTGGAGCAGATCGCGCGCGTCGGCGAGCTTGAGAATCTGCAGGCACTTCACGACGATTGCCCCAACTTGCACGTGGATCGACTACTGTTCTGTGCCAAAGAGGCGGTGTACAAGGCCTGGTTTCCCATGACGCACCGCTGGCTCGGCTTCGAGGACGCACAGGTTGACGTGCGTGCCGACGGCACCTTCATCGCCTACCTGCTAGTGCGGCCGACGCCGGTGCCGTTCATCGAGGGGCGGTGGGCGGTGCGCGGTGATTTCATCGTCGCTGCGACCGCGGTGCTTTAGCTGGCGCGCTGGTAGCGGTGGCGCACGGCTTGCTCCTGGCGGGCCGCGACCACGCAGCCGATCTGCAGCATGCGGATGGCGCGCTCGGTAGCGTCGATTAGCAGCTTGCGCCCGTCGCGTACCGCGTCCTCCAAAGCCATCGGAACCGTCATGATCGACTGGATAGCGGAAATACCAACCTCATAGACGTTGTCCGCACCCTTGCCCAGCGAACCTGCCAAAGCGATCACCGGAACACCGGTGTTCTGCGCGCGGCGGGCGATTTCTGCAGGAACCTTGCCGCGTGGAGTCTGGAAATCGACTGCGCCCTCCGCGGTGATGATCAGGTCAGCCTTCTCGATCAGGGCGTCGATGTCCTCAGGGGCAGGCAGGTCGCCCAGCAACACGTCAAAGCGGTCGCGTGCGGTCGCACCAATCGCCATCAGTCCTGCGCCCAGCCCGCCGGAGGCACCAGAGCCGCGCCCGGAATGGATATCTGCGTGAGGCTGGAACGTATCGACGAGCAAATCAGCAAAGTGCTCCAACCCGTGTTCCAACTGTTCCACCTGTTCTGGCGTGGCGCCCTTCTGTGGGCCAAAGACGCGAGCGACGCCTCGCGGGCCGGTAAGAATGTTGTGAATATTGCAGGCCAGAGTGATCTCGGCTTCGGCGAGGGCGGGATGCATCTGGCTGGCGTCCAAGGTGTGTGCCTGTGTCAGTGCTGCACCACCTTGGGGGATTTCGTCCCCGTTGACATCCAAGATTTTTAGGTCGAGGGCGCGCAGGGCACCAGCGCCACCATCGGAGGTCCCAGAATCGCCACAGCCTACGACGATGCGGCGGATGCCGTGGTCGAGGATTTCTGCAAGCTGCTGGCCCACACCCGTTGTTGTGGTCGCACCTGGGTCACGCATATCACGTGGTACGAGCGAAAGCCCTGCGGTGGAGGCCATTTCGATGACAGCGATTGAGTCTTCGTCGCTAGCGCCGGTAAATTCAAGCCACCGGGAACGCACCGCCTGGCCGACCGGGCCGGTGACCTGGGAAGTGTGGAAGCGGGAGTTGGGGCGTTGAGACAGGATCTCCAGCGTCCCCTCACCACCGTCGGGCACCGGGAACTGGTCCACGCGCACACCTGGAAGTACCCGGCGCGCGCCGGCTGCGATGCCGTCGGCGACCTCCACAGCGGACAGGGACTCCTTGAAGCCGGAAGGCGCGACAAGGATGCGGGCTGGGGAATACATGGTCATAGACATAGGAAGTGTCCTTTCTGGGTTGAAGTTAAGCAAATAGCGGCAAGCCAAGCGCCGGCCATACGACGAAAGCGAAAAACAGTGTGACTGCGAGGAACATGGGTGCGAGCAGCCCGGAGGTCCGAAGCAGCTCTTGGTTGCTAAACCGTGGGTTTTCGTCGTCGCCGCGGAAGATCGTCAAGGGCTTCGCTGAAGCCGGAAGGGTGTGGCAAAAACCTGCGGCAGCGGTGGAGATGAACGCGGCGGCTACGGGGTTAATGCCTGCGACAGGGGCGGTGGCGATGACGATCGGGATGAGTACCGCGGAGCGTGCGGACCGTGACTGGATGACCAGGTGAGCGGCCGTCGACACAAGGATGATCATCACGACGTAGAGCCAGCCTGGCAGAGTGCCGAAGGCGATGGTGGCCAGTGAGTGCGCTGCACCGGAGTCGGTGAGTGCTTGGGCCAAGGCGACCGTTGCTGCCATAAACAGCAGGAGGTTCCACGGCACCTTCTTGATGGCGTCGCCGAAATGCGTGATACCGATAACCGGTGACGATGCTAACAGTGCCGCCAGAACTGCCACCAACGCAGGCGGGATGCCATGCAGGTTTTCTGTGAACCACAAGACGATGGCGCTGCCGAGGATGCTCAAGGCCATGACCTCGCTGCGTTGCATCCGGTTGGAGAGTGGATGGTCACGGGTGAGCTTGCGTCGTGTGATGGACAGCTTTTCCGCGCGTTGCTCGCTGGTGGAAAATGCGCGGAAAATGATCTCTGCCGCGGTGTGCGACACGATGAGCGCATAGGGGAAACCAAGCACGATCCAGCGGGAGAAGCTGATTGCCTCAAATTCGTTTCCGGCGAGTACTTGATTGGTGATCAGGTGGGCGCCGGCACCGATCAGCGATGCGACAGCGGAAAAGAGCACGACTGACGGCAGGCTCAATGCTAGGACGCGTCGCAACCATTCGGGCACTACCGCCGCGATGGTGACAAAGACCGGAAGGATCAAGGCTGCGCGTCCGGATGTCGCGGGAACCGCGAATGCCGTCAGTACCGTCGCAAACGTCAAGAGGTGAACCAGTGCGTGCGGGCTTGATACGCCCACGGTCAGCGCTACTGCTGCGCGGTGGGCCAGCCCGGAGGAGGTAATCGCCGTGGACAGGATGAACGCGCCAATCAGCAGCCACGTGGTGTCGTGCCCGAGTGGTGCGAACATGGCATCGACGCTGATGATGTCTAAAAGCACCACCGCGGACACCGCGACTAAAGCCACATAAGTGTCGGGAACAGAAGAGAAGATCCAGAACCAAATCGCTGTAGCAAACACCACAAGGGTGGTTCGGGCCTCCGGCTCCAAGGGGGTGGGCAGCAACCAGAACATGACGATCGCTAGGGCGGTGATGATCTGGATGAGAAGCTTCGGTGTCCACCGCAGTTCCGGCAGAAACTCATCGCCATAACCGGCGGGAGGGGAGAGGTCATACTCGGGCGGAGGAGTTGTGGCATACCTCGTCGGCAAGTTCGGCAAGCTCATTATTCCTCCTCTTGTTCTTCATCGTCCGGGTAGGTCAACGGGGCGGGGATTGTCACACCGATGCGGGTGCCCAGCTCTGGTTCAGATTCCACCCATGCGTGGCCGCCGTGGATATCGGCGACGATGCGGATGATGGCGTGCGACAGATGGGTGTGGTCCGCAAGATTTTCAATGGCGAGGGGATCCGGGTCCCATTCGAAAAACGCAGGCAGGTTCTCGGCTTCGATCACACCCGCGCTGTCGGCAGCGTCGATGGTTAGTTCGCCGTCAACAAACTCCATGCGCATAGAGATAATCCCCTCACCAGCGCGCACGTGCGCGGAGCGGGCGACATGGCGTGCAGCCTGAACAATCAGATCGGGGGAGAGCTCAACATCAAGATCCTCAATATTCTTTGAAGAAAAGCTGACCCGGGCACCGATTTCATCGCGTACCGCGGTACGGATGCGGGTGTACAGGTGGTCGAGAGTCGCTGGCGTAGCCGGTGGAATGCGGCGGCCGACAGGCAGTTCCTGCAGCGTGCGCAAAGCTTCGAGGGTGTGCGCCTTGCCGTTAGCGGAGGAGCCCGCCGTCTCCAGTTGATGGACGGTGCGGCGCATCACCCCGCGGTGAGCCTCATCGGTGGCGTCGACACGCTTCAGCATCGTGTTGAACGTCGTAGCCAGCGCGTCGGCATCGGGGTGGCCTGTCGTCTCCAACGTGGAGCCAGGCTTGACCAAGCTCAGTTCAGAGGCCTCGCGCCCCACCTGGCGTACCGGGTTAATCAGTCGCCCGGCGACGATCCACGAAATGATGATGGCGATCAGCGCGGACCCAAGAGCAATCAGCGTGATCAACCGCAGGTTCGAACCGACGACGGCGCGGTCTTCCTCGAGGAACCTCGCGACGATCAGCGTGGCATCATTGGTGCCCGCAGTGATGGAGACTTTGCCCCACACAACTTCGCCATGAGCGTCGTCATCGAAAGCACCAGAAGAGGCAGGTGAAGCCAAAACATCGGTGACCAACGGGCCTTCCGCAGACAAGGGGCGGGGAGCCGTCGAGTTTTCTACCAGCGTCCCGTCCACCACCGCGGCGATGGCTTCCCCAGAATCTGGGGCCTGCCGTGATAGATACACTTCGAGCAACCGAGCAGCATTGTCGATCGGCTCGCCAGTGTCCGGGTCCTTGGCGGTCTCCGCGAAGGTTGTAAACTCATCGACTTCTTGGGCGATGTCCGCTGATGCCTCCTGCGTGATGACAGACTGCATCACCTGCCGGGTAGTCAGCAGCATTACCGTGAAAGATAGGGCGATGAGGACAGCGAAGATTCCGACTATGCGAGTGCGAAAATCTCGGCGCATAGGGGTGGTCCTCCTTGGTTAGTGCCAGACGAAAAGAAATCGTCAATAACGTCAATAACCAAGTATGGAACCGCTGCGTGAAGTAAAGATGACACCAGAATGAGGAAGCTTTCATCCTGGTTGTGCAGCCCTCTGGGCAGCAAGAACGATGCTTAAAGAGTAGAGGGGCGTGCCACAAAAATCGTCGATAAGCGCTTGCCCTTTTCTTGCACCAGGGCCACCACACGCCCATCCGGACCCACCGCGGCGTGGACACCCTCCAGCCCGCGCGGCTCCAGCCACTTACCCATGGCCAAGTCCGCAAACTCCTGCTCGCTCACATGAACGTGCGGCCACACGCGCTTCAACGCCTCATCGATACTCAAAGAAAAAGTAGGAGAGTTCTCCAACTCATTCAGCGTGCGAGAATCCTTCAGAGTAAAACTGCCCACAGCTTCTCGTCGTAAAGCGATCAAATGCGCACCTGTACCCACTGCCTGGCCGAGGTCGCGTGCCAGAGCCCGGATATAGGTACCGGAGGAACAGCGCACGCGCACATCGACATCAACAAGCTGCCCATGACGGCGCGTGTCGACGATATCGAAGCTGAAGACCGTCACCGGGCGCGCCGGGATCTCAACCTCCTTGCCCTCGCGGACAAGTTCGTGGGCGCGCTTGCCACCGATCTTGATCGCCGACACCGCGGAGGGTACCTGCATGATTTCCCCGGTCAGGTCCGCCACCGCCTGGGCGATCTGGGTATCCGTGACACCCGAGGCATCGGAGGTGGCGATGATCTCCCCGTCGGCATCTTCCGTGGAGGTGGCCTGGCCCAAGCGAATCGTCGCAGCATACACCTTGTCGTGGGCGACCAGATGCGCCAGCAACTTCGTGCCCCGGCCCACGCCCGCTACCAGCACGCCCGTGGCCAGCGG
>NZ_JBHWRP010000010.1:0-24455 GCF_043426755.1 Corynebacterium sp. | reverse complement strand
TCCAGGTCAGACTGCAGGATCTTCAGAACGAGAAATTCGAGCTTCTCTCCGCCCATTTCCCGTTCTTCGATGTCGGCGATGCGGGCGGCTCCGTGATGTGGGTAAACGACCACTTCTCCGACTTTGAATTCCATTGCTGCTCCTTCACGCGCACGTCTTGCGGGCCGTTCACGGCCACAAATGATCGCCCCCATCTTATCACCATGTGAAAACGAACACCGATCCGGTCGCGGGGGTAGGGAAATTCTGAAAAGTTTACCCCCGGTTGACCCCAAAGAGTTCACGGCGTTGAGCAGCGGTTCCCGCAAGTTCCGCCCAAAGTGTGTATCTAGCAGGCATTAATACTAAGCTCAACTGTTGTTACACGCCCTGTTCACTGTCGCGTGCGCGCACCGCCATGGCTTCGCCGTGACGGGCCTGATCGTCACGCGGTGAACTTACAACGATGGAGGACCCCACAGTGAAGTCCCAGAAGTCGGCACTGCGTCGCGGAGCAGCCGTTTCCGCCGCTGCCCTGTCCGCCCTGCTCCTTGCTTCGTGCTCGGCTGGTCAGATTACCCAGACCTCAAGCCAGGTTGCACCGGTTGACGGCGCCACCATGTACACGGAGAACGACGAGCTCGCCGTCCAGGATGTCACCATTGTGCTGGAGGAAAACGGCGATGCTTCGCTGAAGTTCACCGCCAGCAACCAGGACGTCACCCACGCTGATAACACCCTTGAGTCCATCACCGTGGCTGGCGAAGAGGTCGACCATGACCGCATCGATCCCCTGCAGTACAACTGCACCGTCGTTGCAGGTTCGTCCGACTTCCTGGATTCGATTCCGCAGGGTGAGGACGGCTGCGTGCAGTACGTCGAGACCAGCGTGGAAAACCAGGACTTCGCCTACGGTGGCACCCAGGAGGTCGTGTTTAACTTCGATACCGGCCCGCTGACCCTCAACGCTGCCGTCTCGGCGCCGTCCCTGCCTGCAGGCCAGGTCCCACGCGGCCCCGAGACCAACGTGTCCAACCAGGACCAGGCAGAGCTGGACGCGAACAACTAGCTCGCTTATCGACGATTCCTCCGTCGCTTTCGCCGCAGCCACACCACTGGGTGTGCTGCGGCTTTGTCTTATGCTAGGAGCCACTATGGCGAAGAAACAGAAAACCGTCCACACCTGTTCCGAGTGTGGCTACTCCTCCCCGAAGTGGCTGGGCCGCTGCCCGGACTGCGGCTCCTGGGGCACCTTGCAGGAATCGGCACCTTTAGCACCCGCTGGGGGTTCGCGGGCTGCGGTGTCGGCGCGCAATGCCCAGATTCAGGCACTTACGCCCACGGCGCCTGCGCAACCGATCACGAAGATCGACGCCTCTGCCACGGCGCGCCAGCCCTCAGGCATTGGGGAGCTGGACCGAGTACTCGGCGGTGGCGTGGTCCCCGGTTCGGTGGTGCTCATGGCGGGCGAGCCAGGCGTGGGTAAATCCACCCTGCTTTTAGAGGTGGCCAGCAAGTGGGCGGGGGTTGATCGTCGACAAGCGCTGTACGTCACTGCGGAAGAATCGGCAGGCCAGGTCCGCTCGCGGGCGGAACGCACCGGCGGGATGAAGGACACGCTGTTTCTGGCGGCCGAATCGAACCTGGATGTGGTCTTTGGGCACGTGGAACAGCTCAAGCCGAGCCTGATCATTGTGGACTCGGTGCAGACGATGATCGCCCCCGGCGTGGAAGGCGTGGCGGGAGGTGTGGCGCAATCGCGGGCGGTCACTGCGGCGCTGACCAGCCTTGCCAAAACGACGAATATCCCGATCATGCTGGTGGGGCACGTGACGAAGGACGGCAATGTCGCAGGTCCTCGCGTGCTGGAACACCTGGTGGACGTGGTGTTGAACTTTGAGGGCGATAGGCAGTCCAGCCTGCGGATGCTGCGCGGCATCAAGAATCGTTTCGGCGCGACCGATGAGGTGGGCTGTTTCGAGCAGACTGCCGATGGGATCCGCGAGGTACCCGACCCCAGTGGCCTGTTTCTTTCGCATCGGGGCCACACCCCGGACGGATCTGCTGTGACGGTGGCGATGGACGGGGTACGGCCCATGCTGGCTGAGGTCCAGGCGCTGACGGTGGATCCGGTGAACAAGTCGCCGCGGCGTGTGGTGACGGGCCTGGATTTCAACCGGGTGCCGATGGTGCTGGCGGTGCTGCAGGCGCGCTGCGGGCAACGTACGAATGACAAGGACGCCTACGTGGCAACCGTGGGCGGGGTGAAGATCACCGAGACGGCCACCGATCTTGCGGTGGCGCTGGCGACGTGGTCGAGCCTGCACGAGACTCCCCTGCCGCCGAAAACCGTGGTCATCGGCGAAGTGGGACTCGCGGGCGAGCTGCGTCGGGTACCCAACCTGGCGCGCCGACTGCAGGAAGCTGCCCGCCTGGGCTACCAGCGCGCGATCGTCCCCTCTGGCGAGAACGTGACGGTGTCCGGCATGAAGGTTTCGCAGGTGGGGACACTTTCTGAAGCCCTGAATCTGCTGTCGCCGTCGAGGAACTAAACTTCTGTGACATGAGTGAAACCTCTTTGGTGCCTCCCGCAACACTGCGCGAAACTTTGGTCCGGCTGGCCCCCGGCACCGGACTGCGCGACGGCCTGGAAAGAATTCAACGTGGCCGCACCGGAGCGCTCATCGTGCTTGGCGACGACCCCGCCGTGATCGACGTGTGCGACGGCGGCATCACCTTCGATGTACCCTTCGCCCCCACGTTGCTGCGCGAGCTGTCCAAGATGGATGGTGCCGTCGTGCTGTCGACGGACTGCACGCGCATCATCAAGGCGAATGTGCAGTTAGTCCCCTCGCCCTCCTACCCCACAGGGGAGTCGGGAACGAGGCACCGCTCGGCAGAACGTACCGCGCTACAGACAGGCCGGCCCGTGATTGCGGTAAGCGCATCAATGAACACCATCACCTTGTATGTGGAAGGCCAGCGTTACGTTCTGGTGGAGCCGGCTGCCATCATGACGCGCGCCAACCAACAGTTGGGCACAATGGAGCGCTACCGCACCAGACTCGACCTGGCGAACCAGCGCCTGTTCGTCGCCGAGATGAACAACTACGCCACGGTGTCCGATGTGATCAGCGTGGTGCAGCGCGAACTACTGCTCAAGCGGGCCGGCCAAGACTTGGACCGCGACGTGCTCGAACTAGGCACCGACGCGCGCCAGCTTGCCCTCCAGCTCACCGAATTGCGCGGCGACAACGACACCCAGATCAACCTGCTCGTGCGCGACTACCTCGTCTGCCCCGGCGTTCCCTCCGCGGAGGATGTCGCCGAGGTCACCGCGGCGCTGGACCGGCTGCCGGATTCGCAGCTTCTCACCCCGGCCCCGATCGCCCGGGCGCTCAACCTGCCGGGCACGGAGGAAACGCTGGTGCGTGAGATTGTGCCGCGCGGCTACCGGGCGCTGGCACGCGTACCAAGGGTGCAGGAATTCCTCATGGACCACTTGATTGAAGCATTCGGTGACTTAAACGGCCTGCTGGAGGCAAGCGTCGAGGAGATCGCCGAAGCCGACAATGTGTCTTCGCTGTGGGCGCGCCACGTCCACGAAGGATTGCAGCGCCTGAGCTAGCGGTGGCCAGCGGAGCTGGCCCACCGCTAGCTCAGGTTGAAGGGCGTGGCGTCGGAGTTATTATCGCCGATCACGCCGTATAGAACATAAGCTCCGGCAGGCACTGGCTGGCGGTCGGTGCACTGTCCCGGCGAGGAGCCGGTGCGCGACCATACGGCCTGGTAGTTGCGGGTCTGGCCCGCCTCAAAAGTGACATCGCCGGTGATCACGGAGGGGTAGCAGTCGGTGTCGGACCAGATGCGGCGGTTGGAACCCATGTCGTAGACCTCGAAGCGCAGGGTGTCGTCCTCGAGTGTGAGTTCGCAGTCGGCGCCCGTGGGGTTGGTCACTTCCATGAACATTTGGGGCTGTTCGTTGGCACCATAGGTTGGCTTGCTGGTGGAAGCCACCACGCGCAGGTCATCGATCTCGCAGGAGGTTTTGTCGGCGAGGTTTTCGCTGCTTCGCTCCGGCTCGGACGAGTTTTCAGATTCGGACTCGGGTTCAGTTTCCGTTTCGGACTCAGACCCGGACTCGGTGGTCGTCTCGTCGTCAAGCTCGACCGTCGGGGTGGCCGGGGCTGGCGGCGCGGAGCTGACGGTCTCATTGGGCTGCTCGTCGTTGCCGGCGGAGCGTCCCCAGGCGGTCAGTGCCCACACAATGAGCGCAACGACGACAAGGATGATCACCACGGCGGCAACGCGGCGGCGGACGTAGTACTTCTCTGGGAGTCGATGCGGTTGTTGTGTCACACCATCAACTCTAAAACTCGACGGGCCTTACCTGCGGGATTCACGCCGCGGCGTGTCTCAATCCTGCCACCGGTGCCCTAGACTACGCCGTGTTTGACTACTTCTTCGATCCGTCCGTCGGACAGGCGGTAGCGGGCGGCCACAACACCGAGTTCACCGGCGTGCAGCGCCTGATGGATCGACGGGATGCGCGTGATCAGCTGATCAGCGGTGATCGCAGCGTGGGCCGCCTCGACGTTCTCGGCCTCGATGTCGCTGTCGATTTTGGATTCCAGCACGCTGGGCACGATCTTTTCGATGAACACGCGCTGGGAGTCGACGGGCACCTCGCCGTTTTTCGTCGCGGCGATCGCAGCCCCCACCGCGCCACAGGATTCGTGGCCGAGCACCACGATCAGCCCAATGTTGAGGTTTTTCACCGCAAATTCCAGCGACCCCAGCACGGCCGCGTCGGTGCATTCGCCGGCGGTGCGCACGACGAAAAGGTCACCGAAACCGGTATCAAAGATCAGTTCCACGGGCGCACGGGAATCGGAACACGCCAGCACGGCTGCGATCGGGTCCTGCCCGCTCTGCAGCTCTTCACGACGCTCAGCATAGGAGTGCGGATGCTCGGGCGACTGCCCTGCAAAACGCTTATTGCCTTCTTTGAGCAGGTCCCAGATTTGCTGTGGTGTTTTGTTGTGAGGCATAGGCCTATTATGTCACCTAGGCTGTGAGGAATGAGCACGAACGCCGCGAATTTTCCCCGGAACACGGTTATCGATTGGTTCGAGGCTAATGCCCGCCCCCTGCCCTGGCGCGGCCCGGCGACAACTCCCTGGGCGATCCTGCTTTCAGAGGTGATGAGCCAGCAAACCCCGGTGGCGCGCGTGGCCCCAATCTGGGAGGAATGGTTGCAGCGCTGGCCCGACCCGGCCGCGTTTGCGCAGGCAGAGCCCGCGGAGGTGTTGCGCGCGTGGGGCACTTTGGGCTACCCGCGCCGCGCGTTGCGCCTGCTGGAGTGCGCGCAGGTGATCGTCGATAAGCATGGCGGTGAGGTGCCAGCGGATGTCGACGAGCTGCTGGCGCTGCCGGGGATCGGCGACTATACGGCGCGCGCGGTGGCATGTTTCGCGTATCAGCGCAATGTGCCGGTGGTGGATACGAATGTGCGTCGCGTGTACGCGCGCATGGTGGATGGCCGGCCGATCGCCCCGCCGGCTTCGAAGCGCGAGTTGGCGGAGGTGGGGGCGTTGCTTCCCGACGATAAGGGCCCCACTTTTTCCGCGGGCCTCATGGAGCTGGGCGCGCTAATCTGCACCGCCACCTCCCCGCGGTGCGAACAGTGCCCCGTCCAGGCGCACTGCAACTGGTTCCAGGCGGGCAAACCCGCCCCCACCGAAGAGGAGCTGCGCAAAAAGAAAGTGCAGAAATTTGCGGGCACAGACCGGCAGGTCCGTGGCCTGATCATGAAGGTGCTGCGCGAGGCGGAGGCGCCGGTGCCGCGCGAGGAGCTCGACGTCGTGTGGCCCGACGGCGCCCAGCGTGACCGTGCGCTCTTTTCGCTTCTCGACGATGGCCTCGCCGAACAGGACGCGGCGGGCCTGTTCCACCTGCCGCGTGCTTAGCTACTTCCAGCGGCCGCGGAAGTTGAGGCCGCCGGGCAAGTTGACGTAGAACCCGCCGCGCGAGTTCAGGGTGACCGGCCCCACCTTCGTGGAGGTAGAAAGTCCGGATTTGGACACGTTGATCCAAGAATTTTTGCCGATCTTTTTCTTATCGCGGTAGTACAAGCCCATGGTTTGGAAGTATACCTAGAACACTGACTCGCCTTGTACCCATGGGATAAGCTCTCTCAGCGTGAGAAGAAATCGTCGTCAAGCAAAGAAGTGCGTGGCTGTGGCCACCGCCGCCCTGCTGCTGGCCGGGGCCACTGTAGGGGCCGCCGCGCCCGCCCAGGCGCAGCAATCCAGCCAGCCCGATAGCGCGCTGACCTGGCAGGACCCTTTCTACCTGCCACCGGAGGAGATTCCGGCGCCCGGCACGCTGATCCGTACCCAGCCGGCGCCACAACTGCTCAATATCCTGGGGCCCGACTTCCCGGGCTATGCGCAGAAGATCCTGTACTCGTCGACGACGATCCACGGCGAACCCGTAGCCGTGTCCGGGTTCACCATCGAGCCGGCCAACCCCTGGCGCGGAAAAGGCCCCACCCCGACGGTGGTGTTTGCGCCCGGCACGCGCGGATCCGGCGACGCGTGCGCACCGTCGAAGGGCCCGGGCCTGTACGGTCAAGTGGACCCCGCCAACCAAGCTCTGGGCATCAACTACGAAATCCCCTTCTACCAGGCCGCCAGCCTGCTGGGGATGCGTGTGGTGGTCACCGACTATATCGGCCTGGGCACCCCCGGCGCGCACAGCTACGTGCTGCACACGGAGGAAGGCCACGCGGTGCTGGACGCCGCACGCGCCACCACGCCGGCGGACCAGCCGGTCGGCTTCTACGGCTACTCCCAGGGCGGCGGGGCCGTGGCGGCCGCGGCAGAGCTGCACTCCACCTACGCCCCCGAGGTGAACCTGGTGGGCACGTACTCCGGCGCCGCGCCTGCCGGGTTGATCGATGTGATGGACGGGGTGGATCGCTCCTCGA
This sequence comes from Corynebacterium sp., assembly GCF_043426755.1. GTDB lineage: Bacteria > Actinomycetota > Actinomycetes > Mycobacteriales > Mycobacteriaceae > Corynebacterium. Next base: position 17,485 of record NZ_JBHWRP010000010.1, on the reverse strand, counting down.
TCGTGGCGGTGCTGGGCTTCGCCTACCACGGGTGGGGCGCGCGCTACCCATTTTTCACCGAGGCTTTCGACGACATCACGAATGAGCGCGGCAAGCAGCTGCTGGCAAGCACGAAGGATGCGTGCATCTCCGATGCCGCCCTGCAGTGGGCCATGACCGACACGTCAACGCTGACCACCACCGGCGAGTCCTTTGCCCAGGTGGCTATGCGTGATCCGCGCGTGGTCGAACTCATGGAGTCCCAGAAGCTGGGGCAGAAACCTTTGAGCGCGCCGATCTTGGTGGCCACCGGCGGCAACGACGACGTCGTGCCCAGCCCACAAACTACGCAGATGGCGCGCGACTACTGCGCCCACGGGGCCACGGTCACGCATATCGATGAGGGCGTTGCCGAACTGACACCGGGGGTGAAGATCGGTCTGAACCACGCCGGCGGCATGTTCACCCAGGCGCTTCCTGCGGCGAACTGGTTGAAGGACCGCTTCAACGGGGTGCCCGCGCCGAACCACTGCGGGACCTTCTAACCGGCGGTTCCCATGGTGCAGAAGTTTCTCGCGCTGACGCTGGCGACAAGTGAGCTGTCCTCGCGGGTGCTTGACGACGATCGCCTGGCCGGTGCACCCGGCGATCTGATCGCGCGGTGAGCGTATTCGCTACTCCACCACGAAGCAGGCCGGTGAGATCGTGCCCGCCACCGGTGCCGTGTACGACGTGCCAGACCCGAAGGGCCTAGTCGTGGTGGCGCCGGGGACGCGCGGGGTGGCTCCGCACTGCGCGCCGAGCGCGGGCTCGTCGATGCTGTCGAGCATTGGCGGCAGCTCGGTGAATCTCAACTATGAGGCACCTTTTGTGAACATGCTGACCGACGCGGGCTACCGCGTAATCGTTACCGACTATATTGGACCGGCGCAGTCCACCGTGCACGCGTATATGAATCGGGTGGAGCAGGCGCATGCGGTGCTCGACGCGGCGCGCGCTGCCGGCGCGGAATTCGTCGGCACGTGCGGGCTCAATCCGGCTACATGAGGTCGCGCAGGACCGGATCGGCGATGCGCAGCACCGCGGCCTTGGCTTCCTCCGCCGTCCACGAATCAACAGCGTAGGCGGCCATCTGCTGGCAGGTCGACCGGTCGTGCAGGCGCAAGGCCGCGCGCACGGCATTGACCTTGCTTGGCGCCATCGACAGCGACGACACACCCAGGCCCACCAGCACCAACGCCAGCAGCGGGTCGCCGCCGGCCTCACCGCACACGCCGATGTGCTTGCCGGTCGCGTTGCCGCCCTCGCAGGTGGCCTTGATCATGTTCAGCACGGCGGGCTGCCAGGGGTCCAGCAGCTCCGATAGCGCGCCCTCCATGCGGTCGGCGGCCATGGTGTACTGCGAGAGGTCGTTCGTGCCGATCGAAGCGAAGTCCGCCTCCGCCAGCACATACTTCGAGCGGATCGCCGCCGCCGGGGTCTCCACCATCACGCCCGCCTTCGGCAGGCCAGCTGCGCGCGCCTTATCGACGAACCACCGGGTCTCTTCCACGGTGGACACCATGGGGGCCATCACCCACAGATCCGCACCAGTTGCTTTGTGGGCGGCGGCCAAAGCTTCCAGTTGGTCGTCGAGAAGATCCTCGCGCGCCTGGCTGAGCCGCAGGCCGCGGCGGCCCAAAGCGGGGTTCTCCTCCTCGCCCAGGTTGGCGAAGCTCAAAGGCTTGTCGGCGCCGGCATCGAGGGTGCGCACGACGACGCGACGGCCGCCGAAAGCGCGGAGAACCTCGGTATAGGTGGCGGTTTGCTCCTCCACGGTGGGGGCGGTTTCGCGCGAGAGGAAGAGGAACTCGGTGCGGAACAGCCCGGAGCCCTCCAGGTCGAAGGCGGCGGCCTTCTTCGCGTCCTCGGCGGTGCCGATATTGGCCAGCAGCTTCACGGGGTGGCCGTCGCGGGTCGCGCCCTCACCGGAAGAGCCCGCCAGAGCGGTGGCGCGGCGGTGGGAACGCTCGGCCAGCTCATCGGTGTCGTCCTGGGTGGGGCTGACGATGATCTCCCCTACCCCACCATCGAGCGCGACCACGCCGCCGGGGAGGAGGTGATCGGCGATGCCGGTGGCCTTCACCACGGCAGGGATCCCTAGCTGCGCGGCAAGGATCGCGGTGTGCGAAGTCGGCCCGCCCTCCGAGGTGATGATGCCGCGCACCAGCTCTGGGTCGAGGGTGGCGGTTTCTGCAGGGGCCAGGTCCACGGCCACGATCACGCTTGGTTCGGTCATCGTCGGCACGCCCGGCTCCTCAAGCCCGCGGAGGCGAGCGATGGCGCGGTCGCGCACGTCATAGAGGTCGGTGACGCGCTCCGCCATGTAGCCGCCAAGTTTGCGCAGCTTCGTCGCGAAGTTTTCCACCGCGTCGTGGACGGCGCGGGTCATGCCAGAGCCCTTCTTCAGCTCCTTGGTCACGGTGCGCAGCAAACCGCGGTCGGTGGCAAGGCCAGCGGTGGCCTGCAAAATGGCCTTGGAGGTTTCGGGGGCTTCGTCGGCACGCGCGTTCAGGCCATCGGCGACCTGCTGGAATACCTCCTTGATGCGGGCGGTATCTTCCTCCGGGTTGGTGCAGGCAGGCTCGTTGGTATCGACGCCGACCGGCGGGGTGATGAACACGGCCGGGCCGAAAGCGGTTCCGGCGGACACCCCAACTCCGTGGATGATGGTGCGGGTACTCATTGTCTTAATTGTCCTTTCGCTGAGCGCCCAGGCGCTCAATGTGGAGGGTGAGGTAGGCGATCTCTTCGTCGTTCAGATCCGCGTCAAAACGCAACTCGACGATGGCGGCCACCTGCTGCGCGCACTGCACCGCCTCAGGGTAGGTCTCCAAAATCTGAACAGTCAAGGGATCCGCCAAGGCCGTCAGCTGCTCTCCGCTGGCCAGCCTGGTGAACAGGTAACGCATATGGGTGATGAAACGCGCCGCGGCTATCGACGATTGCTCCAGCTCAAAGCCATAAAAAGCGCCAATGACGCTGAGGATCTGCTGGATCACACCCGTCATCTTGTAGGTGTAAGACCAATCACCGCTGGTGAAACCGGCGTTGACGAAATGCAACGCGAAAGCGATGGCTTCCGAATCCGCCAGCGGCTGCGCCAGATCGCGGTTGACGTACTCGAGGAGGCGTTGGGCCAAGGCGAGCTCCCGCGGATAGAGGTGGCGCACCTCCGCCTCCAGCGGGTAGGTGAAATCGTGCTCGAACTGCTGGCGCTCGATCGCGCCGTGTAGGTGATCGGCCAGCGCGGTGATCAGGGTGAATTTTTCGCGCAGTGCTGCGGGGGCGTCGATCGCGACGAGCGCCTCATTGATGGTGGCAATGGCCTCGCCTGGGATCATGGCGAGCATCTCACCCAAGTGGTCCGGGTCGCGGCCGTCGGCAGGCACAAATACTTTCTGGACGCGGGCCTGATCGACCTCGTCGCCAACGTGGGCGCCGAAACCCAGGCCGCGCCCGGTGAGAATAACTTCCCCGGAGGCAGCGGACCCTGAGACTGACTCGGTGTCTTTTGCCAGCACGACGTTGTTATTAAACACGCGAAGTATGTGCATCCGGTCGTCCTTGCAGCTCTTCCTACTTATCGACGCTCAATACAGGATCACCAGCAGCAACCGTGCCAGCGCCCGTGGCTTCTACCGATTCTAGGCTCTTCGAGTTGACCACAGTCATGATCACCGTGGTGTCGAAACCGGCTGCGGCGACCGCATCGAAGTCAACGTCTGCCAGTGTATCCCCGGCATGAACGTACTGTTTCTTCTCCACCGCGGGACTGAAACCTTCGCCCTTCATCTTGACGGTGTCGATGCCGATGTGGACCAGAATCTCCACGCCATCGTCGGTCTTGATGCCGTAGGCGTGCTTCGTCTTCGCCACCGAAATCACCTTGCCGGACACCGGCGCGGTGATCGTGGATCCTGCGGGCTTGATGCCGATGGCCTCGCCCAAGGCGCCAGAGGAAAACGCCGCGTCGTCGAGGTCAGTCATGGCGACGAACTCGCCGGCGACAGGCGCGGCAATCGTAGTGGTCGCAGTAGTAGTCGCCGTCGCAGTAGCAACTGCGCTTGAACCTGCAGGCGCAGCTGGTTCGGCAGGGGCCTCGTCGTCAAGCGATACTGCGTCCGAACCGGCCTGAGCGCGCGCGAGTGCCTCCGCCTTTTCCTCGGGCGTGCGGTAGTCGGTGACGACGATCAGGATCATCGCGGTGAAAAACGCCACGGCGATCGCGATGAGGTACGGCACGATCGGGCTGAAGACCACGGTGGTCAGAAGCGAAGTGAACACGAACGCGTTGGTGGTCACGCCGCCGGAGCCGGCGGACAGGATCGCGATGGTCAGGCCGCCAAGGAAGCAGCCGATCAGCATGCGCGGGTAAATCCGCTTGAAGCGCAGGTGGATGCCGTAGAGCGAAGGCTCAGAGATACCGCCGAAAAGGCCTGCGGCAAGCGCACCGCCAGCGGTCTGGCGCATGGCGGGGTCGCGGTCGCGCATGGCGAGGATGAGCACGCCGGCGGTCGCGCCGAAGCAGGCGAAGTTCCACACGCCCATGGGGCCCTGGATGAAGTCATAGCCCAGGGTGTTGATGTTGACCAGCATCAGGGCGTTGAGCGGCCAGTGCAGGCCCATCGGCACGAGGAATGGGTAGAGCATCGGGATCAGGATGGCGAAGACGAACGGCGCATTGCCGTTGAGCCACGCCAGGCCCACGCCGATGATATTGCCCAGCCAGATACCGAAGGGGCCGATCAGGAACGCCGTCAGCGGAATCACGACGACCAGTGTCAGGAACGGTACGAAGACCATGTGCACCGCCGACGGGATCACTTTCTGCAGGCCCTTGTACACCAGGGCCGCGACCGGTGCCATGATCAGCGGGACGAACACGTTGCCGCCATAATCATTGAGCAGCAATGGCAGGCCGAACACGTTGATCGAGTACACCTCGGTACCCAGCGCCTCGTTCACGGTGGCGACTGCATCCGGGTGGTTCTGCAGGCCGATGAACTCAGGGGTCATCAGCGCGAAAATTACCGTGGCCGGCACCCACGCATCGATATTGAGCTTCTTGCCGGCGTTATAGGCCACGAACACGGGCAGGAAGTAGAAGACGGAGCGCCACATGGCGTCGATGAACACCCAGCCGGCGGCCTTGTCGTCGGCACGCGTATCGACGACACCGAAAGCCTCCATCACAGCCGTAAAGGCAATGATCAGCGAGGCACCCAGTAGCACGCCGAGCAGCGGGCGGAAAGAATCCGAGAGGTACTCGAAGAAGCTATCGGACCAGGAGTTCTTGCCACGTGTCTTCGAACGCGCCTCCGCTTTGATATCGTCGTTCGATTTCGCCGCGTCGCGATTTCTCATCTCCGGCAACCGCTGCATCTCGTTGTACACGGTTGCTACGTCGCCGCCGATGATCACCTGGTAGTTGCTGGCGCCCTGCGGTACAGCACCCATCACCTTGGGGTTGTCTTCGAGGCGTTGCTTATCGACGATCGACTGGTCGTGTAGGTCGAAGCGCAACCTGGTCGCGCAGTGGGTAAATGAGGCGATGTTCTCTGCTCCGCCGATGCCCGCCAAAATGTCGGCGGCCTGGTCGGTCAGCGTGTTCTTTGTGTTTGTAGACATCGTCACTCCTTTCGCAGCTAAGGGTTGCCCCGGAACGCAAAAAGACCTGGGCGCACAGCAGTTTGCCGTGCTCCCAGGTCTTGCCTCACGTATTGATCGGAGTAACAACCCTGTTGGTTAACGTAATGTTCACCTTAGCACTGCGATAGTGATATTTCCAGACCCTCGCCTTTCTGGTAACCCACATCACATTCCCATGCTGCGCGCATAAAAATACCCGCCCAGGTTGTGCATCTGAGCGGGTAGATTCTTGCGGGGCCTACCTCTTAGAGAGGCTGACCAGCGCCCGCGGGGCCAGCCGCTGCAGGGCCATCGCCCTCGTCGTCACGCGGGGCAGGGTCTGCCTCCGGAACGTCCGGGCTGACCTGCTCCGACTCTGGCTCGACGGGATCCTCGACCTCGCGGACCTCCTCGGCCTCTTCCTCCGTGAAGGTATCTTCCGGAAGTGGCTTCGGGCGTGGGGTGAAGGTGAACTTCGCCTCCTCGGTGTTCTTGGAGTCGCCGTCCCAGTTCTCCACGTCAACGGTGATGATCTCACCGGCACCGATCTCGCCGAAGAGGATCTTCTCACTCATCACGTCTTCAATCTCACGCTGGATGGTGCGACGCAGTGGGCGTGCACCCAGCACTGGGTCGAAACCACGCTGAGCCAGGAGGTTCTTGGCCTTGTCGGTGAGCTCGATGCCCATATCCTGTTCTGCCAGCGCCTTCGCCACACGTGCGATGAGAAGCTCGACCATTTCGACGATCTGCTCCTGGGTGAGCTGGTGGAAGACCACGATCTCGTCGATACGGTTCAAGAACTCGGGGCGGAAGTGCTTCTTCAGCTCGTCGTGCACCTTATTCTTCATGCGCTCATACTGCGCATCCGAATCGGTCTCATTGGAACCACTGAAGCCCAGGCCGACGGCCTTGGAGATGTCAGAGGTACCCAGGTTCGAGGTGAAGATGAGCACGGTGTTCTTGAAGTCCACCACACGGCCCTGGCCATCGGTGAGGTGGCCCTCTTCGAGCACCTGGAGCAACGTGTTGTAGATCTCCTTGTGCGCCTTCTCGATCTCGTCGAAAAGCACCACGGAGAACGGCTTGCGGCGCACCTTCTCGGTGAGCTGGCCGCCCTCTTCGTAGCCGACGTATCCCGGAGGGGCACCGAACAGGCGCGACGCGGTGAAGCGGTCGTGGAATTCGCCCATGTCAATCTGAATCAGCGAGTCCTCATCGCCGAACAGGAACTCTGCCAGCGCCTTGGACAGCTCGGTCTTACCAACACCGGACGGGCCGGCGAAGATGAAGGAACCAGACGGACGCTTCGGGTCCTTCAGACCAGCGCGGGTACGACGAATGGCACGCGACACGGCCTTGACGGCATCGTCCTGGCCAATGATGCGCTTGTGCAGCTCGTCTTCCATGTTGAGCAGGCGGGAGGATTCCTTCTCGGTGAGCTTGAACACCGGAATGCCCGTCCATGCTGCCAACACATCAGCGATCTGGTCCTCGCCCACCTCGGCGATTTCCTCTAGATCGCCTGCGCGCCACTGCTTTTCCTTCTCCGCGCGCTCCTCGCCCAACTTGCGCTCAGTATCGCGCAGGCCAGCGGCCTTCTCGAAGTCTTGGGCATCGATGGCTGCTTCCTTCTCGCGGCGCACATCGGCGATACGATCGTCGACCTCACGCAGGCCCTCAGGAGCGGTCATGCGCTTGATGCGCATCCGCGCACCGGCCTCATCGAGCAGGTCCACTGCCTTATCCGGCAGGAAGCGGTCATTGATGTAGCGGTCCGACAGGTTCGCGGCTGCGGTCAGCGCATCGTCGGTGTAAGACACGCGGTGGTGTGCCTCATACTTATCGCGCAGCCCCTTGAGGATCAGCACGGTATCTTCCACGGAAGGCTCGTCGACCTGCACCGGCTGGAAACGACGCTCCAGCGCCGCATCCTTCTCGATGTGCTTACGGTACTCATCCAGAGTGGTCGCACCGATGGTCTGCAGCTCGCCACGGGCCAGCTTTGGCTTCAGCAAGCTAGCAGCGTCGATCGCGCCCTCAGCGGCACCAGCACCCACGAGGGTGTGGATCTCGTCGATAAACAGGATGATGTCGCCGCGCTGGTTAATCTCCTTGAGCACCTTCTTCAGGCGTTCCTCGAAATCACCGCGGTAACGCGAACCCGCAACCAGGGAACCCAGGTCAAGAGAGTACACCTGCTTGTCCTTCAGGGTCTCTGGGACGTTGCCGTTCACGATGTCTAGGGCCAAGCCCTCGACGACGGCGGTCTTACCGACGCCAGGCTCACCAATGAGCACCGGGTTGTTCTTGGTACGGCGAGACAGCACCTGCATGATGCGCTCGATTTCCTTCTCGCGGCCCACCACTGGGTCGAGCTTGCCTTCCTTGGCTGCCTGGGTGAGGTTACGACCGAACTGGTCCAAGACCAGCGAGTTGGAACGCTCGCCGGTGCGCCCACCTGCGCCCGGTGCGCCAGTGCCTGGGCCCGCGCCCGCACCGACTGGGCCGGCACCTGCGCCACCCTTGCCCTGCTCAGGGGCCTCAGGGTTCTGGCCCTGGCCACCCTCGTAGCCGGACAGTAGCTGGATAACCTGCTGGCGCACGCGCGGCAGGTCCGCACCCAGCTTGGTCAGCACCTGAGCAGCAACACCTTCGCCCTCACGGATGAGGCCGAGCAGCAGGAACTCAGTACCGATGTACTTGTGCCCCATCTGCAGCCCCTCGCGCAGCGAGAGTTCGAGAACCTTCTTCGCGCGCGGAGTAAAGGGGATGTGCCCCGTGTGTGGCTGTGTGCCGTGGCCAATAATCTCTTCGACCTCACGGCGCACGTCTTCTAAATTAATTCCCATGGATTCGAGGGCCTTGGCTGCAACGCCCTCGCCTTCATGGATCAAGCCGAGCAAGATGTGCTCAGTACCGATGTAATTGTGGTTGAGCATCCGCGCCTCTTCCTGCGCGAGGACGATGACTCGGCGTGCCCGGTCAGTAAACCGTTCAAACATGTGGCAACCCCTTAACTCCAAAGATATTTGTCCTAATGTGTCACCCACCATAACCCGCCCGGCGCGCGGGATATTCATGGTTCGGAGCGAACAATCGTCGAAAAGCGGTGTTTTCGCAGCTCAGAGACGTGTACGCCGGTAGCGAACACCCCGCGAAGGGAGCTTTTTCGCCCGCTTAACACAGAGGAACGCCGTGGCTGTCGTGGCCAACTTCGATGCAACTGGTGGCCTAGGGATCGCATTAACGATCTCTCGACGTGTATTGAAGTTGAGGGCGTGATCGCCTAAAGCCGGCGCTTAGCTGACAGTTAACTGGCACTGCGATCAGAAATGTAATGGTATAAGCTGGACAAGTTATTTAAGGTGATGGGGAGCACTCCCCATTGAGCTTGAGGATTCATTCGATTTTCGGCAACGTTTGGGTGTAGCATTCGGGCGCTACCTGCCCGTATCGGACACCACCTCCTTTGACGGAAAGGACGCCACCATGGCGCACTGCGACTTGTACGACGCATTAGGGCTCGACCGCTCCCAAGATTCTGTTAACCTCGCGCAGCAGATTGATCAGAAGATCAACTCCGGTGTCGCTACCAATCCAGGCGGACCAGAGGAACTCCGCATCGCGCGTGATATCTTGGGCAACGACCAGCGTCGCCGCATGTACGATTCCAAGCTCAATGACCCAACCGCGCCAGACATCAACATCGCTGCTCTGCGCGATCTGGCGAAGTTAAAGGTCGCCGAGAACAACTCCTCTGCAACGGATGCTGCACCCACAGTTACCTCGCCCACAAACAACTCGCAATTTGCGGGCCCGAACCCACCCCAGCAGAACCAGGGGGACCTTCTTCGGCAGACAAAGCACCTCAAAGCTTCAGCAAGAGTTGGAGCAGCGCGAAGGATAAGTTTTCACCGGTTGTGTCCAAGACACGCGACAAATTTCAGGGCTCCTCTGGGAGCATCAACGGTCGACTCCTCCTTATCATCGCGCTGATCGTGGTTCTGATCATCGTCCTTATCGCACTGGTACCGCGGCTAGGCAGCGATGAACGTCAAGTAAAAACAGCAGCCAATGACTTTCTCGAGCTGCGCACCAGCGAAGAAACTGAGGCATGGCTCGCTGACAATGCATTCAGCGATAGGCGTGACATTTTGATGTCCGGTCTCAGCGTCAAGAGCGATTTCGCAGGTATCAATAATTCGTTAAAGGTCACCGATCCTCGGGCCGGAGAAGTTATCAATCTGGACGGTATTTTTCATGCTTTCTCTTATGGGGCTGAAGAGGATTACGAGAATGCCTACCGCGCCGCAGGTTTCGACCAAGTGGCCGTGGTCACCGTCAACAACAAGGACGGAGAAGACACCGAACATCGCCTGATGTTTGTATCGGTCGACAATGACTGGAAGCTATTCGACCTAGACGACGTTCCACGCATCGACAGGGATGCCCTGAGGTTTTAATAAGCACTAGCTCGCCCACCTCACACACCATTAGATAAGGAATCAGGTTCTCATGGACACGACGGCCCTAGCCCAGCAGCTCAACGATCAGTACGGCCTCAGCCAGCTGAAAGAGATCGGCACCACCGAGATTTCTACTCTCCTGCGTGCAACAAACACCTGGGGCACCACGGCCCGCGAGGTCGAAGTCTTCCACGAAGAAGTTCCCGAACCTGACCGCGATAGCATCCCTCAGCTTGAGGCCGCCCTTCAGTCAAGCGGTCATCCAGGGTCAGTCACAGTTGTCGGATGTGGATTGACCTCCGACAACCAACTAACCGTACTTAGAGACCAGGTTTCTGGCCGCAGCTTACAGTCGCTTATCGATGGGCGTGCAGCATGGGGCAATCACTTCACCACAGAGGAAGCGACTACACTTCTTCAGCAGGTTGCGAGCGCTATTGACCAGTTCAATGGGGCCAACCATTCGTCGTTCTTGCTTCGAAGCATCAATACCGCACGGATACTAATTCAAGACGGGCCTAACCCGGCGATTTTAACGTTGGTTGGCCCTTCTATTGGCGCTGGCACTGCTTCACCAGACGATAACCGTCGCGCTTTCGCAGATGTCATAGCCAAGATGACTGGAACAGCCATCGACGAAGATATCTTTGCCGATGCTGTTAGCTGCACGGAGTACTTGGAGACTCTGACGCGCCCAGCTGCCCCAGAGCCAGAAACAACCGCCCCGCCCAAGGACTCCAATGCTGCCGGATCCAGCGTTATGGGGCCTTCAGATGCTGACACTATCGATAACGCACAACACCCTGAGGATTCGAACCCTGAGGAAGATACTGTAGACACTGACGTTGCGAGCGCTAAAGAGCACGATGTCAATGGGCAAAACGCGCATCATGCCGACAGTCCGAACACTTCAAATGACTCGGACGACTCACCTGCCAAAGTGGATGATGCCCGCCCTGTCCAGCACTACCCCAGGACCGACCCGTCAATGACTGCTGTAGAACCTGATGTAACCTACGCTTACTCTGAGCAGGATTACTCAGACTTCCAACCTGGATACCAGAGGAGCACAGCAACAAAGAAGCATCGCAAGGTATGGCCATGGGTGCTTGCGCTGGTCATCGTCGTGGCTCTCATCGCCGGTGGTGTAGCCGTCTGGTACTTCTTCTTCAATAAGGAGCCCTGGTCGGACGCTGATCAGCAGACCGTGGACGCGTTCCCAGGCATCGTCTCCGAGAACCAAGGCGGCTCCGGCTGGCAGGACCTGACGTGCACGTCGATGGCTCCGGAAGACGGCCAGGACTCCAAGATTCGCTGCGCTGACGACGCACTTGGTGTGACGATCACGCGCTTCCCTTCTGCGGAGGACCGCGACGACGCGCTGCCCGACGGTGACGCCGTCACCTTGGGCGCCGACAAGTGCGAAGTCACTTCCTACGAAATCGAAGGTCAGGAACCACCTGCCTTCATCATGGCACCAGAAGGCGATAACAGCTCCTATCTGATCACCATCAACGGTGCAGACGCTGAGCAGAAGCGCCTGACAATGCCCATCTGCTAAACACCGCAGCCTCAACCGCCGAAACGCGCTCCACACAACAACGTGGGGCGCGTTTTTCGTCGCAAAGTACCCCCTCACCCTAAGGGTGATCCCTGACCCCGTTACAGGGTAACTGCAGGTCAGGCGTTGATTTCGCCGATGTTAAGGGCTTATCTTTAAATTGCTTAAGTTGAAAAGGCGGCTCAATAAGGGGTCGCTCCGACGAAGAAAGAGGCCACATCCATGTTGGCGAAAATGCGTAATCTACCTCTCTGGGTGTGGCTGACGGGCGCGGCCGCCGTCATCGCGCTCGTCGCCCTTGCCAGCGTGTTCGTGCTGGCGCCGACGGGCCCGAACAACCACGTCGATTCCAGCGATGTCTACGCGGTGGAACGGCGCGACATCACAAACTCCGTTGTCTCCTCAGGCACGGTCGACTCCGACAACACCGCGGAGGTGTACACGCGCCTTACGGCCCCGGTGTCCCAGGTCGCAGTCAAGGTCGGCGACCGCGTCCAGAAAGACCAGGTTTTGCTGCGCCTCGACGGAACCGAGATCAGCCGCCAAATCGCGGTGGAGCAGGCCACGAAGAATTCCACGCAGGCCAGCAACGAAGAAGCCTGGCGCGCGGCTCAACAGGCATATAACCAGGCCTACGATGCCTACAACCAGGCGGTCGCGGACAGTGGCGACGCCGAAGCGGTCGACCGCAGCGCCCTCACCGAAGCCGAATCTGCACTCCGCACAGCACAAAGCGCGTACAACAACGGCACGTTGACCTCCGACGAAACGATCGGGCACTTGGAAAATGATCAGGCCAGCACCACCCTCGTCTCCCCAATGGCGGGCGTGGTCGCGCAGGTCAACGCCCAGGTCGGCCAGCCCGCCGGCGGTGTGCTGGTCAGGGTCGCTGATGACCAGCAGCTCATCATCAACGGCACCGTCGACGAAAAGCAGCTGAGCCGCATCACCCCTGGACAGAAGGTGGAATTCACCACGGGCGCCACCGGCGAAAAGAAATTCACCGGCCGGGTTGATTCAGTCTCCAAGATCGCACAAACCCCCTCGCCAGAGGAAATGGCCACAGAGATGAAACCGAACGAGAAGAGATTCCCCGTCAAGATCATCGTCGACGGCGAAAATGAGGATCTCGCCATCGGGGCCAGCGCGAAAGCGCACATCATCAGCGAGCAGGCCAAGCAGGTCCTCGCCGTGCCACGGGAAGCAGTGCTTGTCGACGAGGACGGCACCACCAGCGTTCTCGTCGTGGTGGAACGCGACGGCCTCACCTTCGTCGAGAGGCGCGAGGTCACCACAGGCATCCAGGATGATTTTTACGTGGAGATCACGGGCAAGGCACTTGCCGACGAGGCCATCAAGGTTCTGAACCAGGCGACAAAGTACCGCGACTACGCAGACCAAGAAGTCCTGCTCATGGCTACGGAAGAAGGGAAGTAATGTCGGTCGTCGATATGCGCGCCATCACCAAAACCTTTGGGCAGGGCACCGACAATGAGCTGACTGTGCTCAAGGGGATCGATGTGCAGGTCTCCCCCGGCGAGTTCGTCTCGATCGTGGGTACGTCCGGCTCCGGTAAATCCACGCTCATGAATATCATCGGCCTGCTCGACCGGCCCACCACCGGCACCTACCAGCTGGGCGGCCGGGACGTGCTGGAGGCCTCCGACAACGAACTTGCGCTGATCCGCTCCTTGGAGATCGGTTTCGTCTTCCAGAACTTCAACCTCATCCCGCGGATTTCCGCACTGAAAAACGTGGAGGTGCCCATGCTCTATGCCGGCGTGTCCAAGTGGGAGCGCACCCAGCGCGCCGAGGAATTATTGGCCGCGGTGGGAATGGGCGAAAGAATGGACCACGATCCCAGCCAGCTCTCCGGCGGCCAGAAGCAGCGCGTGGCCATCGCGCGAGCCATGTCGAATAACCCCAGCCTGATCTTGGCCGATGAGCCAACAGGTGCCCTCGACACCGCGACCGGTGAGATGGTGATGGACATCTTCACCCGGCTCAACGCAGCCGGAACAACCATCGTGCTGATCACCCACAACCCGGAGATCGCCGCGGCCACGGACCGCGTGCTCACCATGCGCGACGGCCTCTTCATCTCTGGCAGCGAGCCGGTCACCGCGCCGATTGCAAAGGCGGAATAATCATGAACTTTTGGGAATCAACACAGCTGGCTTTAACCAGCCTGCGCGCCAACAAGCTGCGCTCACTGCTCACACTATTGGGCGTGATCATCGGCATCGCCTCCGTCATCGCGATCATGACCATCGGCTCGTCGCTCAAAGCCCAGACGATGGAAGGCCTTGAGTCTTTCGGCGCCGGCGACGTCCAGGTGACCGTCACGGAGAGAACAGCGCGTGACGACGACACCTCCGACGACTCAGCAGGCTCCGACAGCGGCGAGTGGGTCGAGCCCATCAGAGCCGCGGATCACCCGGAGGAACTGATCACCGAGGAGATGCTCGGCCGCATCTCCCAGCAGCTCGGCCCGTCCTTGGTGGGCTACTCCGTATCGTCGGGAAGCATCCCGAAAGCTGAGGTGCTTTACGACGGCTTCACCGGCACCCTCGCCGACGCCACAACGTCGGCCTCCGTGCAGGGTATCAACGAGAACTTTCTGTCATTTAACAGCACGGATCTGGCGGCCGGTCGCGGTATCAGCGCAGAAGATGTGACGCAGTCCCGGCCGGTCGCGGTGATTTCGGAGAAGACTGTCCAGGACATGTTCCAGGGCGATGCATCGGCAGCCCTTGGCAAGGATATTCGGGTTCGTGATGCCACGTCCGAGGCCACGGTGACCGTCATCGGGGTGGCGAAGTCTCAGGTGGGTTCCGGGTTGGTCGGGTTCAACGACGGAGAAGCGCGCGTGTACCTTCCGTACCCGGTGCTCAATGCCATGGTCGATGGCCCGGAAGGCTTCGCGAACGTGTCATTCCGTCCCGCGGATAAAGACTCGCTGCAGGATATGCGCCAGCGGCTGGTCGATTTCTTCACCGCGGCCTACGCCGATAGCACGGTGGCAACAGCCAAGGTGTCTGACTTTTCTCAGGGCATCGAAGAGATCAACACTGTGATCTCGTCGATTTCGCTAGCGGTGTCTGCCATCGCCGCGATTTCTCTGTTGGTCGGCGGCATCGGCGTGATGAACATCATGTTGGTGTCGGTGACGGAGCGCACGAGGGAGATCGGGATCCGCAAGGCACTCGGTGCCACGAACGCCGCGATTAAGACGCAGTTCATCACCGAGGCGATGGTGGTGTGCCTGCTCGGCGGGATTCTCGGAATTCTGCTTGGCGGCGGGCTCGGTTTCGCGGCCAGCTCCGCGTTCGGCGCCCCTGGCCTTCCACCGCTGTGGGCGGTGCTGGTTGCTTCGCTGTTCTCGCTGGGGATTGGCCTGTTCTTCGGCTACTACCCCGCGGCGAAGGCAGCGAAGCTCCACCCGATCGACGCGCTGCGCTACGAATAGGCAGCGCAGCGTCTCGAACCTCGGGGCTACTTCTCGGGCTTGACCATCGGGAACAGCACCGTTTCGCGGATGCCCAGCCCGGTCAGGGCCATCAGCAGGCGGTCGATGCCCATGCCGCAACCGGCAGTCGGTGGCATCGCCTGCTCCATGGCCTGCAGGAAGTCCTCATCAAGCACCATGGCCTCGTCATCACCGTCGGCGGCAAGACGCGCCTGGTCGACGAAACGCTCACGCTGCACAACCGGGTCAACCAGCTCGGAGTAGCCGGTGGCCAGCTCAAAACCGCGCACGTACAGGTCCCACTTCTCAGTAACGCCGGGCTTCTCGCGGTGCTGGCGGGTCAGCGGAGAAGTCTCAACCGGGAAGTCCTTCACGAACACCGGCCCGTAGAGCTGGTCTTCGCACAGCAGCTCCCACAGCTCTTCGACAAGTTTGCCGTGGCCCCAACCCTGGCCCTTCGGCACATCCAGGCCCACGGCCTCCGCGATGGCCAGCAGCTCTTCGACAGAACTATCGACGGTCACCTCTGGCTGGCCCGGGTGCTTGCGCTGCAGCGCCTCGTTCAGCGAGGGGTACATTTCGAGGACCTTCCACTCCCCGCCCAAGTCATACTCGGTGCCGTCGGAAAGCGTGACGGTGGTGGAGCCAAACACTTCCTGCGCCACGAACTGGACCAGCTCGCGCATGGTGCGCGCGCCGTCCTCGTAGGTGCCCCACGCCTGGTAGGTCTCCAGCATGGTGAATTCCGGCGAGTGCGAAGAGTCCACGCCCTCGTTGCGGAAGTTGCGGTTGACCTCGAAGACGCGCTCGAGGCCGCCGACGACGGCCCTCTTCAAAAACAGCTCCGGCGCGATGCGCAGGTACAGGTCAATATCCAGGGAGTTGGAGTGCGTAATAAATGGTCGCGCCGCCGCACCGCCATGCAGGGTCTGCAGCATCGGGGTTTCGATCTCCACGAAGTCCTGGCCGGTGAGGTACTTGCGCAGGGCTGCCAAGACCTTGATGCGGGTCATGGCGTTGGTGCGGGCATCCTCACGCATGATCAGGTCGGTATAACGGTGGCGGATGCGTTGCTCTTCGTTCATGTCCGCAAAAGCGACAGGCAGTGGGCGCAGCGCCTTCGACGCCATGTGCCACGATTGCGCCTGGACCGACAGCTCGCCTCGTCGTGAAGCGATCACGCGCCCGCGGACCGAGACGATATCGCCCAGGTCAGTCAACGCCTTCCAGTCAGCTAGCGCGTCCTCGCCGACCTCTGCCAGCGACAGCATGACCTGCAGCTGCGTCCCGTTGCCCTCCTGGAGGGTGGCGAAGCACAGCTTGCCCGTGTTGCGCTGGAACATGATGCGGCCAGCGATCGCGACCACATCGTCAGTCTCCTGGCCGGCCTCCAGCTTGTGCTGGCCGTCGCCCTGACCTTCGTCCACGATCTGGTATTTCTCGCGGATCTCGGACAGGGAGTGGGTGCGGTCGACGAACACCGGGTACGGGTCATGGCCGGCGTCGATCAGCGCATCGCGCTTGTCTCGACGAATCTTCTGCTGCTCTGAAAGGTCCTGGTTAGTCACAACACAACAGGGTAGCCCATCAATCGGCCCGGTAGTGCCCCAACCCGCTTTAGGCGGGCCTACCAGTAGTCAGGCAGATCCCACACGGGCGTGTCCACTAGCGTGCCGGAGATGGAAATTTTCCCGTCGGGCGCGGTTATCTTAAAGGAGTCGTGGCCGGAGGAGCACTGGAGGGTGTCGTCGTCCGGGTACCAGCACTTTGCGTTGCCCACCGAGATTGACTGGCCTGGGTTTAGTTTGCCTTGGGAGGGGCCGACGCCCTCGAAGATGGTCCAGTGCATGCCGTCGCGCCCGATATAGATGGAGTCTGCTTGACGCGGCGGTAACGGGCGGGCGGTGACCATCGGCGCATCGGTGGGGGTGCCGCCCTGGCAGGTCGCGCCGTGGGGACTGATGGCGCAGTCGCCCTGCACACCGTCGATGTTGTAGGTAAAAATGCTCATCCCGGCGCGTTCGTAGTCCGCTGGGTTGACCGGGGTGTGGGAGCCGCGGCTTGTCGTCTTTTCGCTTGACGACGAGGATTCGGACGAGGAGGGCTCTGTCGTTTCTGATTCGTCTGTTTCTTCTGCTTCCGTCGTCTCCTCCACCGTGGTGAACGCGGCAGAGGTGAGTGCTTGGCCGCCACCACTGCTGCTGCCACCGCCGCCGACATCACACGCTGTTAACAGGGCCGTGGCGGCGAGGAGAGGGAGGATTCGGCTGAATGTGGACGATCGCATGCTGCCTATACTAGTTGAACCGTTTAAGATGTTGAGGAAACTGTGACGGC
>NZ_JBHWRP010000009.1:0-3702 GCF_043426755.1 Corynebacterium sp. | reverse complement strand
TCGTCGGCGGTTTTGGTTTCTTGCATGGCCAAGACGTCGATGTCGTTGCGCTCGAGGGCGGCGATGATGCGCTCGGCGCGGGTGCGGACGGAGTTGACGTTCCAAGTGGCAATGCGCATGGCAGTAATCCTATTCTTTTTCGCTCTCCGTGGCGAAGGCATCGGCCGTCGCGTAGCGGTGCCGGTGGTGTTCGATGAATCCAAGTTTTTCGTACAGGCCAATCCCCGCCGCATTGGTGGAGATGACCTGTAGGTACGCGTGGGTTGCTTGACGACGAGCGCCCCACCGCAACATTTCTTGACCGAGGCGGGTGCCCAGCCCTTTGCGGCGGTAGTCCTCTGCGACCTCTACTGCGGAGTAGCCCAGCCACCGCCTGCCGTCTTCGCTGTCGGTGATGGTGCCGCGGGTGATCGCGACCGTGCGGCCTTCCGGGGTGCGCAGCCTGCCGAAGCCGAGCTCGCCGTCGATGGTGTTGGAAAGTTCGCGTAGTGCTTCCACGGGCAGTTCTTGGCCGCGGAAGTGGTACATGTCCAGCCAGTCCCGGTCGGGTTTCTCGTCGACGGAAAACGCTAGAGCGTTTTCGTCGGGGGCAGCGAAGCTGACCCCCAGTTCCCGCGTCATCACGAGAATCTCAGGCGATAGCGTCCACCCTTCGTGCTGGGCTACCCATCTTTCGGCGGCGGCGCCGATGCGTTCGGGGATGAGAAGTTGTACGGGCATGTCGCGCTGGCGGTAGAACTCGGTGATCTCGTCGATCGGCAAGGGCTCAAAACCTACCGAGCGGCCCAGGGGAGTGGCTGAGTTGGACCGTTCCGCGATCTCGGCGCCGGCGCGCGCCAGCCAGCCGCCGCACCACTGCTGCTCGCGGCCGGGGAAGGCCAGAGCGGTGGCTGTTTCGACGGCACGGATGTCGGAGTTGCGGATCCTGCGCGGGCTCAGGCGCTTGATGATGTGCAGCTCCTCGGGTGTCACGGTAATCGTCGGCAAGCTGGAGGGGTAGCCGCCGACCTCTTGCGGGCGCAGGACCAGCGGTTCAAGCGAGACGACGTGGCCGATGACGTCAGAAAACTGGTCGCCGATCCGGCGGCGTACCACGACGCGTTCGCCGACCGAGACCTCGTCGGAACGGAAAATGCGACTCATTAGTGTCCGAAGGGGTCCTCATCGACGCCGGGCATCCAGGTGTTGCCCGGCTCGGTCCACCCGTTCGCCTTTACTACCTTCTTGGCCTGGCGCTTGTAGCGACCGGTGAGCACGTCCAGGTAGGTAAAGCCATCCAGGTGGCCCATCTCGTGCTGCAGGCAGCGGGCGAAAAAGCCATAGCCTTCGACCTCGACCTCGTTGCCGTTTTCGTCGAGACCGGTGCACTTTGCCCAGTCGGCACGGCCGGTGGGGAAGCCCTCGCCCGGCACGGAGAGGCAGCCTTCGTCGTCGGAGCCGTCGTCGGCGGGCATGGTCTTGGGGATCTCGCTGGTTTCCAGCACGGGGTTGATCAGGGTGCCGCGGCGGATTTCGCCGTTGTCTGGGCAGGCGTAGACGAAGATGCGCTTATTGATGCCGATCTGGTTCGCCGCCAGCCCCACCCCATTGGCCGCATCCATAGTCTCATGCATGTCGGCGATGAGTTCCTGCAGGTCCTCAATAGGTTCGGTGACTTCCTCGCAACGGTTGTGCAGGACAGGGTCGCCGTGAATCACGATTGGTCGAATGGTCATGCCCTACAGTTTAGGCATGCCCCAGAAACTGAACGACGAGGACCTCCGCCTGCTGGACTTCGAAGCCCGAGCCCCGCGTTCCGTCGGCGCGAAGGAGGACGCGATCCGGCGCGAGCTCGGCCTGAGCGCGGTGCGGTATTACCAGCGCCTCAACATGCTTATCGACGACCCCCTGGCCCTGGCGGCGCGTCCGCAATTAGTACGGCGTCTGCAGCGTGTCCGAGATGGCAATAGTGGCGGAAGTGACTAATGTTGCGTGTGTGACTAATGAGAATCAGAACGATGACTTCTTCGATGACAACGTAGAAACTGACGAGGCTGCCGCGGGCTCTACCTCTGCAAGCTCGACCGCCGCAGGTGGTGCCGCCGCGGGTGCCTTCCCTTACCGTGGCCTGGCCATGATCCTGATCGCGGTGGCCGTCGCATTGGGCCTCTGGGCGCTCTATGCGCTGACCCAGGGCGGTGACTCTGAGAACACCGCAGCTTCCGGCGATACAGACTCCACCGTCTCTGCCGAACAGGGTGCCGACGGCAACGCAGGCACTGAGGGTGCAAACGGTGCCAACAACGCTGAGGGCGCTAACCGTCCCGAAGGTGCTGACCGCGGAGGTGCTGGCGACGCAGGCCGCGAAGGCGATGCCGCGCGCGAGGGCGAGGGCGCTGACCGCGCCGGCGATGCAGCCCGCGACCGCGATGCCAACCGCGCGCCAGCTGCCGCGGATGGCGCAGACCGGGCGGGGGACTCGTCGACAAGCGGTCGCGGAGCGGCGAACACTCCGGACGCACCGAAGGCCGACGTAGTGAACGTCTACAACAACTCCACCATCACCGGCCTGGCAGCGGACGTGTCGGAGAAGCTGCGCGAGGACGGCACGAAGGTCGGCGTTGAGTCCGGCAATATTCCCGAAGAGCGGATGATCCTCACGGAGACCACGGTCTTCTTTGATCCGGCGGTCGACGGCGCAGAGAAGAAGGCGCGCGATCTTGCCGACAAGGTCGGTGGTGTTGCGCGCGCTAATGTTGATACTCTTCCCAAGGAAGCAACTGAGGGCGGTGCCCTCACCCTCGTACTGACAGAACAGGTAAACCTCTAGTGGATCCATACCGGGACTTTGCGCGCTCACCCGAACCCACCCTTGGCGTGGAGTGGGAGATCTGCCTCGTTGACCCAGAAACGCGCGACCTCGTACCTTTCGCCGTGGAAGTGATCGAGGAGGTTGAGCAACGCAATCCCGGCCTGCACCTGGAACGCGAATTCCTGCAAAACACCATCGAACTGGTCACCCCTGTCTGCCACACAACGCCTGAGGCAGTGGCCTATCTCGACGACACCTTAGGCAAGATCCGCGAAGTCACCGAGGAGCGCGGCCTGCGCCTGTGGGCCAGCGGCGGCCACCCCTTTTCCGATTTCCGCAAGCAGCCGGTCTCGGCGAAGATGACCTACGCGGAGATCATCAACCGCACCAAGTACTGGGGGCAGCAGATGCTGCTCTGGGGCATCCACGTGCACGTTGGCGTGCGGCACGAAGACCGCGTGTGGCCCATCATCAACGCGCTGATGACAAAATATGCGCACCTGCTAGCGATCTCAGCGTCCTCGCCGGGCTGGGACGGTTTGGATACCGGCTACGCCTCGAACCGCACCATGCTTTACCAGCAGCTGCCCACCGCCGGCATGCCCTACCAGTTCGGTTCGTGGGAGGAATGGGTCCAGTTCATGACGGACCAGCGCACCTCCGGCGTGATCAACCACACCGGTTCCATGCACTTCGATATCCGCCCCGCCGCCAAGTGGGGCACCATCGAGGTGCGCATTAGTGATGCCACATCCAACCTGCGCGAACTTGCCGCCATCGTGGCGCTGACGCACTGCTTGGTCGTCTACTACGATTCGCTTATCGACGAGGGCGTGGAACTTCCCACCCTGCAGCCGTGGCACGTCGCCGAAAATAAGTGGCGTGGTGCCCGCTACGGTTTGGAAGCTTTG
>NZ_JBHWRP010000008.1:0-31929 GCF_043426755.1 Corynebacterium sp. | reverse complement strand
AGGGTTGCGCCGAACTCGATTTCCTTGCCGCGGGCGTCAGGGGAGGAGTACATCGGGTTCTCCACCCCAGTCTCAGCCCAGTCCATCAGGTTGCACAGCGCGCGAGCGTTATACGCGACGTGTGCAGCCAGGTGGGACACGTCCCATCCGTCGAGGAGAGTGTCGCGGCCAAAATCGGCGTTGTCAATGAGCGCCAACTGGCCCGAGTAGTGGGCGGTGCCACGGCGGGTCAGCGCAAGGCGCTCCTCAATGGGCAGGTCGTGGAAGGATTGTGTCATTACTCGAACACCGTCTTGTTTGCCACGTAGCCTAGGCCGTCGATCTCGACCTTTACGGTCTGGCCGTCGCCGATGTAACGCTTTGGATCGCGAGCATGGCCCACGCCACCTGGGGTACCGGTGACGATGACGTCGCCAGCATCCAGTGGGTAGATGTGAGAGATGTACTCGATCAGTGCCTCTGGGCCGAAGACCAAGTCATCGGTTGGGGTGGTTTGCATCTTCTCGCCCTCGAGGTAGGTCGCGAGCTCGCCACCGAAGGTGTAGTCATCCTTGGTGGTCATCCAAGGGCCGAAGCCAGCGGACTTCTCAAAGGATTTGCCCTGGTGCCACTGCAGAGTGCGGTACTGGTAGTCGCGCATGGTGTAGTCATTCATCACTGCGTAGCCAGCGATGTAATCCTGCGCATCAGCAGCCTTCACGCGACGAGCGCGCTTGCCGATGATCACAGCCAGCTCACCCTCCCAGTCCAGCTCGCTGTTTGCGTACTCAGGAACCAGAACATCGTCGAATGGACCGGTCAGAGCATCTGGGTACTTCACGAACAGGGTAGGGAACTCGGGCAGGTTGCGGCCCATCTCCTTGATGTGGTTGGCGTAGTTTAGGCCAACACACACAATCTTGTTCGGAGCAGGAACAACAGCGTCAAGATCGGTCTGTGCGAACTCGACGGTTTCGCCGGAAGCGTCCTTGGCGATCTGCTCCCAGTTCTCCTCCTTGAGGAGCTCACCGACGTTTGCAAAGTCGTTGATCTTAACTGCAGTGGTTTCGCTCTCGAGACGAGCTGCAAAAGTGCCCTCGTTAGAACGGATTGTTGCTAGACGCATATTTTAGATTCCTTCCGGGGTGTAGGTACGTGCGAGATCGAGCTTCTCGAAGATTGGATGGTCAGAGAAGTTGAACAGGTCAGCGCCATCGTCGCCGGCCTCGATGTGCCACTTCTTCCACGATGGAACGTTGAAGACGTCACCGTGCTGCAGATCGAACTTCTCATCACCAACATACGCGGTTGCGGAGCCTTCGAACAGCTGGAAGACACGGTTACCCACCTCATGAACCGGAACAGTCGAAGCGTTCGGGCGCAGGCGGTGGAACTCTGCACGGATGGTGGCCATGACGTCGCCACCGGTCGTTGGGTTGGTGTAGCGCACCGCAGCGTGGCCTGGGGAGACAACGCCAGGGAATCCCTCGTCCTCAAGCTGCAGCTGCTGGTTCAG
The DNA here is from genome assembly GCF_043426755.1 of Corynebacterium sp. GTDB lineage: Bacteria > Actinomycetota > Actinomycetes > Mycobacteriales > Mycobacteriaceae > Corynebacterium. Next base: position 30,434 of record NZ_JBHWRP010000008.1, on the reverse strand, counting down.
CGCTGCGTCGGTGTGCTCCCATGCGAAGCGGCCGATCGGAGAGGAAACAGTCTTGCCAGGGAATGCGACAGGACGCAGGCCTGGGTGTGCCCACAGGCGCTCGCCGCGCGAGTAGTCAGGGGTGCCCTCGTCGGTAAGCTTCTCGGTGCCGTACTCGAAGAAGCCGGTGTCCATGGTGTGGGCAAATGGGATGTCCAGGCCGTCCAGCCACGCCATCGGCTCGGTTGCGATGTTGTGGTGGCCGTGGAAAGCCCAGCCTGGGGTGATCAGGAAGTCGCCGCGCTTCATTGGCACAGCGTCACCGTTGACCACGGTCCAGACGCCCTCGCCCTCGATGACGAAGCGGAACGCGTTCTGGGAGTGACGGTGCTCTGGAGCATTCTCGCCCGGTGCGAGGTATTGGATAGCAGCCCACAGGGTGGGAGAGACATAGGTGTTGCCGTCTAGCGCTGGGTTTGCCAGGCCGATTGCGCGACGCTCGCCGCCACGGCCGACGGGAACCAGTTCGCCGGAGCGCTGAGCTTCCTTGTAAAGAGCTTCCCAGTCCCAGTGGTAAGCAATGGTCTTTGGCTCTGGGGTGTTCGGCATGAGGCCACCGATCTGACGCCACAGCGGCTTCAGGTGCAGCTCATCCATGCGCTTGTACATTGCGTCCAGCTCAGCCTGCTCTTCGGGGGTTGGTTCCGGAGCGGTGAACTCGACGTGTTCCTGTGAGTAATCAGTATCACTCATCGTTCTACCTCCTGTTTTCAGTGACGTTTTCGTCGTCAGGTTGTGATTCCGAACATAGGCGGATAACGAACGTGATTCAAAGCCTTTCCGCTATATGGAATTTCTTGACGGGGGTAGTGGCATCTACCCCCAACTAGTGCATATTTGGTGGGCGAAACTTCGCTAATCGACGATTCAGGTCCCGCACGTGCTTCACCAACATGTCAGCGCACTGGCGGTGCACATTCCGAAACCGTGTCGTCGGGATGGACATTGTGATTGCGCCGAGCGTATCGCCCAGCTCATTGCGCAAAACTGCCCCGACGGCGGACACGTCGTGTTCGTATAACCCGTGGTTGAGCGCGAAGCCGCGGGTGCGAGTGCGGTACAGCGTCCGGCGTAGATCCTCAAACGCCTCATCTTGCATCGTTGGATACAGGGCGCGCAGTTCGCCGGGGGACAGTTCGGCCAAGATTGCCAGACCTCCAGAATTTTCGTCGGCAGGCATCACCTGTCCACGGCGCGTGCCGACGCGCACCAGCTGCGAGCCCTCCGCAGAATAGAGGAAATGGGTCTTATTTCCGGCAAGCACCTGCAAGTTGCAGGTTTCCCCAGACTCGGCGGCGAGCGCAGTGAGGTGATCGGCAGTGGCTTCGATCAGCTCAGAGCCCATGCCTGGCACCAGGCTTGTCGACGAGATGGCCGGGCCGGGTAGATAGGTGCGTGATTCTGAGCGGGTGGCAAATCCGCGGTAGACCAGCATTGCCATCGAGCGATGCACTGTCGACGGTGCTGTTCCTAAGATCTCAGCTGCCCCCGAAATGGTGAGGCTTCCGCTGTCTCTCAACATCAGAATTAGGTTTAGGGCTAGGTCTACAGACTGCAGATACTCGCGTGGGGGCGGCCCTTGGGTGGGTCCTTGTACGATCATGGTCATTCCTTCCGCTATGTGGAATAATTTTGATTGTAACTGCGATCACGTCGATCATGTAGCTATGGCTTCACTCTCTGCTTCTCCAGGTTCCTCCACGCCGGAGCAACCTGAGATACACGATTACGCGTCGGAATCAGATCGATTTACCATCCTCGGGATCTCAGGCCGCCGCCTTGCAGCAGTCTTGATCGGGTGGTTCTTCGTCGTCTTTGACGGCTATGACCTCATTGTGTACGGAACCGTCCAGGAATCCCTCATGCAGGAATGGGGGATTAGCGCAGCAGAAGCAGGCACCGTTGGCTCTGCTGCGTTCGCCGGTATGGTGATCGGCGCTGTCCTCATCGGACGTATTTCTGACCAGATCGGGCGCAAGTTCGCGGTGATCGGGTCGGTCATCGTGCTGTCCGTCTTCACCATCGCCTGTGCTTTCGCGCCAGGACCCATCGTCTTCGCATTGTTCCGTCTGTGCGCGGGTATTGGCTTGGGCGGACTCGTGCCTTCAGTCAACGCGATGACGTCCGACCTCGTGCCACCGAACAAGATGTCCGCCTGGTCCACCGTGATGATGTCCGGTGTTCCGCTCGGCGGCTCGATCGCGGCAGTGTTGGCCCAGTTCATCGTGCCGTTTGACCCGCACTGGGGTTGGCGCACGATGTTCCTGATCGCCTTCGTTCCGCTGGTGGTCGGCCTTCCCATTGCAATGAAGGTGATCCCGTCCGACAGGGACATCGCCGCGGACTACGACGCACACCACCAGGGTGAAGAAGCCTCTGATGAGAAGCCGGGCTTCGGCGCCATCCTGGGTTCGACTTACCGCTCTGTGACGATCTGGTTCGCTATCGCTACCTTCATGACGTTGCTCGCCTGGTACGGCTTGGGCACCTGGCTGCCGAAGCTGATGACCGAAGATGGATATGACTTCGGTGCAGCCTTGAACTTCACCCTCGCCCTCAACCTGGGCGCGATCATCGGTTCCGTCGTCACGGCGTGGGCCGGTGACAAGTTCGGTCCAGTTCTCTCCGGCTCGGTCGCGGCCGGTGTGGCCGGTATTGCGCTGCTCATTCTGGTCACCGGCCCGCCGATCTGGGCTGTGTACCTCATCCTAGTGTTGGCCGGCGTCGGTACTCACGGTACTCAAATCCTGATCATCGCCGCAGTTACCCAGTTCTACCCGCACCACCTGCGTGGTACGGCGCTGGGCTGGGCGCTGGGTGTTGGACGCCTCGGCGCAGTGGTTGCACCTCAGATGGCAGGCCTGCTGCTGTCCTGGGGTCTGGGTGTTAACTCCAACTACCTCATGTTCGCTATTGCGGCGTTGCTGTCTGCGACCTCCTTGTTCATCCTGGCGGGTGTACGTCGCCGTCAGGTTGGGCCTGCGCAGCAGGAAACCGCGACGATCATTTCACATACCGAACCACAGTAAAGTGGCTCACAATTCCATACACTAAGTAACGCAGCCCATACATTTGGAAGGAAGATGGTTTCACATGTCCGTTGAGAAGACTAACGAGCTAGCTGGCCAGAAAATCGTCATCGTCGGTGGTGGCATTGGTGGTGCCTCCGGCGCCCTGGCACTGGCGCTGCGTGGAGCAGATGTCACTCTGTACGAACGTCACTACGAATTCAAGGAAGTCGGCGCCGGCCTGCAGATCGGTCCTCACGGCGTGAAGATGCTGGAAGCTTGGGGGCTGAAGGAGAAGGCGCTCGCTGGCGGTTTCATCCCAGAGCGCATGCAGTTCCGCGATGGGATCACCTCGGAGCCAATCTTGACCATGAACTTCGACGAAGAGTTCAAGGAACGCTATGGCGGCGAGTACCTCGTTATCCACCGCTCTGACCTACTGGACATGCTGGTTGAAGAAGCACGCAAGCACGGTGCCAACCTGGTCAACGGCTACCTCGTCACTGGTGCCGAAGACCACGGCGACGGCGTGACCGTCCACCTAGCGGACTTCGACACAGAAAAACCTTATGAGGACGTCGAGTGCGACATGCTCATCGGCTTCGACGGTACTCACTCCATCTTCCGCCCCCTGATCGTCGAGGATGATCCTGTCCCATCCGCTTATGTCGCCTACCGCGGCACCTCGAAGCTTGCCGACGATCCAGACCCAGAAATCCAGAACCTGAAGGACGTGCGCGGCCACATCGGCCCACGCTGCCACTTCATCCAGTACCCACTGCGTGGCGGCGAGCTGCTGAACCAGGTCGCCGTGTTCCAGTCTCCGCGTTACCTGGAGTCCCTGGTCAAGGGCGAGGAGGCCCCGGAAGACTGGGGCAACAACGAAGAGTTCAAGAACGCTTTCGACCACACCCACGACAACGTGAAGACCCGCCTGAAGAACATGTGGCTGCACACTTGGTGGCAGATGGCTGACCGCGAGCCGCTTGAGGACTGGGTTGCATCGGACCGCATCATCGTGATGGGCGACGCAGCACACCCACCACTGCAGTACATCGCATCCGGCGCCATCATGGCCATGGAAGACGCGGAAACCCTCGCGCTCTACGCCGCCGAGGCCGCAAAGAAGGGCGAACTGAACTGGCCAGACGTGCTGCGCGAAGTCTCCAATGAGCGTCAGCCACGCTGTGCACGCATCCAGACCACTTCCCGCTTCTGGGGCGAACTGTGGCACGTCGACGGCCTGCCACGCCTGATCCGCAACGAGCTGTTCCGCGAGGCCGAAAAGGCGGGCTGGTACAAGTACGCCGACTGGCTGTGGGCATACGATCCCGAAGAGCGCGCCTACATCAAGGATCCTTCCAAGGGCCAGCTGCCTGAGGAACTCGCTGAGTGGGAGTACAACCTGCACAAGATCGCACGTCAGCGCGAAGAGGGATCTGAAGACGAGATCACCATCTAGCTGAGCGCTTATCGACGATCAACCGGCCCGGACGCACCATGCGCCCGGGCCGTTTCTTTTTAGAGGGCGCGGCGCAGTTCATCCACCGCGTCGCTGCAGACGAAGGGGAGCTCGCCCGCTTCCTTTTTGTTGAAAGGCTTCAACACATAGTCGGCGACTGGTTGGCGGCCCGGCGGGCGGGAAATGCCGACAGCTAGCTTGTTATAGTCGCCGGTCCCTAGCGATTTGGTCACGGATTTTAAGCCGTTATGACCATGGTCGCCACCCCCGCGTCGGAACTTCACCTGCCCGAAGTCGAGGTCGATCTCGTCGTAAAGCACATAAATGTCCTTGGGGGCGACACCGAAATAACCGGCCAACGCTTTGACGGGTCCGCCTGACTCATTCATATAACTGCGGGTGCGGGCGAGGACGGTTTGTTCGTCGAAAAGCCTACCGGCTGTCACTTCGGCGATCTCCGTGTTGGTTTTCTTGTGCACGCTGAGGGCGGCGGGCATGGGGGAGACCTCGTCGAGAAGCTCCTCGAGCACCATCACGCCGATGTTGTGGCGGGTGTCAGCATACTTCGGGCCGGGGTTGCCAAGGCCAACGATTAAAATAGTCACGGGCTAATCATGGCATAGAAAAACCCGCCAGCTGTACAGCTGGCGGGTTCGGGGGAGATTACTCCTCGTCCGAGCTTGCCTCTTCAGCAGCGTCCTCTGCGGACTCAGCGCCAGCCTCAGCGCCGCCTTCCTCAGCTTCTGCAGCTGCTTCCTCAAGCTCCTCGTCGACCTCTTCGTAGGTGACGTTGATGACCAAGTCCTCTTCCTCGGTGATCAAGGTTGCGCCCTCAGGCAGCTTGACATCCTTCGCCAGGATCTGGTCGCCGATCTCCATGCCCTCGATGGACACGACGATCTCTTCCGGAATCTTCAGAGCGTCGATCTCGATGGTGATCACGTCTGCCTCCTGGATCAGGACGGAACCAGGTGCGTTCTCACCCTCGGTGACGATGTTCACGTCAACCTCAACCTTTTCGCCGCGCTTAATGCCCAGCAGGTCGATGTGGTCCATGTCCAAGGTCAGGACGTTCTGATCAATCGCGCGGACCATGGCCAGGTTCTGGTCGCCGTCGATCTCAAGCTCGAGAACAGCGTTGATGCCGTCGTTACGCACCAGTGCCTGCATCTCCAGCAGATCAGCGTGGAAGTGGATGGTCTCTGCGTCCTTCGAGTACAGAACGCCTGGCAGGCGACGCTCGCGACGCAGGCGACGTGCCGCGCCCTTGCCGAACTCTTCGCGCAGCTCAGCCTTGATTACTGGGGTATCAGCCATGTGAATCTCCTTCAATAGTTAGTGTGTGGGCCGCGAAAAGAAAAACCTGCGACCAACTCATACGGACAATGCTCGTCGAGTGATCGCAGGCTTAAAAAGGCTGTGATACATATCGCGTCGATAACGGCCCTATTTCAGCCCTCGCCGAGACAAGCGAAAATCTTACCAAACTAGCGCGCGAAGACGAAATGCCCCTGAGCCTGGCGCTCCTCCTCGTCATGACCCAGCGGAATGCCGGTGCGATCGCGCAACAATGCCGCAGTGACGAAGCCGACTACCGAGGCTGCGAGGAGGTACGCGGTAACACCAGCGGTGGAGCCCGTCGCCTCCACAAGCCACGCCGCGATCATCGGCGCAAACGCCCCACCGAGGATTGAACCGATCGCATAGGTGATGGACACGCCCGACCCACGCACAGAGGCCGGAAAAAGCTCCGCGTATGTGGCGCTGGTTTGGCCATAAGTCAGTCCCAGCCCCACAGACAAGAACGCCAGCGCCGCGAAGATGCGGAGGTAGTCGCCGGAATTGACCATCGGGAACAAAACGACGACACCGAGAGCCTGGACCACAAACCCAAGCAGAAACATGTTCTTGCGCCCGATCCGGTCCGACCACGCGCCAGCCAACACGGTGGAAACGATCCACACTGCGGCCGAGGCGGTGACGATCAATAGGATAGGTCCGCGTTCGAGGCCCAAGGGCCCCGTCGTATAGCTCTGGATATAACCGCCAGCCATCATGTAGCCCGCCACTCCATTCGCAGCGAACAACAGTGCCCCCGCAACCACCAGAGAGAAGTGGCACGTAAATAGCGTGCCGATCGGGTTGGCGGGAACATGGCGGGCTCGGTGGTCTTGTGCCATCTCGGTATACACCGGAGACTCATCCACCCCAATGCGGATGAGGAACCCGATAAGCACCAGCACAATAGAAAAGAGGAACGGCACGCGCCAGCCCCACACCATGAACGCGTCCCCGGGTGCCAACCAGTTCATCAGCGCCAGCGCCCCATTTGCCATGAGCAGACCCGCCGGTGCGCCCACCTGCGGGCCCGCACCGTACAATCCGCGCTTCGTCCGCGGCGCATGCTCCACCGCCAAAAGGACGGCCGAGCCCCACTCGCCACCCGCAGAGATCCCCTGCACGATGCGCAGAAGGATCAGCAGCAGTGGCGCCCACACGCCGATCGCCTCGAAACTTGGGACCAGGCCGATCAAGGTGGTCGCCCCGCCCATCGCGAAGAGCGTGACCATTAGCACCACGCGCCGGCCCAGCTTGTCGGCGTAATGGCCGGCGAGGAAGGCGCCGAGCGGACGGAAGAGGAAGGAAAGACCCACCGTCAGGAAGGAGACGACCGTGGCCGCCCCGGGGCCTAAGGGGCCAAACATGAGCTGGTTGAACACCAAGCCGGCGACGGCGGCATAAAGAAAGAAGTCATACCACTCGATTGCGGTACCGATCGTGGTCGCAGCCACCACGCGGCGACGCTCAGTGCTAGCAGAGGCCATAGATTCCTTGAGACGGGGACAGGTTCATGTATGTAGTCGCAGCGCACACCCTTAACGTTTCAAGCCTGGCAACAATTTCCGTTTAGAATCGCATGCATGGACAAGCTGCGTTACGCCTGCATCATGGTCGGCGGATTTCTTGGACCTTTTGCCGGCCAATCGCTGGCGGTGGTGCTGCCCGAATTCGCGGCCGATTTTGGCATTACGCTAACGCAGGCATCGCTGACGATGACAGCTTATATGCTGCCCTTCGCGGTGATGATGCTCTTTTCCACCCACCTCGCCCGCGGCATCTCTCCGTCGGTCGTGGTGCGCGTCGCCTACACGATCATCGCCGCAGCCTGTGTAGTCCTCGTGCTCACCCCAGTGTGGTGGCTATTCGTCGTGGCCTACCTGATCGCAGGACTGTGCAACGCGTTCACCGCCCCCTTCCTACAGCTCATCCTGCGCGACATCACTCCCGACGAGCGGCTGGGCCAGGCGCTCGGAACGTACGCCGCCATGCAATCCTTTGGACTGTTTTCCGCGCCGCTGCTCGCTGGCGTGACATCCCTTGTGTCGTGGCGGTTGATGTTCGTGGTCCTCGGCCTGTTCGCGGTACTGATCGTCGTCGTGCGTGTGCCGTTCGTGCGTGCCGACGATGAACCCAACGCTTCCGGCACCAAACAGCGCGTGAGCTGGCCCCATCTTCGTGCCATGCTGACTTTATTCGCCGTAGGTGCTTCGGTCATTGGGATGAGCTTCATCGTGGCGCTTTATGTGGGCGAAAGGTTCGAGGCAGACGCAGTGACGCGCGGCGCCATCGTGATGGTTGGCGGGCTCACCGCCTTCGCGTTTTCACGCTTTGTTGGTGGTCTTGCCGATCGCGTCGGTGCGCGCCCCGTCCTCGTGACCGGGCTCTTGGTTGCTGCCGTGTCGCTGATAGCGGTGGTGATCAGCCCCTCGCTGGTGCTGTTGGCCGTGCTGTGGGGCGTGACCGTCCTTGCAGCTCAAGCCGTGCAGGTGGGCGTGAACTTGCTTGTGCTGCGCGCGCCGGGCGGCTCGCGGATGCTATCAACGGTCCAGGCTTTCCGGTTTTTCGGAAATTCTGCCACCCCTGTGCTGTTCCTGCCCCTGTTCAACGTGGCGCCGTGGTACGGCTTCGGGGTTGCCGCGGCGGTGCTGATCATCGTCGCGGGTGTGAACCTACTGGGCACCCGGCAGGCCCACTAAAACCGCAGGACGCCTGCAATGCAGGCAGAAACTACCGGCGGATCCCGAGCTGATCGAGCACTGCGTCGAACATGCCGGACTGCAAAGCAAAACCACCGACCGCGGCAAGCACCGCAACAATCCCGGCAACCGTAAGCGCGATCGCCCCGCCGTCCGAGGAGCCTGCAATGCTGCCAGAGGCTGCGGGCTGCACTGGCTTGGCGGGTTCAGTTGGCTCGTTAGGCTCGGCCGGTTCGCTAGGCTCAGTCGGCTCCTCGACAGGCGCCTGCTCCTTGGAAAGCGTGACCTTGTCCACGACATACGGGGTGTTCACGTTATACGTGGTCAGCGTCAGTGTCTCTGGGGTGACCTGCACGTTGGTGTAGTCGGGGGTGTAGTCCTGGCGCCAGTAGGCAGTGGCGGGCAACTCGTCGTCGGTGCCTGCGACGAACTCGCGGCGCAGGTTGGGGCGTGCGGTCCCAGAGGAATCGTGGAAGTCATAATACTTTCCGCCACCGGCTGTAGTGACCGTCACGTAGAGGACCTGCCCGTTACTTGGGGTGAGGGCATCGCCGCGCTCGGGGAGCTTCTCGGGTTCGACCGGGCTGGTCCCCTCCATCAGGTGGGAGCGGGTGTAGATATGGTCATGGCCCGCTAGAACCAGGTCAACACCCTCTTTGGTGAACACGGGCGCCAGACCGTCGCGCAGACGCTGGACCTCGGCATCTGAATTATGGCTGCCCTGCGAATAGACCGCGTGGTGCATGCCGACGACAATCCAATCCTTATCCGCGCCGTGTTCTGCGATGGTCGCGCGGATGAAACGCGCGTGCTTTTCAATGGACGCCGCATCGTTTTCGTTCGAGTTCAAACCAATGAACAGCATGTTGTTGCGCTCAAAGAAGTAATTGGAACTTTCACCAACTTCGTTGGGCAGGTGGAAACGCTGGTGGAAATGGCTCAGCGGCGCATAGGTTTCGTGGTTACCTTCCAAAACAGCGGTGGGGTAGCGCTTCAAAGCGGTAGGCTTTGCAAATTCTTCATACTGTTTCACCGGCAGGCCCCAGCCTTCGACTTGGTCGCCCAGGTGGAGGAGCATCGTGGAATCCGGAAACCGCTCGAACGCGGTGACAGTGGCCTTGTCCCAGTTCGCTGCTTGCTCGCTGATGATGCCATCCACGCCGATCTGGGCATCCGACATGGTGATGAAGTTCCAGGCATCGTCGCCATCGTCGGTGGTGAACTCGACGGGCTCGGTCCAGCCGAGGGCATCACTACCCGCCTGGTAGGTGTAGCTGGTTGCCGGCTTTAGGCCATCGACGGTGACCTCGTTGGAATGATAAACGGCAGCGTTATAGATCTGCTTCTCCACCGGGATATCGCGGCTGGAGTCGGGGTTATCGGTTTCGGCGATGCGGAGGTACTGCTGCCCAGCCTCCAGGGTGACCCAGCTGAAATTGAGGGAGGTGTCATCTGCACCCACGCCCATGACAAGATCACGCACAGAGGTTGACTGCGCATATACGTTTGGGGTGGAAATCAGGGTAGTTGCGAGTACGATAGAAGTCACTGAGGCGACGACACGGGTGTGAAGCATTGAGTAGTCCTTTGCTGACACGGGGTGAACATTCGTGATATAAACACGATCAAGTAAATGCCCGAAGAACTCCTAGTTAAGCTTTGCCGAACTCCGCGTTGCGTGGGCTGAGAAATCTGTAAGTGCGGGTAAGGATAGACTTATGTCTTTTCCTCGTCGCACATTCCTTGCAGGCTCCGCTCTTTCAGTCGCGGCAATCACAGCAGCACCGACACAGGCGCAGGCGTCGTCGGCAAGCGCCGGCAACGTGTTCCGCCACGGTGTTGCTTCCGGAGATCCGCTGCCGAATTCTGTGATCCTGTGGACCAGGGTCACGCTTAACGACGATGCCCTGCCCGGCTCCACACTGGGAGAGGACGTGCAGGTCACTTGGGAAATCGCGCGGGATGAGGCGATGGGGTCCATGGTGAAATCGGGGACGGTGACTGCCTCAGCGGCGCACGACCATACCGTGCACGTGGATCCTTATGGCCTGGAACCGAGCACCGTCTACTTCTATCGCTTCAGTGCGCTCGGCGAAACCTCTCCGGTGGGGCGGACAAAAACCGCGCCCGCATTTGAGGCGGACGTGGCGCAGCTCAACATTGCCGTGGCGTCGTGCGCCAACTATGAATCTGGTTTCTTCTCCGCCTACGCAGACATGGCAGCGCGCGCCCGTGCCGGGGAGATCGACGTGGTCACGTTCCTTGGCGACTATATCTACGAGTACGCAACCGGAGAATATGCAGGCAAAAAGGGTGTGGCGCGCATGCACCACCCGGAGTGGGAAATCCTAACTCTGGAGGATTACCGCATCCGTTACGGCCGCTACCGCACCGATGAGCACCTGCAAGCAGCACACGCGGCGGCGCCGTGGATCGTGGTGTGGGACGACCACGAAACCGCCAACAACTCCTGGCGTGAAGGCGCAGAGAACCATACAGAGGGAGTCGAGGGGGACTGGATCAGTCGTCGAAACGCGGCGATGCAAGCCTATTTCGAATGGCTGCCCGTCCGCGCGACCAGCCCAGGCGAAGGCGGGCACATTTATCGCAGCCTGCGCTTTGGCAACCTTATTGACCTCACCGTGCTCGACCTGCGCACCTACCGTGATCAAGAAACCACGATCGCTCACTTCGCCGACGGGGCGCGCACCATGCTCGGGCAAGAACAGTTCGAATGGCTGCGCGGACAGGTGGCCACCTCCAGTGCGCAGTGGAATGTGCTTGCCAACTCGGTGATGATGGCGCCGATGAAGCTGTTTACCATCGGTACGCCCGAGACACAGGAGGCGATGACGTGGATCAGTCAACGCTCCACCGGCATCGCGGTGAATTCGGACCAGTGGGACGGCTACGTCGCCGACCGCAATAGGCTTCTCGACGTCCTGCTTAGCGACGGCGCCAACGTCCTCTTTCTCACCGGCGACATTCACTCCGAATGGGCCAACGAGATCAACCACGGCGCGGTCAATGTGGGATGTGAGATGGTCTGTACGTCGATAAGCGCACCGAATGTCGACGAAATCCTTACCACGCACACCGGCATCTACCACCGGGAAGACAACTCCACCTCGCATGCGGTTGAGAAGGTCATCACGGATGCGAACCCCTGGGTCAAGCACCTCGACTTCGATGCGCACGGCTACTCGATCGCGCGTGTGCGCCCCGACGAAGTGGACATGGAGTACTACCGGGTGCGGGACGTGGAAGAAGACAACTCGCCAGTGCACTTGGCGGTAGCCAAGACTTGGCGAGTTGGTGAAGGGTTTGTGCGCTGATTAGGCGTAGGTGGTGGAGACCTTTTCGACCAGGGTGAGCACGTCGTAGACCGCGACGATTTCATCGTTCTGGTTGTACAAGACGGTGTCCCATGCAACCTCTCCGTATTCGTCGGTCACGCGTGGAGTAATCCGCTTCGCTGTTAGCTCAACACGGATGGAGTCATCGTAGGTGACAGGCTGGACGAAGCGCAGGTTCTCAAGGCCGTAGTTCGCCAGAACTGGGCCTGGTCGGCCTTCGACGAACAAACCTGCAGCCCAAGACACCAGCAGGTAGCCGTGTGCTACGCGTCGTGGGAAGAATGGGTTCTTCATCGCTGCTTCCTCGTCCACGTGGGCGTAGAAGGTGTCGCCGGTTTCTTTAGCGAAGTCAAGAATGTCTTCCAGGTTCACCTTGCGCAGCGGGGAGGCGAATTGGTCACCGATCTTCAACGTCGCCAGATCCTTTTGGAATGGGTGCTGGGCACCGTTCTCGACATCTTCGCGTGTGACGCGCTGGACCTTGGCGCCGGTGTGCCATTCGCCAGTGATGGCGGTGAGGTGATTCGGTGAGCCCTGGATTGCGGTGCGCTGCATGTAGTGCTTGATACCACGCACACCGCCGAGCTCCTCGCCGCCGCCAGCACGGCCTGGACCACCGTGAACTAGGTGGGGCAGCGGCGAACCGTGGCCTGTAGAGGTCTTCGCGTCCTCACGGTCGATGAAGTGAAGTCGGCCGTGGTGGGCAGCGATTCCCTCCGCGAACTTGCGAGTAGTCTCTGGGTCGTTGGTGGCTACAGACGCGACAAGGGAACCCTTGCCCAATGCAGCCAGCTCGATGGCGTCGTCGATATCCGAGTATCCGATGATGGATACGACGGGGCCGAAGGCCTCGGTGTCATGAACGCGCTCGGTGCGCGCATCTTCGAACTGAAGAACTGTAGGAGGGAAGAACGCGCCGTCGATGTTGTCGATGTCGCCGGTGACCACTTCGCCACCATCAGCGATAAGCGTTTCGACGGCCTCCTTCACATCCTGCGCCTGTTCGGCAGATACCAGTGGACCCATGGTGGAGTTGGCATCACGGGGATCGCCGACGACGACTTTGTCGTCCAAACGCTTCTTCAACGCCTGTGCCACATCGTCTGTTAAGTCGTTCGGAACGATCGCGCGGCGCACAGCGGTACATTTCTGGCCTGCCTTGGAAGTCTGCTCAGCGAACAGCAACTTGACATATGCCTCGAACTCAGGAGTGTCGGGAGTTGCGTCGGGGCCCAAGATAGCAGCGTTAAGAGAGTCTGCCTCTGCAGAGAAGCGCACCCCATTGTTGCGCACGGACTCAGAGTTGCGCAGCTTATCGGCAGTCCAGGCGGAGCCAGTAAAGGCGACGTGGTCGTTGTAATCCAGATGATCGAGCAGGTCGCCGGCAGAACCGGAGATCAACTGCAGGGAACCCTCGGGCAGGATGCCGGACTCGACCATGAGACGAACCAACTCGGCGGTGATGTAGCCGGTGGGGGTGGCGGGCTTCACGATCGTCGGCATGCCAGCAATGAACGACGGAGCGAACTTTTCCAGCATGCCCCACACTGGGAAGTTGAAAGCGTTAATCTGGATGGCCACTCCAGTCAATGCGGTGTAAATATGCTGGCCTTGGAAAGAGGCATCCTTGGAGAGGATTTCGGGAGGGCCGTCGACAACAACATTGGAGTTTGGCATCTCGCGGCGGCCCTTCGAGGAGAAGGTAAACAAGGTAGAAATGCCCCCGTCAATATCGACGAAGTTATCGCGCTTGTTCGCGCCGGCCTTATTGGCTAATTCATAGAGAACTTCTTTGTGCTCATTGAGGTAGAGCGCGAGTTCTTTGACCTTCAGCGCGCGTTCATGGATGGTCAGCGCCTTCAAATTCTTCTGGCCGACGGTGCGACCGTATTCAACGGCTCCCTTGAAATCGAGGCCGTCGGTGGACACCTGGGCTACGATCTCGCCGGTAGAAGAATCTGCAACTTCGTTGACGCGGCTTGGGTTCTCCGGGGTGATCCACTTACCTTGCAGAAAGCTCTGTACAAGAGTCATTGATGAGGTGCCTTTCGGGTTGTGAGCTGTGTTTCTTATTTCATGACCGACCGGACGGTAGGTATTTTGGGCCAGTATAACGAAGATCACACTTCGTGTGTAGAGGTTGTGTAAACTGCACAAAATGAACGAGCATGAGATCTGGACAATCACACTCGGGGAACTGGACGAGAAAATGGGGGTGGAAGTTCTCGAGCAATCAGCCGAAAAGGTTGTTGCTCGGATTCCAATCGATGGAAATCGGCAGTCCTTAGGTTTGCTTCACGGTGGCGCGATGGTTGCCATCGCTGAAGCGGTGGGTAGTTGGGCCGCGGTGATTCACGCTTCCTCGATGGGCAAAGTCGCAGTGGGGGTGGACATCAATGCCACCCATCATTCGTCGGGACGCGAGGGTTACGCGACTGCGACGGCCACCGCTATTAAGTTGGGGCGCACCTTGACCAGCCACGAGGTCATCCTCACGGACGACGCAGGGAAGCGGCTGTGCACGGCGCGCATCACGAACGCGATCGTGAACCCGCGAACCGATTAACGCGCGGACTCCGAGTAATCGTAGAACCCCTTCCCAGATTTGCGTCCGAGTTCGCCACGTTCGACCATGTCGCGCATCAACTGTGGGGGGGTGAATACGGCGCCGAGGGTGGACTCGAGATATTCCGCGATCCCTAGACGAACGTCCAGCCCCACGATATCGGTAAGCGCCAGCGGACCGATAGGGAACTTATAACCTAGCACCATCGCATTATCGATGTCCTCAGGGCTGGCTACGCCTTCCTCCACCATGCGGATGGCTTCAAGTGCGATAACCACGCCCAAGCGCGAGGACGCGAAACCTGGAGAATCCTTCACCACGATCGGCGTTTTCTTGATGGATTCGACCCAGCCGCGGGCCTCGTCGACAAGCGATTCCGGAGTCGACTCAGCCACCACGATTTCCACGAGCTTGGACGCTGGGACCGGGTTGAAAAAGTGTAGACCGATCACGTCATTGTCAACGGTGGCTGCTAAATCAGAGACGCTTAACGACGAGGTGTTGGTCGCGATAACCGCCTCGGGAACGTTTGCCGCGATCTTGGCAAAGGCATCTGTCTTCAGCTCGAAAGACTCTGGGACAGCCTCCACGACAAGGCTGTGGCCGGCGAAAGCCGCGTGGTCGGTGGAGAAGTGCAGCTTCTCCGACCACTGTTCGGTCGTGCCCTCGATGACTCCACGGTTGATCGACCCATCGATGTCCTTGGTGATACGGGCCTCGGCGGCGGCTACGGCATCGTCGTTAATATCAACGACGGTGACCTCAGCGCCAGCCAGCAAGAATGCGTGGGCGATACCTCCGCCCATGCGACCGCCACCGAGAACGCCTACTTTGCTGGGAATACTCATCAAAAATTTCCTTACTTGTTCTTTTTGCGGTCAAGGAATGCCTGCATGCGTTCGAATTTCGCATCTGACTCAAACAGAATGGCCTGGGCAAGGTTATCCACCTGCGGATGCGCCGATTCGGGCATACTCATGACGCTTTTGGTGATGCGAACAGCCAGGGGATCAAGCTTGCCGATGCGAGCGGCAAGGTCTAACGCTTCGTCGTAAAGTGATTCTGGGGTGGAAAGTCCGGAGACCAGCTGATATTGCGTGGCCTCTGTGCCGTCGATGATGCGGCCAGCAAGCAAAATTTCTTTGGCCAGCGGCTCACCCACAGCAGCCTTGAGGCGCCACGTACCACCCGCCGCGGCAAGGATGCCTAGGTTGGCTTCTGGCTGGCCGAACTTGGCTCGCTCTGTGGCCACGCGAAAATCCGCAGCCAAGGCTAATTCCAACCCGCCGCCTAGGGCGTAGCCATCCACAGCCGCGATGACTGGCATGGGCAGCTGAGAAATGCGGTGGAAGATCGTATTGTTGATCCCCCGCAGGGCATCGGCACGACGACGCTCCTTCAGCTGGCTGATGTCGGCACCGGAGGCGAATACGCCGTCTGTGCCGATGATGATGGCAGTCTTGGGATTTTCTTCTAGGTACGCGCAGACCTCGTGCAGCTCGTCGACCATGATCTGGTCGATGGCGTTGCGTACTTGGGGGCGGGAAAGCTCGATGGTGAGCAGGTCCTCGTCTTCGCGTAAGCTCAGGGCGGTGAAATTATTCTCCAGTGTCATCTAGACCCTCTCAATTGCGATAGCGGTGCCTTGGCCTACGCCCACACACATGGTGGCCATACCGCGGGCGCCGCCTTCCTGCTCTAGGCGGTTGAGCAAAGTGATCGTGATACGGGAACCTGATGAGCCCAGCGGGTGGCCCAATGCGATAGCCCCGCCCCAACTGTTCACCTTGTCTTCTTCCATACCGAGTTCACGCATGCACGCGAGAGACTGGGTGGCGAAGGCTTCGTTGAGCTCCACCGCATCAAGATCATCGATGGACCAGCCGGTGCGCTCCAGAACCTTGCGAGTTGCTGGGACAGGACCCATTCCCATGATCTCTGGTTCCAGCCCAGAAGCAGCGTTAGCAACAACTTTGGCGCGAGCCTGGAGGCCATATTTTTCTACTGCCTCTTCGCTGGCCACGATGATTGCAGACGCACCGTCGTTAAGCGACGAGGCGTTGCCGGCAGTGACAACCTCACCGTCCTTGACGACGGGGCGCAACTTCGCCAACACTTCCACAGTGGTGCCTTCGCGTGGACCCTCATCGGTGTCGACGATAGTCACGTTGCCCTTGCGGTCCTTAACCTCTACGGGCACGATTTCCGATTTAAAGCGACCATCCTGAATGGCCTTTAGCGCACGCTCCTGCGACCGGACGGCAAATGCGTCAGCATCTTCCCTTGAAACGTTCTTCACACGTGCGACTTCCTCGGCAGTTTCTGGCATCGAGAAAGTGGTCTTCTCCTGTGCTTGGAAGATTGGGTTAACGAAACGCCAGCCGATCGACGTGTCAAAAGCCTCGCCCGGTTTTGCAAATGCCTTCGTTGGCTTTTCGACGACCCACGGCGCACGAGACATCGACTCCACACCGCCAGCAACGATGATGTCGGCTTGTCCAGACTCAATCATTGCCGTCGCAAGAGCGATGGCTGACATACCGGAAGCGCACAGTCGGTTGACGGTGATACCGGGAACAGTATCGGGGAAACCGGCTAACAACCATGCCATCCGGGCGACGTTGCGGTTTTCCTCACCGGCGCCATTGGCGTTGCCGAAGATTACTTCGTCGACAAGCGATGGATCGATTCCGGCTTCCTCGACAACAGTCTTGATGGTTAGCGCAGCCAGGTCATCGGGTCGGACCGATGACAAAGCGCCACCGTAACGGCCGACGGGGGTTCGCTTTCCAGATACGAGATATGCGTTAGTCATTGTTGTGGTCCCTCCTAGCGGCCAGTGAAATTTGGGGATCGTTTTTCGTTGAAGGCGGCAAAACCCTCGGCGTAATCAGCAGACGAGCAAAGACGGCCCTGCTCCTTGTTTTCTTCCTCGACGGAAGCCCACAGTCCCGTACCGTTATCGCGGATGTCATGCACAAGATTGCGGCTGGTCAAAAAGGCCTGGGTGGCGCCCTGGGCTGCACGTTCAACCTTTTCGCGGGTGAAGTCCAGCAATTCATCTGCGGCTATGACTCGCGAGAACAATCCGGCAGCTACCGCTTCTTCGCCACTGATCAGTTCGCCAGTGACGATCAGGTCCATTGCGCGGTGTGCACCTAAGCGTTCAACGAATAAGGCGTGGCCGCCGGAATCTAACGTTGCGCCGAGGTTGGCAAAGGGGGAACCAAACTTGGAACGATCTGCCACGTACACAATGTCGGTGGCGATCGCCAAGCCCAAACCGACACCTAAGCATGCGCCGTGGATGGCCGCAAAGGTAGGGGCAGGGAACTGGCTCATTTGCTTAAGTACCGGGGTGACCTTGTTGGCAAGGTAATCAGTGGCATCATCCTCGGCCGGATCTAAGCCCTTGATATTGCGCCCGGAGCAAAATCCCTTGCCCTCGCCACGCAACAGCAAGGCGCGCACGCCAGCTTTTTCCGCCTCGGAGTAGGCCTCGGAGATTTCTAGCAAGTCCGGTTCCGCGATGGCATTGAGCGTTGCTGGATCATTGAGCACGACCTCTGCGTATTTCGCGCCCTCAGCAACATCGTGGATATGAAGATCAATCATGGGGGCTCCTTTATGCGTCGTAATCGACAGTGATTGACTTACCGGTAGGGCGGGTCTGGCAGGTCAATATGTAACCAGCCTCAACCTCGTCAGCCTCGAGCGCGTAGTTCTCGTCCATCTCGTACTCACCTTCGACAACCTTGGCGCGGCAGGTACCACACACGCCACCTGCGCAAGCGAATGGAACGTCGGGACGCACACGCAGTGCGGCGTTGAGAACGGTTTCTTTTGCTGAGACTGGAGATTCCACAGACCCAGATAGGCCATCGAGCTGGAATTGGATGTCGATGTTGTTGCCGGAAGGATCCGCAACCACGGCACGGCCCTTGTTACCGCCTGGCTCGTTCTTAGGATCACCAGTGGTAAACAACTCGTAGCGAACGTTCTTGTCATCGACGCCACGATCCTTCAAGGTGTCGCGGCATAGCTGGACAAGTTCGAATGGACCGCAGAGGAACCACTCATCGACGGTCTCGGGGCGGATGACTTCTTCGAGAAGCGTCTTTAGCTTCTCGTCATCGATGCGCCCGGAGAAAAGAGGGTTGACGCGTTGCTCGCGGGTAAGCACGTGGTGTACCGCGAAACGAGCTGGGTATTTATCCTTAAGGTCGCCGATCTTGTCGGCGAACATTACATCGCCACCACCCTTGTTGGAGTAAACTAGCTGGAACTTTGCGTCTGGGATAGCGTCCAGTACGGCGGTGGCGATCGCCATGATCGGGGTGATGCCAGAGCCTGCTGCGATCGCGACCAAATGTGGGGATTCGACCTTTGAGAGATCCTTATCTACAAGTTCTTTCGCGTCGTTCAGGCTGGTGACGTGAATCTTGGAGGTGAATGCGCCCTGTGGGTTCATCACATCCATCGTGTCGCCTGGCTGGAGTTCTTCATTGGCCCAGGTGGAGAACTTGCCACCGAGGTCCTTCTTGATGCCAACGCGGATGGTGCCCTTGTTCGGGATATCGCAAATGGAGTACGAACGACGTAGTTCTTCGCCATCGATGGTGGCGCGCAGCGCCACGTACTGGCCAGGAATGTAGTCGTAATCTTGTTGCAGTTCTTCCGGTACATCGAAGCTAACTTCCACGGAATTGTCCGTAAGCTGACGAACTCGGGAAACAGACAGGGTGTTAAACTTTGCTTTTTTCTTTGCGGGGGTGGTCATCAGTGCACCTTGAAGTAATCGAAAGGTTCGAAGCAGCTCTTGCAGTTGTACAGCGCCTTGCAGGCGGTAGAACCAAAACGCGCGATCTGGGCGGTGTTGGAAGAGCCACAATGGGGGCAAGTAATAGGCTTGGGTGCCTCAAGTTTGAGCAATACTGGGCCCGAAGAGCGTTCAGCTAGGCCCTGCGGGGGAGCGATCCCATAGCCGCGCAGTTTGTCGCGACCATGGTCGGTGATCCAGTCCGTGGTCCAAGCGGGATTGAGGACGAGGTCCACTCGGAAATCTTCCACGTTGGAGTCGCGAAGTGCATCCGAAACGTCCGACGTGATCGTGTCCATTGCGGGGCAGCCCGAATAAGTGGGAGTGATCGTGATGACTGCGGTGTCTTCCTCGAAATAGACATTGCGGAGAATGCCCAGGTCCGCAATCGAGATCACGGGAATTTCGGGGTCTGGAACTTGCGCAGCAATATCCCACACGCGGCGCTCACGCTCATCGGTTGGGCGGAGCGGGTGGTCTAGGTTGACTTCAGCCATCATGATCCTCCTAAGGGGTGTATTACCAGGTCACGCCTGGATGTTGGCGGGCGAGAGACTGCATCTCAGCCAAGATGAAGCCGCGGTACTCGGAGTAACAGCCGGTACGCTGGCCACTGACGGCCTGTGGCACTTCGGGCTTATCCACGCCCGCTGCCTCGAGCACGGCTTCGATTCGAGTGTCGAACTCATCGCGCAGGGTCGACGGCAACACCGCTACGCCTTCGCCGGCAAGCTCGGTGTGGATTGGCAAGTCCTCGAAGAGTTCGTCGACGTACGGCCACATGTAGTGGATCCCGTCGGTGATGCGACGGTGAGACTCTTCAGTGCCCTGGCCAAGGCGCAACATCCACTGGTTGGCGTGGTCCACGTGGTACTCCAGCTCCTTGACAGCCTTCGCCGCAATGGCAGCGAGGGTCTCGTCAGCGGACTTCTCCAGTGCGGTGTACAAGCCGAACATGTAGTAGCTGACGATTAGCTGGCGTGCGATGGTTTGACCAAAGTCGCCATTTTCTTGCTCGGTGATTGCAGCAGAGCGGAACTCCTCCTCATCGCGGAAGTATGCGAGGTCATCTTCGGTTTTGCCACAAGCAGTTCCTGCGTAGGAGTAGAGGAAGCGGGTGTGGCCGATGAGGTCGAGAGCAATATTGGCTAGAGCAATATCCTCTTCCATCTCGGGTGCGCGGGAGACCCACCAGCTCAAGCGCTGGGCGAGCATGAGGGCATCGTCGCCAAGCATGGTGGCGTACTCTGCTGTGTTCTCAGGAGCGATAACGCCACCTGCGACCACATCCTCCGGGGTAATCGCGTCCCCCTGAGACTGCTTGGTTGCTGAGTCGTTCGTTGCGAAGCTCACAGGTGTGGCACCCCTTCCGACTTCTCGAAGTAGGTGGCGTGGCGGTAAGCCTTGCCGTTGGAAGATTCAAAGAAGCCGCCCTTGGAATCAGGGTCCGAGGATGCGATGGCCCCCGATGGGACAACCCATACCGAAGTACCTTCGTTGCGGCGGGTATAGAGGTCACGTGCGTTGCGCAGAGCCATCGTGGCATCCGGGGCGTGCAGGGAACCTGCGTGGACATGGGAGAGGCCACGGTTGGAGCGGACGAAAACCTCGTATTGAGGCCAGTTGTTTGAATCGGACATTGTTTTTCCTTCGTGTCGTGTGGGGATTAGACGATGAGCTTGGAATCGACGTCGTGGTTCTTCTTCGCATATGCCGCGGCGGCTTCGCGGACCCATGCACCGTTGTCGAACGCTTCACGACGACGCTTGAGGCGCTGCGAATTCAGTGGACCATGGCCCTTGATGACGCCCTTGAACTCATCCCAGTCAAGCTCGCCGTAGTCATAGTGGCCACGCTCTTCGTTCCACTTGAGGTCTGGGTCATCGAAGGACAGTCCCAGGGCTTCGACCTGTGGGACGATCATGTCGACAAAGCGCTGACGAAGTTCATCGTTGGAAAAACGCTTGATATTCCATGCCATAGACTGCTTGGAGTTCGGGGAGTCGGCGTCTGGTGGGCCGAACATCTGGAGTGCGGGTCCGTAGAAGCGGTTGATCGCTTCCTGTGCCATCTGCTTCTGCTCCTCGGTGCCGTGGGAGAGTTCATACAGGATTTCCCAGCCTTGACGCTGATGGAAGGACTCTTCCTTACAGATACGCACCATGGCGCGGGCATACGGTGCGTAGGAAGCACGGCACAAGGGGACCTGGTTACAGATGGCAGCGCCGTCGACCAACCAGCCGATAGCGCCAATGTCTGCCCAGGTGCGCGCTGGGTAGTTGAAGATAGAGGAGTACTTGGCCTTGCCGGAGAGCAACTGGTCCACGAGCTCGTCGCGGGAAGTGCCAAGCGTTTCTGCAGCGGAGTAGAGGTAGAGACCGTGACCGGCTTCGTCTTGGACCTTGGCAATCAGGATCGCTTTACGCTTCAGCGACGGTGCGCGGGTGATCCAGTTAGCTTCTGGCTGCATGCCGATGATCTCGGAGTGCGCGTGCTGAGAGACCTGACGAGTCAGGGTCTTGCGGTAAGCCTCTGGCATCCAGTCGGTTGGTTCGATACGGGAATCTGCCTCGATTATTTCGTCGAAACGCTGCTGTCCTGCAACGTCATCGTCTTTTACGGAACTGAGTTGAGCGGGTGTCATGGTGATCCTCCTCGGAATTCGGATTTAATAACCGATCGTTCGGTCAGTTTATGAGTGGAATGTGATCTAGGTCAATGAAACTCGAATAGGTCACATGAAATGTGGGGGTAGTTGGGGGTGGGTCAAATGTTGGAATGCGGGTTCGGGCTGGGGTCTACTTGGTCGGTTTTCCCACGGTGCGAGAGGTGCCACGGAACTCGGCAATGACCTCGTCGCCACGGTAAATGGTCACGTCGGTGATTCCGTTGCGGCCGTAGCTGCGCCGTTCGTTCGCTACTCCGCGCAGCTCGTCGCCAACGTAAGCGGGGGCGATGAAGTGGATATTGACCTGGGAGGCAACGGTGGTCGCGCCTGCTGACGAGTTGCATGCGCCTGCAAAAAGGGCATCTGCGAACGTAAATAGGAATCCGCCTTGGATCGTGTTGTGTCCGTTGCACAGTTCTTCGGTCACCGTCATGGTGCCTTCGGTGAATCCTGGCTTGATACCCGTGATGGTGATGCCCAAAGTCGTGAGGGAGTGGTCCTGGTTGTACATAGCTTCGACAAATTCCAGGCCGGGGCCAAATTCAAGGTCCTCGGCGAAGGGGGAGTGGGAGGGTGTGGTCATCTGTAGTGGGGTCCTTTCGGTGTCGGGGGGTCGCTCTGAATGTCTGAGCTTACCGAAACTCTGTGTCCTGCATCACTTTTTCGCGCAACGGTAGAGGGGGCAGGTAGATTTACCGAGCGACCAGGAGGTATTTATTTATGACTAACGGTGGGGCGGGTTCGCAGCGCGGACGCCCGGGATATTCTCGACAGCAGGTTATTGCTGCGGCCGTCGAAGAGTTCAATGTGCACGGTTATGAGGCGACATCTATGGGGGCTCTGGCGAAAACGCTCGGCATTTCCAAGTCGGCGATCTATCACCATGTCGACTCGAAGGAACAGATCTTGCAGGAGGCGACGGACCTAGCGCTTGTGGCACTGGGGGCGGTCGTGGCGGAGGCGCGAGAGCTGCCAGGTGGCGCGCTCGAGCAGTTGCGTTATGTGATTACCGGGTCGGTAAAGGTCTTGTGCGAACGTCAGCCTGAAGTCACCCTTTTGCTGCGTTTGCGAGGTAATTCGGAGGCGGAGGTGGAGGCGATGGAAAAGCGTCGAGGGCTAACGCGCGCCATGATTGACCTGGTAAAACTTGCGCAAGAAGAGGGTGGGGTACGAGGCGACGTCGACCCAGGTTTCGCGGGTCGCATCATTTTTGGTGCTGTTAACTCTATTGCTGATTGGTATGAACCAAAGGGAAGGTTTACCCCCGAGGAACTTGCACAACAAACCCTCACTGTTGTTGCAGTCGGATTGAGAAACCGCAGTTAGATGGTGTGAAGGTTTGTTTTTGCGGCTTTTGCAGGCGGGGGTAGTGGGAAAAGAATTTATCGTCATACCTTTTTGTGTGTTGTAGACATCACATCGGAAATCTCTGTAGCGTAGCTCACAACCTACTGACCGGATGGTCGGTAAGTCGATGAATCGCTCACATAGCTCGATCCGAAAATGGGAGACCTACAGTGCCCTCTTTGTATGACATTACTTCCACCCACCACGGACCCTCGACGAACATCGAGTTCGCCTCCCGTGATGAAATCACTGATCTGCAGACGCGGCGGATGGCCAACTCTCTGCGCCACGCCTACTACAACGTGCGGCACTATCGTCAAGCTTTCGACGAGAAGGGTGTCCATCCAGATGACTTCAAGGAACTTAAGGACATCGCTCTTTTCCCCTTTACCGATAAGGCGACCCTGCGTGCCAATTACCCGTTTGGCATGTTCGCGGTACGGCAGCACCAGATCGCCCGTGTCCATGCATCTTCCGGTACCACTGGACTTCCCACCGTCGTCGCTTACACCCAGAACGATATTCAGATCTGGGCAGAGCTGATGGCGCGCTCCCTACGTGCGGGCGGCGTGCGTCCAGGCGACAAGGTGCAGGTCACCTTCGGCTACGGTCTGTTCACTGGCGGCTTGGGTGCACATTACGGTGTCGAGAAGCTTGGTGCGACAGCCATTCCCACCTCCGGCGGACAGACTGAGCGTCAGCTGCAGATCATGGAAGACTTCAAGCCGGATGCCATTTTGGGTACGCCGTCATACATGCTTAATGTGCTCGACCGGATGCGTAAAGAAGGCCGAGACCCTCGCGATACATCGCTACGCGTCGGTGTTTTTGGTTCTGAGCCATGGTCTGAAGGTATGCGCCATGAGCTTGAGGCAGGATTCGGAATCGATGCCACTGACATCTACGGACTGTCTGAAGTCATGGGGCCGGGGGTGGCGCATGAATGCATCGAAACCAAGGACGGCCTGACAATCTGGGAGGATCACTTCTACCCAGAGATCCTGGACCCTGACACGCTGGAGCCGGTCCCGGACGGAGAGTTTGGCGAGCTAGTGATTACCCCATTGACCAAGGAAGCTTTCCCGGTCGTGCGTTACCGCACTCATGACCTGACCAGGCTCCTTCCGGGCACCGCACGAGCGATGCGTCGCCTCGACCGCATTTCGGCACGTAACGACGACATGATCATCCTGCGCGGTGTGAACTGCTTCCCAAGTCAGTTCGAAGAACTTATCGTCGAGGATAAGAACCTTCGTCCGCGCTACCAGTGTGTGCTCACGAAGAAGGGTCGAATGGATCATCTCACACTGTTGGTAGAACGCGCGCCGCACAAGACTGACGAAGAAATTGAGAAGTCTCAAGCAGCCCTGAAGCGTCAGATTAAGGACCGTATCGGCATCACCGTCGATGTTGAGGTTCGAGATGTCGTCGATTCCGGTGAAGGTAAGGCGAAGCGCATCGTCGACAACCGCCCGAAAGATAAGTAAAAGCCCGCACTTTCTAGCGCTGTAGCTCCGCGCACCACCGATTCAATATATTTACTTCACCTGGTGGTGTCGCGGTGTTTTCTTTCCAAATTAATAAGCACATCAGTGCCCGATCTCAAGAAAAGAGACTCTGATGACCAGCAATGCTTCCGCGCATGACCACCAAGAGCCCACAGCCGCGACGCGGCTCGCGCCTGAACCGCCAACCCAAAAAGAATCGCTGACCAATGAACACAAGCGAGTGCTCGGCGGCGCGATGGTAGGCACCACCATCGAGTGGTTCGACTTCTTCATCTATGCTCAGGCGGCCGGCCTGATTTTCGCCACGCAGTATTTCAACCCGGCCACAAACGACAACCCCAGTTTGGCCCAGATCATTTCCTGGGCATCCCTAGGCGTGTCCTTTCTTTTCCGTCCGTTGGGCGCCATCATCGCCGGTCATTTGGGTGATCGTTTGGGCCGCAAGCCGGTCCTTGTGATCACTTTGGTGGGAATGGGCGGCGCGACCTTCTTGATGGGGTTTTTGCCTAACTATGCTGCGATCGGAATCGCTGCGCCAATCATTTTGGTACTGCTGCGTATCCTCCAGGGCTTGTCCGCTGGTGGTGAATGGGGCGGTGCCGCACTCATCGCGGTAGAGCACGCACCGGTGCTCAAGCGCGGCTACTTCGGTGCTTACCCGCAGGTGGGTGTGCCGGCGGGCATGGCGCTGGCCACTGTGTTTATGTTGGTGATTTCTACGGCGCTGACCCCAGAACAGTTTGAGTCTTTTGGCTGGCGCATTCCTTTCCTGTCATCCATCATTTTGATTGCACTGGGCTTCTGGATTCGTAGTCTGGTGGAGGAATCTCCAGTCTTCGAAGAGATGACGGAGATGAAGAAAACAGCATCCGCTCCGTTGGGCTCGCTTTTTAAGAACCACGCTGGTCTCGTCGTACTGTGCGCCCTGATCTTCGCGGGTGTAAATGCGGCGGGCTATCTAGCGATCGCCTACTTCGCTTCCTATGGCACGAATGTTTTGGGCATGGACCGGCCGATCGTCCTTGCGTTGACCCTGATGACGGCAATCGCATGGATCATCTCCACACTCGTCTCCGGCAAGGTTTCCGATGTGATCGGCCGTAAGCAAACCTTCATTATCGGCTATATCTTGATGATGGTGTGGGCGATCCCAACGTGGATCCTGATCGACACGGCCAACGTCATGCTGTTCGGGATGGCCGTCATCATCCTCGGTGCCCTGCTGGGGGTGACCTATGGCCCGCAGCCGGCACTGTATGCAGAGATGTTCCCGGCGCAGGTCCGCCTGTCTGGTCTATCTATTGGCTATGCGCTGGGGTCCATTATTGGTGGCGCATTCGCGCCGATGATCGCCGCGATGATTCTGGAAGAGACCGGAAATTCCATCTATATCGGTGTGTACATTCTGGTGATTTCGTTCATCTCGCTGATCGGTGCGCTCTTCGTTCCGAAGGGCATCCAGGGACGTGACCTGAGTACCTAGGAATCCGCTCGTCGACGCACGCTTAAGGGGCCACTTGGTTCCCTAGGCGTGCGTTTTAAATTATCTATACTCTGAGGCATAGATCACTTGCAGCATATTTCTGTGAACTTTCGGGGGTAGTTTACGGAAATTTACAGGCACGAAAAAGTTTGATCTGTACGCTAGATAAGTAATCTCAATAAAAATGTGCGAGCGTGACGACAAGGAAAGGACTAATCATGTTCACCATCACCGGTTTTGCCGATGAAATCGCCCATGACCTCGACGAACAGATCGATCTGCTGAAGAAGCTCAACATCAAGCATGTCGAGTTCCGCAGCGCCTGGGACGTGAAGGTCTTGGACCTCAGCCAGGAACAGCTGGACACCGCGAAAGAGAAGCTCGATGCGGCGGGGATCAAACTCTCCGCAGTCGGTTCGGACCTAGGCAAGATTCAGATCACCGATCCATTCGACGAGCACCTAGAGCGGGCCCGCCACGGTGTCGAGGTAGCGAAGTTCTTCGGTGCGAAGTACATCCGCATGTTCTCCTTCTTCATTCCTGAAGGCGAAGACGCCGACCAGTACCGCGACGAAGTGATCAAGCGGACGCGCGCGATGGTGGAACTGGCAGAGGCCGGTGGCATCACGCTGCTGCACGAAAATGAGAAAGGGATCTACGGAGATACCCCAGAGCGTGTGAAGGACCTGATCACGACGATCGATTCGCCAAACTACCGCTCCATTTATGATGCGGCGAACTACGTTCAGACCGGCTACAAGCCTTTCGACGAGGCGTGGCCGATCGCGAAGGACTACGTTGACTACGTCCATGTCAAGGACGCAACTGTGCCCACCGAAGATGAGCCACTGGGCATCATCACCCCTGCAGGCCAGGGCGATGGCCAGTACCCAGAGCTGATCGCTGAGCTGAACAAGAGCGGTTACAACGGTTTCGTCTCTATCGAGCCACACCTTGGTGACTTCGACGAATTCGGTGGCCTGTGTGGTCCAGATCTGTGGACCAGCGCGTATAACGCGCTGAAGAAGCTTTTGGACGACGTTAACGCCCAGTACAACTAGGAGGCGGCCACTATGGTGAACGCTGCGTTGGTTGGTTGCGGCGACGTCGCAACCGTACACGTAGAAGCGATTGAGGCGCTGAGCGAAGAACTAGGAATCTCTTTAGTGGGAGTGGCCGACACTCACCTTGACGCGGCCAAATTGATTTCTGCGAAGACCACAGCGAACGCTTATCCATCGCTGACCAGCATGCTGGACAAGGAAGAAATCGATGTCCTGCATATCACTACGCCGCATGACCAGCACATCGATCTAGCTATCGAGGCGCTTGAAGCCGGCGTGAACGTGATCTTGGAAAAACCACTAGCGCACGAGACGGAATACGCCTACCAGCTGCTGGACTACCTGGAGGAGCATCCGGATGCGCCCAAGATCGGCGTGTGTTACCAGAACCGCTATAACGTTTCGTCGTTGGAACTGCGTCGCCTGTTGGATTCCGGCACGCTAGGCACCGTTCATGGCGTGTACGCGTCGGTGGTGTGGACACGCACACCGGGCTACTACACAGCCAAACCGTGGCGCGGACAGAAAGAGCGCGCCGGGGGCGGGCTGCTGATGAACCAGGCGATCCACACGCTGGACTTATTGCAGTGGTTCATGGGCCCAGTTACCGGGGTCAAGGGCATGATCTCCACGGACAAGTATGGCGACGTAGTGGACACAGAGGATACTGCCCACGCCTACCTCCGCCATGAGTCCGGGGTGCATACCAGCTTCTACGGAACGCTGACGAACTCGCGCCACCGTCATGTTGAGATCGAGATCGATTGTGCGAAAGCCCTCGTCGAACTGCGCGATGGGCTGACCGTGACCTGGAAGGACGGGCAGGTCGATCACTATGAAGAGCGGAAGCAGGAGACCGAGGGCAGGAGCTACTGGGGCGTGAGCCACGAGCTGCTGATCCGAGATTTCTACGAAAGACTTGCCGATCCAGAACCGTTCTGGATCGGTCCCGCCGAAGCGATGTCCTCCCTGGGTATCGCGAAGGCAATCTATCAATCGTCACAAGAAAAGGAGTAAGACATGAGTAAGAATGTACGTTTGGGCATCATTGGCCTAGGTGCACAGGGCAGCATGTACGCCCAGTTCATCAACGAGGGCCGCGTCGACAACATGACCATCGGCGCAATCTGCGACATCCTGCCAGAGAAGAAGGAACAGGCCGACGAATACGGCGTGCCTTTCTACGAGGACTACAAGGAGATGGTCACCTCCGGTGACGTCGACGCTGTAGTCACCACAGTTCCGCACTACCTGCACCCAGAGGTGGGCATCTACGCGCTCGACAACGGGGTTCACGCCCTCGTCGAAAAGCCTGTCGGTGTGTACACCAAGCAGGCGAACGAACTGATCGACTTCGCGAAGACCAAGCCAGAGCTGAAGTTCGGTGTGTTCTTCAACCAGCGCACCAACCAGCTGTACAAGGACATCAAGGAGATCCTGGATTCTGGCGAGCTGGGTAAGCTGCGCCACACCTCCTGGCTGATCACCAACTGGTGGCGTCCACAGGGCTACTACGATCAGTCCGATTGGCGCGCAACCTGGGGCGGCGAGGGCGGCGGCGTCCTCGTCAACCAGGCTCCGCACCAGTTGGACCTGTGGCAGTGGATCTGTGGCGCACCTGAGCGTGTGTTCGCGCGCGCAGAGTACGGCTTCAAGCGCGACATCGTTGTTGAAGACGAGGTCAATGCGCTGGTGTCCTTCGCCGATGGCGCAACAGGCACGTTCATCACCTGTACGCACGACATGATCGGCACCGACCGCCTGGAGATCCTGTGCGACAAGGGCAAGATCGTCGTCGACGATTCCAAGAAGGTCACCGTCTCGCACCTAACCGACAACGAGGAAGTCCTCTCCGAGAACATGGACATGGAGGCCGTGCGCAAGCTGTTCACCGGCCAGATGGACATGGACCAGTACGTTTCCACCGAGACGAAGGAATACGAATCCGTGTGGGGCGGCCAGCACGTTGAGGTTCTGCGCAACTTCGCCGCGGCCGTTAACGGTGAGGAAGAACTCCTCGCGCCGGGCGCCGATGGCATCAACGGCGTGCGCCTTGCCAACGGTATCCACCTGTCGTCTTGGACGGGCGAAGAAGTTGACCTGGTTGACTTCGACGAAGAGAAATACCTTGAAGAGCTGAACAAGCGCATCAAGGACGAGGGCAAGTTTGAGGAGCGTAAATAATGGCTGGCATTGGCGTACAAATGATGATGCTCAAGGACCAGGTGGCCGAAGAAGGCATGTTCGCCGTCCTTGAGAAGCTCAAGGAGCTCGATATCGCATCCGTGGAGGTCTCCCAGATCCCGATGGATGAGAAGAACACGGCCGACCTTGAGCGCGGCATCAAGGAGTTAGGCATCGAGGTCGGCGCCCTGTCCGTGGCGTTGCGCTCGGGCCCGACGGCTACCGGTGACGCGCTGGACTCTGACTTCGACAAGATCGTTGCTGACTGTAAGCGATTGAACTGTCGCTTCGTGCGCATCGGAATGATGAGCTTCGATGCCATGGTGTCCAAGGAGGCCGTGGAGGCGTGGGCCAGCGAGGTTAACCCTTATGCCGAGAGGCTTGCCGACGAGGGCATCACCCTGTGCTACCACAACCACCACATTGACCTGCACAAGTTTGGGGAGGAGCGCATCTTCGACATCGTTCGTCGTGTTGCTCCTGCCCTGTACTTCGAGGTTGATCTGCACTGGGTGCAACGCGGTGGCATGGCGCCGTTGGACATGCTCAAGCAGTACTCGGGCGTGTGCAAGCTGATCCATGTGAAGGACTTCCGCGTGACGTCGCTGCCACAGGAGGCCATCGATTTGATGAGCTCCGGCAACGTGCAGGAAGGCTACGACAAGTTCGTGAACATCGTCGAGTTCGCGGAGGTTGGCCAGGGCAACATGAACTGGCCTGACCTCATGCCTGCGGCGAAGGAAGCCGGTGCGGAGTACTTCTTCATCGAGCAGGACATGACCTATGGCCGTGATCCACTCGATTGCATCAAGGACTCCCGCGAGTACCTTGCTTCGATCGGCTGGTAGTTCGCTTTAGACCAAAGCGCTCCGCCCGGTCCCCTTAGTGAGTCA
>NZ_JBHWRP010000007.1:0-3414 GCF_043426755.1 Corynebacterium sp. | reverse complement strand
TCGCCCATCTCTGCGGTAGGTGCCAGGGACAGATCGACGATGCCGAAAGGCACGCCAAGGCGTTCTGCCGCCATCGTTCCCACCAGCTGGCCCGTGCGAGTGATCTTGAACGCGGCCTTCTTAATCTCCTCCGCGACATCGTTCAGGCTTGCGCCCTCGAGGTTGCCCAAGGCGCGGTCGACGACACCAGGGCCGGATACACCGACGGAAACGACGCAGTCTGGCTCCTCGACGCCGTGGAAGGCGCCGGCCATGAACGGGTTATCACCGACTGCGTTGGCGAAGACGACCAGCTTGGCGCACGCGATCGAGGACTCATCCTTGGTGAGCTCCGCGGCTTCCTTGATCACTTCGCCCATGCGCGCCACCGCATTCATGTTGATGCCGGCGCGCGAGGTTGCGATGTTCACGGAGCCACAGACGAGGTCCGTCGTCGACAAGGCCTCCGGGATTGAATCGATCAGACGCTTTTCTGCGCTGGTGGCGCCCTTTTCGACGAGGGCAGAGTAGCCGCCGATAAAGTTCACGCCGATCTCTTGTGCTGCGCGGTCCAGCGCCTTAGCGACGAGTGCAGGATCGCCCTCGCAACCAGCGGTGACCAGTGAAACGGGGGTGACTGAGACCCGCTTATTCACGATGGGGATGCCCAACTCGGTCTCGATGCCCTCGCAGACCTCCACGAGACGGGCGGCCTGGGTGGTGACGCGGTCATAGACGGCCTGGGCCGTGTCCTCCATCGAGCTGCGGGAACATTCCAACAAGGAAATGCCCATTGTGACGGTACGGATGTCCAGGCGGTACTTCTCGATCATCTCGATCGTGTCGAGAATGCTGTGGCTGGCAAACTTCAGCTCCATAGCCTTGCCTTCCTAGATCTCGTTGACGGCGGTGAACAAAGCTTCGGACTGGATGCGAATCACCAGCGATTGCTCTTCGCCGACAGTGTCCATGCGGTCTTGCAGTTCCTTGATGCCGATGCGATCGTCGTTAAGCTCGACGCGCAAGATCATGGTGAACCATTTGTCCATCAAGGTCTGGGACACGTCGAGAATGTTGACGTCGTTTTCTGCAAGGGCGGCGGTGACAGCTGCGATGATTCCGGTGTGATCTGCACCGGTCACGGTAATGATGGCGTACATGGGAATGATTGTAGCTATCAACGCTATTCTGCTTGCCACTGCCCTCAAGCACGAGCGGGGGCAGCTGGTGGCCAATTAGCCCGGCTTCAAGAATTTTCCGCTAGCGTAGGTATATGAGAGCAGACGTAAAGAAAGTACTAATCATCGGCGGGCGTGGCAAGATTGCCAGGCTCGCCACGAAAATGCTGAGTGAGGCTGGAGCAGACATCACCTCGATGGTGCGTAACGACGAATCACGCGCCGAAGTGGAACCGCTCGGGGCGACAGCACTAGTCCAAGACCTGACTGAACTGACAGCGAAGCAATGGGGCACCCTCGTTGAAGACTTTGACGTAGTGCTGTGGTCTGCTGGAAACGGTGGGCGTGGGGGAGCGGACGTGACTTACTCCGTGGACCGCGATGGTGCCCTCACTCTGATTGAGGCACTCGAATCCATGGACCTGCCACCGCGACTGATCATGGTGTCCTACGTCGGCGCTTTGGATAACAATGCCGAGGACGACGGTGGAACGTGGTACGCCTACGTGGAGTCCAAGAAGGCTGTCGACTGGAGACTGGTCGACTCTGATATCGAGTACACGATCCTGGCACCGGCCGCACTTCACGACGGCCCTGCGACAGGCATTGAAGTCGTCGAGAATACCCCCGGTGCCGCCGAGGGCAAGCAGACGTCACGGGAACTCGTGGCCGAGGTGATCGCTGAATGTGCCTTGCGTGAGGATCACCCGCAGCAACGTATTGTGGCTTTCGTCGATGGCGAGGACGAGATTCTCAGTATCGAGCTGTAAAACACGTCTCGACGAAGCGGCGCAAAATGAAGTTGGCCCACGTGGTGTCAACGGAGGGTAGCCCGGCGACGATCGTGTCATAGTCTGCAGGCGAAAAGTAGCCGTAGTCGTAATAAAAATCCATCCGAGTCTTCATCGCCTGGGCATCCATTTCGGCGTGGAACTGGCTGGCCCACACTCGGTCGCCGTAGCGGACGAGTTGGACTGGGCAGGACGGCCCAGTCGCGAGGACCTCGAGGGCGCCGGACGGTGTTTCTGCGTTTTCCGTGTGACCGGTCAACGAAGTGAACTCTCCGGGAAAGCCTTGCAGCAAAATGTCTTCGCGCCCAGCGTCGGTCAGGCGTACCACCGTGGGACCTGAGTCTTCGGCGTGGGCGTGGCTCACGGCACCACCGGTGTGGTGGGTGAGCCAGCTTGTGCCATAACAGATGAGGAAGACGGGCAAGGGGCCGTCGATAAGCTCAGCAAGCTGCTGGTGCACGTGATGCTGCCAGAGCGACCACTCAGGGTCTGTGATGTTGAGTGAACTACCGCCGATGATGACGCCACTGATGTCGGTGAGGTCACCGACTACGTGCTCGGTGGATTCGAGGATGCGGTGCACTAGGGTGTCGTTGGTTAATCCTGTGGCCTGCATGACGTCGCGAGCTTCTGCAGCGGCGACGCTATTACCTAGGGGTCCGTCGCGCAGCGACAGCAACAAGATTTTTGACATGAACAGATTCTATACCGCTTGGTCTATTCGGTGTTAACCTGCCCTCGGACTGTCTGCTCCACGAGATCGAGGACTTCGTCGAGATGCTCCGTACTCTCGCCGCTGGCAAGCCTGGTGATGAAGCCATCCATGAAAGTTTCCAGCAGAGTGTGCAGAGCCTCGACGGGAACATCGTCGCGCATGCGTTGCTGGTCAGCATTCTTCTGCAGGCGCTTAGCGACGGCCTGATCCAATACTTCCTGGTGCGCCTTCCAGCGGGCCTTGAAATCGGGGTCTGATCGGAGCTTGCGCACAATTTCAAGGCGCGTGGCCAGCCAGTCATAGCGCTCGGGGTGGCGCAGCATATCGCGCATGACCTCGACCAGGCCGCCTTCCGCAACGACATCTGCCTGGCGCTGTGCGTCTTCTTCCGCAACCGCGAGGAAGAGGCTTTCTTTATCGCCAAAGTGGTGGAAGATCGCGCCGCGGGATTTACCCGTGGCTTCCTCGAGCAGCCGAACGGTAGCTCCCTCATAGCCGAACTCGGCGAAGCATTTGCGAGCGCCAACGAGAATGTCGTCGCGGCGGCGTTGTAGCTCATTGTCGCTGATAATCGGCATAAGGGGAGACCTCCTAAAAACCTGCAACGCAGGGGAAAAGAAAATGGGGGAGTGAAAAGGCAAAAGGGCCGTGCTCTGGGGTGAGCATGGCCCTTTTACCCTTTATGCAGTGTTGCCTTCAAGCACACCGGTGGGAATTACTTCACCATGTTGCGCAGCACGTACTGCAAGGC
>NZ_JBHWRP010000006.1:0-13200 GCF_043426755.1 Corynebacterium sp. | reverse complement strand
CGATCCGATCTTTTCACTAAGATCTTCTCTGAGCGGCTGGACTTCTTAACTTAGCCGACATGTTCAATCTGTGTCAACTTCGTGTTTACGTCCGTGTCACCCGTTCACCTTCACGGTCTCCGTGGCGACGTGAATTAATCTACACACTAAGATCATCATGGCAAAATCTGCAGGTCAAAATAGAAAACCGCGGCCTGTTAACGACCGCGGTTAATCGTTCTGAGCTAGCTGAGGGTGGGGTCAGCCGTTCACCTTCACACCAGCGAAGTTCTTCTTGCCTCGCCGCAAGACAAGCCAGCTTCCGTGCAGAAGGTCCTCCGCCGACGGGGTCCAATCCTCCGATTCGATGCGCTGGTTGTTCACGTACGCACCACCTTCCTTGACTGCACGACGTGCGTTTCCTCGGGAGTCTACAAGGCCGGATCCAACGAGAAGATCGACAATCGTGCGATCGTCGCCGGCGTTGATCTCCAGGACCTCAGTCTCCGATACAGCAGATGCCAAAGTCTTTTCGTCGAGATCAGCAAGTTCGGCACGCCCGAACAGTGCTTGCGAGGCAAGTTCAACAGCCTTGGTTGCCTCAGGCCCGTGCACCAAATCAGTCATCTCGCGTGCTAGACGCTTCTGGGCCTCGCGCTTGAATGGCCGTTCGGCCACTTCGAGTGCGAGCTCCTCCAGCTCTTCCTTGGTCAGGAAGGTGAACCAACGCAGGTAGCGGATTACATCGGCGTCAGCCGCATTGATGAAATACTGGTACCAAGTGTACGGGCTGGTCATTTCTGGGTCCAGCCATAGTGAGCCGCCGCCAGTGGACTTGCCGAATTTCTTGCCTTCGGAGTCTGTCACCAACGGAACAGTGAGCGCGTGGACCTGCTCCTGGTCCATGCGGCGGTTGAGGTCTACACCTGCAACCAGGTTGCCCCACTGATCACCGCCGCCGACTTGCAGAACACAGTCGTACTTGCGTCGAAGCTGTACATAGTCATTGGCTTGCAGGAGCATGTAGGAGAACTCGGTGTACGAGATGCCATCGTTTTCTAGGCGACGCTTGACAGTGTCGCGGGCCAGCATGGTCGAAAGCGGAAAGTGCTTGCCGATGTCACGCAGGAAAGAGATGACCGTCAGGTCCTTCGTCCAGTCATTATTGTTCACCAATTGGGCGGCGTTCTCACCTTCAAAGGAGACGAAACGTTGCAGCTGACCGGAAATTCGTTCGGCCCACTCTCCCACCGTGTCCGCGGAGTTCATCGAGCGCTCGCCAACATCGCGGGGGTCACCGATCATGCCAGTCGCGCCACCGGCCAGTACCAGTGGGCGGTGTCCCGCTTCCTGAAAACGGCGCAGCATGAGCAGCGGCACCAAGTGTCCTGCGTGCAGCGATGGACCAGTGGGATCAAACCCGCAGTACAGGGTGATTGGCTGCGTAGTCACTTCACGCAGCTGATCCAAATCGGTGGACTGGTTGATCAGACCGCGCCAGGAAAGCTCGTCAATGATATTTACTGGTGCGTCAGCACTGCTAGACACGTAAAACTCCTCAAATAGATGAATTGATAAATTGATAAATTGCCGTGGGCTGCGAGAATGCCGCCGGGGGGGTTAGGAAGCGGATGAGTTCCACTCCTGGGCTTCGTCGATAAGCAGGACCGGAATGCCGTCGTCGATCCGATAGGCTAGGTTCAACCTTTCATTGACCAAGAGCTGTTCATCTTCCAGATAGGTCAAAGGGCCCTTGTCCTTCGGGCACGCCAATACCTCGAGCAATTTCGGATCCAAAGTCATGGTTCCTTAGTGTACTCGTTACCAGCCGGCGGTTCGTCGTTGAGACCCGGCAGGTTGCCAAACCTCGAACGCAACATCCGTGCATGCGAGTCCAACTCCCGCACATTGTTGTCCAAAATGGCCTGTTTTATGTTGTCAGAGGCTTTCGTTAGCGTGACAAGCGAGTCGAGGACACCTTCGACAGCAGCGGGCAATTGCAGATCCGGAGCATCAAGATAGGTCTCTATCACCTGTGGCAGGTAGATCTCCACGATGTTCCACATGTTCTGCTGATGCTCGGGCGAAGTCTCAAGATCCTCCCACTCCGTAAGAACAAACCGAACGCTTTGATCAAGCATACGTGCTTGGGTAATCACTTCACTAGGGGGCCGCGCCGCACGGAGTTTCTCCACTGACAAACGCAAGTCCCTCTGCAACTTGTGGGGAGTCGGCTCTGGTGGCGGAGCTGGCAGAGCCTTGGGCTTAGCTTCAGGGGTCAACGACACGCCCGCACCCCACGCAGCCAACGCTGCTATTCCCCACAACGCTCCTAACCCGAAGGTCAAGTGACCCAGGACCACTGCCGCCGCTGCCCCTAATCCGACGAGGTTCTTGCGTGAAGTTAAGAAGTTAGTCGAAATACCCATCTCATCAGGGCGGTTTTTACTGGTAGGCACGAATCTCCTTAAATACTTGTGACAGATCACCGTCGATGGCATTGAAGACCTTGCCCCCGGTGAGATCCGCCAGCCAGGTCATTTCCTCCTCGCTAGCTTCACCGTAGAGAATCACAAAGACTGGAATTTCTCTCATTGCCTCCGGCAGCGTCGCGTACTCCTGCTCGAACATGAAATAGTCGGGTCCTTCGGTGACGACGCCGTCGCTGAGCAAAACAATCGATGGGATGCCGCTTTCAGTATCCGCTGCGCGCAAAGCTGCTAGCAGTGTGGAATATAGCGGAGTCATGCCGTCGGCTCTAAGACCAGCCGCATAATTCGATAGGTCATCAATCGCTTGCTGATCGCCGCGGTCGATGACCTGTGTCATTGGCTCCACCGTCGGATCGAAAGGCCAGATAGTCACCTTCTCGTTGTCCCGCAGAGAAACATCGCCGGTGACAGTGAATGATTCACCGCTAATCAGCCCGTCCATGATGGCCTTGAGACTCTCAATCCTCAAGCCTTCCATCGAGCCCGACGTATCAAGCACATACGTTGTGCTGCCGGGATTCCGGTACTCATTGTTATAAGCGTCCAGAAGCGTATCGACGACCAGCTGGTCACCAGGAAACGCCAGCTCAATGACTCCTTGTCGAGATAGCTCTTCGGGCACATTGTCAACCTGCTCCACAGGACGACGATACGTTTGGGCAATCTCTTCCTGGTGATCCAACATCCATTCGGTCAGGGCTGCAACCTTCTCCCCCGCCTGTTCTGTTGCTGGTTGCGCGAGAGTGGACAGCGGGTAATCTGCTGAAATCACGCCGTCACGAGGAACCACCACGGTGATGGGGTGGCCTTCGTCGCGAAGCTGGTACAGCGTGGACTCATAGTTGATGATCGCGTCGACGTTGCCGGGTTTTTCTACAAACGTATGTGCGAGCCACCCTGAGGAACCAGAGACCAAGTCCTGGGCTTGGTAAAGCTTTTTCATCGGCTCGCGGATCTGGTGGATATCTTCTCTCGATAGCGCCTGCCCGGTATCGGCCAATGCAGTGGAAACAGACACCAGCGCGGAAAAGCCCGAGTTCGACGCTGTTGGGTCCGTCATCCCAAAAGTGAACTCATTGTTTGCTGCTGCTTCAGCAAACTCAGCCCATGTTGGTTGTTCAGTATCCCAACCAAGGCGCTTCGCTGATTCGCTCCAGATTCCGAAAGCAACTGGGCTGGTGGCAATCTTCGTCTCGTCGGCAAGCTTGCCCTGCGCACCGATAAGATCCACGTAGCGATTGGTAGCAAACCAGGTGGCGTCAACGGTGCCGTCGTACCCGCCCCGCTTGAGCAACTGTGAATTCTCCAGGGTGCCTGCTGGAAACCTGAGAACAATCGGGAATCCAAGCTCTTCCGAAGCCTGATTGACAAGTGGCTCAAGATCTTGGAGCTCGGTAGCAGCGACAATGGTCAACGGTTCATCGTCGAAGTTCTTACCTCCCGAGAAGATACCAGAGCCTGGGGTTTCGCCGGCACAAGCAACCAACCCAATCGACGCGAGTATTGCGATCAGGGCCAACCACACACGCTTCATTAGTATTCCTCCACTTCCTGTGGTGGCGTCGAATACGCCTTGCCAACCTCGGTCATCAACTCTTCTAAACGCTCATACGACGGAGGGTCAACCGTGGCGAGGTAAGTTTCTGGCGGGGTGAGCTCGTGTTCAGCCATCACTTCTTCAAATGCTGGAGAATTATTTGGCCTAAACCCGTGGCGTGCAGCTAATTCTTGCAGTTCAGAGTCTTCTGCTAGGAGCCGCGCAATCTCCTTCCCCTCCTCAGTCAGGCCTACAACACCATGCTTGGCCTGCACCGTTGGGTACAGGTAAAGCAGGACGTTGTCCTCACCAATCCGCGAATTAGGTTTCATCTGCTCACCTAGGTACTGGGCCTCATAGACCAGAACCATTGGTGCAGCCCCCATGCCTTGACTCAAGTAATCAGCGAATGGTCCTGCAGAGCTTGACGCTGTGTATCCCTGGCCTGTGAAAAACGGAGTGATCTCCTTGGCCAGGAAACCGGTGTCTTCGGCGTGCTCCGGGTTCATATCAGAAATCACCCAGGCGAGAATAGAGAGATACATCGCGGCCGAATTTGATGTACGAATGTCTGTCGTAGAAATCTGGACGGTGCGTGGAGATGGAAACTCATCACCAAGGTCGCGCCACCGCGTCTCGTTTTGCGCGAGCTCCATGATGCCTTGGACGTCGAGGACTTTGTTCGGCCCGTCTTCGCGGATGAGCCCCTGGCGCGTCAAGATGTCGACGATCGGTTGGAACGTCGCCACTGCCATCGGCGAATGGAACGGGTAGGTTGCACCGTCCGAGGAAAATACACGCTCCACCTTCTCTGTTGCCGGTTCCGATGAAGGAAAGACAAAGTCGTGCGCGGACAGATCCACTGTCTCGGCGATTTCACGCGAACCCGCGGTCTGCACATCTACTTCGTAGCCGAGCTTTTTGAATCGCTTCTTCACGTCTTCGTCCTCGAAGTACGCACGCTTCTCCGAACCGATGACGCCACTTACCTGCGTTGTGGAAGTGCCTGCGAAAGGGTTAAGCGCGCCGAGATTGATATTCGGCATTCCGAAGCGCCCGACCAGCACTGCAACAATCGCAACAATGATAAGAAAAACGCCAAGACCAACCGATCGTGACCGACCGGAGCCCTTGGCGTCTGAACGAGCATCCATAATCTCACCTTAAGTGACTGGTGTCTCGTTCGCAGCGCAACTCTGTATTACTTTGAACGTACCGGCTGCTCTGCCCACGCGCGGTAGGTGGCATTCGCCGCTTCTACCCTGTCGCGTTGTTCCTCGACACGAGGACGTGCCGTGCCGCCCCGAGTGTTACGTGATGCCACCGCCCCATCAATGGTGAGAACTTCACGGACCTCCGAAGTCAGGCGCTCATCCACGCTGGCGAGCTCTTCGTCAGTTAGATCCACCAAGTCGACACCACGCTGTTCAGCGATGCGGACGCATGCGCCGGATGCCTCATGAGCTTCACGGAATGGCACGCCTTGGCGCACCATCCACTCAGCCAAATCAGTCGCCAGCGTGTATCCCTGCGGCGCAAGCTCGCGCATCCGATCCTCATGGAAGACCAACGTAGCCGTCAGCCCGGTCATTGCAGGCAGCAGCAGCTTCAGTTGAGAAATCGAGTCAACCAACGGCTCCTTATCTTCCTGCAGGTCACGGTTGTACGCCAGTGGCTGAGCCTTCAGAGTTGCCATCAGGCCGGCGAGGTTGCCGATCAAACGGCCGGACTTACCACGGGTCAGCTCCGCGACATCCGGGTTCTTCTTCTGCGGCATGATCGACGAACCGGTCGACCACTCGTCGTGAAGCGTGATGTACCCAAACTCCGGAGTGGACCACGCAATGATTTCTTCTGCGAAGCGCGACAGGTCGACGCCGATCTGTGCCAGCACAAACGCTGCCTCGGATGCGAAGTCGCGGCTGGCGGTGCCGTCGAGGGAGTTGTCGGTCGCGGAATCAAACCCAAGCTCTTCGGCGATCGCCTCTGGGTTGAGCTTCAGCGAGGAACCTGCCAAAGCCCCGGAACCATAAGGAGACACGGCCAAGCGCTTATCCAGATCTTGGATGCGCTCGAGATCGCGCAGCAGAGGCTGTGCATGAGCCAGCAAGGAGTGCGCGAGCAGAATCGGCTGAGCCGCCTGGAAGTGCGTCTTGCCGGGCATGATCGCGTCTGGGTGCGCCTTCGCCTGCTCGACGAGGGCATCGATGAGATCCGTGATGTCCAAGGCGACGTCGCGTAAGGCATCGCGAAGCCACATGCGGAACATTGCGGCTACCTGGTCATTACGCGAGCGGCCGGCGCGGAGGCGACCACCAATTTCTGGGCCCACGCGGTCGATCAGGCCTCGCTCCATGGCACCGTGGACGTCCTCATCCGACGGGTCAGGGGTAAATGAACCATCAGCGACATCCTTCCCCAATTGCTCGAGGCCATCGAGCATCGTGGCCAAGTCCTCGTCGGAAAGCAAACCTGCCTGGTTCAGAACCTTGGCATGGGCTTTTGACGCCAACACGTCATAAGGTGCCAACACCCAGTCGAAGTGGGTGGAGACGCTGAGCGCAAACATGGCCTCAGACGGACCGCCGGAGAACCGGCCGCCCCAGAGTGCCCCTTCGTTCGTGCCGTGCTGCTGCATTAGTTCTGGCCTGCTTCGCGGTCGCGCTTATTAGCGATCTTAGAGGACAGGCCGTGCAGCTGGACGAAGCCCTTCGCCAAGGTCTGGTCGAAGGTGTCACCGGTGTCGTAGGTAGCCAGGTTGAAGTCATACAGCGAGTGGTTGGAACGGCGACCATTAACGGTTGCGGTACCAGCGTGCAGAACCATGCGGATATCGCCGGTCACGTGCTCCTGAGTGGACTCGATGAACGCGTCCAGGGAACGCTTCAGTGGGGAGAACCACAGGCCGTCGTAGACTTCCTCAGACCAACGTGCTTCGATCAGGCGCTTGTAGCGTGCCAGCTCGCGCTCCACGGTGACGTCCTCAAGAGCCTCGTGTGCAGTGATCAACGCAACGGCACCCGGTGCCTCATAAATCTCGCGGGACTTGATGCCCACCAGACGATCTTCCACCATGTCCAGGCGGCCAATACCCTGCGCGCCTGCACGACGGTTCATCTCCTCGATGGCCTCCAGGACCGTGACAGGCTTACCATCGATGGCGACTGGCTTGCCGGCTTCGAAGGAAATGATGACCTCGTCGGGAGCATTACCCAGCGCTGGATCCTCGGTGTAGGCGTATAGATCCTTAGTTGGGGCGTTCCACAGGTCCTCCAGGAAGCCGGTCTCTACAGCGCGGCCCCACACATTCTGGTCAATGGAGAATGGGGAGGAAGCGGACTGCTCGATGGGCAGGTCAATCTTCTCTGCGTATTCGATCGCCTTGTCGCGGGTCCATGCAAAGTCACGGGCTGGCGCGATGATCTCCAGGTTTGGATCATTGTCCATGAAGCCAACCTCGAAGCGCACCTGGTCATTGCCCTTGCCGGTGCAGCCGTGGGAGACGTGGGTGCCACCGAATTCCTTCGCGGCCTCAACAAGGTGCTTCACGATCAGCGGACGGGAAATCGCGGACACCAGAGGGTATTGCTTCATGTACTTGCCGTTCGCCTTGATCGTCGGCAAGCAGTAGTCATCCGCGAATTCATCCTTCGCGTCGACGACGATGGACTCGACCGCACCGCAGTCGAGGGCGCGCTGGCGCACGGACTCCATGTCCTCGCCGCCCTGGCCCAGGTCCAGCGACACAGCGACGACTTCGCCGCCGGTCATTTCTGCCAGGTAAGGGATCGCTACAGAGGTGTCGAGGCCGCCCGAGTAGGCAAGCACTACGCGATTAGTCATGTGTTACTCCTTTAGAAAGATTTCGGTGTATCAGAGTACCGGGTTATGGGCTGGCAATGTGCCTCGCCCCACCTAGCTCTCTTGGTTCAATTGGGTTCGATTGGGTTCAATTGTGAAATGTCAGTGCGGTCGCTGCTCAGGGGTGGCAGCAAGCTGAGACGCCAGTTCCTTACCGGAGACCGGGTCTCGCGCGAGCACGAAGATCGTGTCATCCCCGGCGATCGTTCCAACGACTGACTCGAGTCCCACCCTGTCGATATAACTCGCCAGGTACTGCGCGGCACCCGGCGGGGTGCGCAACACAGCAATGTTGGCAGAGTGGTCAACGGACACGACAAGCTCTTCGAGCATGCGCCGCAACTTGTCGCGGGGTCCCGTAGAGACTTCCGCAAGATTCTGTTCGATGACGCTCACGGTATAAAACGACCTACCGCCC
Source organism: Corynebacterium sp. (assembly GCF_043426755.1). Lineage (GTDB taxonomy): Bacteria > Actinomycetota > Actinomycetes > Mycobacteriales > Mycobacteriaceae > Corynebacterium. The sequence continues at coordinate 4,913 of NZ_JBHWRP010000006.1, read as the reverse complement.
GACGCCGGCCGCACCTTTTTCGCACCCAGCTCATCAAGATCGCGCGACAAAGTTGCCTGCGTGATGTCGATCCCCTCATCCAGCAGCAGCTCAGAAAGCTGAACTTGGGAATGCACCCGCGTCGAATTCAGCAAGTCAAGGATTTTTCCTTGACGTGCGGTGCGTGAGGCTGGTGCAGACATTTACTGATTCTCCAGCAGCCAGACCAATAGTGCCTTCTGCGCGTGCAGACGGTTTTCGGCCTCGTCGAAAACGCGCGAGGCAGGACCATCGATCACCTCGGCAGTTACTTCATTGCCACGGTAGGCAGGAAGGCAGTGCAGGAAGATGGCCTCCTCCTCTGCCTTCTCCATGATCTCGGTAGTGACTTGGTACGGAAGAAACGGAGTGCGGCGATCTTTGCCATCGTTTTCCATCCCCATCGACACCCAGGTGTCAGTGATAACCACATCTGCACCTTCGACCTCGTTAATGTCGGACGTAACGACGACTGTTGCCCTTGTCTCTTCTGCGCGGGTGCGCGCACGGTCAACGAATTCCTGCTTAGGCAGGAAGCCCTCCGGCCCCACGATCGAAATATCCATACCCGCGGTAGCGAAGCCGATCATGTACGAATTCGCCATGTTGTTGTCGCCATCGCCCAAGTAGACGGCCTTCTTCCCCTTCAGGCCCGCGGGGCCCTCTTCGGGGCAGAGGTTTTCCACTACGGTTTGGAGGTCCGCGAGGATCTGGCAGGGGTGCAAATCGTCCGACAGTGCATTAACGATGGGCACCGTCGCCGTCTCCGCCATGTCCAGCAAGTTCTGGTGCGCATACGTACGCCACACGATCGCCTCGACGAACCGCGAGAGTACAGCGCCGGTGTCCTGGTACGTCTCGCCCTTGCCCATCTGGGAGTTGCCAGTCTCAGTGACAATGGCGTGTCCGCCCAGGTGGGCGATGCCTGCATCAAAGGAAAAGCGGGTGCGCGTCGAGGTCTTATCGAACAGCACGGCCACTGAGAGCGGTCCTTCCAGCGGCCGCTTGGACAGTGGCGCCTTCTTCAGTTCGGCGGCAAGCTCGAGTACTTCGGCCTGTTCTGCTGGGGTCAAGTCATCGTCGGCAAGAAAATGTCGTGGCATGCTATTTCGTTTCCTTCACGTCGTTATCTTCAGCTTTCAGCACTTCATTAAGAGTTGTATCGATGCGTCGGACAGCCTCATCGATGTCCTCATCGGTGATGACCAATGGCGGAGTTAGACGGAGAATATTGTCGGCCGGAGCGTTCAGAATCACGCCTTGTTTGTAGCCCTCCTCCACGGCCGCCTTCGCCACGGGTTGATCGAGAACGACACCGAGCATCAGCCCTCGTCCCCGCACACCAGTCACCGTGTCTAGAGCAGTGAGCTTGTCGACGAACACCTCTCCCTTTCGCTTCACGTCAGCAACGAAGCTCTCGTCGACAACGCCGAGCACTGCCGAAGCCGCCGCACACGCAACCGGGTTTCCCCCGAAGGTGGTGCCGTGGGAACCGGGACCAAAGAGCTCTGCGGCCTTTCCGCGTGCCAAACACGCACCGATGGGCAGTCCCCCGCCCAGGCCCTTCGCCATCGTCACCACATCTGGCTTAACACCTTCGTGCTGGTGGGCGAAGAAATCGCCGGTCCGGCCAATACCAGTTTGGACTTCATCGACAATCATGAGGATCCCGTGCTCATCACACAGATCGCGGACGTGTTGCAGGAAACCTTCGGGTGCAGGGATCACACCTGTTTCGCCCTGGATCGGTTCCAGGAAAATCGCGGCGACATCGGTCGGGTTGGTTTCGACAGTCTTGGTCAGGAACTCAATATCCCCGTATGGGTAGAACTCCACTCCTGGTGCGAGAGGCTCAAACGCCTTGCGCTTGTCCGGCTGCCCAGTCAACGCCAGCGATCCCATCGTCCTGCCATGGAAGCCGTTCTGTGCGGCCAGCACGCGTCGCCGCCCAGTTAGGCGTGCGAGCTTGAACGCAGCTTCGTTTGCTTCACCACCGGAGTTGCAGAAGAAGATACGCGCGCTCTGGTCACCGAAGCGCTGCTGCAGCGCGGCTGCCACCTCGACGACAGGTGCTGAGGCGAACAGGTTCGACACATGGCCAAGTTGGCCGACCTGCTTGGATACTGCGTCGACGATCGCTGGGTGGCCATGCCCCAAAGCATTGACGGCAATGCCTGCGAGCAGGTCGATATAATCTTTTCCTTCGGCATCAGTAACAGTCGCCCCAGAGCCAGAGACAAGCTCGATCGGAGGCGTGCCGTAGGTGTTCATGAGCACACTGCCCCATGCCGTGGTTGCGTCGCTCATTGTTATACGTCCTTCCTGAAGACGGTGCCTTCTGGGTAATCATCACGCTGGTAATCATCGGGAAGCACCATTGTTCCAATGCCACCCATTGTGAGCAGCTCGAGCAGTACCGAGTGGCTGATCCGCCCATCGATGACGTGCGCGGCCTTCACGCCACCGCTTACGGCACGGAGGCAGGATTCCATTTTGGGGATCATTCCAGAGTCAAGATTGGGAAGCAGCTCTTCGAGGTCATCAGCGACGATCTTTGAGACCAGCGAGTCCTTGTTCGGCCAATCGGTGTAGAGGCCTTCCACATTGGTCAAGATCACCAGACGTTCCGCCTTCAAGGCTTCTGCCAGCGCACCGGCGGCAGAGTCGGCGTTAATGTTGTAGACATTACCGTCAGTCCCCGGAGCGATACCCGAGACTACGGGGATGCGTCCGGCATCGATGATGTCCATCACGGCGTCCGGGTTCACGTCGACGATATCGCCGACGAGGCCGATGTCGGTCTTCCTCCCATCGAGATCGACAAAGCGCTTCTCCGCGGTGAACAACCCTGCGTCCTCACCAGAGGTACCGACGGCATAAGGCCCATGGCTGTTGATGAGGCCGACTAAATCGCGACCGACCTGGCCGAATAGCACCATGCGCACGATATCCATGACCTCCGGCGTGGTGACGCGGAAGCCGCCTCTAAATTCGCCCTCGAGCCCAACGCGTTTGAGCATCGCAGAGATCTGTGGGCCACCACCGTGGACGACCACTGGTTTTGCGCCCACCGTGCGCAGAAAAACCATGTCTGCGGCAAAGGCCTTCTTCAGCTCGTCGTCCACCATGGCGTTGCCACCGTACTTGACGACGACGATCTTGTCGCGGAAATGCATCAACCACGGCAGCGCCTCGGCTAAAACATTGGCCCTGATCTCACTGGTCAGGTTTTTCATCATGTCCTGCATTGTTGTCCTTAACTGTGGGAGATGCTTGAACTAGGAGCTATAAGCCGAATTGATCTCAACGTACGCGTGGGAAAGGTCCGTGGTTCGCACTGTTGCGGTGCCCTTTCCGCCAGTTCCCAAGTCGACGCGCACGTCAATGTCCTCGCCGCTCAAGTCCACGTCGCGGGCCCCAGGGGTGCCGGTCGTGTTTTCACACACGGCCTCGCCGTTGAAGTACACCGAAATTCGGTCTGGATCCATTGCTGCATCTGCCATGCCCACTGCGGCAAGCACGCGACCCCAGTTGGGATCAGACCCGAACATGGCGCATTTGAAGAGATTGTCTCGGCCCAGGGTGCGCGCTGCGTTCAGAGCCTCTTCATCTGAGTTGGTGCCTTCGACGGTGATGGTGACCCGCTTGGTCACGCCCTCGGCGTCGGCCTGCATTTGGTTGGCGATTTCCAAGCACACCTCATGGACAGCCTCGTTCAGCTCTTCTTGGGTGGGTGTCACGCCCGATGCTCCAGATGCCATCAGGATCACGGTGTCATTCGTCGAGGTCGAGCCATCGATATCCAGCGTGTCGAAGGTGACAGCGCTGGCCTGACGGAGTGCCGCGTCGAGGGCCTCTGGGCTTGCTGACGCATCCGTAGTGACACACACCAACATCGTGGCCAACGACGGGGCCATCATGCCGACGCCCTTGCCCATTGCTCCCACGGACCAACCGCCTCGTTGGGCAACCGCCTGCTTCGAGACTGTGTCCGTCGTCATGATGGCTTCGGCAGCAGTCTGCGCGTGATCGCCACTGGTGCCTAGCGCCTCGGGGAAGAGTTCGATGCCGCCGAGGATGGCCTCCATCGGAAGGAGCTCGCCAATGAGCCCGGTAGAGCACACAGCGACATCGGCCGGCTTTTCAAACCCCAGCTGCTGGGCGACATGATCCTGCATCGTGGCAGCGTCCTTATCGCCTTGAGCGCCGTTACACGCGTTAGCATTGCCCGAGTTGTACACCACTGCGCGCAGGACACCATCAGCGGCAGCCTCACGCGTTAGCTTGACGGGAGATGCGACGACGCGGTTACGGGTGAATACTGCGGCAGCATGATATTCGGGGCCGTTATTGACGACAAGCGCCATGTCCGGGTTGCCCGAAGCTTTGATACCGGCGGTGACACCAGCGGCGCTGAATCCCTTCGGCGCGGTAATTCCCTTTGCTGTCATGTTTTCTCCTTAAGGGGTGACGCCGGCTTGGGGGAGGCCCGCAGTCTCATCGAAACCAAGGGCGATATTCATGCACTGCACCGCTGCACCGCCAGTCCCCTTGGTCAAGTTATCAATCGCGCTGGTCACAAGAAGTTTTCCTGCCTGCGCATCTACTTCTACTTGTACGTGGCACATGTTGGAGCCCACGACGTTTTGTGTCTGAGGTTGAGCACCCGCGGGAAGTAGATGCACGAAGGGCTCATCTTTATAAAACTCTTCGTACACTGCGCGAGCTGCATCATCGGTGACGCCTTCAGCCAAGGGCATGGTGGCTGTGGTCAGAATGCCACGTGGAAGAGGCGCGAGGACCGGCGTGAAGCTGACGGTGACATCCTTGTCTGTCACCTCGGCCACGTTTTGGGCGACCTCGGGAGTGTGGCGGTGCTTGCCTGCGGTGTTGTA
>NZ_JBHWRP010000005.1:0-8379 GCF_043426755.1 Corynebacterium sp. | reverse complement strand
ACATTATTCAGATATGTCGCGCGGTGCCGCGAGGAACACGTGCACCGGCGCCAATCCGCAGCACCGCACCTACACGGGTTGGCCGCGAGAATGAGTTGGAAGCGGGCTGGGAAGATCACTTCACGCTGGGCCCGCGATAATCGCACGGCACCCTCCTCGAGCGGGACCCGCAGACCGTCCAGCACTGCAGCAGGTATCTCGCTGACCTCGTCTAAGAACAGCACCCCGTGGTGGGCCAGGCTAACTGCCCCAGGCATGGGCCGCCCGCTGCCACCGCCGATCAACGCCGCTTTAGTGATCGCCGGGTGTGGTGCCACGTAAGGAGCGTGGGTGACCACCTGGCTGGCGGACTCCGCGGCCACCGAGTGCACGGCGGTCGCCTCCACCATCTGAGTGGTGCTCAGTGGCGGAAGGATTGACGGGAGGCGTGCAGCCAGCATCGATTTACCCGATCCCGGCGGTCCCGTCATGAAGACGTGGTGCCCGCCGGCCGCGGCGACCTCCAAGGCGTGCTTGGCCGACGACTGCCCGGCGATATCCTGAAAGTCTTCACGCTGAGGTGGCTCAGGCCGCGGCCCGGCAACATCCACTGCGGCCAGCAGCTCTCCTTCGCCCTGGAGCCACTGCCACACCTCGTGCAAGGTGTCCGCGACCAGGATGGAACGGTCCCCCAAGAGTGCTGCCTCATCGGCGTTATCCGTGGGGATCACTTTGAAGTCCACATCGGTATTCGCCGCCAGCATGGGCAGCGCTCCGTCGACCCCGCGCAGCCGCCCGTCCAAGCCCAGCTCGCCGGCCAGCAAGGTGCGCGACAAACGCGGTGCAAGCTCCGGAAGGAAAGTGCTCAGCACCGCGATGGCCACAGGCAGGTCAAAATGGGACCCGGCCTTTGGCAGGTTCGCCGGCGATAAAGACACGGTGATCTTCGTCTTCGGCCACGGCAGGCGCGCGTTCATTACCGCGGTACGGATCCGGTCGCGTGACTCTTTCACCGCTGCGCCAGCCAGACCAACGATGAACATGCCTGGCAGCCCATTGCCGATATTCGCCTCAACTGTCACCGGGTGGGCCACCACTCCTTCAACGGTGGCGGTAGAGGTACTAGCAAGCGCCATCGTCGACCCCCTCGAAAAGCTCCACAGCGAAAGAGTCGCCCACCACGTTTAAAGCAAGCACGTCGAAACGCACCGGCGCGTAGGGCTTATCCATCAGCCAGCGCAGAGCAGCCTGGCGCATCCGGTAGAGCTTGCGCTGGGTCACAGATTCCGCGTTCCCAAACCCGAGCCCGGAGCGCGTTTTCACCTCGACGAACACGATCGTGCCGTCTGCCTCGCGCACGATGAGATCGAGTTCCCCCACTGTGTAGTACACGTTGCGCGAAAGCACCGTGGCCCCGCGCTGTTCATAGAATGTGGCCGCCGCCTGTTCACCGCGACGTGCCAAAGATTGACGAGCAGTAGTCATAATCTCCCCCTGAGAAAGTGTGTTGGTACACCCTCATCATGCGGGTCCCAGAGGACTTCGTCGATAGCTAAAGAAAAAATGCCCGAAATCTGTGGAAAACAACATGTTTATCCACAGGTTCCGGGCGAAAAGCCGAATTTTACCTATTTATTTATCGGGAAACACAAGGTCCGGCTTATCAAGTTCTTCGATGTTGACGTCCTTATACGTGATCACGCGCACATAACGCACGAAACGGACGGCGCGGTACATGTCCCACACCCACGCGTCCGACATGCGCACCTCGTAATACACATCCTTGCCCTCCGTGTGCGGAATCAGCTCGACGGCATTGGCCAGATAGAACCGGCGATCCGTCTCCACCACGTAGGAAAACTGACTGACCACGTCGCGGTACTCGCGGTACAGGCTCAGCTCTACCTCTGCCTCGTAGTTATCCAATTCCTCAGCGCTCATCGGCACGCACTCCTTCTTGGTACATCGCGTCTGCTGCAGCAACGTTGGAATAAGTGTAGCGATGCAAAGGTGTTGCACCGTGGCGGCGCACCGCATCCATGTGCGCCTTTGTGCCATAACCCTTATGCCTGTCCAACCCATATTCCGGGTAATCCTGCGCCAGCTTTCCGACGAGGCGGTCGCGACTCACCTTCGCCAACACACTCGCCGCCGCGATACACCGCGCAGAATAATCCCCACCGATCACCGGCAGATGCGGCTGCGTCAGCCCGGGCACCCGCAACGCGTCCACCAGCACATACTCTGGCCTCAGCCTCAGGCGGGCCACCGCCAGGCGCGCGCCGTCGAGGTTCGCGTTTTGAATTCCGCGCGCATCGATCGTCGCCGCATCAATATGGACCACGCTGTGCGCGAGGCACTTATCGACGATCACCTCGAACAGTTTCTCGCGTCGCACCGCAGAAAGCTTCTTGGAATCCGTCAGCCCTTCCAACTCTGGAATGATGCGCACCGGGAGAATGCAGGCCGCGATCGTGATTGGCCCGAAGCAGGCGCCACGGCCGGCCTCGTCGATCCCTGCCACAGGCCCCAGGCCCGCCTTCGCGAGGGTCACCTCAAAGGTGCGCAGCTGCTTCAGCCGGCGCACGTTACTCCTGGATGGCCGGGTCGTCGACACCACCAAGGCGGCTGAGTGGCAGGATGATCATCTGCACCTTGCCGCGCAGATTCTCCTCCGGGATCGCCCCCTGATGCGGGTCGCCCATGTGGTAGCGCGAGTCCAGGGAGTTGGTGCGGTTATCGCCCATCATGAAGTAATGATCCTCCGGCACCTGAACCGGCCCGAAGTAGTCGCCACCGCAGACTTCAGACCCCGTGTCCGGATTCACCGGATAGTACGTTGGCTGCAACGTGTAGGACTGGTCAATCGGTTGGCCATCCACCATCACCGCCGGGTCGCCCTCCTGGCAAGATACGGTCTGACCGCCCGTCGCTATGATGCGCTTGACCAGATTATTCTCATCAGGTGCGACCAGCCCCACATAGGAGCCGAGATTTTGCAGCCCGCGCACCAGGCCGTTCTCGCTGCGCTGGGACACAAAGCCCTGGTTCCACGAGTCAGTCCCCTCGAATACGACCACGTCACCGGCCTTCGGCTCGTCGAAATAGTAGGAGACCTTTTCGACGAAAATCCGGTCCCCCGTGCACCCTTCACACCCATGCAGGGTCGGCTCCATCGATGCCGAAGGGATCAAGTAGACGCGCCCAATAAACGTCTGCAGCACAAAAATGATCGCCAGAGTAAGAACGATCACCAGCGGGATTTCGATATACCACGGTGTCGTCTTTTCTTCTTGCTCCTCGCGGTTCTGCCCCGAGTCTGCTGCATCAGTTGAAGTCGTCACAAGGGGCTACTCTAGCAGCACACAATGATAACGAACGCCCCGCCACACTGTTCACAAACAGTGTGGCGGGGCGCTCGTCGATAAGCGTGCTAAAACTAGCGACGCTCCTTAATACGTGCAGCCTTACCGCGCAGCTCACGCATGTAGTACAGCTTCGCGCGACGGACCTTACCGTGGCGGTCCACCTCGATGGACTCAATGTTCGGGGAGTGAACAGGGAAGGTACGCTCCACGCCGATACCGAAGGACACCTTGCGGACGGTGAAGGTCTCGCGGATGCCGTCGCCCTGGCGGCGGATGCACACGCCCTTGAACAGCTGGGTACGGGTAGTGGAACCCTCGATGACCTTGACGTTCACGTCCAGGGTGTCGCCTGGGCGGAAGGTTGGGATGTCGTCGCGCAGCTGTGCTGCATCAATCTTGTCGATAATGCCGTTGCTCATTGAAGCAATCCTTTTCAATTCTGGATAGAGGATCCTGGCGGCTTCTCCCACGTGGGGCGCGCATACCGGTTCATATCAGCTACAAAGTACAAGCAAATATTGTGCCACAGGCCGTGCTTAGCGGCCAAATCCTGCCTGGCGCAGCGCGTCCGCCATGCTGCCGGACTGGCGCTGCTGCTGCTTTTGCTTCTGGCGTGGCTTGCCGCGCTGCTGCCCTTTCTGCTTCCCCTTCGGCTTATTGTTGGCGCCCGGCTCGTCGTCGAGGCGCAGGCTCAGCCCGATGCGCTGGCGCTCCACATCAACGTCCATCACCTTGACCTTCACCACCTCGCCCGAGCGCACTACGTCATGCGGATCCTCCACGAACTTGTGGCTCATCGCCGACACATGCACCAAACCATCCTGATGCACGCCCACGTCCACGAAGGCACCAAACGCGGCCACATTCGTCACGGTGCCCTCCAGGATCATGCCCGGTGTCAAGTCAGAAACCTTGTTTACGCCCTCCTTGAAGGTGGCCGTCTTGAATTCGGGGCGCGGGTCCCGGCCCGGCTTGTCCAGCTCAGCGATGATATCGGTCACCGTGGGAACGCCGAAAGTATCGTCGGCAAAGTCCGCCGGCTTCAGCTTTTCCAGCACGCGCGTATTGCCGACCAACTCATCGACTGCCAGCCCGGTGCTCTGCGCGATCTTTTCGACGACAGGGTACGCCTCTGGGTGCACCGCCGAAGCATCCAAAGGCTGGCTGCCACCGTTGATGCGCAGGAAGCCCGCGCACTGCTCAAAGGCTTTCGGCCCCAATCGCGGCACGTTGCCCAGCTCCTTGCGGGTAGCAAACACACCGTTATCGTCGCGGTAGGTCACGATATTTTTCGCCACGGTGTTTGAGATTCCCGCCACGCGTTCTAGGAGCGGCACGGACGCGGTATTCAGGTCCACGCCGACGGCGTTCACGGCGTCTTCCACCACGTCATCCAAGGTCTTCGCCAGTGCGGTCTGGTTCACATCGTGCTGGTACTGCCCCACCCCGATCGATTTGGGGTCCACCTTCACCAACTCTGCCAGTGGATCCTGCAGGCGGCGCGCAATGGAGACAGCCGAGCGCAGCGAGACATCCATGTCCGGAAATTCCTTCGCCGCGATCTCACTGGCGGAGTACACCGACGCACCCGATTCGCTGACGACGACCGGTGTAGGCCTGGTGCCGCCCGCCTTCTCAATCAGCTCCGCGACCTCGCCGGCAAGCTTTTCGGACTCGCGGCTGGCGGTGCCGTTACCCACGGCGATCAGCTCCACGCCGTGCGTGGCCACCAAGGTGGAAAGCTGCTGTACCGCCTGGCTCCACTGGTTCTGGGGCTGGTGCGGATAAACGATAGCGGTATCCATCACCTTGCCGGTTTCATCCACCACCGCGCACTTCACGCCGTTGCGGTAGCCCGGATCCAGCGCCAACGTGGAACGCTGGCCGGCCGGTGCCGCGAGCAGGACATCGCGGAGGTTGGTGGCGAAGATATCCAACGCCCCCTCCTCCGCCTTTTCTTTCAGACGCATCCGCACATCCAGGCCGGAGGAGACCAGTAGTTTGGTCCGCCAGCCCCAGCGCACTGCGTTGGCCAGCCACGTCGATGTCTTCGTGTCCAGGTCGAAGCGGTCGGCGATCTTTGCCTCATACGTGGAGTCCTCCCCCGGATCCAGGTTGAGGTTCAGCACGCCCTCCTTCTCCCCGCGCAGCAGCGCCAAGATGCGGTGGGACGGCAGCGAGGTGAAGTCCTCATTGAAATCGAAGTAGTCCTTGAACTTCGCACCTTCTTGTTCCTTGCCTTCCACCACGCTGGCACGCATGGTGCCGGTGGAGTACATTTCCTCGCGGACCTCACCAACCAGATCGGCGTCCAGTGCGAAGCGGTCGATCAAAATGGCGCGGGCACCCTCCAACACAGCCTTCGTGTCGGCGAAGCCCTCGGTCACATACTCCTCGGCTAGGGCCTCAGGATCGGCAGAGGGATCGTCGATAAGCGAATCCGTGAGCGGCTCAATACCTGCCTCGCGCGCGATGTCCGCCTTCGTCTTGCGGCGCTTCTTGTAGGGCAAGTAGAGGTCCTCGAGGCGGGCCTTGGTGTCGGTGCCTTCGATCAGCGCGCGCAGCTCGTCGGTGAGTTTGCCCTGCTCATCGATGGCTTCGATGATCGCCTCTTTACGCTCGGCGAGTTCGACGAGGTAGGTGTTGCGTTCCTCGATGTGGCGCAGCTGGGCATCATCCAGCCCGCCGGTGGCTTCCTTGCGGTAGCGGGAGATGAACGGGACCGTGTTGCCTTCGGCAAGCAAGGTTAGCGCGGCGTCGACCTGCGACTGCTGAATGCCAAGTTCTTCTGCAATAGTGCGGGCGATAAATGTCATTCGTGTAACTCTAGCAACTAGTCCCGGTGGTTCCACGCACACGCAGCGGTCACGCCGGGCTCCTTGTATCCTTCGTCGGTTGTGCCATACCAATAGGTGCCTGCGGGAAGCGCCGCGACGACAGCCTTCGTGGCCTCGCGCAGGTCCAGCGCGCTGCGCCCGTTGACCACCACGCGGTACAGCGCCTCTGCCACCGGCACGTGCCCTTCGGCCTGTTCGAACTGGGAGACCAGCATGTTGTCCGGCTCGCAGGTCAGATCCACCAGGTCTGCATTAATGTCATAAGGCTCAAACCCGGCCTTGCGCAGCTTCTTCGGCATCTTTGTCGCAGAGCGTTCCCACTCCGTCGGGGTGATCAGTACGTTCAGGTCGGTCGCAATATCGCGAGCATGCAAAGTAAACAGGTCCTCCTTGGTCAAGATGTCTTCGTCGATAAGTTCAGGCCGCACGCGCTGGGTGCGCAACAGAGACTGGTCGCGCCGCCACCGCTCAATCTTGGCGTGGTTGCCGCTGAGCAGCACTTCGGGCGCTTCGATCCCGCGCCACACGCGCGGCTTGGTATAGGAGGGCCCCTCCAGCAGCCCGTCGGAAAAGCTGTCCTCCTCGTGGCTGGCCGCGTTGCCCAGCACGCCGGGGATCAGGCGCATCACCGCCTCCGCGATTACCAGCGCTGCCACCTCCCCGCCGATCAGCACATAGTCCCCGATGGAAACCTCGCGCACGCGGTACCGTTTTTCCGCGTCCTCGAAAACGCGCTGGTCGAGACCTTCGTAGCGGCCACACGCGATGACGATATGCGCCTCGCGCGACCACGCCTGCGCGTCCGCCTGCGTAAAGGGTTGACCGGCCGGCGTCGGCACAAGCAGCAGCGGCTTGGAGCGGTCCTCACCAGTATCGGCGTAGGGCCGCGGTGCCTTACCCCGCAGCTCGTCGTGGCGCAGCTGGTCCGCGCGGTGTTCGCTTGCCGACGATAGCTCGTGCCCCACGCGACCGGCCGCCACATCGTCGAGCGCCGGACCCCACACCTCTGGTTTCATCACCATGCCAGGCCCGCCGCCGAGCGGGGTGTCGTCGACAGACTTGTGGCGGTCGCTCGCCCAGTCGCGCAGATTGTGTACGCCGATCTCGATGATGCCGTCCTCGATTGCTTTGCCCAGCAGGGCGTGCCTTAAAGGTTCGAGGTAGTCGGGAAAGATGGTAATGATATCGAGTCGCTGAGCCATTTGAGTCACAAGATCAACGATACTAGTGGCCATGCCGAAGTTGAATCGTCTCTTTCTCGTTGCCGCCAGCGCCACCCTCCTCACTGCGTGTGGCTCCGGTACCGAATCCGCCGCTCCTACCCCGACCGCTGCGCCAGAGGTTCTGCAAAATGACCTCCCCAGCGAATCCCCGGCCCCAGAGATGGCTCCAGAGACCACCGGCAACCGCCAAGAGGACCTCACCGCGGGCACGGATAAGGACGCATGCATCGCAGCGAACCTAGACGTAACGCTCGCGAACGAAGAAGGAGCCGCTGGCTCCCGCGTCTTCGAGCTGGAATTCACCAACACGGGCGACACGTGCGAAATGATTGGCTTTCCCACGATCACCATGGTCGGCGATGGCACCGGCCGCCAGATCGGCGGGACTGCTTCCCGCGAGCCCATCTCCACCGACTACATCACCCTGAAGAAGGGCGATTCCGCTACGAGCACCGTGACCGTCGCGCAGGCCGACGCCTACGACGCCGCCACCTGCAACCCCACCGAAGCCGACGGCCTGCGCGTATTTCCACCGGCCAACACGAACTCCATCTATGTGCCCGTTCCAGACCTCAAGGGGTGCGATAACCCAGACCTGTCCACGCTCTCTGTTGGACCAATTCTTTAAAGTTCGAAGAGCCCTTCCGGCGGGGTGACCACTAGGAAACCCTCGTCGAGGTCAACTTCGGGCACGATGTCATAGACGAACGGCACGAGTACTTCGCGGCCTTCGTAGTCCACTTCTAGGATCTGGCGGCCCGGGGTGTGCATCACTCCGGTGACTTCGCCGATTTCCTCGTTTTCACGCACCACTTTCAGCCCGATCAATTCGTGATCATAAAAGCCATCATCCTCGTCGCTTTCCAACGGTGGCGCAAAAAAGATGGTGCCGCGCAGCGTCTCGGCCATGTTGCGGTCCGGCACTTCCTTGAATTTGATCAAGAGGCGGCCTTTGTGCGGGCGCATGGTCTC
>NZ_JBHWRP010000004.1:0-38368 GCF_043426755.1 Corynebacterium sp. | reverse complement strand
GGTTGTAGACGACTTCCATCCAGTAGGCAACGGCCTTGCGTGCAGCATCACGGGTAGGCCATCGCTGCCGGTCATAGAATTCAGTCTTTAGCGTCGACCAGAACGACTCAGCCATCGCGTTATCGAAGCACACGCCAGTACGCCCCACAGACTGGGCAATGCCCAGGTTGCGGCAGACCTCCCAAAGCTTCTCACTGGTGAATTGCGTTCCGCGGTCAGCGTGAAACACCAGCCCATCAGGAACGTCACCACGCAGCGTATGCGCCATCCGCAGGGCCCATTCGACCAAACTTGTGTCTTGAACGCTATCCATAGCCCACCCCAGCACCCTGCGGGAATGGCCATCGCGGACTGCACATAGGTACAACCAGCCTTCAGCAGTGCGCAGGTAGGTAATATCTGACATCCACACCCGATTCAGCTCACCAGTATCAAACATGCGCTTGACCAGATCAGGAAGCGTGGACTTACGCTTAGCTTGAATGGTTGTCACTGGGACAAAGGCCCGCGGTGAAATCCCTTCAATGCCCATCATGCGCATCCGCTTAGCCACAGTCTTGCGATTCAAGGTGATCTGGTAGCGCTCGGCAAGCTCTGCGGTGATCCGCGGAGCACCATAAACCTCATCAGAGTCTTTCCAAATCTGATGAATCTCACGGTCAACATCATCGTAAAATGCAACACGATCATCTTCACCGGATAGCTGTTTCTGCTGGGCATGGGCCCATTTGTAATATCCAGACCGAGACACTCTTAATAGCCGTGCCATGCGCTTGATGCTGTAGTTCGCCTTCTCCTGCCGCATCAATTCGAACTTTTCTGCTCGCGTTGCTTCGCAGCGAAGAAGGCCGTCGCTTTTGACAAAAACTCGTTATCAATCTTGGCTTCTGCCAACTCACGGCGCAGACGAGCATTCTCAGCTCGGAGATCAGCCTCGCTCATCCCATCGGAGGATCCTCGGCGCTCACGCTCGAGTTTGACCCACCGGCCTAAAAGCCCGGCGGAAACACCGATCTCCTTAGCCACATGAGCGATCGGTCGCTCTGACTCGATTACCAGGTTCGCGGCTTCACGCCGGTACTCCGGCGTGTACTTCTTGCGCTGTTGACTCACAATGAACATCCTCTCTTACGGACACAAGATCCGTACAAATAGGGTGTCCACTAAACGAGGGTAACCTCAGACGCGGTTGTGGTCGATGTTATCGGGGACGTGGACTAGCCAGAAACGTTGGAACCAGGTGGACAGGGTTTGCCTTGTACGTCCTATCTATGTGGCTATGCCTGTTAGTGATAGTGGTCCTAGTAGCCATGAGATAAACAGTGCGAATCGGGCGGCCTGGGTTGCGTTGGTGTTGGGTTGGGTGGTGCTTGCGCCGCAGTGTGCTTTGCATCGCCAACGTTGGGTGCCTTTTGATGTTGTTCCGTTGCGTTTCATCGGACCGTTGGACACTTGGCAGGTTGGTGGTGAACAAGTCATACACCAACGATTGCTGGGGATGTGTGTCGGTTGATGCGTTGGGGTGGCTTAGCAGATCTACCGCTGGAAGTGGTGGAACCAGGGTCTTGATCCCGCTGAATGTCTCATTGTTAGACACGCATTAGGTGATAGGCCCAGGTGTCGCCCTGATTTAGCACCTTCCTAGACACACATTCCTTTACTTAACCCTGCTTCGAGGCTGCGCGAAAGAAAAAATCTCGCCGCACCGCTAGAGCGATGTTGCGAGATTCCGTGTGGTGCCCGAGGGGGGACTTGAACCCCCACGTCCGTTAATAGAACACTACCACCTCAAGGTAGCGCGTCTGCCAATTCCGCCACCCGGGCAAGGGTATTGCACCCAGCGCGCTGCCAAAGTTTGGCGTGTTGCGCTGAACACTTCGCCTACTTTATCCCGAACGTGCGCGTTGGCACAAATCGCCACGTCAGAGCACTTTCGTGGCGCGTTAATCTTATTGATGTAATCTCCACCCCCGAGGGCACGGTTTCAGGTAGAAATGGGATATGGCACATTCAACTCCTGATTACGTACAAGATCGATTCCCAGGGCCCGATCCGTACGCACCGCTGAAGGATCTGCCCACGTTCACACTGGCTTCAACCGACCTGACCAACGGCGACGAGCTCGATGAGAAGCTCCGCGCCCCACAATCGCAGTCCCCGCAGCTGAGCTGGTCTGACCTCCCAGAGGGGACGAAGTCCCTGGCGATTACCTGCCTGGACCCTGACGCGCCAACAGGCTCGGGCTACTGGCACTGGGCTGTGTTCAACATCCCAACATCGGTCACCGAGCTTCCCACCGGTGCCGGCTCTGATGCGACGCTGGGCGGCATCGACGGCGTGGTCACCCTCAAGGGCGACAATGGTGTGGCTGAGCACTATGGCGCCAACCCGCCTGCGGGCCATGCGCCACACCGCTACCTGTACGCGGTCCACGCCGTGGATGTAGAGAAGCTGGACATTGACCCAGAATCTACCCCGACCGTGCTAGGTTTTAATCTCTACTTCCATTCCCTGGCGCGCACGGTGCTGTGGGGTTACTACGAGAACCAAGGCTAAATGATTCCGATTCCGCTTCGCGTCGGCGGCGCGTTCATGTCGCTCGCCGTCGTCCTTATCGTCCAGGCCGTTGTGGCGTTTATCTCCGGCGGGATCTTCGAGATCACCGTCGGCTCCGTCTTGGTGTGGGTGGCCGCCCTGATTTTTGGCGCCTTTGCCACCCAGCGCCGGGACCAACCCGGCTCGCGGTCTCAGGTGATTGCGCTCGTGACCGCTCTGGTGTTGATCATCATCAGCGTGGTCACCCCGACGATTGTCCTGACGACCACAGCCGCGTACTGGATCGCAGCCTACGCGGCGATGGCGGTGGTCTGTGCGCTCATCTTGCGTCGTTCGATCGCTTAACGACGAGCAGACCTACCCACGCCACGGCCGGCCACTGCCCACGGCTTGACTGATATTGGTCAAGCCGTGGGCTTTGACCTGTGCGGCCAAGTCGCGGTGAATGCGGTAAATCCAGCCGGGGCCGCCATAGATGAACGGGGTGTAGCCCTGCAGAAGGTGCGCACCCGAGGTGATGCGTTCCCACGCCTGCTGCGGTGTGCTGATCCCGCCAACGCTAATCAGCACCAGTTTTCCACCCACGCGTGCGTGCAAGCGACGCAGCACTTCGAGGGAGCGGGCGTTCAGCGGTGCGCCCGAGATACCACCGGCACCCATCTCGTGGACGGTTTCGGCATCGGTGGACAGTCCCGCACGTGAGATCGTCGTGTTGGTGGCAATGATGCCAGCCAGCCCCAATTCCAGGGCGAGGTCTGCAACAAGGTCGATATCGTCGTCGGCAAGATCCGGCGCAATCTTGACCAAGACCGGAGAGTCTGTTGCCTCAAGCACTGCCTGGAGCAGCGGGCGGAGGGACTCGACGGCCTGGAGGTCGCGCAGACCCGGCGTGTTCGGCGAGGAAACGTTAACTGCCACGTAGTCGGCCAAGGGGCCCAGCAGGGCGGCGCACTGGCGGAAGTCAGCCACCGCATCCTCGGAGGTCTTATTCTTGCCGATGTTAATGCCCACAATGTCGGCAGAGCGGCGCCCCTTCAGACCCTCCGCTGCGGCCAGAGCGCCTTTGTTGTTGAAGCCCATGCGGTTCAAAATCGCCTTGTCCTTCGGTAGGCGATACAGCCGCGGCGCAGGGTTGCCTGGCTGCGGCTTCGGCGTGACGGTGCCCAGTTCCGCATAGCCGAACCCCAGTGCGCCCCACGCGTCAATGGAGGCAGCGTTCTTGTCGAATCCGGCAGCCAACCCCAGTGGGGCGGGGAAGTCCACCCCGAAGAGTTCCTGTTGCAAGCAGGGGTCGTCGTAACGCACAAGCTTTTCGACGAGGCGGTTCACCGGGTAGGCCACGTGAAGCCCCCGTACCCCCACATTGATGATGCTGTGAATCCGCTCTGGGGACAGGCGGAACATGGCTTTGAGTGCTAGGCCGTAGGCTGCGTCGTAGAGTGTGTCGCCGATATTCATGGGGTCCTTATTCTCCGTTGCCGGTGTTGTCAGTGATGGAGTCTGGGCTAACTACCTGCAAGCCGTCGCCGGAGGCGGAAGCGATGACGAGGGTGCCGTCGTCAAGCACCACCATGTTCTGCGCATCAGCGACCGTGTCTAAGCGGGCTTGCTCAAGGGGCACGCCGTTGGAGATGTCGTAGCCGGCCGCGGTGTTCTTTTCCAGCGACGTGATCCACGCCAGATCCTTGGCCGGGTCCCAGGCCACGCCCCACGGGGCGGGGTCGACGGGTGCGGTCTGGTGCAGGCGGATCACTTCACCGGCGGTGTAGATTGCCAGCTGGTTGGCCATGTTGTCGGCAACGACGACCAGGCCGTCTTCACCCGGAGCCATCTGCGCCACACCCAGGCCGACGCGCAGCGTACCGCCGCCGCGACCATTGTCCAGATCGATGTCCTGGATCGTGGTCATTTCTCGCCCGATGCGCACGACATCGTCCGCTTCATCGTCGTCATGTGCCACAGCGATCAGCTGATCTGTACTGTCCTGGACCTGGAAATCGGCGTCGAGTGCACCGCCGCGGTACACCCATGCTTTACCTTCGGTTCCGCTGGCGGTGACCACGTCACCATTGCTGATGCGCACCGCAGCGTTGGCGGGTTCTTCCAGTTCCAGGGTCTCTTCGCCGCCTTTGTCGTCGATCATGCGCACGGTGGTGCCGCACGCGACGGTGAAGACGCCGTCGTGGGCAGAGACCTCGGTGCAGCTGTCGTCGAGGGTGATGGGGGAGACTTCGCCGGCCAGGATCTCGTCGAGCGTGCCGACGAATAACCCTTCAGCAGTGCGCACGCCCAAGGTGTCGCCGGTGAGATCCATGTCAGTGATCGCATCGAAGTCAGTGACCTCACCAGTGGGATCGGTCGAAGCTGGGGATTCCACCGGGGAGGCGCTGCCCATCTCTGGCGTCGGCGGCGGGGCGGTGTCCTCCCCACATCCCGCTAAACCGACAGAAAGTGCTGATACCACGGCGACAACCTTGAGCTTCTTCACAAGGCCTAAGCCTAGCAACTAGGAGGCTGAACCCCTATTTCGAAACATCGTCCAGCGCCGCCACGATCGCCCGCGGCAAGGTAAGTTCCGCGGCCGGCAGCCACTGTTCCAATTCGCTTATCGACGAAGGCCCCACCAGCACGCTTGCCACTTCAGGCTGGTCGCAGACCCACGCCAGCGCGGTCGCCGCTGGGGAGAGGCCAAGGCCATCGGCGGCCGTGGTCAACGCTTCGACGATTGTGCGCGCCTTCTCGGATTCGTAGGGGTGAGTCGATGGCGTACCCTGCACCGGGTGCCCGGTGAGCACCCCGCCAGCGAGCGGAGAGGAAGCGATCACCCCGATTCCCAGGTGGTTCGCCGCAGGCAGAAGTTCTTCTTCTGCATCGCGTTGCAACAGGGAGTACTCGGTGCGTGCAACGGTGAGCCCGGGCGTGACCGCCAACTGCCACCCGCTGTAGCCGATCGCTCCCGCGTAGCGCACTTTTCCTGCTGCTACCGCTGACTCCAGGGTGGCGGCGACCTCAACCGGTGGGGTGCGCGGGTCCCAATAGCCGGCGTGAAAAACGTCGAGGTAGTCGGTGCCCAGGTCCCGCAAACGCTGTTCCAATCCGCGCAGCAGTTGGGAACGTGAGCAGTTCACGCGCTGACCGACCGGCAGCGACATGTCCACGCCGGCCGAAGCAGAAAGCACCACATTATCCCGGCCAACCGAGCACACCGCTTGGGCCACCCGGGCCTCGGTACCAGGGGCGATGTCAAGAAGATCCCCGCCGGCATCGACGAAAGCAGAGATGATCGAGTTGGTGGTCGCGCTGTCCTCGTCGACAAGCGAATTGGTGTCTAAACCTAGGGAGGAGACTCTTAATCCGCTGTGACCCACGTTTCGTTTCTTCACTTCACCCACAATAGTTGTAGGGTGGTTCGCTGTGAATGAAGTAGCTCAAGTTGCAGAGTCGATGACGTGGGTGCAGGTCATCGTCCTATCCATCGTCCAAGGTCTCACCGAGTTCCTGCCGGTCTCGTCGTCAGGCCACCTGCGGATCGTCTCTGAGCTGTTCTGGGGCCAAGACGCCGGCGCCTCCTTTACCGCGGTGATCCAGCTGGGCACAGAGGCCGCTGTGCTGGTGTACTTCGCCAAGGAGATCTGGCAGATCCTCACTGGCTGGTTCGCCGGACTCTTCAACCCGGAACGCCGCGGGTTGGACTACCGGATGGGCTGGATGGTGATCGTCGGCACGATCCCGGTCGGTGTCATCGGCTTCTTGGGCAAGGATCTGATCCGCGACAACCTGCGCAACCTCTGGATCACCGCCACCGTGCTGGTGCTGTTCTCCTTCGTGTTCATCTGGGCAGAACGCGTGGGTAAGAAAACCCGAGGGTTCGACGAAATGACCATGAAAGACGCTGTGATCATGGGGCTTTTCCAGTGCCTCAGTCTGATCCCCGGCGTGTCACGCTCCGGCGGAACCATCTCAGGTGGTCTGTTCATGAACCTCGACCGTGAGGTAGCCACCCGATTCTCCTTCCTGCTGGCGATTCCCGCCGTGCTGGCCTCTGGCCTCTTCTCCCTGCCGGACGCTTTCAACCCGGACGTGGGCCAGGCGGCCTCGGGCGCCCAGCTGACCGTAGGCGTGGTGATTTGTTTCGTCCTGGGCTACGTCTCGATCGCCTGGCTGCTGAAGTTTGTGGCCAACCACTCCTTCTCCTGGTTCGCCGCCTACCGCATCCCAGTGGGCATCCTGGTCATGATCCTCTTGGCTACCGGTGTGATGTCACCTATGTAAGGACTTATGTAAGGTAGGGCCCATGCAGACTTGGCCAGAACCTTCAGTACCTCACGTCGCAGGTACGCCCGCTCCTTTACATCTCTTCGACACCGCTGACCAGGTAGTTAAATCGGTCGACGTGTCGGATGACCCGGTGGGTATGTACGTCTGCGGTATTACGCCGTATGACTCCACCCACTTGGGCCACGCCGCGACGTACCTCACCTTTGACTTGGTGTACCGCATCCTGCTGGCTAACGGGCACAACGTGCATTACGTGCAGAACATCACGGATGTCGACGACCCCCTGTTCGAGCGTGCAGAGCGCGACGGCGTGGACTGGCAGGAGCTGGGCCGCGGCCAGATCGATCTTTTCCGCTCCGACATGGACGTGCTCGACGTGTTGCCGCCGCAGCATTACGTTTCCGTTACCGAATCGGTGGATGAAGTCATCGAGCTGGTGCAGGAATTGCTGGACAAGGGCGCGGCCTACCAGATCGACCAGGGCGATATCTATGCCTCGATCGAAGCCACCCCGCAGTTTGGCTACGAATCCAACTACACCCGCGAGGAAATGGACGAGGCCTTCGCTGAACGTGGGGGAGACCCTGAGCGTGAAGGCAAGCGCCACCCCCTCGATGCCTTGGTCTGGAAGGGCGAGCGCGAGGGGGAGCCATACTGGGATTCCCCATTCGGGCCAGGCCGCCCCGGCTGGCACGTTGAGTGTTCCGCGATTGCCACCAACCGGCTGGGCAACCAGTTTGCTATCCAGGGTGGCGGTAGCGATTTAGCCTTCCCGCACCACGAGTTTTCCGCAGCCCACGCCGAGGCCGCCAAGGGTGTCGACCGTATGGCCGGCCACTACGTGCACTCCGGCATGATCGGACTGGACGGGGTGAAGATGAGCAAGTCCCTGGGCAACCTTGTCTTTGTGCACAAGCTCACCGAGGCAGGCCACGAAGCCGGCGCGATCCGCTTGGCCGTGTACAACGGGCACTACCGTTCTGACCGAGACTTCTCCGGTGAGATCCTGGCCGCCGCGGAAGAGCGTTTGGCTACGTGGCGCAAGAAATTCGCCCAGGAATCTAGCAAGGAAGAGGCGGAGGCAATCGTCGATAAGCTTCGTGAAGCCCTATCGAATGACCTGGATACGCCACGTGCGCTGAGCATTGTCGACGAGGCGCGCGGCGACCACGAAGGCATGATCGCGAATGCGGTGCACGGGCTGCTCGGCGTGCGCGTTTAGCAGTTTTCGGTGAGAATAGACCTCATGACGATCCGTGAACAGTTCCAAGCTGATGTCGACGAGTTCATCGCCGACCTGCACACCTTCGCTACCGGCTCCTACCTCCGCGAGGAGGACAAGGAGTTCTGGGACGAACCCTTTGACCCGGTGGTGCTGCCGGATCTGAAAAAGTTGATCGAGATGTTCCTCGACGCCCTGGAGACCTTGGCGGACCCAGGTGCCGCCGAGCTGGTTGCGGTGGTCGAGGCTTTCCACACTAACCTGCATGAGTTCAACGCCAAGCACCACGGCGCGGTGCTGGAACCGGAGGAGAAGGAAGACCTGTCGGAGCTGATCTTCAACGCTTCGGCGGCGACGGGGGCTGACGAGGAAGCGCTGAGCGAGCTTCCGGAGCTGGAGTAGCATGACAACTCCCGCACGTTTTCCCTTCCGCGCGATCTTCTGGGACATGGACGGCACGCTGATCGACACCGAGCCGCTGTGGGGGATCGCCACGTACGAACTCTCCGAGCGCCTCGGCCGCCGCCTCAGCACGGCCAAGCGCGAAGAGACGATCGGCGGCAGCTTCGCCAACACGCTGAAAGTCTGCGCGGACTGGGCCGGGGTCACGCTTGTCGACGGCGACCTCGAACGCCACCGCGCCTGGATGTACCAGCGCATGGGCCAGTTATTGTCCGGGGACATCGAACCGCTTCCCGGTATCGCGGGTCTGCTTCGTTCGCTTTACGACGAGGGCGTGGTCCAATTCGTCACCACCAACACGGAGCGCGAACTGGCCGACTACTGCATCGACGCCGTTGGCCGTGAACTGTTCACCGACACGATTACCGGCGACGAAGTACCCCAAGGCAAACCCGCCCCAGACATGTACCTTGAGGCGGCCCGGCGGGTGGGCGCTGACCCTGTAGACTGCCTCGTTTTCGAGGACTCCTGGGCCGGAATGTCGGCTGCCGCGGCCGCAGGGTGCCGGGTGCTTGGGCTTCCGGGGGAGGAGCGGCCGGTCCCGGACGGGGTGGCGCGCTTCGACGCAGCCAATTTTGTCGGGGCTGGAGCCGAGGATGTGATCACATGGTGGGAGTCCATCGGCTAGAGTTAACGGCGTGAAAAATTTCGATACCCTTTTTGCTGAACTCACCCAGAAATCGCAGGAACGCCCCGAAGGCTCCGGCACCGTCGACGCGCTGGACAAGGGAGTGCATTTCATCGGCAAAAAGATCATCGAAGAAGCCGGCGAAGTGTGGATCGCCTCTGAATACCAGTCCGACGAAGAGCTGGCCGAGGAAATGAGCCAGCTCATCTACTGGACCCAGGTGATGATGGTCTCCCGTGGTCTCAACCCCGACGACATCTACAAGTACCTGTAATAAGGAGCGTTCCCCATGATTAAGATCGCCGTCCCCAATAAAGGTTCCCTCTCGGAGGCCGCCACCGAGATCCTTGCCGAAGCCGGCTACAAATCGCGCGGCTACACCAAGGCGCTGAACGTTTTCGACGAAGAAAACCAGGTAGAATTCTTTTACCTACGGCCCACGGATATTGCCATTTATGTTGCCGGGGGACACCTTGACCTCGGCATTACCGGCCGCGACCTGGCCCTCGACTCGCGCGCTGAAGTCGAAGAGGTCATGGAGCTCGGCTTTGGCGGCTCCACGTTCCGTTTCGCAGCACCCGCAGGCGAGGAGTGGTCGCTGGAGAAGCTCAACGGCAAGCGTATCGCTACCTCTTACCCGCACCTAGTCGAGGATTACCTCGCTGAACGCGACATGTCCGCCGAGGTGATCCGCCTCGACGGTGCCGTGGAGATCTCCATCAAGCTAGGTGTGGCTGATGCGATTGCCGATGTTGTTTCCACTGGCGCCACCTTGCGGCAGCAGGGACTCGCCCCTTTCTCGGAGCCGATCGTGGCCAGCGAGGCCGTCGTCGTAAAGCGCGCTGAAGCTGAAACCACCAAGGAAATGCAGGTTGTGCTCGCACGCATCAGGGGCATCTTGGCGGCGCGCACCTACTTGATGATCGACTACAACATTGCGCGTGACAACCTGGCGGCGGCATCGGCGATTACGCCGGGCCTGTCGGGGCCGACGGTCTCGCCGCTCTCCCGTGACGGGTGGGTCGCGGTGCGCGCAATGGTGCCGAAGAAAAACGCCAACGCTGTGATGGACGAACTCGCGGCGGTTGGTGGCGAGGCGATCCTGGCCTCCGAGCTGCGTATCGCGCGGCTTTAAAATATTTCTCAACGATTTTTCTGGTGAAGATCACGCCCTAGGAAGTAAGGTGTGATGAAACCAATGAAAGGAACCTCTCATCGTGTCAACACGGACAGAAGAAGACCTCTTGGGGACCGTCGAGGTCCCCAACGAGCACTACTACGGTGTGCACACCATGCGCGCCGTGGACAACTTCCAGATCTCACGCACCCACATCAATGACTTTCCACACTTCGTACGCGGCATGGTCCAAGTGAAGAAGGCTGCCGCCATTGCGAACCGCCGGCTCCACGCCCTACCAAAAGACGTCGCGGAGGCCATTGTGTGGGCCTGTGACCAAATCCTCGACGAGGGTCGCTGCATGGATCAGTTCCCGATCGACGCTTTCCAGGGTGGTGCAGGCACCTCCCTGAACATGAACACGAACGAGGTCGTGGCCAACCTAGCGCTTGAGAAGCTGGGTAAGCCGAAGGGTTCCTACGACGTGATAAACCCGAACGATCACGTCAACCTGGCACAGTCCACCAACGACTCCTACCCAACCGGCCTGCGCCTCGGCCTGTACTACGCGATGCAGGAACTCATCGAGCAGCTGGACCAGCTGCAGAGCTCCTTCCGCGACAAGGGCGACGAGTTTGTCGACATCCTGAAGATGGGCCGCACCCAGCTGCAGGACGCCGTGCCGATGACGCTTGGCTCCGAGTTCAAGGCCTTCGGCGCGAACCTGGCGGAGGAGCAGAAGACTCTGAAGGAGGCTGCGGAGGACCTGCTGGAGGTCAACTTGGGCGCGACGGCGATCGGCACCGGCGTGAACACTCCGTCCGGCTACCGCGACAAGGTCATCGAGGCCCTGCGCGAGGTCACCGGCCTGAACATCAGCTCCTCCCCAGACCTCATCGAGGCCACCAGCGACACCGGCGGCTACGTCTCCGCCCATGCCGCCATCAAGCGCGCCGCGATGAAGGTGTCGAAGGCCTGCAATGACCTGCGCCTGCTGTCCTCCGGCCCACGCGCCGGCCTGAACGAGATCAACCTGCCCGAGCGCCAGGCCGGTTCGTCGATTATGCCGGCCAAGGTCAACCCGGTCATCCCAGAGGTTGTCAACCAGATCTGCTTCAAGGTCTTCGGCAACGACGTCACGGTGTCCTGGGCCGCAGAGGCAGGCCAGCTGCAGCTCAACGTGATGGAACCGGTCATCGCGGAGTCCCTGTTCGAGTCCATCTCCATCCTGGGCAACGGCGCGAAGACCCTCCGCGAGAAGTGCGTCGAAGGCATCACCGCCAACGAGGACGTGTGCCAGGGCTACGTGGACAACTCGATCGGCATCATCACCTACCTCAACCCCTTCATCGGCCACCACAATGGCGACCTGATCGGCAAGGAGGCCGCAGCGACCGGCCGCGGCGTGCGCGAGCTGGTCCTGGAGAAGGGGCTTCTCGACGAAGAGACCCTGGACAAGGTGCTGTTCAAGTCGAATCTGATGCACCCCGAGTACCGGGGCAAGATTTACCTCGACGAAGAATAAGCACGCTTTACGACGATTCCCGCCGCCTCCGGATGCGCCTAGTTGCTTCCGGTTCGGCGGGTTTTTCGTCGTTAAGCGACGCTGTGGAGGTTTGGGTGCTTTAGATCACGTCCGACTGAGTTGTTTCGGACACGATGCTTCCATGATACTTGTAGGTAGGTACTATCTCTTTGTTATGGAAAGTGGATCTCATGCTTTTCCTCATCCACCTGATTATTTTGTTCGGCGCGATCATTCTGGGCGCGCGCTTGGGGTCAATCGCGATCGGTTTCGCCGGCGGCCTGGGTGTGCTCCTGCTGGGCGCGACCGGCATGACGGTGTCCGCGGAGGATATTCCGTTCGACGTGATCGGCATCATTATGTGCGTGATCGCCGCGATCTCCGCGATGCAACGCGCCGGCGGCATGGACTACCTGGTGCACCTGGCGGAGCGTTTCCTGCGCCGCAACCCGAAACGCATCACGCTCTACGCGCCGATCGTGACCTGGTTGATGACGGTCTTCGCCGGCACCGGCCACACCGCGTTCTCGACCCTGCCGGTCATCGTCGAAGTCTCCAAAGAAGGCCACGTGCGCCCCTCGCGCCCGCTGTCGGTGGCGGTGATCGCCTCCCAGATGGCCATTGTCGCCTCGCCGATTTCAGCCGCCGTCGTGTTCATGGCGGACCTTTTGGAGCCCTACGGAGTGGGCTACCTCCAGCTGGTCGGCATCATGATGCTATCCACCTTCCTCGCGATTTTCCCTACCGCCTTCGTTGCGAACCGGCTGGGCAAGGAGCTTGACGACGACCCCGTGTACCAGGACCGTGTGGCCCGAGGGCTCGTCGGCACGCCGCAGGCGGC
The DNA here is from genome assembly GCF_043426755.1 of Corynebacterium sp. Lineage (GTDB taxonomy): Bacteria > Actinomycetota > Actinomycetes > Mycobacteriales > Mycobacteriaceae > Corynebacterium. Next base: position 25,739 of record NZ_JBHWRP010000004.1, on the reverse strand, counting down.
TGGTGACTATGTCGCACCGAAGGGCGCCAAGGCCTCGGTGGGTGTATTCCTCGTCGCGATCATCGCCGTGATGCTGTACGCCACCGCCATCTCCGAGCAGGTAGGCCTCATCGCCGACCCGACGCTGCCGCGCAACGAAGCCATCATGACGATCATGCTGGCCGCCGCCACCGTCATCCTGCTGATCACCAAGGTTCCGGCCGCAGACATCCTGACCACGCAGGTGTTCCGCTCCGGCATGTCGGCCTCCGTGTGTGTGCTGGGCGTGGCATGGCTGGGCACCACCTTCATCAACCACTACCTCGACGACATCCAGGTGCTCGCCGGCGACGTGCTGAGCGCCCAGCCGTGGCTGCTGGCCGTAGTCCTCTTCTTCGCCGCCGCGCTCCTGTACTCCCAGGCCGCCACTGCGAAGGCCCTGATGCCCGCCGCGCTGGCGATCGGTGTGTCCCCGCTGACCGCCGTGGCAGCCTTCCCCGCAGTCTCGGCCCTGTTCGTGCTGCCGACGTACCCGACGCTGCTGGCCGCCGTGGAGATGGACGACACTGGCTCCACCCGCATCGGCAAGTTCGTCTTCAACCACCCTTTCCTTGTCCCGGGCGTTTTGTGCATCGCTATCGCCGTGTTGCTGGGTTATCTGTTCGGCGCCGTAATACTCTAGGAGCATGCTCTCAGACGTATCTATCGCTCAAGCCCACACGCTCCGACCGATCACCGAGATCGCCGAGAGGGCGGGCATTTCCGACAACGCCCTTGTCCCATACGGCAAGCACATGGCCAAGGTGGACCTCGCACACGTTAAAAAATCTTCGAACCCCGGCAAGATCGTCCTGGTCACCGGGGTATCGCCCACCCCGGCGGGGGAGGGCAAATCCACCGTCCTGATCGGGCTTACCGACGCCCTGGCCTCCCTGGGCCACAAGGCGATGGTGGCGTTGCGTGAGCCTTCGCTGGGTCCCGTCTTCGGCATCAAGGGTGGTGCGGCCGGCGGCGGCTACTCCCAGGTGGTGCCGATGGAGAATATCAACCTGCACTTCACCGGCGATTTCCACGCGATTACCGCCGCCAACAACACGCTGGCGGCGCTGGTGGACAACCACATTCACCAGGGCAATGAGCTGCGCATCGATCCGCGCCGCATCACGTGGCGCCGCTGCCTCGATGTCAACGATCGTTCGCTGCGTGAGGTCGTCACCGGCCTGGGCGGCCCGAAGCAGGGTACGCCGACGGAGACCGGTTTCACCATCACCGCCGCCTCCGAGATCATGGCCGTGCTGGGCCTTGCGACCGACCTGCAGGACCTCAAGGCGCGCCTGGCCCGCCTGACCGTCGGCCTGACCTATGACGGCGCGCCGGTGACCGCAGGCGACTTGGGTGCCGAGGGCGCGTTGACCGTCTTGCTGAAGGACGCGATCAACCCGAACTTGGTCCAGACTTTGGGTGGCACCCCGGCCTTCATCCACGGCGGCCCGTTCGCCAATATTGCCCACGGGTGCAACACGCTGATCGCGACGACGACGGCGCAGCAGTACGCCGACATCGTGTGCACCGAGGCCGGTTTCGGTTCTGACCTTGGCGCGGAGAAGTTCTTCGACATCAAGGCCCGCTACGGCGAGTTGGATATTGCGGGTGCGGTGATCGTGACGACGATCCGCTCCATGAAGTACAACGGTGGCGTAGCCCGAGAGGACCTGACCGACGAGAACCTCGACGCTTTACGACGAGGCATCTGCAACCTTGAGCGTCACGTGGACAACGTGCGCAAGTTCGGCGTGAAGCCGGTGGTGGCTGTGAACCTCTTTACCTCTGATACCGATGCGGAACGCGAGTTCATGCGCGACTGGGCCGCAGAGTTTGGCGTGGATGTCGCTGAGACCTCTGCCTGGGCCGATGGCGGCGACGGGGCCATCGACTTGGCCGAGAAGGTGGTCGCGAACCTGTCCAGCGGGTCGCGCCAGCTGTACGATCCTGCCGACGGCATCGAGGCCTCCATCGAAACGATCGCCCGCGAAATCTATCACGCGGACAAGGTGGAGTACTCCGTCAACGCCGCCCGCGACCTGCAGGTGCTCAAGGACAATGGTTGGGACACCCTGCCGGTGTGTATCTCGAAGACCCAGTACTCCTTCTCGGACGATCCGAAGCAGTTGGGCGCGCCCGAGGGCCACACGTTGCACGTGCGCAAGCTGCAGCCACGCACGGGTGCTGGTTTCGTCGTAGCGCTCACCGGCGATGTCATGACGATGCCCGGCCTGGGTAAGACGCCTGCCGCTTACAGCATTGACATCGACGACGACGGGGAGATCACGGGCCTGTCCTAAACCCCGTCTCAAACAGGGTGCGGATCGGGTTACGCTGCGCCACCGGGTGTTCGTTGCGCACGAGGCGCCCACCCGGCAGGATCCGGTGCACCTCTCCCGCGACGTTGCGGTACTGTTCCGCGGCGCCCGCCTTGCCGTTGTGGTAGCCGCACAGCTTCGACAAGTTGGACATGACCGTCAACCCACCGCGCGAATAGGGCACGTTGTGATTGACTTCGCAGCGGTGGGCGGGCACGGTGCACTCCTCGCCACCGCACACGATCTGTGCAGCTTCGAGCAGCGCGCGCTGTTTTCGGGTGGGAGTGCGGCGCAGCGCGACTTCGATGGCTTCCGGCGGTGGCGGCTCGGCCCCCGTTTCTTCACAAGCCTTTAGCAGTCGCTCGAGCGCTTCCCGCGTGGTGATGGGTTCGTTGCCTTCGGCCAGGCGCCCCGTCGATAAGCTGATGGGCCCGTCGACGTTGGTCAGGCCGACGAATTCGGCGATCGGGCCAAGTTTCATCGCCATCGCCTCGTGCCCGGTGATGGTGGCTCCCAGGCTGGTGGTCAGGATCGCGTCGTCGCCTTCGCCGTTGAGCAAAGCCAGCCCGATATCGAGCGGGATCAAGATTTTCGCGCCATAGATCGTCTCGCCGCCCCCGGTGGCCATCACGGCGACGGCGGCCTCGTCGACAGGCACATCGTTCTCCTGCGCATAGTCGCGAATCCGGGCGTCGATCTCGCTGATTTCGGCCTGGGTACCGCGCAGGCTCATGGTGGCATCGTTGGTGTCGGCATGTTTGGTTACGCGGTAGTCGCGGGTGGCAGCCTCCTTGCCGGGCTTGCTTAACGACGCGAGCTGCTCGCGCGCGAACACGCGGAAATCCTTCGTGTGCCCGGAGAACTCGGCGAGCCGGCGGCGCAGCGGCCACTTGTCGGCTTTGTTGTGCACTCGGGCGACGTAGTTTTCGATGTGCCGCAGCCGGTCCATGCCGTGGCCGTTACGCACCGCCGCCTCGCGGGCCAAGCGTTGCTGTTTCTTGGACCCGGTGGTGCCGTAGTAGACGTCGACGAGCTTGTAGTAGCCGCGCACGGTATCGGCCTCGGCGCCGCGGGCGAGGAGGCTTTCGGCGGGCACGTCGGCAAGCTGGCCCAGCAGCGTCATGGCTGCCGTGCCCATCTGTACCAGCGCGTCGATTACGTTCATGGCCCCAACGCTAAAGCGCGTCCCGCAGCCCCGCGCAGCGCAAGCGAGAAATGTCCGAAATCTGTGGAAAACAACAATGTTATCCACAGATTTTCGGTGGCGCAGATCACAACGGTTGCGGGCGCCGGTTACCTAGCTAGGATCAGAAGGTTGGTCAGCCACGCTGCCTGGCCAGCCCGGATATTCGGGCGGCACCCCGCCGAAGGCCGGGCACAGTTCTTGGAAATTGCACCATCCGCACAGCTTGGAGGTCTTGGGGCGGAAATTTCCCTGCCGGCCGTCGGCTTCGATTTTGGCCCACAGCTCGCCCAGGTCGCGTTCGAAGTATTCGAGTTCCTCGCGCGAGGGGCTCAGAAACATTGAATCGATGACCTTCAGGTACATCAGCCGGAGTTGGGCGGGGATCTCGTCGTAAAGCCTCCAGTACACCAGCGCGTAGAAGCGCATCTGGAACTGCGCGGACGCCGAGTAGCGTGGCAGGGGCTTTTTGCCGGTTTTGTAGTCGACGACGCGCACTTCGCCGGTCGGGGCCACGTCGACGCGGTCGATGAATCCGCGCACGGGCACCCCGTTCGGCAGGACAGTGTTCACGTACATTTCCTGCGAGGAAGAATCGAAGCCCTGGGGGTTTTCCATTTCGAAGTAGCCGCGCACAAGGCTGCGGACTTCAACGAAATAGGCGGTTTCGTCGTCGACAAGCGTTGCGTATTCGGGGTGCTTATCGACGAGGGCCTCCCAATTCGGCTTGATGCGCTTGACGGCGGCGGGGTAGGTGCGCTGCTCGCGCGGCCACGAGTGGAGGTCCTCCAGAACGGCGTGCACGTGAGTGCCGCGGACCTGCGCGAGGGTGGGTTCCTCGGGCAGTTTGTCGATGGCACGGAACCTGTAGAGCAGCGGACACTGCTGGTAGTCGGAGGCGCGCGAGGGGGATAGGGCGAGTGGTCGTGGTGTCATGATGGTCTCCATCATAGAGTGTGAGGTATGAGCCAGATTCGCGACCTTATCGATTTCATCGCCGCTTCCCCCTCCGCCTTCCATGCCGCGCGCGAGGTGGCCGACCGTCTCGCAGCCGCCGGTTTCACCGAGCACGGCCCCGGCGCGGCGCTGGGAACGCAGCCGGGCGGGCACGTGCTTGTCGACGGCGGCGCGGTGATCGCCTATTGGATCCCGGAGGATCCAAACCCGGCGTTCCGGATTATCGGTTCCCACACGGATTCGCCGGGGTTCATGCTGAAACCGACGCCGGATGTCCTCGCGCATGGTTTCCACCAGCTGGCGGTGGAGGTCTACGGCGGGCCGATCCTTGCGTCCTGGTTCGACCGGGAGCTCACCTTCGCGGGGCGCATCGTGCTTGACGACGGTACCTCCCGCCTCGTCAACACCGGTCCCGTCGCCCGCATCCCGCACTTAGCGATCCACCTGGAGCGTTCCAATGAGCTGAAGCCGGACCCGCAGGCGCATATGCAGCCGATCATGGGGGCGGGGCACGCGGAGTCGATCATGGATGTGGTGGCTGAGGCGGCGGGCGTCGATAAGCACTCGATCCTTGCGCATGAGCTGATCAGCGCCGATGCGCAGGAGGGCGCGGTCTTCAACGATATGCTGGCCGCCGGGCGCTTGGACAACCTGAGCAGCGTGCATGCTTCTGTCACGGCGCTGCTGGACGCCACGGCAGACGTGAAGGACATCCTGGTCCTGGCCGCGTTCAACCACGAGGAGGTGGGTTCGCAGTCCACGACGGGCGCCGGGGGACCGCTGCTTGAACGGTGCTTAACGACGATCGCCCGCGCCTTCGGCGACCCGTTGACCATGTTCGCGGCTTCCACCATGGTGTCCGCCGATGCCGCCCACTCGGTGCATCCCAACTATGCCGCCAAGCACGACCCGACGCATCGCCCGCTGCTCAATGAGGGGCCGGTGTTGAAGATCAATGCGAAGCAGCGCTATGCCTCGGACGCGGTGACGGAGGCGCTGTGGATTAACGCGTGCCGCGCGGCCGATGTGCCGGTGCAGACGTTTGTGGGGAATAATTCGGTGCCGTGCGGGTCGACGATCGGGCCGATTGCGGCGACCCGGCTGGGGATCCCGACGGTGGATGTGGGCGTGCCGCTGTTGTCGATGCACTCGGCCCGGGAGCTGGCCGGTACCCAGGACCAACTATGGTTTGCGCGTGCTCTTACGGCATACTTGACCGGTAACTAATCGGTAGATTTTCCCGTTTCAAGGAGGCCGCCGTTGTATTCTGGACCTTTCCAGGCAGGCGACAAAGTGCAGTTGACTGACGCGAAGCGTCGCCATTTCACCATCGAGTTGGTGCCGGGGGCCGAGTACCACACCCATAAGGGTGCGATTCTCCACGATGACATCATCGGTTCCGACGAGGGCTCCGTGGTCAAGTCCACCATGGGCAGTGACTATCTCTGTTTCCGCCACCTGCTGGTGGATCACGTGCTGTCGATGCCGCGTGGCGCCGCCGTGATCTACCCGAAAGATGCCGCCCAGATTTTGGTCGAGGGCGATATCTTCATGGGCGCGCGCGTGCTCGAGGCCGGCGCGGGCTCCGGTGCGTTGTCGATGAGCCTGCTGCGCGCCGTGGGCCCTCAGGGCCATGTGTTCTCCTATGAGATCCGCGATGATCACCTGCAGTTCGCCAAGGATAACGTCTCGGAATACTTCGGTGAGGCTCCAGCGTGGTGGTCGCTGCGCCTGGGCGATTTCGGCGAGGTGACTACCGAGGATCTTGGCGGTCCCGTCGACCGCGTCATCTTGGACATGGTGGAGCCCTGGCACTTCGTCGACACGGTGAAAAATATCCTCATCCCCGGCGGCGTGTTCATGACCTATGTGGCCACCGTGCCCCAGCTGATGAACATCATGGAGGGCATCCGCGAGGCCAAGTGCTTCACCGAGCCGCGGGCGTGGGAGACGTTGTTGCGCGAGTGGAAGGTTGACGGCCTGGCCACCCGACCGGAACACCGGATGAATGCGCACACCGCCTTTTTGGTGTGGACGCGCCGGCTTGCCGACGGTGTCACGCCGCCCCGTCCGCAGCGCAAGGCTCGTCGATAAGCACACGCTGTAAGCTAGCAGCATGGCCAACGAGGAGATCGTTAACGAGAACAAGGAGCTGAAGCGCACCAATCAGACGCTGAGTTCCCGCAACGCGAAGTTGGCGCAGCTGCTGCGTCAGTCGCGCGATCAGTTGCAGGATTTGCACGCGCAGATCGAGGCGCTGGGCGAGCCGGCCTCCACGTACGGCATTTTTCTGGCGGGTTCGCACCGCGGCCAAGAGGCCGAGGTGTTTACTTCCGGCCGCCAGATGCGCGTGAAGGCCTCGCCGAACCTGGAGCCGGGGACTCTGGAGCCCGGCCACCTTGTGCGTTTGGGCGAGGGCTTGGTGGTCGTCGAATCGTGCGGCTTTCCGACGAGCGGCTCGCTTGCCACGCTGATTGAAAAGGTGGGCACCCGGCGCGCCATTGTCGCTGATCAGCTGGGTAATGAGTCCCTAGTTCACCTGGCGTTGCCGCTGCGGACGAAGGCGCGCGCCGGGGATACTGTGCTGGTCGACGTGAAGGCCGGCTTTGCGGTGGAGCGCGTGGAGAAGACGGAGGTCGCGCAGCTCAGCCTGGAGCAGATCCCGGATGTGTCTTATGACGATATCGGCGGGCTGGGCGCGCAGATTGAGACGATTAAGGATTCCGTCGAGCTGCCTTTTGCCCACCCTGATCTGTATAGGCAGTATGATCTGCTGCCGCCGAAGGGCTTGTTGCTTTATGGCCCCCCGGGGTGCGGGAAGACGTTGATCGCGAAGGCGGTGGCGAATTCTTTGTCGCAGCGCATCGGTGACGGCGGCCGCGCCTACTTCCTTAATGTGAAGGGCCCGGAGCTGCTGAATAAGTTTGTTGGTGAGACGGAGCGTCGCATTCGGCTGATTTTTGAGCGCGCACGCGAACTTGCCGACGAAGGCCGCCCGGTGATCATCTTCTTTGATGAGATGGAGTCTATTTTCCGCACCCGTGGCTCGGGCGTGTCTTCGGATATGGAGACGACGGTGGTCCCGCAGCTGCTCACAGAGATCGACGGTGTGGAGGGGCTGGCGAACGTGATCGTGATCGGCGCGACGAACCGTGAGGAACTGATCGATCCTGCGATCCTGCGGCCAGGGCGCTTGGATATTAAGGTGCGCATTGACCGGCCGGATCGCGCGGGTGCCGCGGATATTTTCTCGCGCCACTTAAGCGATGAGATTCCGCTGGCGCAGCCGCTGGAGGAGCTGATCGATTCCGCGGTGGCGGCCCTGTTTGCGCCGCGCCCTTATGTGCGTTTGGAGCTTATCGACGGTACCTCTGAGGTGCTGAACTACTCGGACTTTGTGTCAGGCGCGATGATCGCCAATATTGTGGACCGCGCGAAGAAGCTAGCGATCAAGGACCATATCGCTGGTGTGTCGTCGTCAGGTGTAAGCGCCGATCACCTGCGCAAGGCGGTCACGGCGGAGCAGAATGAGAGTGAAGATCTGCCGAATACTGCGAGCCCGGATGAGTGGTCGCGGATTTCTGGCCGCCAGGGCAAGCGTGTCGTGTCGGCGGAAGTGGCGCTCTAGGCGCGATGAGAAAGGAAAACATGGCCCGTTTTATGGGGACCGAAACTGAGTACGGCATCTCTACGCCGGAGCAGCCGGACTTGAGCCCGATCGTGAGCTCCACCCACGCGGTGGTGGCCTACGCTGCGGTCAAGACCGGCGCGCGTGCCCGGTGGAATTATGAGGATGAGCACCCTCTCGCCGATGCGCGCGGCTTTGACCTGCGGCGTTACCGTACCGTGCCGGTGGTGGACTGGGATGCGATCGGCGTAGCCAACGTGGTGCCCACCAATGGTGCGCGCTTCTACGTGGATCATGCCCACCCGGAGTATGCCTCGCCGGAGGTGGATAACGCTTTCGACGCCATGGTCTATGACGCTGCCGGCGACATCATCTTGAATGAGGCAGCGCAGACCGTTGCCGATCTCTACGCCCAGGGCACCAGCGTGGTGAAGAACCATGATCCGTGCCCGCCGTTGAAGCTATACAAGAACAACGTGGACGGCAAGGGCGCGTCCTATGGCTCGCACGAGAACTACCAATACCTCCGCGCAACAGACTTTGATGTTTTGACCCAGGCGATCCTCCCGTTTTTCGTCTCCCGCCAGGTCGTCGTTGGTGCCGGCCGGGTGGGCATCGGCGAGGCGGGGGAGCGCGACGGGTTCCAGATCTCTCAGCGCGCGGACTATTTTGTGCAAGAGGTGTCGCTGGAGACCACGCTGAACCGCGGCATCGTCAACACGCGCGATGAACCCCACGCGGATGCGGCGCGCTTCCGCCGGTTCCACACGATCATCGGCGATGCGAACATGAGCCAGTTCTCCAACGTGCTTAAGCTGGGCACAACGAAGCTGGTCATCGACGCGATCGAAAACGGCGTGGACTTCACCGACCTCGCGCTCAAAGACCCTGTCGCCGAGCTCAAGGCAATTTCGCACGACCCCAGCTGCACGCACACGGTGTCGCTTGTCGACGATCGCCAGCTGACCGCCATCCAGCTCCAGCGCGAGTACCTCGCCCGCGTGACACTCGAGGACGAGTACGACCAGCGCGTTGTCGAACTGTGGGCTGAGGTATTGGACGATCTGGAGCGCGACCCGCTATCCACCGCCGACCGTTTGGATTGGACTGCCAAGTACGCCCTGATCAAGGGCTATGTCGATCGGGGAGTGGCGTGGAGCGACCCGAAGCTGAAGCTGGTGGATATCCAGTATTCGGACATCGACCCCGCCAAGAGCCTCTACCACGCGCTGGTGCGGGCCGGGCGCATGCGCACGCTTGTCGACGAGGAGACCATCCGTCGGGCAGCGCAGCACCCTCCGAAGAATTCGCGCGCCTTTTTACGCGGTGCGGTCGCGGCGAAGTTCCCGGAACAGGTTGTCGCCTCAAGCTGGCAGACGATCGTCGTTAAGCACGAGCACGGTGTTGCCAAAATCAGCATCGACGCCGTGGATGGCTTTACTGAAGAGGAGGTCGGCGAGCTCGTCGACGCAGCCGCCTCCACCGACGACCTACTGGCCGCCCTGCGTGACGCGGGCCACGACATCGTCGACGTACACTAGAAAAGAAAAGGAGACTTTCATGGCACAGCAACAAGTTCATGGCACCGGCGGCGCCGGCGAGGACGAGAACATCGGCGAAGAGGCCGCGGGCAGCGTCCAGATCAACACCGCGGGGACCGACGATCTGCTCGATGAGATCGACGGCCTGCTGGAGACGAACGCCGAGGAGTTCGTGCGCTCCTTTGTGCAGAAGGGCGGCCAGTAGGCCGTGGGTGAGGTATTTGCGCGGCGCATCATGGGCGTCGAGACCGAATTCGGCGTGACCGCCACCCGCGACGGGCGGCCGGTGCTTGGTCCCGAAGAGGTGGCCCGCTACCTGTTTCGGCCGGTGGTGGCGAAATACCAGTCCTCGAATATCTTTACGCCATCAGCCGCGCGCCTCTACCTAGATGTGGGCAGCCACCCAGAGTACGCGACCGCCGAATGCGATAGCCTCACCCAACTGCTCAACCACGACAAAGCCGGGGAACGGATCTACCACGAGCTGGCGCTTCAGGCGGAACAGGCGCTTGCCGACGATCACATCGGTGGCACCGTCTACTTGTTCAAAAACAATGTGGACTCCGCCGGTAACTCTTATGGCGCGCACGAAAACTACCTGATCAGCCGGGAGATGGTGCTGAAGTCCCTGGGCAAGCAGCTGCTTCCCTTCATGATTACCCGCCAACTAATCTGCGGTGCGGGCCTGATCAAGGATGGGCGTTTCGTGCTTTCGCAGCGGGCGGACCAGGTGTGGGAGGGGGTGTCTTCGGCCACCACGCGGACCCGCCCGATCATCAATACGCGCGATGAGCCGCACGGGGATTCGCACCGCTTCCGCCGCATGCACGTAATCGCCGGCGATTCCAACATGGCAGAGCCCACCTTCGCGCTCAAGGTTGGCTCCACGCTGCTGGTCATCGAGATGCTGGAGGCCGGCTTTGATCTGCCGGATTTCGAGTTGGAGAACGCGATCAAGCACGTGCGCGACATCGCCGACGATGCGACCGGCTCCACGGTACTGAAGCTGAAGGATGGCTCCACAGTCACCGCGCTCGAGGTGCAGCAGGCGATTTATTCGTCGGCACGCGACTGGCTCGACGTCCGCCCCGACGAAGGCACCCCGAACGAGGAAATGGCGCGTGTGGTTGATCTGTGGGGCAGGGTGCTGCGCGCGATCGAGACGCAGGACTTCAGCCAGGTCAACACCGAGATCGACTGGGTGATCAAACGCACGCTGCTCGACGCCTACCGCGACAAGCTGGGCGTGGACTACGACCACCCCAAACTGCGCCAGATCGACCTGACCTACCACGATATCCACCCCGAGCGCAGCCTGTTCTACCTCCTGCAGCGCAAAGGGCGCGTGCGACGCTGGACCACGGACGAAGCCATCGCCGAGGCCGCCGAACACGCCCCAGCCACCACTCGCGCCGCCCTGCGCGAGAAGTTCCTCCGCGCCGCACAGTCGCTCGGCGCACCGATCTCCGTGGACTGGGTCCACATGAAAGTAGACCGGCCGGAACCGCGCACGGTGGACCTGCTGGACCCCTTCGCCAACGAAGACCCGCGTGTCGACGAGCTGATCGCCTACATGGACGCCCACCACGAAAAGAAAGGCTAGGTGCTCGTGACAGCTGACGACGACGCGGTCGCACGCCTGACCAACCTCACCTTCGGGCTGCTGGGCGCAGAAACACCGCGCACACATGACTGGGTGCGCGCCAACGTCGCCGGCTACGAGAATCGCACCGACCAAGCCTTCCAGCGGCTGATTCAACGCGACGTCGCGAGCATCCGCCGCGCCGGGGTGCCCGCACGCAGTGAGAACGGGCTGGTGTGGGTGGATAAAGACTCCTACGAGCTGCCACCCATCGAGTTTACCGACGCCGAGGCCACCGTGCTGGGACTTGCCGGCGACCTGGGCCACGCGGGCAGCCTGGGTGCCTTTGCCCGCTCGGGGTGGACGAAGCTCGCGGCCTCCGGGGCGACCCGCTCTTTCGACGATGCCCCTTTGGCCTCGATGGACAATGACGTGTTGCGCCTGTCGGCCGATTTGGTCCAGGCGGTCACCGCATGCATCCGGACGCGGACCCGCATGAGTTTTGACTACCGTTCCAGCCCCACGGCCGAGGTGCAGCGCCGCGTGATGGACCCGTGGGGGATCGTCGCGCTGCACAATAAGGCCTATATCGCCGGGTGGGACGTGGAACGTCGCGCGCCGCGCAGTTTCCGCGCCATCCGCGTGAGCAACGTGCGCAAGGTGCGTTCCGACGAATTCATCACCTCCGACCGTGATCTCCAGGAGGTCGTCGAAGAGTCTCTCCGTGGCCCTACGACCACCGCCACGTTGCTTATCGACGAGCCCGCCCCAGAGCTGACGGAGAAAGCCACCCGCGATGCTAAGCACTGGGTGTTACGTGATGTTGAACGTGATTGGTTGGTGCGCACCGTTGCCAGCTATGCCGACCGGGTGGTCGTCGTCAAGCCTGATGATGTGCGCGCCGATGTCCTAGCGCTGTTGGAGGCTGCACATGAAGGATAGTCCCGAAAAGATCACTGATCTGGTGCGCTCGCTGAACCTCGTGCCGTATCTGCGGCAGCATCCTGAAGCGACGGTGATGGAGATTGCCCGTGACCTCACCCTCAGCCCGCAGGACGTAATGGATGCGCTCAACCGCCTGCACATCTCGGGCGTGGGTAAGGGGCCCGGCGAGATGATTGACCTTGTCGCGGATTGGAGGCAGGTTACCCTTATCGACGACCAAGGCCTTAACAAGCCTCTGCGCTTGACTCCCACGGAGGCGAACGCGCTGCTGCTCACCCTGGAGACGCTTGAGACGATCCCTGGGCTTGTCGATCAGGACGCTGTGACCTCGGCCGCCGCGAAAATCCGAGCCGCCGTCAAGGCTCCAGGCGTGACCGACACTATCGCCGACACTGATCCAGGCCCTGCCACCGTTATCAGTCAGGCACTTGCCGACGAACGCCAGTTAGAACTCGACTACTACTCAACGTCATCGAGCTCCACGCGCACCAGGCAGGTCAGCCCCGAAAAACTCTTCCACCGCGATGGGCACACCTACCTGAATGCCTGGGAGGATGGTGAGCAGAAGTCATTCCGTTTAGATCGAGTGCGCCGCGCGACGCTTCTCGACGAACCCTCCGCCGCTAAAGGGAGCCGTTTCGATGCGGAGGATCCTTTCGGTTTCGCCGATAAGCAGGTCGCCGGGTTGCTGATCGCGCCCCATGCCACGAGGCTGATCGACTACTGGGATATCGAACTCGGGGAGCGGAGCAGTACTCCGGATGATGGTGGGTGGTGGACTGCCACCATGCCGTTTGGCTCACCCGAGTGGCTTGTCCGTTTCGCACTTAGCCAAGCCGACCGCGTAAAGGTGGTTTCTCCTCAGGATGTCGCCGAGGAGATTGTTCGGCGAGCGGATTCGGCACGCAAGCGCTATGATCAACCGGACAGCATTGAGTAACTGCTAAGTTGGTAACTCATAAGGCATAGCTCAATTTTTGAAAGGTCTAATACCATGCCGAACCTTGGTTGGATGGAAATCATTCTCATCCTCGTCGTCATTCTCCTGCTCTTCGGTGCAAAGAAGCTGCCGGATCTGGCGCGTTCCGTGGGGCGTTCCGCACGCATCTTCAAGTCCGAGGTCAAGGAACTTCAGAATGAGAACGAGCAACCTCAGCAGGGCCAGGTAACCCAGGCTCAGCAGGAGGAGCAGGACTTTTGGGACCGCCCAGAAAATCAGCCACAGCAGCAACAGAACACACAGAACCAGTAGTCAGGATCCGTGGCTGAGAAGAAGTTCCGCAGCAAGAAGAAAAAGCCAAAGAACCACGACGGCTCGATGGCGCTTCGTGAGCACCTAGTTGAGCTCCGGCGTCGCCTGATGATCTCGCTTGCCGCCCTGCTGGTCGGAACGATTATTGGGTTCATTTGGTATCAAAACGCGCCATTTGGCATGTTTTCGCTCGGTGAAATTATCCGCCGTCCCTACTGCAACTTGCCAGATGAGATGCGCGTGAGCTTCAACGACGGTGAGGAATGTCGCCTATTGGCAACTAGCCCGTTTGAGATGTTCATGTTGCGCCTCAAGGTGGGCGCGCTGGCGGGCTTGGTATTGTCATCGCCAGTCTGGTTGACCCAGATCTGGTTGTTCATCGTTCCTGGGCTGCACAAGAAGGAAAAGCGCTACACCTTCACGTTCGTCACTCTGGCAGTGGTGCTCTTTGTGGCAGGTGCCTTGCTTGCGTACTTCATTTTGGACGTGGGGCTCGCAGTGCTGCTGAGCATCGGTGATGAGTTCCAACAGGCGTGGCTCACTGGTCAACAATATTATGATTTTGTCCTCGGGCTCACCGTGATTTTCGGAGTGAGTTTCGAAATTCCGCTGATCATCGTCATGCTCAATCTTATCGGAGTGCTTGAGTATGAACACGTGAAGGACAAGCGACGCATCGTCGTCGTTGTCGTGTTTATTTTTGCAGCATTCATGACGCCGGGCCAAGACCCCTTTTCGATGATCATCCTGGCCACCTCCGTTTGTGTTCTCGTGGAGCTCTCCTTCCAGTTTTGCCGCTGGAACGATAAACGCCAAGCACGCAAACGCCCAGAGTGGATGGACCTGGACGATGAGGAAACTAGTGCGTTGAACCACCGTCCCGCACCTGTCAGTCGGCCGGAGCCGGTGTCGTCGTCAAGCGACGTTGCGCAGACACGCGACAACACTGAGCGCTCGGACTTCGACGATGTCCTCTGACGTGACCTAGTCTGGTGGCATGACCTCTACCCACCTGGACACGTTTAGAGCTTCACGACCATACCCCCTCGATGACTTCCAAATCGCCGGCTGCCAGGCCGTCGAGGAAGATCGGGGGGTGTTGGTCTGCGCACCCACTGGTGCCGGCAAGACCGTTGTCGGCGAGTTCGCCGTGTCCCTAGCGCTCTCACGCGGCACGAAGTGTTTCTACACCACTCCGATCAAGGCGCTGAGCAACCAGAAGTACCACGATCTTGTCGACGAGCACGGCGAGGATGCCGTGGGCTTGCTCACCGGCGACGTGTCGATCAATGGTTCTGCCGAGATCGTCGTCATGACCACCGAGGTGCTGCGGAACATGATCTATGCCCGCTCGCCGCAGCTGGATCGACTGACCCACGTGGTCATGGATGAAATCCACTACCTCGCAGACCGTGACCGCGGTGCGGTGTGGGAGGAAATCATCCTCAACCTGGACGAATCGATCTCGATCATCGGGTTGTCTGCGACCGTGTCCAACTCTGAGGAGTTCGGCAACTGGCTATCGACCGTGCGCGGGGATACCAGGGTGATCGTGTCCGAACACCGCCCGGTCCCGCTGAGCCAGTACATGATGGTCGGCCGCAACCTCTATCCGCTGTTCGAACCGGGGGAGGATGGGCGCGTCAACCGCACCCTAGAGCGCAAGATTGAGCGCCTCGAATCCGGGCTTGCCGCCGAAGGCCGCAGCGACTTTGAGGAAGGCCGCGGCTTCCGCGCCCGCACTGAAGGTCGCCGCAGCGGCAAAGACCGCCCGCAGGACCGCTACCGGCCCCTCGGCCGGCCTGAAGTGATTAGTACCTTGGGCGGGCAGGACATGCTGCCGGCGATCACCTTCATCTTCTCGCGCGCCGGCTGCGATGGGGCGCTGGCGCAGTGCCACCGCTCCCGCATGGAGCTGACCACGAAGGAGGAAGCGCAGCAGATCCGGGAGATCGTCGACAAGGGCGTCGAGGGCATCCCCGAGGAGGACCTTGCTGTGCTGAACTTCCGTCAGCTGCGGTCGGTCTGGTCGCGTGGTTTCGCCGCACACCACGCGGGAATGTTGCCCGGTTTCCGCCACATCGTGGAGGAGCTTTTCGTTAAAGGTCTAATCAAGGCCGTGTTCGCTACGGAGACGCTTGCGCTGGGGATTAATATGCCGGCGCGCACCGTTGTTCTGGAGAAGTTGGTCAAGTTCAATGGTGAGGCGCACGTGGATCTCACCCCCGGCGAGTACACGCAGCTGACGGGCCGCGCGGGCCGCCGCGGGATCGACGTTTTGGGTAACGCGGTGGTGCAGTGGGCGCCGGCGATGGACCCGCACGCGGTGGCGGGCCTGGCGTCGACACGCACCTACCCGCTGATTTCCACCTTCTCGCCCGGCTACAACATGGCGGTCAACCTGATTTCCATGAACGGCTACGAGGACTCGCTGCGCCTGATTGAGAAGTCTTTCGCCCAGTACCAGACGGACGGGTCGGTCGTCGACGAGGTACGTGAGATTGAGCGTGCCCGGGTGCGCGTCGATAAGCTCCGCGAGCAGCTGCGTCGCGACGTCGAGAGCTTCGGGCTTAACGACGATGGCGTGGACACCGACACCGACGCTTTGGCCGAATCGTTGATCGACTACGTGGAGCTGCGCGCCGAATTATCGGAGGCGGAGAAGCAGTCCAAGCGGGAGGCCGTCGAGGACCGGCAGGAGGAGATTAAGAAGATCCTTGGTCGTTTGCGGGTGGGCGAGGTGATTGTGTTGCCGTCGAAACGCCGCCCGGAGCTGGCTGCGGTGGTTGCGCCGGCGGGTCGGCAGGATGATCCACGGCCGTGGATCACTACGGAGCGTGGCTGGTCGGGCCGGATCGATGCGGCGTCATTCCGCAATGTGCCGATGGTGGTCGGGGAGATCAAGCTGCCGCGGCATATTTCTGAACGCCCGCGGAAGCACACGCGGCGCGTCGTCGACCAGCTGCACAAGGGGCATTTCCGCAGGCCGAAGAAGCTGAAGGAACAGGCGCGCACGCGCCCGAATAAGAAGGTGGTGGCGCTGCGGGCAGCCCTGCGCGAGCATCCGGTGCATAGCTGGCCGGCCACGGACCGAGAGATGTTGGCGCGCGTGGGCAACGAGTTGGCGCGCGAGAAGCGCAAGCTCAGCCGGCTGGAAAAGCGCGTGGACACGGCCACTGATTCGCTGGGGCGCACCTTTGAGCGCATCGTCGGTCTGCTGACAGAGATGGACTACGTGGAGCTTGTCCACGGCGAACCGCAGATCACGGACGAGGGCGCCCGCCTGGCGGAGATCCACAATGTGTCCGATCTCTTTGTCGCGCAGTGTTTGAAGCGCGGGATCTGGAATGAGTTGGACCCGGCGGAGTTGGCGGGTGTGGCGTCGTTATGCGTCTTTGAAAACCGGAAGATCAGTGGTGGTAGCCCGGATGCGGCGACGGACCGGATGGCGGATGCGATGAACGACACTATGCGCATTTACGACGAGCTGATCGCCGACGAACGCCGCCACAATCTGCCGGTGACGAAGGAGCCGGAGGCGGGTTTTGCGCTGTCGATGCACCAATGGGCCGCCGGCGCGCCCCTGGGCTACTGCCTGGCCGCTGCCGCGGAAAGTGGTGCGGAGCTCACCCCGGGTGATTTCGTGCGCTGGTGCCGCCAGGTGGTGGATTTGCTGGGGCAGATCGCGAAGACGGGTTATACCGATGACATTCGTCGTAACGCGCGCCGCGCGATTGATGCGATCCAGCGCGGCGTGGTGGCCATCGGCAATTAATCGCCTGGCGTGCGCCACCTGCCTGCCAGCGGTTCCAGCAGCGCGGTGGCGGCCACGTGCAGGTTGACCCCGGCCGGGTCCACGATGAGCGACTGCACACCGATCACGCGTCCGTCGGCGAAGACGGGCCCGCCGGAGTCACCCTTGATTGCCGGGTTGTAGTTGAAGATGAATCCGGCTGGGCGTGCCACGGTGGCCATGCCGCGGGACACGGCGATGGGGGAGCGCAGCAGGAATCGGCCCCGGCGCAGCCGAAAAGAATCGCGCCCACGCGTGGTGCCGCCAAAGCCGACGGTCACGGTCTCCGTCAAAGGAGCAGGGGTGGGCCCGATCTGTGGCATGTCCTCGGGGGCTACGTGGGCGATCGTCGGCACGTGAACGATAGCCAGGTCGGTGCCGGGGATCGTTTCGATCTCGCGGGGCACGCGCCGCAGGCCGGCCACCCACAGATAGGTGTGGTAGCGCAGGTCGCGGAAGAAGTGGGCGCAGGTGAGCACCTCGGTGGGGGTGATCAGCACTCCGCTGCAGTATTTTCTGCCGTTGGTGATCCGCACGAGGGTAGAGGGCAGCACACCGGCCATGGTAGTGGATCTAGCATGGGGGCATGAGTACTCGTATTGTTTCTGAATTTCCTTCCTCCACCTACGCGGGCCGGATCGCTGCAGCCCAGGAGGCGGCGCGCAACCGCGGTCTTGCTGGGGTGATCGTGGGGACGGGCCCGGAGTTCGCCTTCTTCACGGGTTCGTGGATGTCGTCGCATGAGCGCCTGACTGCGCTGACGATCCCCGCCGAGGGCACAGCGCAGGTGGTGGCGCCGATGACGGATATCGGGGATCTGACGTTGCCGGGCATTGAGGTGCGTGGGTGGCGCGATGGCGAGGATGCGCACCAGTTGGCCGTCGCTCCTCTTGGCGCGGGCACGGTGGGGCTTGGGTCTTCGCTGACGGCGGACCATGTCTTTGCGCTGCAGTCGCGTATCGACGATGCCACTGTCCTTGCTACCGACGCCTTAGCGGAGGTGTTCATGGTCAAAGATGAGGCTGAGATTGAGCAGTTGCGCTTCGCTGGCGCGGCGATTGACCGGGTGCACGCGCAGGTGCCGTCGTTGCTGCGGGCAGGCCAGACGGAGAGTGAGGTGGCGGAGCAGATTGAGAAGCTGATCCTGAAGGAGCACGATGTGGTGGATTTCATCATCGTGGGCTCGGGTCCGAATGGGTCGAACCCGCACCACTCCTTTTCGGATCGCGCGCTGGTCGACGGCGAGCTGGTGGTGGTGGACTTGGGTGGCACGCTGGGCGCGGGCTACCACTCGGACTGCACGCGGACCTATGTGGTCGGGGGCACGCCTGCGCTTGACGACGAGTCCTCGCGCGCTTATGAGGTGTTGCTGAAGGCGCAGGAGGCGGCCGTGGCGGCGGTGCGGCCGGGGATGACTGCTGGTGAGCTGGATGCGGTGGCCCGCGACATCATTACAGAGGCCGGCTTCGGTGAGTGGTTTACGCACCGGCTGGGCCATGGCATTGGCTTGGCGGGGCATGAGGCGCCGTTCATCATCGAAGGGGCCTCGCAGGTGCTGGAGGAAGGCATGGTGTTCTCTATTGAGCCAGGCATTTATAAGCCTGGGAGCTGGGGAATGCGCATCGAGGACATTGTTGCTGTAACATCAACTGGCAGCGAACGCTTTAACTTTCAACCAAAGGAACTTCGATGACTACTCACGCACTCTTCGTCGGCCACGGAACGCCGATGAACGCTATCCAAGACAACGACTACACCCGGAAATGGGCACAGCTGGGGGAGCAGATCCGCAACCTCGGCACTCCGCGGGCCACCGTGAGCGTGTCAGCGCACTGGTACACCCGCGGCACCGGGGTCACCGCCATGACCGACCCCAAGACGATCCACGACTTCTGGGGCTTCCCACCCGAGCTGCACGCCGTGGAGTACAACGCTCCCGGCGACCCGGAAGTAGCTGAGCTTGTCTCTGACATCGTTAAGCCCACCTTGGTCGCGCAGGACTACAACTGGGGCCTCGACCATGGCACCTGGAGCGTGCTCAAGCACATGTTCCCCGACGCAACCATCCCCGTGGTCCAGCTCTCCATCGACGCCACCAAGCCTTTAGCCCACCACGTAGAGATGGGCACGAAGCTAGCGCGGCTTGCACAGGAGAAGAACGTGCTGATCGTCGGATCCGGCAACGTGGTGCACAACCTGCACATGGTGCAGCGCCACGCCGGCGACACGGGCTTCGACTGGGCTGATCAGTTCGACGAGGACGCCGCCGCCATTATGAAAACCGACCCGGAGCGCCTCAACGCACTAGCCGACCACGCCGCCTACTCCCGCGCGGTACCTACCCCGGACCACTTCCTGCCGCTGGCCTATGTCGCAGGCGCAGCCGCCGGGCTAGGGGAGACCGACGTGACAGAGTTCAACAAGAAGCGCACCTGGGGTTCACTGTCCATGACCGGGTTTACCGTAGACTCGCCTGCATGAGTTCCGGACCCATCCTCCTGCTCGGCGGTAGCAGTGACATCGGCGTAGAGATCGCAGCACGCATCTGTGCCGGCCGCGACGTCATCCTGGCGGCCCGCCGCACGGACGCGCTCGCCCTCGTCGATAAGCGACTGCGTGAAGCCGGCGCCACCGACGTGCGCACCGTGGCCTTCGAGGCGACCGACCTGGCATCGCACCGCCAGATCGTGCGCGACGCAGCTCCGACGACGGCGATCGTCGCATTCGGGATCCTCGGCGACCAACAACGCGCCGAACACGACGAGGCCCACGCCGCGGACATCGCCACCGTGGACTACACGGCGCAGGTCAGCATGCTCACCGTGCTTGCCGACGAAATGTCGCGCGGCCATATCATCGCGTTTTCGTCGATCGCGGGCTGGCGTGCGCGCCGGGCGAACTACGTCTACGGCTCTACCAAGGCGGGCCTCGACGCTTTCTGCCAGGGCTTGGCGGACCGCCTACACGGCACCGACCTGTCGCTGATTACCGCGCGTCCTGGTTTTGTCATCGGGTCGATGACCGAGGGGATGAAACCTGCGATCATGTCGGTGACCCCCGATGTCGTCGCTGAGCACGTGGTCGCGGCCATGGAGAAATCCGGCTCCCGCACGGTGTGGATCCCGCGCCAAATTGCACTTCTAGCTGCGGTGATGCGCCTGGTGCCGCGTCCGATCTGGCGCCACATGCCACGCTAGGGGATACCATGGCCGCTGTGCTCGCCCGAACCCTTATCCCTTTTCTCGTTGACCTCGCGCGCAACCGGCGGCGCGCCGACCCTGATTTCGGCCACGCCACCTGGGTGATCGGCAAGAAGCCGGGCACGCTCATCAACGCGCGGCGGATCCCCGCCCTGGGACTGGGGACCAGGCTCAACGACGCGCACGCGTGGCGCATCGACTACGTCACCACCGACGCGGAGAAACGCACCCTGACCACAACGGGAGCGGTGTTTCGCTCCAACAACCCGTGGTCCGGCCCAGGCCCACGCCCCACCATCGCTTTCGCGCCCTCCACCCAGGGTGTCGCCCCGCACTGCGATCCCTCATTTTCCAGCACGGTCGGCCTACAGTTTCGCGGGGACTTCGACTTCATTGCCGCCTATGAGCAACCCGTAATCAATTATTTCGTCGCTCTTGGCGCGCACGTGATCATCACCGACTATCCCCGCGACCCGGAGGACAACGTACAGCTCTACTGCGATCACATTGCGGCCTCGCACGCGCTTGCCGACGCCGTCCGCACCGCAACCCACCTTGGGGTCGGCCACGAGAACCTGGGCCTGTGGGGGTTTTCCCAGGGCGGTGGGGCAGTGGGTGCCCTCCTCGAACAGCCCGAATACGCGCCTGATCTGCAGCCGCAAGCCGCGGTCGTTGGGGCGCCTCCGGCGGACCTCGTCGCTACGCTTAACCACGTCGACGGCGGCCTGGGAACCGTCGTCATCGCCTATGCCGTGGCCGGTCTGGCAGCCCTAGGCCCCGAGGTCCGCGCCGAAGTCGACTTGGCCCTCAATGACCACGGACGAGCGTTGTTAAGCGCCGCCTCCGACGTCTGCGTCACGGGAGCGGCCAGGCGCGTGACCCGCCAGCCCACAGCGGCCTGGACCAAGTCCGGCCGTCCGCTCGCGGAGCTTCTCGACGACCTACCGCACACCAGCGAGATCCTCGACGAACGCCGGTTAGGCTCTCGGCGCCCGCTGATCCCGGTGCGGCTGTGGGGCAGTATTAACGATGACATCGTGCCCTATCCCTCCGTCGTGGAACTTGCTGACGCCTGGGGTGTCAACCTGCACACCCGCCGCCTGCCACGCATCCCTGGGCGCCATGCGCTGAACCATTTTCTGCCGTATTTTCAACACGTGATTAGCGATGCCCAATGGCTTATGAGCCGATTGGGCAGGTAGTGTTAGCCACATGCGATTACTGCTAGGGTTCGTGTTTTTGGAAGCACTGGTGTTCATCGCCGTCGGTGCCTGGATCGGCTACGGCTGGGCAATTTTGCTCGTGCTGGGCCTCATGCTGGTCGGCGGTCTGGCAGGAAGCGCGTCGTTACGCGCAACGATGCTGCGCGCGCGAACTGGCAAGGCGACACCCGGCAAAGTGGCGGGGGACTCCGGCCTGATCATGGCGGGATGGGCGATGAGCATGATCCCGGGCATTGTCAGTTCCGTTGTGGGCTTGATTCTGCTGTTTGGCCCCACGCGCTCGATCATTCGTCGTTCGGTGGCCACCAAATTGACGCGCGACATCGAGAACTTCGGCGTAAGCATGTACGAGCATTCACCCATGGCGAAGCGCCACGACCACTATGGTTCCTTCGACGGATCCACCGCTGCCGCCCATCCGTCCCACCCTTCGCACGGGGCGCAGGACACAGCCACCGGGAGCACCAGGGACGCCCAGAGCTCCGACGACATGGTGATCGATGCCGACGAGATCGAACGCTGGACCCGCGACCTGAACCCTGAAGACTTCCAGGACCCCAAGAAGGACCGCAAAAAGGACGAGGACAAGTAAGTGGTCTACGTGCTGCGCCTACTTCTGGCGGCGTTTTCTGGATTTATCACCTACGCGTCCTTCGAGCCGCACGGGCTCTGGTGGGCCGGCATCGCTGGTATTGCACTTCTGTATGCCAGCCTGATCCCGTGGGGCCGGCACAAGCCCACCGGGTGGGGCGGCGCAGGTCTAGGCTTCGCCCACGGGTTCGTGCTGTATATCTTCCTGCTGCCGTGGATTGGTGAGTTCGTCGGCCCGTTGCCCTGGGTGGCTCTTGCTATCGCGTGCGCGCTGTACGCGCTGGCCACCGGCGCTTTCGGTGCGTGGGCTGCGCGTCACCGCTGGGGATTCGTGGCGTTCCCCTTCATTTACCTGGCGGTCGAGTTCGCGCGTTCCTCCTTCCCCTTTGGCGGGTTTTCGTGGGTGCGGCTGGCCTGGGGCCAGATCAACGGGCCGCTCGCGTATCTTGCGCCGTGGGGAGGCCCCGCACTGGTGACGTTGGCAGCCGCACTGGTGGCCTGCGGCATCGTTGCGTTTTTCCATACCTCGAAGGTCGGCGGGGCGGTGGCGGTTATCGTGCCCATCGTCCTGGGACTGATCGCAAGCCTGGGTGTAAACAACCCGGAGCACACCACCGATGAGGTCACCGCCTCAGCGATCCAGGGCAACGTTCCGCGCATGGGCCTGGATTTCAACGCGCAGCGCCGAGCAGTGCTTGCCAACCATGCCCGTGTGACGGAGGAGCTCGCCGCGTCGGGCGCCCAGCCGGACATCGTGATTTGGCCCGAGAACTCCTCAGACGTCAACCCTTTTACAGACGCCCAAGCACGCGAGCTTATCGACGACGCCGTTGCCGCTGTGGACGCGCCGGTACTGGTCGGAACGATCACCGAAGACCACGTGGGACCGCGTAACACGATGGTCGTTTTCGACCCAGAGACCGGGCCGGGGGACTACCACCACAAGATTTACCTGCAGCCTTTCGGCGAGACGATGCCGATGCGCGAGTTCTTCCGCCTCTTTTCCCCCTACGTTGATGCCGCCGGCAATTTTCAGCCAGGTAACGGCGACGGCACGGTGTCGATGCGCGGCATCATCGTCGGCATCGCCACCTGCTACGAAGTCGCTTTCGACGCGGCCTATCGCGACGCGGTGCTGAATGGAGCCCAGATCTTGACCACGCCGACGAATAACGCCACGTTCGGCTTTACCGACATGACGTACCAGCAGCTGGCGATGAGCCGCCTCCGCGCCATTGAGCTTGACCGCGCACTGGTCGTGGCGGCGACGTCGGGCGTGTCGGCAATGGTGCGCCCTGACGGTACCGTCTCCCAGCACACCAATATCTTCGAGGCAGCCACGTTGACCGAAACGTTGCCACTGCGTGATTCGATTACGTTCTCGGCCCGCTATGGGAAGTATGTTGAGTGGATCCTCGTCGCTCTTGGCGTACTAGCGATGGTCGCGTCGGTGATCATGCGCCGACGCGGGTAAACTAATTCTCGCTAGTAAAGTTTTGACGATGTTTGACAAAGATTGGAGTCACCGTGGCCAAGGTCTGCGATGAAACGCTCGTGATCATCCCCACCTACAACGAGCTGGAGAACCTTCCGCTGATCGTCGGCCGGGTCCGCAAGGCCACCCCAGAGGTCGATATCCTCATTGTCGACGATAACTCTCCCGATGGCACCGGCGAGAAGGCCGATGAGCTGGCGCGTGACGACGATTCCATCCACGTCCTCCACCGCGAAGGCAAAGGCGGCCTCCTTGGCGCCTACCGCGCGGGATTCGATTGGGGTCTCGAGCGCGACTACAACGTGCTCTGCCAGATGGATGCGGACGGCTCGCACGCACCCGAGCAGCTGCACCTGTTGTTGGAGGAGATCGAGGCGGGCGCAGACCTCGTCATCGGTTCTCGCTATGTCGACGGCGGCAAGGTGGTCAACTGGCCGAAGGACCGCTACATCCTGTCCAAGGGTGGCAACCTCTACATCTCTCTGGCGCTCTCGGGTGACGTGAAGGATATGACCGCTGGCTACCGCGCGATTCGTCGTGAAGTACTGGAAACGCTGGACCTGGACAAGCTGTCGAAGAAAGGCTATATCTTCCAGGTGGAGCTGGCCTTTCGCGCGATCCAGGCTGGTTTCGATGTGCGTGAGGTGCCCATCACGTTCACCGAACGTGAGCTGGGGGAGTCAAAGCTTGACGCAAGCTTCGCGAAGGATTCCCTGGCTGAGGTGACCAAGTGGGGCCTGGAGCACCGTGGCGAGCAGTTTGCGGAAATCGCTACCTATACCAAGGACTTCGCCCTGTACGAGCTGAAGCGTTCGCCATTGGCAAGCCTGCCGCGGAAGACGAAGAATCTTTTCCGCGATGCGGTGGGACTGACTGCGGAGCTCGGCAAGCTCGTCGACTATGACGTGCGCCGCTCCTCACTAGCCAAGGTGCCGGGCGCTGTGAAGGACACTGCAGAGACCGCGACCGGGCTTGTCGACGAAGGCACCAAACTGCTCAAGCACGATATCGACTACGCCAAGCGCAAAAACTCTTAAATGCGCACAAAACTACCCCGGGTAGCTCATTTTGGTTGAGCCGCCCGGGGTATTCGTCGTTAAGCGCGCGCTTAGCTTTCCTGCTGCTGTTGCTGCTCCTTGGCGATGCGTGCCGCGTGACGACGACGCTTGCGCAGCTGCTCGAGGCGCTCTTCAAGAAGGACGTCTAGTTCTTCGATGGAGCGGCGCTCACGGAGCATGTCCCAGTGGGTGCGTGGCGGCTTGGTTGGCTTCGACTCAACGCCTTCGCCCTCGACCAGGGTGCCTAGCTGGCCGTTCTTGCACATCCATTCTTCGGGGATTTCTGCGTCATCCGCGAAAGGGACATCGAAAATCTCGCCCGATGGAGTCTTGTACTTGACCATCTGACGTGGTGCCAGATCATGGTCGCGGTCAGTCTCGTAGCTGACGGCACCCATACGGCTTCCGCGCAATACGCGATCGGCCATGTTGCATCCATCCCTTCAAATCAGTGTTGCCTGCTCGCTTCACTGTACAGGCAGTCTACCCATTATAACGGCAGGGCTGTTTAGTTTGTTCCCTCGGTTGGACTAAGGTTGGTGTCCGTGACACATCCCCAGACCAACTCGCGCCCCACCTGTCAGTGGTGTGGACGAGAGATGGCCGTCCAAAAGGGGAGAGGCCGGCGGCGGAAATACTGCAGCCCAGCGTGCAAACAACGCGCCTACGAGCAACGGCATAACATCACCGGTACCGGCATCCCACAAAAGGCGGTAATAATGGCGCCGGAGAAAGCAGAATCGCTGCGTGACGAATTATATGCACTACGCTGTGCCGCAGAAGATATTTCGACGGCGTGCTCTGAGAATGCTTCCCACGGGGAGATTCAACACCTGTGTGACGAGTTGGTGTCCATGGCGAAACAAATCGAGAAACTGAGGTAGAAAACGTGCAGAAAATGACCGCGACCACGAAGGTAGTCTTGGCGGTAGCGCTTGTCATCATCTTGGGC
>NZ_JBHWRP010000003.1:0-65155 GCF_043426755.1 Corynebacterium sp. | reverse complement strand
GAGACGAGACCACCGATCACCTCGGCGAAAAACACTACCGAGGTCAGCGTCAGCGCCGTGATCAGCGCACGCAAGGATGCCGACTGCGGATCAACCGCATGATCGTGGTCGTGATCGTGGTGGAGTTTCTTTCCAGTGGCCATGTCTGCCACCCTACCCACTATCGCCACTTATTGACAAGCTATTGAAAATAGAAGAGAAGAGAACAAAGCGCCCTGCAACCGTTGGGTTGGCAGGGCGCGTCGTCGATAAGCGAATTAGTGAGCGGTGTCGGACAGCTCGACCTTCACCCAGCTCATCATGTCGCGCAGCTTCGCACCGGTCTCCTCGATCGGGTGCTTGGAGTACTCCTCGCGCAGACCCTCAAGCTCCTTGTTGCCACCTTCGATGTTGGCCAGCAGACGCTTGGTGAAAGTGCCGTCCTGGATATCCTTCAGGATGTCCTTCATGCGCTCCTTCGCACCAGCGTCGATAACGCGTGGGCCGGAAAGGTAGCCACCGAACTCAGCGGTGTCAGACACCGAGTAGTTCATGTTGGCGATGCCACCCTCGAACATCAGGTCCACGATCAGCTTCAGCTCGTGCAGGACCTCGAAGTAAGCCATCTCTGGCTCGTAGCCAGCCTCGGTCAGCACCTCGAAACCGGTCTTAACCAGTTCCTCGGTACCGCCACACAGGACAGCCTGCTCGCCGAACAGGTCGGTGACAGTCTCTGCCTCGAAGGTGGTCGGGATAACGCCCGCGCGGCCACCGCCGATTGCGGAAGCGTAGGACAGTGCCAGAGCCTGGCCGTTGCCCTCTGGATCCTGATCGATTGCGATCAAGCAAGGCACGCCTTTGCCGTCAACGTACTGGCGGCGCACCAAGTGGCCTGGGCCCTTCGGTGCAACCATGCCGACGACGATGTTGTCTTCTGGCTTGATCAGGTCGAAGTGGATGTTCAGACCGTGGCCGAAGAACAAAGCGTTACCTGGCTTGAGGTTTGGCTCAATGTCCTGCTCGAAGATCTGTGCCTGGGAGGTGTCCGGAGCCAGCAGCATGACAAGGTCTGCCCATGCAGCAGCATCCGCGTTGTTCTTGACCTCGAAGCCAGCTTCCTTTGCCTTCTCTGCGGACTTGGAGCCGTCGCGCAGGCCGATAACGACCTCAACGCCGGAGTCACGCAGGTTCATTGCGTGTGCGTGGCCCTGGGAGCCGTAGCCGATGATGGCGACCTTCTTGCCCTGAATGATCGACAGATCAGCATCGTCGTCGTAAAAAACCTCAATTGCCATGAGTGTTACACTCACCTTTCTTTGTTTAAAAGTTCTTAGTGGCCGATTATGCCACGAGATAGTTTTGTTTCCGTTATTAGTGGCTACTTGGACGGTGCCATTGTCTTCGGCCCGCGGTTCAGCGCGATCTCACCGGAGCGGATGAGCTCGCGGATCCCGAAAGGCTCCAAGACATCCAAGAACGCCTTCAGCTTGCTTGGCGTACCGGTGGCCTCAATCACTACCGATTCTGGGGCCACGTCGACGATGCGTGCGCGGAAGATGTTCGCGGCATCGACCACCTGAGGGCGGTTCGAGTTGGTCGCGTTGACCTTCACCAGCATCAGCGAACGCGCGATGGTGGCGTCTTCCTCAAGGCGGACCACCTTGATCACCGGAATGATCTTGTTGAGCTGCTTGGTCATCTGCTCAATCTGGTGCTCTGTCGCGTCCACCACGATGGTCAGACGGTTCAAGCCCTCGGTCTCTGTCTTCGCTGAGACCAGCGACACCAGGTTGAATCCACGGCGGGTGAACATTGCAGTCACGCGAGAGATGATGCCGTCGACGTCCTGGACCTGAACAGACAGGATATTGCGAGTGATCTCGTTCATGATTAGTTCTCCTTCTGCTGTGCAGCGTCGTCGATAGCCTCGTCGATCTCAGCCGGCGAAGCAGCTGCCGAATCTTCGTTTTCGAAGAAGGGGCGCAGACCGCGAGCGTATTCGATGTCCGAGTTGGACGATCCCGCCGCGATCATCGGCCATACCTGCGCATCCTCGCCCACGACGAAGTCAATGACCACTGGACGGTCGTTGATCTCGCGTGCACGCTGAATCGCAGGCAGCACTTCTTCTTCCTTAGTCACGCGGATCGCCTCGGCGCCGAGTGCCTCAGACAACTGCAGGAAGTCTGGGATGTAGTGCGTGTCCTGATGCAGCTTCGTGTTGGAGTAGTGCCCCTCATAGAACAGGGTCTGCCACTGGCGGACCATGCCTAGGTTGCCGTTGTTGATCAGGGCAACCTTGATGGGGAACCCTTCCACCGCGGCGGTGGTGATCTCCTGGTTGGTCATCTGGAAGCAGCCGTCACCGTCGATCGCCCAGACTTCCTTGTCAGGGCAACCGGCCTTCGCGCCGACCGCTGCCGGGATGGCATAGCCCATCGTGCCTAAACCACCGGAGTTGAGCCAGGTGCGTGGGTTTTCAAAGTCCACGAACTGGGCAGCCCACATCTGGTGCTGGCCCACGCCAGAGACGTAGATCGCCTCGGGGCCCACTTCCTTGCTCAGCGTCTCGATGACGTACTGAGGCGAGAGCTCCCCATTCTCCTGTGGTTCGTAGCCACGAGGGAAACGCTCCTTCAGACTGTGGAGGTAATCCACCCACGGCTTGATCTGCGGCTTGTCCACCTTCTTGGACCTCTGGAAGGTCGACAGGAGCGCGTGGAGGGTTTCTTTGGCATCGCCGACGATCGGCACATCGACCGCACGGATCTTGCCGATCTCAGCTGGGTCAACATCTGCGTGAATCACCTTGGCGTTCGGCGCAAACGCGTCAGGATCACCGGTGACGCGGTCGTCGAAACGCGCACCGATCGTGATCAACAGGTCGGATTCCTGCATCGCACCAACCGCCGGAACGGAGCCATGCATGCCGGGCATGCCCATGTGCAGTTCGTGTGATTCTGGGAACGCGCCGAGGGCCATCAGCGTGGTCACCACTGGGATGCCCGTGTAATCGACGAAGTTGCGCAGTTCCTCGTGCGCGTCGGCCTTGATCACGCCACCGCCGATGTAGAGAACGGGGCGCTCGGACTTCGCGATCAGCTGGACCGCCTGGGAAACCTGGCGCGAGTGCGGGGTGGTCACCGGCTTGTAACCCGGCAAGTCCACCTTCGGTGGCCACACGAAATCCATCTCCTGGTTCTGGACGTCCTTGGGAACGTCCACCAGAACGGGTCCTGGACGGCCGGACTCAGCCAGGTGGAACGCAGCTGCGATGGCCATAGGGATGTCATTGGCGTCAGTGACCATGACATTGTGCTTCGTGATCGGCATGGTCACGCCACGGATATCGGCCTCCTGGAAGGCGTCGGTGCCCAGCAGAGAGGACCCGACCTGCCCGGTAATTGCCACGATCGGCACGGAGTCCAGGTTCGCGTCGGCAAGCGCGGTGACCAGGTTGGTCGCGCCCGGACCAGACGTTGCGATGCACACGCCGACGCGACCCGACGCAAGGGCGTAGCCCTCGGCCGCGTGGCCGGCGCCCTGCTCGTGGCGGACGAGCACGTGGCGGAGGTTCTCGGCTGCGTACAGTGCGTCATAGAGCGGAAGTACTGCTCCGCCGGGAAGGCCGAACACAAGGTCCGTCCCCAGTGCCTCAAGGCTACGCACAATTGCTTCGGCGCCAGTCATGCGCTCGGGCGCAGTGCCCGCCGCTTTCTTGGCGGCCGTTGCCGGCGATGGCTTATTGGAAGCTGCCACTGTCTATAGCTCCTTTGAAAGAGAAGAGTTAAACGTTGCATCGGCTCCTAGGTGTGGGGCCGAAATTGTTTAGCCGTCTGATGCGCGACCACATAACAAAGCCCTCGTACAGGCACTGTGGGTGGGTGCTGTCGAGGGCGCTTGTCACAACGACGAGAAGTGATTTCTCACCGTCACGGCAGGCGCCGTCGCGGTACCACTACTAGTCGCAAAATGATCATGCGGTAAATCATACACGGTTCACAGTCGGTTACACGTATTGGGGGCTACTCTCGGTGTTGTTATGCCTTTCGAATACCTCTTTGCCTCCATTTGGAGATGGATCGCTGACTCTGGCCTTAATATCGCCATCCTCGTTGTTATCGCTTTCCTAGTGCCGCGCGCCGGCCGCCTAGCCACGCGTGTGCTGGAACGCCGCGTGCAGGAGGAAGGTGACAAGGACGAGGGCAAAAGCAAGCTCGCGCTTGCCGGCGTCGGTGTTTATGTTGCAGAGCTCATCGCGTTTTTCATCATCGCGGTGATGATCCTGCAAGAATTCGGCTTTTCGCTAGCCGGCGCCGCCATTCCGGCCACGGTCGTCTCTGCCGCCGTCGGTTTTGGCGCGCAGTCCATCATCGCGGACTTCCTCGCGGGATTTTTCATCCTTTCGGAGAAGCAGTATGGCGTGGGAGACTGGGTGGCGTTTACCGGCAATGGGGTGGATGTGGAAGGCACGGTCATCCAGATCACGATGCGCTCGACCCAGATCCGCACGATCGACCAGTCCACCGTGAACATTCCGAACTCCACGGCGCGCGTGGCGATCAACCGGTCGAATTACTGGTCACGGGCAGTCGTCGTTATGCCCGTACCCTTGCTGGGCTCTTCTAGCGCGAAAGATGCTTTGCGACGATCGGAAGGCGCCACCCGTCGCGCACTGGCGCGCCCGGAGATTGCCTCAGAGGTTATCGGCGAGCTAGATGTCCACCCAGCGGTCAATGTAGATCCGCCAGCGACTGTAGGTATGCCGTGGACCGTCGACATGCGTTTCATGACCCAGGTCAAGGCTGGTTCGCAGTGGTTAGTTGAGCGCGCCATACGAATGTCGATCTTGGATGAGTTCTGGGACGAGTACGGCTCCGCAACCACCATGGATGGCACGCTCATCCAAGAAGCAAAGACTTCGTCGATCCCTGCCACGCGCGCAACGATCGAGAAGCTTGACGACGAGGCACCGACCGAAATGATGCCAACTGCGTCTGCACCTGATCCGGAAACCCCGGAAACGGAGGTAATGCACGCCACTGGCACTGATTCGAGCCAACCTGATGTGCCGCCTGGTTTCGAGACTGAAGAAGGTAAGGACCCAGCCGCTAAAGACGCGGATGAGGACACCATCGATGAGGACGAAGAAGAGGACGCAACCGACAAGAAGCAATCTACGTTCCGCGACATCTTGACCGCGGGGCGCCGGATGCGCCCCTCCACGGCAATTTTGTTGCTGGTGTTGCTCGTGCTGCTGATCCTGCGCGGACTAACCGCGTCGGGTACCTACAACGACGAGCATGTCTCTGGAGTGTTGGCTCCTCCTCCCCTGTCGTCGACTGAGTCGACGCCGCCACCACCGACCGAGGATGCCACCCCGCAGTCCACCCCGCCTGCTGAGCCAACGGCACCGACAGGCACGCCAGCACCTACTGCAACTTCTGAGCCCGCGGCCCCTAGTCAGACCACGCAGCCGCAGGACACTGACGACGGTTACTATCAGGACCCTGGACAGCAGTACCAGCCGCAGCGGCAGCAATCGCAAGCCCCCGCGGAGCCGACGAACCCCGCACAACAGCAGCAGCCGAGCACTGCGGATGGCTTCCAAGGGTCTCCGCAGCAGACCGGCGGGGCAGCGCCGATGACGGCCCCTGAGCAGACCGCTAACCCAGTTCGATAGCATGTCATCTATGAGTTCCGCAGAACAGAGGTCGGATTCCACCTATTTCCGGCCCGAACGCACGCACGTTATTGCCACCCTTCTAATGACGGGCATCGCGCTCATCGGGATCAGCTGGGCCCCTTTAAAACTGGGCTGGCTGCTGATCTTCCCGATCCTGTTCCTCGTCTGGGTCTTCAAAGCCCATACACGTATCGACGAACGCGGCGTCTTCATCAACTATCTATTCAAGAAAAATGTCTCCATCCCCTGGGATAAGTTCGACGGCATCGCGTTCGAAGGCTCGAAGGCCAAAGCGCGCGACAGCGCCGGGAGGGAATATTCCCTCCCCGGTGTGACGTTTAACTCATTACCCGCTCTCGAAGAAGCATCCCGGGGCCGAATCCCGGATGTCCTCACCGAAGGTTTGGAATCTCTTGACGGCAAGGTATCTGTGATCGACAAGGACGGCCGCCAGGTGCTCATGACACAAGAGGAATATCAGGCCTACGAGGCCAAAAAGAAGAAGAGCGCTGCTGAGGAGCAGACGCCAGAAGAATCACATAGACAATCACAAAAGGAGTGACATGGTCTTCCCCCTCCGTTCACGAGTCACGACCGTCGGCCGTCAGGCTGCGGGTGCTCGCGCGCTGTGGCGCGCAACAGGAACGCAAGAAAATGAGTTCGGCAAGCCCATTGTGGCCATTGTGAACTCCTACACCCAGTTCGTTCCAGGACACGTCCATCTGAAAAACGTCGGCGACATCGTTGCCGAGGCGGTTCGTGCCGCCGGCGGTGTGCCGAAGGAATTTAACACTATTGCTGTCGACGACGGCATCGCCATGGGCCACGGCGGCATGCTCTATTCCCTGCCAAGCCGCGAGATCATCGCGGACTCCGTAGAGTACATGGTCAACGCCCACACCGCCGACGCAATGGTGTGTATCTCCAACTGCGACAAGATCACCCCGGGCATGCTCAACGCCGCGATGCGGTTGAATATCCCGGCCGTCTTCGTCTCCGGCGGCCCAATGGAAGCCGGCAAGGCTGTCGTGGCCAATGGTGTAGCAAAGACGAACTCCAACCTGGTCGACGCAATCTCCTACTCGGCCGATGACAATGTCTCGGACGCAGAGCTTGAGAAGATCGTCGAATCCGCCTGCCCCACCTGTGGCTCCTGCTCCGGCATGTTCACCGCCAACTCGATGAACTGCCTCACCGAGGCGCTGGGCCTTTCCTTGCCCGGTAACGGCACCACGTTGGCAACACACGCGTTTCGTCGTGAGCTGTTCGTCAAGGCCGGCGAGACCGTCATGGAGCTGTGCAAGCGCTACTACGGAGAAGAAGATGAGTCGGCGCTGCCACGCAACATCGCTAACCGCGACGCTTTCCGCAACGCCATGGCGCTCGACATGGCCATGGGCGGATCCTCGAACACGATCCTGCACACCTTGGCGGCAGCCCAGGAGGGCGAGGTCGACTTCGACCTGACGGATATCGACGAGCTCTCGCACGAGATCCCGTGCCTGTCCAAGGTGGCCCCCAACGGCACCGCTCACGTGGAAGATGTGCACCGCGCTGGTGGCATCCCAGCGATCCTGGGCGAGCTCAACCGCGCGGGACTGCTGAACAAGGACGTCAACACGATCAAATATGACACCCTTGACGCGTGGTTGGACGACTGGGACATTCGCGGTGGCAAAGCCACGAAGGAGGCGGAGGAACTGTTCTACGCAGCCCCAGGCGGCGTGCGTTCCACCGAGGCGTTCTCCCAGTCGAACCGCTGGGAGACGTTGGACACGGACCCAGAAAACGGCGTCATCCACTCGGTCGATTACCCCTTCTCTTCCGACGGCGGCCTCGTCGTTCTGCGCGGCAACCTCGCTCCAGACGGCGCGGTGCTCAAGACCGCTGGTGTCGAAGAGGAACTCTGGGAGTTCTCGGGACCGGCCCGGGTGGTCGATTCCCAGGAGCAGGCCGTGTCGATGATTCTGAATCGTGAGGTCCAGCCTGGTGAGGTCGTCGTCATCCGCTACGAGGGTCCCTCCGGTGGCCCCGGCATGCAGGAGATGCTGCACCCCACCTCCTTCCTCAAGGGTGCGGGCCTGGGCAAGAAGTGTGCGCTGATCACTGATGGCCGCTTCTCCGGCGGTACCTCAGGTCTGTCGATTGGCCACATCTCCCCCGAGGCTGCTCACAAGGGCTTGATCGCCCTGATCGAGAATGGGGACACGATCTCCATCTCCGTCAACAAGCGCGAGCTCACCCTTGACGTAGACGAGAAGGTCTTGGAGGATCGTCGACAAGCGATGGAAGCTTCCGACGCGCCGTGGACCCCAAAGCGCGAACGTGAGGTCTCGAAGGCCCTGCGCGCCTACGCCAAGATGGCGACAAGCGCGGATAAGGGTGCTGTGCGCCAGGTCGACTAAGAAACGGCTAGACTGTCACGAATGATCGACCGTGACACTCATCAGCTTCTGCCCACTATCGTCAAATTCCTGACGGTGGTGGGCTTTGCTGCTGGTCTCGGGGTGGTTGCCTCCCACATCAAGGAGACCGATTTCCCCATAGACATGATCATTTACAGGGAGGGCTCGCGAGCCTACTTCAACGGTGAAGAGGTCTACTCCGTGCCGATGTACGCAGCCGACCTCGCGCTTCCCTTCATCTATCCGCCTTTCGGCGCGCTGATTCTAGGCCCGCTCACACCGTCCTTTATCTCGGATGCTCTTGCCGGCGACATCATGGTCGTCATCTCCGATATCTTGCTGCTGGTGTGCGCCTACTTTGCTTTCAAAGCCCTGCTGCCGGAAGCGGACCGGGGCTTGCGCTGGTGCTTAACGACGATCGCCTGGGTCGCCAGCATGTTGATTGAGCCGGTGGTGCTCAACCAGGGATATGGACAGATCAATATCGTGCTGATGACGCTGGTGTTCATCGATCTGGTGCCGCGTAAGCGCTACCTGCCGCGTGGCTTCTGGATTGGAATCGCCGCCGCGATCAAAATCTCTCCACTGGCCATGTGCTTGTATTTCCTGCTGCGCAAGGAGTTTCGCGCCATCGTCGTCACCGCTGTCACCGCCGTGGGTGCCACTCTGGTTGCCGCTGCGGTGCGGTGGGATGCCACAGTGGAGTACTTCTCTGTCACGCTGCTGGGCATGAGTTCTGGGAACCAGTTTGGCGTAGATTCCGCCTACCAATCGAACAGCTCGATCAAGGGGCTGCTCATGCGCTTTGCGGAGTCCCAGGAGCAGCTGGAGGCCCACGGCCTGTTGCTCAACGTGGCGTGGCTAGTGCTATCGCTGGCCACGATCGGGCTGGGTGCGTGGTTGATGGTGGCCTTGATGCGCCGCGACATGCACGTGGACGCGATCTTGGTGAATTCGGTGATCATGCTGTTAATCTCGCCAGTATCCTGGTCGCACCACTGGGTGTGGATCGCGCTGATCCTGCCAGTGGCTACGTGGCGCCTGCTCACCATCCTCAAAGGAAACACCGCCCTAGCAGCGGTCACTGCACTGTGGGCGGCGCTGGTGCTCACCATTCCCCCGAAGTGGTGGTTCGGTGATGATATTGCCAAGTTCGAGCTGGCAATCTGGCAGAAGATTTTGGTCAGTGACTTCGTGTGGCTGGCTCTGGCCGCGCTGATCGCGCTGGCGGTGGCCATCAGGCAGGTGCCTTTACGCGACCGGGTTAAAGCCGGTGCCGAAGATCCACACGGCGATCAGGGCCACGATTCCTAGGACAATGAAGATCCAGGAGCTGGCCAGCGGACGACGCGCCCAGCTGCGGCCAGTATCAAAGGAGTAGAGGCCTGGGCCGGTGAACTGCAGAACCACGGACAGCCCCAGCAGAATGATGCCGAGCCAGACGCTCTCTGGCCAGGCGAAGACATTGAGTCCGCCGCCCTCCGACGCAATCGCGTGCAGGGCCATGAAACCGGTCGCCACCGTCGCCACCATCGCTGCCACCGGTGTGATTAAGCCAAGCAGCAGGAATACACCGGCTGCCAGCTGCGCGGTGGGAAGCGCGATGGCCAAGATATCGCCGTACGCATAAGCAGAAAAGTCCCGCTCCAACCCGGCCAGACCTTCGTTGCCACCCAAGCGGAAGAAGGTGGCCACCGAGGTCAGGATGAGGAATCCGCCGACAAGGATGCGCAGCAGCAGCAATCCCAGGTCGGTGGTTCCGCGGCGTGCATCGTCGACACGCGTATCGACGACCACCTCTTCCTCCTCATAAGCCGCGGGAGTCCCGGTAGCCACCGGCTCTGAGAGCAGTGGCTCACTGCTGAGCGCGGTGGATGGTGCTGGCTCCGCGGGCCTTTCGAACTGCGTGGTGTGCGCGTCGAACTGGGTGGTGTGCGCGTCCGCAGGATCGATCCGCTCGGGTGCTGCTCGGCCGGTGCGATCGTAAATGGATGTGGTCGGGTTCTGTGCATCGTAGGATGGCACGTCAAGGTCGTCGATCTCGTCGACGTACTCTGGTTGCGTCTTGCGGTCATTGTCGCGGGGAAGTTTGTCACTCATAAGCCCAAACTTAGGCGAGGTCGAGGCTAAGGTCCGGCAGCGTGAACGGCGCGCCGGAAAATTCAGTCATTGACAGTTCACCTTTTCACCCTTAGAATTGTTGACATAACACCAAATGAATGGAGTGAGCACATGTCTACCTCAGACCATGACGCACCTGCACAAAACGCCTCACCGGATGGCGAGTTCGTCCGCGACACCACCTATATCGAAGATCGTATCGTCGCCGATGTCCCTGCCGGCGCGGAGCCGCAGCAGCAGGAGAACGGAACTTTCCACTGGCCGGTCGAGCCAGGCCGTTACCGCTTGATGGCTGCCCGCGCCTGTCCGTGGGCACACCGCACCATCATTACCCGCCGCCTCCTCGGGCTGGAAGACGTGATTTCACTTGGGCTGGCCGGCCCAACGCACGGCAAGAGCTCCTGGAAGTTTGATCTTGATCCGGAAGAGAAGGACCCCGTCACAGGGCTGCACCGCCTGCAGGAGGCCTACTTCAACCGCTTCGCCGACTACCCGCGCGGAATCACTGTCCCGGCGATTGTTGAAGAGAACACCGCGAAGGTAGTGACCAATAACTTCCCCCAGATCCCGGTTGATTTCATCGATCAATGGTCCGAATTCCACCGCGAAGGCGCACCTGACCTCTACGCGGAGCACCTGCGCGAGGAGATGGAGCCAATCATCACCGAGATTTACCACGAGGTGAACAATGGCGTGTACCGCTGTGGCTTCGCCGGTTCGCAGGAGGCATATGATGCCGCCTACGAGCGACTCTGGAAGGCCCTGGACTGGCTGGAAGAGCGCTTATCGACGAGGCGCTTCCTCATGGGCGAGCACATCACCTTGGTGGATATTTACCTCTTCCCCACCCTGGTGCGCTTTGATCCCGTGTACTACTCCCACTTCAAGTGCTCCCGCCACAAGATCACCGAGATGCCCAACCTGTGGGGCTACCTCAAGGAACTTTTCCAGACTCCAGGCTTCGGGGATACCACCGACTTCCAGGAGATTAAGGAGCACTACTTCATCACCCACGCTGAGGTGAACCCGACGCAGATCGTCCCCGTCGGCCCCGACATGTCGTCGATCATGGAGCCACACGGACGCGACCACCTGCCAGGTTCCCCCTTCGCGGAGGGCACCGTCCTACCGGGACCGGTTCCTGCCGGCGAGGAAGTGAAGCACCCAGAGCCTTTCCAGCGCTCCTAGGCGAATGGTGCGCTTGCCGCGTCGAGGGCTTCCACGTCCTCCTTTGACAGTGGGAGCTCAGCGGCAGCCATCAGCGCGTCGAGCTGATCCACTCGCGATACCGATGCCACTGGGGCGGTGACTCCTTTGGCCAGTAGCCAAGCCAGCGCAACGGTGGCGGGTTCAGCTCCGGCTTCGTCGGCACGCTCGACGAGCGTATCGATCAGGGCAAAAGCCTCGTCGCTGACGTAACCTTCAGCCATTCCTTGTCGCGCGGCCCCACTGAGGTCGTCGGCGCTGCGGTACTTTCCTGTCAACATGCCCGAGGCCAGCGCGAAGTACGGGAAGACGGAAGCACCAAACTCTGTAGCGATCGGCTGATAGCCTTCTTCGAATTCCTTCCTGTGCAGCAGCGAGTACTGGTTTTGCATCGCCACCGGCTGCGCGCTGGTCCCCTCAGAAGCTTGGAAGAAAGCCCGCATCCGCTCCGGCGTGTAGTTCGACAGCCCTAGGTAGCGGATCTTTCCCGCCTCGATCAGGTCATTGGCGATGGCGACCTGCTCGTCGATCGCCACCTCTTCATCGTCCCAGTGGTAGTAGAACAGGTCAATCGCCTCGACACCGAGGCGGCGCAGCGACCCTTCGACGGCCTCCGTCGTCGCGCGACGAGAACGGCCGTTTACGCCATCAAGTCCGCCGGACTTTGTCGCGACGCTAAAGTTCT
Source organism: Corynebacterium sp. (assembly GCF_043426755.1). GTDB lineage: Bacteria > Actinomycetota > Actinomycetes > Mycobacteriales > Mycobacteriaceae > Corynebacterium. The sequence goes on along the minus strand of NZ_JBHWRP010000003.1, from coordinate 53,073 downwards.
GCGGTTTACGCGACGCGAGCCACTGGCCGATGAGTTCCTCCGACTCTCCCCCGGAATTGCCTTCAGCCCAGTTCGAGTAGGAATCTGCCGTATCGACGAAGTTGCCTCCCCGCTCCTTGAAACCGTCCAGGATGGCGAATGTGGCATCTTTGTCCGCGGTCCAGCCGAAGGGGTTTCCGCCGAGATTGAGTGGATAAATGTCTATGTCAGTATTGGTGATATTAGCCATGCCCCCACCCTAACCACTATTATTTAAGATTCAACCGAATCCGGCTTATGATCTCTGTATGAACAAGACCCGCTGGTTAAACGAGAATGAAACCGACACCTGGCTTGCGCTCTGGGCCGTCTCATCATGGATGCCCACTCGCCTGGACGAGCAGCTCAAGGCCGACAGCGAGATGAACTTGCACGATTACTTCACGCTCGCGCAGGTATCGCTTGCCGACGAGGGACGCCTGACCATGACGGAACTGGCATGCCGCACCCAGATGTCGCCGTCTCGGCTGTCCCATGTGGTGGGCCGCTTAGAAAAACGCAACCTGATGCAGCGCACCCCGGATGAGGAGGATCGCCGCACAAATATTGCCTCGATCACTCCCCAGGGCTGGGATTTTCTAGACTCCGCGGCACCAGGGCATGTGGAACGTGTGCGCGAAATGGTGTTTGACGCGCTCACCGCCGAAGAAGCGCAGCAGCTTGGGTCGCTGCTGCACAAGATTCTGGAAAAGCTGAATCCGCCGACCCTCCCCCGCGCCTAGAGACTAATCTCCGTGGGTGCGTGAGCGTGTGGCACCAGCCCAAATATTGATACCAGCGTCTGTCGCCACCTCATCGATCGCGCTGAGCTCCTCCTCCGAGAAGTCTAGGTTGTCCAGCGCATCCAGGTTATGGTCGAGCTGCTCGGCGCTAGATGCGCCAACAAGAGCGCTTGTGACGGTTTCCTCGCCTTGGTCGCGCAGCACCCACGCGATCGCCATCTGCGCCAGCGACTGACCACGTTCCGCAGCAATATCGTTCAGCGAGCGCACCATGGTCAAGTTCTCGTCGCTCAGCATCTCCTCGGATAAGGACTTGCCGGCGGCTGCGCGCGAGTCCGCAGGCACGCCGTCCAAGTAGCGGTCGGTGAGCAGCCCCTGAGCCAGTGGCGAGAAGGCGATCACGCCCAGCCCGTTAGCGGCTGCCGATTCCAGCAAGGACTCATCGTCCTCACCAGGTTCCTCCACCCAGCGGTTCACCATGGAGTAGCTGGGCTGATGGATCAATAGTGGGCAACCTTCCTCGGACATGAATTCGGCAGCCTCCGCCGTCAGCTCAGGGCCATAGGAGGAAATGCCCACGTAGAGCGCCTTCCCGCTGGCCACGATATCGCGTAGCGCGTAGAGGGTCTCCTCCAGCGGGGTGTCCGGGTCTGGGCGGTGGTGGTAGAAAATATCCACATAATCCACGCCGAGGCGTTCGAGGGACTGAGCCAGCGAACTCATCAGGTACTTGCGCGACCCGCCGAAGCCGTAGGGACCATCCCACATGTTCCACCCGGCCTTGGAGGAAATGATCATTTCGTCGCGATGCGCCTTGAAGTCTTCGCGCAGGATCCGTCCGAAGTTGATCTCCGCGCTTCCGGCTGGCGGACCGTAGTTGTTCGCCAGATCGAAGTGGGTCACGCCGCGGTCGAATGCACGGCGGATCGTGGTGCGCTGCGAATCCAGCGTCTTGTCATCGCCGAAGTTATGCCACAAACCAAGAGACACCCCAGGCAGTTTGAGCCCGGAGTGTCCCACGGTGCGGTAGTCCATCTCGGCGTAGCGATCAGGGTGCGGGGTATAAGTAGTCATACCTCCATAGTGCCGAAAGATTACGACTTTTTCATCGAGGTGGAGCCTTCGTCGTCAAGCGCCATGTCCTCGGCAACATCCTGCTGGACAGACTCCCACAGCTGCTTGCCATCCACACGGGAATCGCGCGCAAGTTCGCGGACCTCCTGCTTTTCCTCACCACTGAGGTCTGGGGTCTCTGGGTCAAGCTTCTGCTCGGCCAGCTCGGTCAGGCGATCGCGCACGTCCGCCTCACGGTTGATGCGCGCGCGGTTCTTGATCCAAGAGATGGACGTGACGACGATCATCACCATGCCGATATAACCGATGACCGGGTAGACCCAGCCCAGCAAGTTGGAGAAGCCCAGGAACGAAACAACGAAGCCGGCCAGGGTCACCGCGAAGAACACGACGCGGAATTTTTCTGGCCTGTTCGTCGTAATGCGACGCGCCAGGGCGTAGAACATGCCGATCGCGGTGTTGTAGATCATCGCGTAGATGATCCAGGACACCACGAAGCCGACTGCTGGGTGCAGTGAATCGAACACGCCGAGCAGCGGCAGGTCCAAGCCACCAACCTCGTCGATGTTGAAAAAGATCACGAACGCCAAGACCAGCAGCATCGCGGAGAAGATGATGCCGCCCAGGATGCCACCGCGGAAAGCGGCGCGTGACGACGACTGGTTGCCGCCAATCACCAGCATCATGGAGACACCCAGCATAAGTGCCATGGCGGTGTAGTTCACAGCAGACAGGAGCCAGTGCCCCATCGCGGAGTCTTGCTGCATCGCAATCTCATTGAGGTGCGAGGTGTCGTCCGGGAAGTTCATCAAGGTGATCACGAACGCCACAATGATGGCGATGATGATAAACGGCGTAATCGCCGAAATCACGTTGGTGATCTTGTCCACGTCGAGCAGCCCCGAGATCAAGACGAGAACCGTCATGATGCAGGCGCCGATCCACGTCGGCCAGCCAAACTGCTGGTTCAGGTTAGAACCTGCGCCCGCCAACATGACGAAGCCGATTGCAAAGAGGGTGATCACGGTAGTGATGTCCAAGAACTTCGACACGTATGGGTGCGAAACGTTCTTGAACACCGTGTTGTGGTCACCCGCAAGGAAGTGTGAACCCAGCTGGAAAAGTACAGCACCGGAAAACACCATGACGATGCCGGCGATGACCACGCCGATCAAGCCTTTATAACCAAAAGAGACGAAGTATTGCACAACTTCTTGGCCGGTAGCGAAACCGGCACCAACGAGAAGTCCCACAAATGCCAGGGCAATAGTGATACTTCTTTTCACGAATTACCAATCCTTCGAAATAGAGAAAAATGAATTTTTAACGTTAACCAACGTACAGCTTTTCCTAAGACTTCGCGAATGATTAAAGCCCGTGCGCTGCTACGATCTTCTTTTTACAGGCTCATCAGGCAGTTCATCGACCTTTTCCAGACTGAACAAAGGCGCCAAGCGGACAGGTCCGCGGTGACTGGTTCGGGTCCCCGATCCAGTGGCGGGTGCAATGACCGGAGAAGGATGCTGATTGAAAACAAAAATCGCCCGCGGGTTTGAAAAATTACAGGAACCTTTAAGGCTTTCCGCAATTCCGCGGGCGATTTTCTTGATTGGTTAGGCCAATTTCTTCGCGATCAGCTCATTAACCTGCTTCGGATCGGCCTTACCCTTCGTCGCTTTCATCACAGCACCGACAATCGCACCGGTGACCTTCGTGTTTCCGGCCTTGTACTTTTCGACGATATCCGGGTTAGCGGCCAGCGCCTCGTCGACAGCAGCCTCGATAGCGCCGTCATCACGCACAACCTCCAGGCCGCGCTTAGCGACGACCTCATCAACGTTGCCCTCGCCCTCGATCACACCGTCGAGCGCTTGGCGCGCCAACTTGGTGGTCAACTTGCCATCCTTGACAAGTGCGACGACGCGGGCCACATCGGCCGGGGTCACGCCGAGCGCATCCAAGTCCTTATCCAGTTCATTGGCCTTACCCGACAAGTAGGACACCCACCACGCGCGTGCCTCATCCGGGGTGGTGCCAGCTTCGACCGTATCGACGACCAAGTCCAGCGCACCAGCATTGACCAGGTCGCGGAACTCAGCCTCTGGCAGCTGCCACTCCTCCTGAATGCGGGCGCGACGCACCCACGGCATCTCCGGCAGCGTGGCGCGAATCTCTTCGACCCACTCCGCAGGAGCAAATACTGGAGGCAGGTCGGGATCGTTGAAGTAACGGTAATCGTCGGAGTTCTCCTTCGGGCGGCCCTTCGAGGTCGTGCCGTCGGTCTCCTGGTAGTGACGCGTCTCCTGGACGATCTCCTCCCCATTGACAATGGCCTGGGCCTGGCGCTGCATCTCAAAACGCACCGCCTGCTCCACAGACTTCAAGGAGTTGATGTTCTTAGTCTCCGTGCGGGTACCGAACTCTTCCTGGCCGTGCGGGCGCAGGGACACGTTCGCGTCGCAACGCATCGTGCCCTGGTCCATGCGACCATCCGACACGCCGATAGCGCGCACGAGCTCACGGATCGCACCAACATAAGCGCGTGCGATCTCCGGCATGCGCTCACCTGCACCGAGGATCGGCTTCGTCACGATTTCAATCAGCGGCACACCGGCGCGGTTGCAGTCCACCAGCGATGCCGTCGCGCCGTGGATGCGGCCGGAGGTGCCACCGATGTGGGTGAGTTTGCCCGTGTCCTCCTCCATGTGGGCGCGCTCAATTTCGACGCGCCACTCGGTGCCATCATCAAGCAAAACGTCCAGGAAGCCGTCGTAGGCGATGGGCTCGTCGTACTGCGAAATCTGGTAGTTCTTCGGCTGGTCCGGGTAGAAGTAGTTCTTGCGCGCGAACCGGGAGGATTCTGCAATCTTGCAGTTCAATGCCAGTCCGATCTTGATGGCCCACTCGACGCCCTTGGCGTTGACCACAGGCAGCGCGCCGGGCAAGCCGAGCGACACCGGGTCAATATTCGAGTTCGGCTCTGCACCAAAGTGGGCGGAGGCGGTCGAGAACATCTTGGTCTCTGTTGCAAGCTCGACGTGCACCTCAAGGCCCATCACTGGGTCAAACTTTTCGAGGACGTCGTCGTAATCCATCAGGTCATACGCAGTCATGGCAGATAGTCTAGTTCCCGCCTACTCTGCGTGCTGCGTGAGGGTGCCACGTTTTGCGGCGCGGTTATCAATGCTGCGGAACACCATCGCCACCACCGCACCTGACAGGTTGTGCCACACCGAAAATACAGCGGCCGGCAGCGCGGCCAGTGGCGTCATGTACTGGGTGGCCAAGGACGCCGCCAAGCCGGAATTCTGCATGCCCACCTCCACGGCCATCGTGCGGCGTGTGGTTTCCGGTTGGCGTGTGAATTTGCCGGTGAGGTAACCCAGCAGGTAGCCGAAAGTATTGTGCAGAATCACCGCGATCAGCACCGTCAGCCCGGCGGTGGCCAGCTGATCACGCGAGCCTGCTACGACGATTGCAACGATCATCGAAATAGCGATCACCGATGCCCACGGCAGCACCGGCAACACAGCCTTGACTACACCAGGCAGCAGCAGGCGCACAACGAGCCCGGCAACGACCGGGATCAACACGACCTGCACGATCGACCACGCCATCGCGCTGGCAGAGACATCCATCATCTCCCCAGCCAGCCACAGCGTGAGCAGCGGGGTCAAAATTGGTGCGAGCAGCGTGGACACGGAGGTCATCGTCACCGACAACGCAACATCACCGCGCGACAGGTAGCTCACCACATTCGACGAGGTACCACCCGGAGAGCACCCCACCAAGATCACACCCACCGCTATCTCCGCGGGAAGCCGGAGCAGCCAGACGACGATGATCGCCAGCAGCGGCATGATCACGAACTGTGCCACCACGCCGATAAGCACCGGCAGGGGCCGCTTGAAAACGAGGGCGAAATCCACCGGCTGCAGGGTCAGCCCCATACCGAACATGATGATGCCCAGCAGCGGGGTCACCCAGCCCGAAATGGGTGCCACAACATCAGGCACGAGGTAGCCAATCAGCCCGCCGACGATCACGAGGGCCGGAAATCCTAACGTAGCGATATACGCCGAACGATCTTGCTGAGTATCCATGAGGTACTACCTTATCCCGGCGCGGACAACGCCCTACCTTGGCATCATGGCTACCTCTCTCCCAGCGCACATCATGCGCGGTGAGGTGTTCGTTTAGGAGAACATGGCCTTCGCGGTCTTGTACCGGTGCGCAGGTACAGTCTTAAGCTCGCCGACGGCCTCTTCCAAGGACACCAGCTCAATGTCTTCGCCGTGCAGTGCGACGGAGGTACCGAAGTTACCTTCGTGTGCTGCACGTGCTGCCGCGACACCATAACGGGTGGCAAGGACGCGATCATAAGCGGTGGGGGTTCCGCCGCGTTGGATGTGGCCGAGGACGGTGGTGCGCACGTCATAGCCGGTGCGCTTCTGGATCTCGTCCCCGATGATCTGGCCCATGCCGGTAAACTTCTTGTGGCCGAACTCGTCCTCTTCACCCAGGCCGGCGTCCATGGTGCCTTCCTTGGGCACAGCGCCTTCGGCGACGACGATAATGCCGTACTTTTCACCCATCTGGAAGCGACGTTCCATAGCCTTAGTGATATCAGCGATATCGAAAGGCTCCTCAGGGATCACCGTGTAGTGCGCGCCACCTGCCATGCCGGCGTGCAGGGCGATCCAGCCCACGTGGCGCCCCATAACCTCGACGATGAGGATGCGGTTATGCGATTCCGCGGTGGTGTGCAGACGATCGATCGCGTCCGTGGCGACCGACACTGCGGTATCGAAACCGAAGGTGTAGTCAGTCGCGTTCACGTCATTGTCAATCGTCTTTGGCACGCCGACCACGGGAATACCGTTATCGGAGAGCCACTTCGCGCCTTTCAGGGTGCCTTCGCCACCGATGGCGACGAGGGCGTCCACCTCTGCTTCGGCGAGGTTTTCCTTGATCTGGTCCAGTCCGGCTTTGAACTTGTCTGGGTGCAGGCGACCAGTGCCTAGAATCGTGCCACCGCGCAGCAGAATAGAGTCAATGAAGTGATCGTCGTAAAGCTGCATGCGCTTATCTTCCAGCAGACCTACCCAACCGTCGAGGTAGCCCACACAGGTGGACCCAAACTCGGTGTTGGCGGTGCGGACAACTCCGCGGATTACAGCGTTGAGGCCGGGGCAGTCGCCACCGGATGTAAGTGTAGCTAGTCGCATAAGTTCAACCCTAGCGCTTTCGGGGCTGAATGTCCGAGCGGAAGAAGAATGAGGCTATCAATCCCACAAACATCACAGCGGCCATGATCAACATGGTGTCCGCCGTCGCCTGTTCAACGCCAAGTTGCGGCAGCCACGCGCTCATGGCACCACCAATGATGGCCACACCCACGACACTGCCCACCTGCCGCACCGTGTTGTACGCGCCTGAAGCCGCACCCGCCATGTGTTCAGGAATCGTCCGCATGGTCGTCGCCGCGTTTGGCGCCCAGATGAACGCGCTACCCACGCCTTTGAGTGCGGTGATCCCGATCATCCACCACACCGATCCGCCAGTGCTCATGATCCACCACGCCCACACCATGGAGGCAGTCATCGTCGCAAAGCCAATCGCCCCAAGCACCTTGGGATCAACCCTGTCCGCGGCCTCGCCGACGAAGGGAGTGAGTATGAGGGCGACGATCGACATCGGCACGGTCAGCAACCCGGCCGTCACCGCGTCGACGCCACGACCGTCCTGGAGCCAGTACATGATGGGGATGAACTGCGCCGCCACGGCAAAGCCCATCGCGGCGATCCCCACCGAGCCGAGGGTGAAGTTGCGGTTGGCGAACAGTCCCAGCGGCAAAAGCGCTTGGTCTCCCCCGCTGCGCTGCAGCCAGAAAAATACCAACAATGCGAGCGTGCCGACGATCACTGTCACCCACGAGCCGTACTGGATCCCGTACACCACACCGCCAAGACCAACCAGCGACACGATTACGCTTGGAGCATCGATGCGCGCGGGTGTCGTCGATAAGCGAGGTACCCACGCAAAAGCCAAGCCAAGCGCAAGAATCCCGAAAGCCACCTGTGCGATGAACGTTGCGCGCCAGCCGGCGCCATCGACAACCGCGCCCGCAAAAACCGGCCCGATCAAGGAACCCACCGAGCCGACCACACCCCACACCGCATAGGCGGGCCCGCGCGCCTCTGCGGGAAATACGCGGCCAATCACGCCGAAAGCCTGCGGCAGGAAAGCGGCAGCGCCAAGGCCCTGGATGGCTCGTGCGATGATCAGAACGCTCAACGACGAAGAACCCGCCGCCAATGCCATCCCCACTAGATAGATCGACAACCCCAGAAGGTACATGCGGCGCTGGCCGACGCGGTCTCCCAACCGGCCGGTCACCAACATGGGAACCACGGTGAACAATAGGTAGACGCTGGTGATCCAGACGGAGTCGCCCACACCCGCCGGCAGATGTGGGGTGATAACGGGCACGATGGCTTGGTCGGCCATCACCAAGAAGTAACCGAGTGAGAGCGCACTCAGCGCCTTCCACCGGCTATTCTTCCTCTTCGTCGTCTGGGACATCCTGGGCCTGATCTTCTTCCTCCACGAGGACACCGTCGACATCCCATATTATGCGGTCCTCGGGAAGCAGCTCTGGGTGGGAGGTGCTGATGATCACAACCCCTGGGTAATCGGCCACAAAAGCGAAGAACTTCTCGATCCCCTCTTGGTCCAGCTGGTGATCCACATCCTCGAAGACCAGCAGCGGCGGGTCGTTGATGATGGCACGAGCCACCTTGAGCCGCATCACATCGCCAATGGTCCAGGGCGCGCCGTCGTTTTTCAGCTGGCGGGCCAAGCCCTTTTCGTCGTTAGCGACGGTCTCAGTCAGATCGACTTTCGCCAGGATATCGGCCACCTGCTCATCGGTGGCGGAAGGAAAACGGAACTTCAGCAAGCGGGAGACCGACCCGCGCTCCAGCGGAATGTGATCCGAGGCGAACCCGACGAGAGCACGCCGCGCCTTCTCCGGGGCCAGACCGAAATCGAACCCGTCCACATAAAACTGGTCCTCCACATGCGAGGAAAGGAGGGCGGAAAACACCATGCGAACCTGCGAAGGGTCCGAGGCCACGATCTCCACGACCTCACCCGCTTTGGCGTGCAGGGGGTCCACCAGATAATCGTTGACGACGAGGTGATCCACGTTCACTGGGCCGAAGTCCAACGTAGAAAGGTCCGCGCCCGTCTTATCCCAAGCGCGCTGACGGCGCTTCTCCCGGTCCTTGAGGCGATCGGCCTTCTCCAGGAGTGGGCCAAGGATGCGGGTGGCAGCCTTGTAGTTCTGGCGGTATTCGACAACGCGCCCAAGGTCTGTCACCGGCGTTGCCAGAACGCCCAGCAGAGTCATCGCGGAGGCCACCGTTGCGGCGTCCGCCAAACCCCGGTCGGCCACCAGCACGACGAGGACGGTGCAAAACGATGCCGCCATGGCCGTCAGCGCGCGCGTCAGCCCAGTAATCCACGCGCGGTCCACAGCCGCACCGACTACCTTGTCGGACTGCTTATCAATCTGCTTCAACTCGCGAGCAACCGCACCAGAGGCACGCACCGATTCGCTGGCCATGACCGTATCCGCGATGCGAGCAGAGAGTCGGCCACGCTGTCGTCTTAAAGCGCGCGAACGTTGGAAAGTCACCTGAGACAGGATCGGGATCGCGGCCCCGATCAGGATCAGCGGGATGGCCACACCAAGCCCGATCTCGCGGTCCAAGATCAGCAGGGCAATCACGACCACACCGATCAGCGGAATTCCTGTGACCAGCGGGACAATGCCCATGGCGATCCAGTTGCGCACTGCCGTGAGATCATTGGAGGCGCGCGTCACCGTCACGCCGAGCGAACCCGAATAATCGGAGCCGCCTACCGACGAGGTGATCAGACGATGCCTCTGCTCGAATACATAATCCTGGCCAAGGTCCTCGGCGACCACGCGTTCGATCCAGCGCGCCACGCCGATGCCCACAGCAGATCCGATCAAAGCGGCAATGTCCCACGTATCGGTCTGCACATTCGCGCTCAATAACGCGTCAACAGATAGCGCCATGATCAGCGCGAGAACGGCTTGCAAAACGCCGAGGGCAACCAAGGCAACAAAGAGTCCTCGGCGCCGCCCGGCCCAAATAGGAGGCATCTTAGTCACGGGACAGCAGCTTAGCAGCGACTTTCTTAATCGTCAGATCAAAAGTTCCATGCACGGGCACATTGAGGTCCTGCAAAACCTCTGCCGCTTCCTTGGTGGCCAATGGCGACGCGGTCATCACACCCGTCGCGCACGCCACCTCCAGCCCCGCCTCCTGAAGGGTCTGAACTCCGGCGCGAGCGCCCAGCGCGTCGACTGCCGAAAACACGACCTTATCGACGACATCGTGGAAGAGTTCGTCACGCACCAAGCGTGCGTTCTCGGTCTGGTAGACACCGTCAGCAATCTCGACGATCACGACGTCGCAGCCCTTCTCCTTGGCCAGCACCTCCACCATGTTCACTGTGAGGTCACGAATCTTTTCGAAGTCCATCTTGAAGGTGGTGCCGTAGCCGAAGTCCGTGAAGTCGATGACTTCTTTCGCGCCAGCATCGTGGTAGATCATGCGGTCATTGCCCGCACCGGTGCCGGTAATCTTGCCGGCGCCGACCTTCTTGCCAGCTTTGGTCAGGCCATTGGCAAGGCAGGCCATCGTGGTGGACTTGCCAGAGTTCATGGAGGTGCCCAGCACGGCGATGACCTCTGGCAGGCCTTCTGGCTTGCTGGTGCGGGTCTCATTGGAGTGCGGAGCATAATCCTTGATGTTGACCACGCCGTCCTCGGTAGCGAGCAGGCCCAGCGGCTCAATCAGGGTCGGGTCATCCATATTCGCATGGGACTCAGTGACCACGCCTGCGATGCCACCTGCCGCCACCAGATGGCAGTAGTCAAGGTTGTCGGGAACATGAGCCAGGAATTGATCCGCGGCGTAGCGGTGACCGTAGGCAAGCAGGATCAGGTTGCGGTCGAACAGGATGGCCTTGCGTGACACCTCGGTCTCCACACGCTTGTGGTTGTGGATCCCCACCACGCGTGCCAAGACAACGTCCCCGGCGCGCGGAGCGACATCTGCGCCCGCGATCAGGTGGTAGGCCTCACGGTTCGCATGGTACGGCTCTGTGATAAACCGGCACGTGTACGAGTTTTGGATGTGCTGCTTCGGCAGGGGCTCTGTGCGTCGCTCCCCCTGCGAGGCTGCCGCCGGGCCGGTGGGGAGGTTTTCCTCGTTGAGCGCTTCGTTCAGCGCGGCCGTCTGACGCTGGAGCACACCAGCCTGTACCAATTGAGCTGTCATGGACTTATTCCCTTCTAAACTTTTGCGGATTAACATAAATCTTAAAGGGCTTAAGTGAATGTGTAGTGAAACAAACATGAGAAATACTTCATCAAGCAAGCAGTACATTTACGCAGGTAAAACAGTAAATTGAGTACACGGCTACCTAAAGTTCACCTAGGTTTCACCCAAAAATAAACTCCGATAGACCCAGTCAAGGTCTATCGGAGTTCACAGCGCAGATTTTTACTTATGCGTTGCCTCATAGGCTGCGCCCACGCGGTAGAGGCGATCGTCATGGAACGCCGGCGCCATCAGCTGCAGGCCAACAGGCAGCTGGGTATCCGAAGCCAAGCCCACGGGCAGGCTCATGCCCGGCAGTCCGGCCAGGTTCAGGGGCAGCGTGTACAGGTCGAAGTTGTACATCGCCAGCGGGTCATCCACCTTCTCCCCCAGCTTGAACGCGGTCGATGGCGTAGTGGGGGCAGCAATGATGTCAACCTGCTCGAAGGCCTTCGCGAAATCGTTGGCGATCAGCTGGCGGACACGCTGTGCCTGCAAGTAGTAGGCGTCGTAGTATCCAACAGACAGGGCGTAGGTGCCCAGCATGATGCGGCGCTTCACCTCATCACCAAAGCCGGCTGCGCGCGAGAGCGCCATCACCTGGTCGGCGGAGTGGTTACCGTCGTCGCCGGCGCGCAGGCCGTAGCGCATGCCGTCGAAACGCGACATGTTCGAGGACACTTCAGACATCTGAATGATGTAGTACGCGCCCATGACATCGTCGAAATGCGGGCAGTCCACCCACACCAGCTCCGCGCCCTGCTTCTCCAGCTCCTCGAATGCCTTGACTACGGCCTCGCGCACGGACTTCTGGTTGCCCTCGCGGTCGAACTGACGCACCATACCGATCTTCACGCCGCTCAGGTCACCAGATGCGCCTTCACGTGCAGCCTGCACGACTGGTGCGATGGGCTTATCGACGCTAGTAGCATCGAAAGGATCCGCCCCAGCCGTCACCTCGTGCAGCATCGCCGCATCAAGCACGGTACGTGCCGAAGGTCCGCCCTGGTCCAGGGAGGAGGCAGCCGCGATCATGCCATAACGCGAGACGGTGCCGTAGGTCGGCTTCACACCAACAGTTCCGGTCAGGGCCGCAGGTTGACGGATCGAACCACCGGTGTCGGTACCGATGCCCAGCGGAGCCTGGCCGGATGCCACTGCTGCAGCCGTACCGCCACCGGAACCGCCCGGGCTGCGCTCAGTGTCGTGCGGGTTGCGGGTCACTTTGAACGCGGACAGCTCGTTAGAGGAACCCATCGCGAACTCATCCAAGTTGGTCTTGCCCAGAATCGGCAAACCAGCCTCGCGCAGCTTGGTGATCACCGTGGCGTCATAAGGCGAACGGTAACCTTCCAGCATTTTCGACGCTGCCGTGGTCGGCGCGTCGGTGGTGACGAACAGGTCCTTCACGGCCACGGGAACGCCAGCCAAAGCAGACGCAGGCTTATTGCCCGCCTTGATCTGCTCGTCGACCTTGTCAGCGGCAGCCAGCGCCTCTTCGGTACCGACGTGCAGGAAAGCACCCAAGTGGTCGTCGGTCTCCGTAATGCGGTCGAGGTGCGCCTGGGTAGCCTCACGCGAGGTGATCTCACCGGCGTGGATTTTTTCAGCTAGTTCGGAGGCGGAGAAGCTGGTGATTCCGGACGTTGGAACGGTGTACTCGGTCATTTTTATTCAGTCTCCCCCAGGATTTGTGGAACTACAAAGCGATCGTCTTCAACCTCAGGTGCTTGGTCCAATGCCTGCTCCTGGGTCAAGGTTTCGACAAAAACATCCTCCCGCATCGGCGCCTTAATGGCATGCGGGTGGCTCATCGGCTCAACACCGCTGGTATCCACTTGGGCCACCTTGGACATGGCTTCCATGATCTGATCCAGCTGGTCAGCGAATGTATCGAGTTCCTCGTCCGTCATGGCGAGACGAGCAAGGCTGGCGAGGCGATCAATATCCTCGCGGGAGATGTCAGACACGTGAATATCCTTCTTTGCACTTTGCTTCGGTTAACCGATCCTATGATACGGCACGAAAGAATATCTTCCTCTGTCGGGAGCACTGGTAAATTGGCTGCCATGTCTTATCTGATCCGAGTCGTGCTTCCCGACGAACCTGGCAGCCTTGGCGAATTGGCCCAGGCGTTTGGCATGTTGGACGCCAACATTGAGTCTGTCGATGTCGTGCAGACGCTTGACGACGAAGGCTCTGTACTTGATGACATTGTCGTATCCCTCCCGAAAGACGTCATGGCCGATGGTCTGATTACCGCAGTCGGGGCGGTCCCTGGAGCCGAAGTGGACTCAATCCGCCCCTTCACCGGGCGCGTGGACAGGCGCGGCCAAATTAAGATGTTGTCCCGTGTGGCACGCTGCGCCCACGACATCCCCGCGGCGATGGAAGAACTTGTCAACGTGATGCCGCAGGCAATGACCTCCTCATGGGCGATCGTCCTTGAGGAAGCCGCAGAGGGAGTGACACGTGTCGCTGCTTCCCAGGCTGCCCCCGCCGACGACGGGTCCTCCCCCGAACTCGCGCATGTAGAAACGGCCCGAGTCCTCGACGCAGAAGTCGAAGAATGGATTCCCGAGGGCTGGGGCATCCTGGACTCTGCGCTGGCTGCCACCCCGATTGCCCACACCGACATGATCCTGGTCATGGGCCGGATTGGCGGGCCAAGTTACCTCGCCTCCGAGGTCGCCCACATCGGCGACCTCGGGATGATTGTGGGAACGCTAGTCCGCAACGCCTGACTCTAAGAGTCGCTGGAACCCAGCCTCGTCGAGGATGGGCACGCCAAGTTCGAGCGCCTTATCTTCCTTCGACCCAGCGTTGTCCCCGGCGACCACATAGTTAGTCTTCTTCGATACCGAGCCGGCGGCCTTTCCACCCCGGCTCAGAATTGCTTCCTTCGCCGAATCACGGGTGAAGTTTTCCAAGGTACCGGTCACCACCACGGTCAGCCCCTCCAGGGTCTGTTCCGCCTGATCAGTGGTGTCGGCCTCCATCGTCACGCCATCTTTCGCCCAGGCGTCGACGATATTGCGGTGCCAGTCCACAGTGAACCACTCTTTGAATGCCTCCGCGATAATCCCGCCCACCCCGTCGGTCTCAGCGAGATCCTCCACGGGGGCGTCGATAAGCGCCTGCATGGACTTGTAGCGCCCGGCCAATGCCCGTGCGGCGGTGGGCCCGACGTGCCTGATGCTTAGTGCGACGATGACGCGCCACAGGTCCACTTCGCGTGCGGTGACCAAGTTCTCCAGCAGCTTCTTGCCGGTGGCGTTCAGCTTGCCTGCCTTGGTTGTGTATTGGGTGGTTTTCAGCAGGTCCTCTTCGGTCAGGGCGAACAGGCCGCCTTCGTCGATAAGCACACCCGAACGAATCAGGTCCGCGGCCGCCTTCTCACCCAACGCCTCGATATCGAAAGCTCCGCGCCCGGCGAGGTATTCCAAGCGACTGGCCAGCTGCGCGGGACAGGAGCGTGTGTTCGGGCAGCGCCAGTCCACGTCCCCTTCCTTCTGTGGTGCCAAGCGCGTGCCGCACGAAGGACACAGGGTGGGGAAAATGAATTCGCGTTCGCTGCCATCGCGCAGGTCGGCCACTGGCCCCAACACCTCAGGGATGATCTCGCCGGCTTTTCGCAGCACGACCGTATCGCCGATGAGCACGCCTTTGCGCTTCACTTCCTCCTGGTTATGCAGCGTGGCCATCGACACTGTGGAGCCAGAAACGAAGACAGGTTCCATCACTGCGAAGGGGGTGACGCGACCCGTACGCCCCACACCCACCTGGATGTCCAGCAGCTTCGTGGTCACTTCCTCCGGCGGATACTTATAGGCGATCGCCCAGCGTGGCGCACGCGACGTCGCACCCAACCCGCGTTGCTGCGCGATGGAATCGACCTTGACGACGACACCGTCCATCTCATGGATCGCATCGTGGCGATGATCGGCCCAATACTTCACGGCCTCCCGCACCTCTTCGGCTGTGGTGGCCTGCTTGGTGTACTCGCTGACCGGCAGCCCCCAGGACTGCAACGCTTCATAGGCCTCGTGCTGGGTGGCGGGTTCGAAACCCTCGCGGGCGCCGATGCCGTGGCAGATCATGCGTAGCTTTCGCTTCTTCACATCCTCCGGGTTCTTCTGCCGCAGTCCCCCGGCCGCTGTATTACGCGGGTTGGCGAAGGGCTTGCCGCCTTCCTCGATGCGCTGCGCGTTCAGCTCTGGGAAGTCTTCGGGGCGGATGAACACCTCGCCGCGCACTTCCACCAGCGGCGGGTAGTCTCCGCTGAGGTTGTGCGGGATATCGTCGATCACGCGCGCGTTAGCGGTGATGTCCTCTCCGGTGGTGCCGTCGCCTCGTGTCGCGGCACGCTCGAGCTGGCCGTCGCGGTACACCAAGTTGATCGACAGTCCATCAATTTTCAGTTCGGTCAGATACGGCCCCGGCGTGCGCGCCAGCCACTCGGTCAGCTCCTCGTCGCTAAACACGTTGTCCAAGCTCATCATGCGCTCGAGGTGTTCTACGTCGTCGAATGCACCGGAGACGGGCGCGCCCACTTCTTTCGTCGGCGAGTCGGGCACCGCCAGTTCTGGGTGCTCTTCTTCCAGCGCCTGAAGCTGGGCAAAGAGCTGGTCAAACTCGGCATCGGTGATGACGGGCTGGCCGTTGTAATACAGTTCGCGGTGGCGGCGGACGTCCTCAGCGAGATCGTCCCATTGACGGCGGAGTTCAGCAGATTGTTCGGTCACAGCGTCCAAGTCTAGCTAGAGTAGAACCCATGCCAACGTTTAATGCCTCCCGGATGCTCTCCTTCGACCTTGAGACCACATCAGCCAATCCGAATGAGGCGCGCATCGTCACTTCCGCGACCGTGAAGATCGACGGAAGTAACGTGGACGCGCGCGAAGAGCTTGCAGATCCAGGCGTAGAGATTCCCGAAGAAGCAGCCAAAATCCACGGCATTTCCACCGAAAAGGCGCGCGCGGAGGGGCGCCCTCACGACGAGGTTTTGGCCGAGACCGTCGAGATCATCAAGAAGGGGTGGGAGGATGGCCTCACACTCGTCGTTTTCAACGCCCCTTATGACCTGACGGTGCTGCGGCGCCTGACCGGCGATTTCACAGTGACCGGCCCGGTGTTCGACCCGTACCTGATAGACCGCATGATGGATCGCTACCGCAAGGGCAAGCGCACCCTCACCGCGTTGTCGGAGTTTTATGGGGTGGAGTTGGGCAATGCTCACGAGGCTACGTCGGATGCGTTGGCTGCCGCGCGCATCGCATGGAAGCAGGTGAACAAGATGTGGCCTGAGCTTTCACAGGTTGATACTGACAAGCTCATGGAGGAGCAGGCCGTCAAGCACTATGAGCTTCAGGATGACCTGCGCAAATACCTCGAGTCCCGCGGCCGCGATGCATCAAACGTCTCCCTTTCATGGCCGATGATTAACTAAGGAAATCCCTGCGTAGCACCTCATCGCACTCGCGCGCCCGCGCAAAATTCCGTGCCGTCTCCTGCAACGTCTCCCCCGACTCGGCATATACGTCCAGCAGGGTATTTGTCGGGTCTAGCTGAAGCTTATCGACGAATTCTCCTACCTGCTTCGGTTCTTTCGGGGCAATGGCAAACTTGTGACCTCCCGCCAACGCGGCACCAGCCCGGTCGAGTACCTCCGTGGAAGTAAGTTTGTCGAGGTCCACCGTCAGCCACGCGGCGTCGAAAAGCGGCGCACTGGTGTGAAGCAGATGCTCCCCGAAACGGTCGAGCCGGCCTAGGATGTCGTCGTCACGCACTGCCTTGATCGTGTCGAAGTCCGTTGTGCCCTTGATCTTGCCGGCGCGGATTTCAGGTAGCCGTGGTTCGTCGAGCTGCAAGATGACGGCGGCGTCGAAGCGGCGCGTGAGGTCGTCGATATGCGCCCGCGCCGTCTCAATTAGTGCGGAGGTGAGGTCCTCGAGCGCGCCATCGTCGGATAGCATGCGGTGACCGTTGCCCATCTCGATCTCGGCTGCGAGCGTCCACGGGCCAACCAGCTGTGTTTTGATCTGCGTGAGTTTTCCGGCCCAGAGCTCCTCGAGCAGGTCTAAATCCCGCTCCATCTGGTCCGCCGCGCGACGAGTAAGCAATTGCGGGCGCTTCGTCACCCGCCACGAGCGCGGGCCTCGATCCACATGGATCGGCAGCAGAGAGGCGGTGCGTCCCACCAGGTCCGAACCCAGGCCACGCGCCGGCAGCTGCGGAATATGAGGCAGAGGCGTCTCCGAAAAAGCGATATCCGCCGCATGCGCCAAATTTGTTCCGGGCATCTCCCCCAGGCCGAAAGAAGTCATGGTGTGCAATCCTAGCAATTTTTGGCGATTCGAACACGTTTTCGAAGGTATGTCAGGCCATGTCCGAGGCATGTTTTATAGTGATAACGAAACATCCACAAGACACCTAAAACACCGCATGAACAGGGCATTCTCGGGAGGGCCTCATGCTTAAGACACTAGAAAAACCGCCTTTAGAACACTCACCAACACTCATTGACCAGTACGGCCACGAGCTCAACGAGTTATCCGCGCGCATAAACGACGAAGAGGACTTCGGTGATCTCGGAGAGCTCCTCGAATCCGTGGGCTCGCTGAAAAAGTTTCTTGACCAACTCATCTGCGTGGTGCTCGTGCGCTGCGAAGACCAGGGCAACGCCGATTTTTCCGATGCCCAGAGCCGCGGCGCTGCAGCCCTCGCTCTGGGAGTCACCAGCCATCGCGTATCGACGATGGTCAACGTGGCCCGCGACGTCACGCAACCGACACGATTCCAGAAACAGTTTCTCGAAGCTGAGCCCAACTTCCCTGCCACCACGGAGGCTTTCCAGCGGGGCGCCATTAGCTTTGATGCCTGCAAAACCATCCGGGACATCCTGGGCGATGTCGAACGCAGCCCTGAGTGGTACGCTCTCGAAGCCCAATTCGCCGCGATGGCCGTGCACATGCGTCCCGATCAGCTCCGGGCTCACGCCAAAATGATGATCATGGCCCTCGGCATGGGCACCAACAAAGAAGACCGAGAGGCACGCCGCAGCGTCGGCATCGGTGAGCAGAAGGCCGATCTCATGTCTACTCTCTTTGGAGAGGTGGACGACCAATTGGCAACGCTGTTGAAGAGATTGTTCTTGGACTACGGCAAGCCCGGCGCGCTCCTCGAGGAGGGAGCTGACGACACTCGCACCAAGGTCCAGCGCCAGCACGACGCCCTCAAGGCTGCCCTCATGGTCGCCTTGGAACAAGGCGGCCCAATGGCACCGAAACGTGGGGCCGCTTCGGTTGTAGCAACAATGACCGTCGATCAGCTCGCCGCACTCAACGGGGTTGCCATGACTGATGTCGGCACCGTGGTCAGCGTCGAGGAGCTCCTAGAAATGGGGGCGGCGAAGCATTGGTACTTAGCGGTCCTCGACGGAACCACAGGTAACTTGCTCCACCTGTCACGCACGCGAAGGGGCGCGGACATGGCCATGTACCTAGGCTTGCTTGCCTCTCAGGGAGGTGATCAAACTCCAGGTTCCAACGTTCCCGCTGCTCAGTGTGAAATCCATCATGCGATTGCCTACGCCATGGGTGGAGAAACTTCCGAGGACAACCTCATCTTCATCTCCCCCTGGACGCACCGCAAGGTCGATGACAAAAAGGAAAATGAGAACAAGTACTGGACTGTCGTCGAGGACGGAAAGATCTACTTCCGCGAACCACGCTATGTCAACCGGGATCGGCCGTTAGCGACGAACTGTGCGCCTTGGTTGTACCTCAACCCCGGCCAGCAGATCCGTTACGCGGCCAAGGGACAATCACGCAGTTGGTTTGCCCACATCACCGACGATATCGACCCGTTAAGCCGTTCCGCAGATCGTGCCTGATCCCAATACGATATCGCCCTTACCGTCCGGGTCTGGCAAGTACAACACTGCTGCCTGCCCTCGAGCAACACCAGAAAGGGGTTCCTTCAAGTCCAGTACCATCGAATCCTCGTCGATACGCGCCCAGCATGGGACGACTGATCCGTGCGCGCGGATCTGCACGTGTGCTTCGAATTCACCGCGCATGTCTGGGTGCAGCACTTTGAGGCGATCGGCCTTGATCTGACTGACCTGCAGAGCCGAACGTGGCCCCACAGTCACGGTGCCGGTGGCTGCATCAACATCGGTGACGTACCGCGGCTGCCCGTCAGCTGCCGGGACTTTGATGTCCAGGCCGCGGCGCTGCCCAATCGTGTACTGGAACGCGCCATCATGTTCCTTCAGCTTGGTGCCGTCTTGGTCCACGACCATGCCGGGGCGCATACCGATCGAGCGCCCCAGAAAGGCTTGCGTGTTTCCATCAGGGATGAAGCAGATGTCATAGGAGTCCGGCTTCGAGGCAGTCGCGAAACCATGTTGCTTCGCTTCCTCTCGGATCTCGGGCTTCTCTGTATCCCCGATCGGGAACAGGCAATGGTCAAGTTCGTCGCGCGTCATCACACCCAGCACGTAGGACTGGTCCTTATTCGGGTCGACGGAGCGCCGTAGGTTGCCTTCATCGTCGACAATCGCATAATGGCCGGTGGCGACAGCGTCGAAGCCGAGTGCCCGGGCGCGTTCCAACAGCGCCGAAAACTTGATCTTTTCGTTGCAGCGCAGGCACGGGTTCGGTGTTTCGCCCGCGGCGTAGGACTCCACGAAGTTATCGATGACTTCGAGCTTGAACCTGTCCGAAAAGTCCCACACATAAAAAGGGATGCCAAGGTGGTCGCACACTCGGCGTGCGTCGGCCGAATCCTCCAGCGAGCAGCAGCCGCGGGCGGATTCGCGCGTTTGTTGTGCGTCCTGGGACAACGCCATGTGCACGCCGACGACATCGTGGCCGGCTTCCACGAGACGGGCGGCCGCCACTGAGGAATCGACGCCGCCTGACATAGCTACAAGAACACGCATGTCAGGCAGTGTACCCTTTGTTGCCATGGCCCGAAAACAGCAGGAAAACCAGACTTATGAGATCGATACTGGCATCGCCGAGGTGGTGGAAGAACCCGACGGGTCGGTCACCCTGCTGGTCAACGGGGTCCCCTCGTCGAACAATGTACCGGGTGATCCGGAGCGTCTTGAGTTCGAATATATGCGGTGGATCGTCGCGGCCATCGAGGAGCTGCCCCCTTCACAAGCGAAGCCGCGGCTGACCCACTTGGGTGGCGCGGGTTGCTCCCTGGCGCGTTACTTCGCGCACCTGTGGCCGGCTTCGCGCAATACTGTCGTCGAGATTGACATGGAGTTGGCGCAGCTGGTGCGACAGATTTTCGACATCCCCAAGTCCCCCGCAGTGAAGATCCGTGTCGGCGATGCGCGGGAAGAGACCGATAACTTCTATCCGGCAAGTAGAGACATCCTCATCCGCGACGTGTTCGCCGGCGCTACCACACCCCGCAGCCTCACGACGGTCGAGTTTTTCGCAGCCGCGCGGGCATCGCTTGCCGACGAAGGCCTCTACGTGGCCAATTGTGGTTCGCATGCGGATCTCACCAATGCCAAAGATGAGCTGGCTGGAATGCTGGAAGTGTTCCCCCATGTGGCAGCCATTGCCGATCCACCCATGCTGAAGGGACGCCGCTACGGCAACATCATCTTGCTGGGGGCGAACTACCCGCTAGAAGATACGGGTGCTCTTACTCGGCGGCTTCTCCAGGGCGCGGTGCCGGCTCATTTTAAGGGTCACGCTTGGGCACGGAATCTCGCGGCAAAAGGCACGGCACGACGAGATATAAAGTCACGCTAATGCATATTTAGTCAACTTAGATGAAACCAAGATTAAACTCTATTCATTTAAGCCATTTCAAGTAGACATGTCATTTCGGCAGGGATACAATCCAGATTGTCCTGAATAATATCTATATACAAGGTAAGAATTACCATGCCTTTAGTCCTTTCGACGCTGGTTCTAGTGATCTCTTTGGTCTCTCTTGGAATGCTTTCCCGCCAGCGTTTTCGTCGCACGTTCAAGCGCTCTCTCCGAAAGCCGGAGCAACACTTGTGGCTACTTAATACAGGCTTTCTCATCGCAGCCGTCTGCAGTGTCCTTCACCTGATCACAGAGAATGGCTGGTTGGTTGTCGCCGCGGTGCTGGTCTTGATCCTCACGCTTGCCGCCTTCGCCGTCATCAACCTAGAGTTCCGCATCCCGGAGCGTGCGCCTAGCCGTCGCACCAGCATCCTCTTCGTAGCCGCGCACCCAGATGACATGGAGATTGCGTGCGGATCGACGATCGCAAAGCTGGTGGATACCGGCCACGAGGTCCACGGCATTATCATGTCGGACGGCTCCGACGGCGGGGACGCGTCGTTACGCCCCGACGAGGCACGCGAAGGCGCGAACTTCCTTGGCTTATCAACGCTGAGGATCATGCACATGACCGACCGCGCGCTCAATTCGCACATGAATGAGATGATCGCCGTGATTGAAGAGAGCATCGTGCACCACAACCCGGATATCATTTTCACCCATTCGAAGAACGAAGTGCACCAAGATCACCTAGCCGTGCATCAGGCCGTGATGCAGGCTGGGCGTAATCATCACTCGATTCTGTGCTTCGAGTCCCCCTCCGTCACCACTGATTTCAAGCCGACTGTCTTCATCGATGTCATGGATTATTCGGACGTCAAAGCGGAAGCAATCGCTGCGCACGCTAACCAGTCCGGAAAGCCGTATATGACGCGCGAGATTACCGATTCGATCACCACATTCCGCGGACGCCAAGCACGTGTGCGCCGCGCGGAAGGCTTCGAGCCGATGCGCCTGAACTTGAACGACCCACTGCCCCTCTAAGAAAGAATTTTTGTGACTACTTTTCTCATTACTGGTGTTGGTGGGCCGGCGGGCTCGTCGTTAAGCGCACAGCTGCGCGAGCGCGGGCATGATGTTGTGGGCGTGGACATGGTCGAGCTTGAAGGCGTCCTGCAGGGCCCGCGCGCCGATTCGCCGGAACTGATCCCTTTTCTGCGCCGCGTGATCGAAGAGCACAACGTGGATGTCTTCATCCCCACCGTGCAGGACGAGCTACCTTTTGTCGCCGCCGCGGCCCCACTGCTGCCCTGCACGGTGGTGTTGTCGGATCCGCTGGCTATCGGGTTGGCCCACGACAAGTGGTTCACCGCCCAGCACTGCGCGGACCATGGCCTATCGGTGCCTGAGACAGTGACGGGCAGCGCCGATTTCCCGCACTTCCCCCATGTGGTCAAGCCGCGGGTAGCTCGCGGCGGTCGCGGGGTTATCGTCGTCGATACGCCTGAGGAGGTCGGCCCTGATCGTGATGACGCGCTGATCCGCCAAGCTTTCGCCCCTGGCGAGGAGTACTGCCCGCAGCTCTACATCGGACGCGACGGCGAGATCGTGTGCAGCAATCTGCGCAAGACCAAACTGCGCGACGGCCGGGTAGGCAATGCTGACGGTGTGGAGCGGGCTACGCACGGCGCCGTCGAAGACCTTGCAAAACAGGTAGCGGTCCTGTTCAACCTGCGTGGGCCGGTGGATATGGATATCCGGCTGAACGACGACGGCACCCCATTACTCTTAGAAATTAACGCGCGCTTCGGCGCAAACTCTGCCCATGCCCCGGAGATTCTGGACGCACTGCTGGCGGAGGTGCTGTAGCCGATGATGGCTTTCTATATCTTCACGATGGGGCTGCTGCTGTTCCGCCTCCTGTTCGTGCCTTTGTCCTTGGCTCATGAGTATTTGGCGCGTCGTCGGCAAGCCCGTGGCAACTTGGGCGTGCTTGACGACGAACCGACCGTCTCTGTGGTGGTGCCTGCCCACAACGAGGAAACGGTGCTGGAGGCGTGCGTGCTGTCGATTCTGGGCTCCGGCTACGAGAACATGGACGTAGTCATCGTGGACGATGGCTCAACCGATCGCACCCGCGAGATCGGCGAAGCACTTGCCGCCGAGCACGAGAAGGTGCGCTACATTTACCAGGAGAACGCGGGTAAAGGTGCTGCACTTAACCATGGGTATCGGGAGTCGACCGGCAAATTCTTGATGTTTATCGACGCCGACAGCGTCTTCACCCCGAATACCGTCCCAGAGATGCTCAAGGCATTCCACAACGTCAACGTCGGCGCAGTATGTGGCGATGACCGCCCTTCTAACTTGGACCGCATCCTCACCTGTTTCCTCGCGCTGATTACACACGTAGGAACGGGCTTGGTCCGCCGCGCTTTCGATATCTTACGCGTGGTGCCCGTCATTTCAGGCAATTGCGGTGCTTTTCGACGATCGTGCCTGGACGAGGTCGCTCTCACTGATCCGGGCAGGCCGCTGCGTGAGGACACAATCGGTGAAGACCTTGAACTGACGTGGAAAATTCACCGCACCAGCTGGCGCGTCGTCTTCGCGCCCTACGCTTTGGTGTACGCAGAATCGCCATCGAAGGTGAAGGCCCTGTTCAAGCAGCGTGTGCGGTGGGCACGTGGTTTCCTCCAGAGCTTCAGGTATCACTGGAAGTGCATGTTCACCTTGCGCTATGGCTCCTTTGGACCGTTCCTCTGGTTCTCTGTAGCGACGATGGTGCTGCTGCCGATCACCCAGGTTGTGCTCCTGGTGTGGGCTATTTGGGATTTGCAGAACGTCCAGTGGGCGACGTCCGCCGGGGAGTTCTGGGCCGGGGCGTGGGGTGTGCTGGTGGCATCTGGTTTGGTGTTGTCCGTCATCCTGTTGGTTATCGCAATGGCGCTGTCGAATTCGCTGCGAGACCTGCGCCATGCGTGGGCGCTTCCGCTGTGGCCCTTCTATTCCGTGCTGATGTCGTTTACGATGATCCGGGCGCTGCATTTAGAGATTACCAATGCAGAGCAAGTCTGGAATAAGCCAGAACGTACAGGCGTGATTTCCCATACGAACACCACGCAACTGCCCGCGAATGCCGTGGCAGCTTAAGCCTGAGGAGGCTCCCACAACTTGAGTAAAAACGTAATTGCTGCAATCGCCGTAGCAGGTCTTGGCCTTGCCTCGTGCGCCTCTCCAAGCCAAGCGGTCGCCAACGAGCTGACCATCGGGATCGGGTGGGAGTCAATCTCCGACGATTCGGTGGACTGGACCAAGGTGCGCGAGCACCTCGACGCTTCCGACGCCGACGCGATCACGGTTGGGGTGGGGCGTTCGGACTTCATCGGTTTTCCCGCCGCCGGCCAGGAAGAGTACTGGGCCGCCGATGTGGAGGCTGGCGAAGACAGGGTCCGCGATGTCGTCGATACGCTTACTGCGGACACTGACCGGACGGTGACCCTCACGATCGACGTGATGGCCCCAACGATCGTCGAAACCAACCCCGATTATGTCGGGGCTTTCGCTGATAGCTCGACGTCGGAAGATTTCCCGTCGGCGACTGCGCTGCACTCAGGCGAGGTGGGTGACCGAATCGAGTCCATGTGTGCGGCGGTCGACGAGCGCTACTCCCCTGACGCGATTGCGTTGACCGAACTGATTGGCGATACGTTCTTCTCTTCTGCGGACGAGCAACTCTACCGCGAAATGACGGGCGAGCCAGAGTTTCCCCGCAACGATGATGGTGAGGTCAACACTTCTGATGACACCCTGAATGATTGGCAGTCCGGGATCATCACTGATGTGATCGAGCGTTGCCAGGACGCTTCGGGCAACCAGGTAGTGATGGACGCGCGAGTTAATTGGGATGCGCCGGGCGAGAATCGCTTCGACTCCGGCCACCGTTACGACGATATCTTGGCCACCGGCGCCGACCTCAGCCTGTGGGCGTACACGAGCTTGTCGGACGAAGAGCCGGAGACGGTTGAGGCAATCGCCGCGGGTTTGAGGGAGCGTTTCGACGAGAGCGAACAGGACCGCATTACTCTCTCGCTAGGCCTGTGGGGTGACTTGACGCCGAGGCAGCTAGAAACGGCAGTGGGATCCACCGGTGATTTTCACACTTCGGTGACTCCCCTGTCCCTGATGACGGATCGGCACTGGGCCGTGCTAGAAAACTAGCGCATCGCCTTATTTGCGTTCTCGAGCAGGATCAGCAGGTCGCCCACGGTGTAATTGCCGACTGCCATGTTCTCGAGATCGTCGAGCGGCAGCGCGCCACTTTCGATTTGCTCCACCACGGTGGCAGTGATATTCGAAGCGTCTTCTGCATCGAAGCCGACGGACTGCGCGGCTTCCTGCAAGGCTGGCGAGGCGACGATGCCCAGACCTACGGCGACGATCGCAGCGACGAGCGCGGTGTTGTCTTGGCCTAAGACCTCTAGCGAGGGGTTTTCCGGTGCCTGAACAGTTTCTAGGACACCGCCTGGCGAAGCCAGGTTTCCAGCAGAGAACGAGTTCAGCTGCGAATCGTTACCGTTGAACAGGTTCATATCCACCGGGGTGTCAATACCGGCGACACGGCCGTTTCCGGAGCGCTGCCAGAATGAGACTGTATCCCAGCCGCCCACCGGATTGGGCGCGTGGTTCTGGTACGCCGCGAGCCATAGCGGATACTCCGAAAATTCACTGGTATTGCCCATGTCGACCTGCCAGAAGTAGCGGTAGGTGTAGATCATCGGGGTCTTGCCAGTCAAAGTCTTCAGTTCGGTGAGGAAGGTCCGGGTCCAGCCGCTCAGCTGAGAAGGTGACAGGCCTTCGGAGACCTCAATATCCAACACTGGTGGCAGGCTTGTCTCTGGTGCTTGTGCCATGACAGATGCGAAGTGCGCAGCCTGCAAGCGAGGATCCGTTGCCGGGCGGGCGTAGTGGTAAGCGCCCGTGAGCAAACCTGCGTCATTCGCGGCCTCGACATCTTGAGCGTAGAAGTCATTGGTGAAGTCAGAGCCCTCGGTAGCCTTGACGAAGGCGTAGCGCTGGCCGTCGGCAGCAACGGTGGACCACCTGATGGGGTTTCCGCCAGGGTGCTGATGGCCAGCGACGTCCACACCGGAGGCCGCAAAGGGGTTGGCAATCGCTTCGGCACGTGGGGCGAATGGGACCGCGATTAGGGCAAGGGCCATCGCGACTGCGACGATGACTGAGTTCAGCTTAAGGGAAATGCGCATGCGTCAACCCTAAACGAGTTATGTCACATCTGCCACTTACGAAACACCTGTAACTTTATAAGCTTCCAGCAACACGCGCCTTCGCCACAATGTCCGCGATATGGTCCACCACAAAGCGCACGTCTTCCACGGTGGTCGTCCGGCCCAACGTGAGGCGCAGGGCCCCCATCCCAGTCTGGGCATCCACCCCCATCGCCTCCAGAACATGACTCATCCGATTCACGCCACTAGCGCAGGCAGAGCCTGTCGACGCTGCGATCCCTGCAGCATCCAGCAACATGATCAGCGAGTCACCATCTGCGCCCGCGAACATGAAGTGGGCGTGGGTCGGAAGCGCTGGTTCACTGGTAGTTACGATCACATCGTCGATACGCGAGGTGACACCGGAAATGAGCTGATCACGCAGAGTCCCAATCCGTTCCATGTCGGCGGCCATGGAGTCTGTCGCCTCCCGCAATGCGGCAGCCGTCGCGGCCGCGGAGGCGACATCAACGGTGCCGGGACGAATGCCGCGCTCCTGTCCCCCACCAAACAATGTGGCGGCAGGGACTGGGGAGCGTCGCGCCAGCAGCAGCCCCGTGCCGCGCGGTCCGCCGAATTTGTGGGCACTAATTGCCAAAGTCGTAGCACCTAAGGCATGAAAGTCGATGGGCAGCCGACCGGCCACTTGGACGGCGTCGATATGCACGGGTGTGCCGACAGTCGAGGCGCGCGCTACTACCTCTTCGACGGGTTGGATGGCACCAGTCTCATTATTTGCCCACATGCACGTCGCCACGGCGGCCGGCAGATCAAGTGCCGCGAGGTCTGAGACATGCCCGGATTCGTCGACAGGCAGCCACTCTACGTTCGCCCCCTCAAGGGACTGCACAGTTTCCAGGGCTGCGGGGTGCTCGATAGGCGTCGAAACCACCCGGTCAAGGCTAGAGGCCTGATATAGGCCTCTGATCGCGATGTTATCCGCCTCGGTACCGGAGCCAGTGAACACTACCTCTACCGGGTCTGCGCCCAAAAGCTGCGCGATTTCCTCGCGAGCCTCGGCCAGAACCTTATTGGCATGCCGGCCGTCGGCATACTGTCCCCCTGGGTTTAAAGCGCCAGCATGTTCCACCCATGCGTCAATCGCGGACTGGCGCATGGGTGTGGTGGCCGCGTGGTCGAAATAGTGACTCACTTGCGCTTGTTGAGCTCCGCGATCAGC
The DNA here is from genome assembly GCF_043426755.1 of Corynebacterium sp. Lineage (GTDB taxonomy): Bacteria > Actinomycetota > Actinomycetes > Mycobacteriales > Mycobacteriaceae > Corynebacterium. The sequence goes on along the minus strand of NZ_JBHWRP010000003.1, from coordinate 25,563 downwards.
GCGGGCACGATCTCTTCGACATCGCCCACAACACCGATGTCAGCGATCTGGAAGATGGCTTCGTCGGAATCCTGATTCACAGCGACGATGGTGCCGGACGTCTGCATGCCGGAAGTGTGCTGGATCGCGCCGGACACACCCAGCCCGATGTACAGGTCCGGGGAAATGGTCACGCCAGTCTGGCCGATCTGCGCACTCGCGGGTGCCCAGCCCTCGTCGACAGCATCGCGGGTCGCGCCCACGGCAGCCCCCAGGGCGTCAGCTAGCGGCTCGACATACTCTTCGAAACCGCTCTCTGAAACACCGCGCCCGCCAGCGACCACCACGGTGGCCTGGTTCAGGTTCGGGCGATCGCCGCGCTCAGCAGGGCTGAAGGACGTGACGACGACATCCTTGCCCGTCGCGGTGGGGAGAGGCATCGGCGCCACCTGACCGGCTGCCGCCTCCGGCACCGGCTTCACGGAGCCTGGGCGCACAGTGTAGACGGGGCACGCACCACCGGCTGCGGCCGTGGTCACCACGGAACCGCCGAAGATTTCGTGGCGGGCAGCGCCGCCGGCCTCGATGCCGACGACGTCGAGCAGCACGCCCGACGCAAGCCGGGCAGCCAAGCGGCCAGCGATTTCATTGCCGCTAGCGGTGGCCGCGATGACGATGGGAGCCGGGTTCGCCGCGCCCAGCGCGTGCAGGGCGTCGACCTCAGGCAGGATCAAACGCTGGCTGTAATCCTCCGCGGTAGCGTCAATGACCTGGGCGGCGCCGGCCTCTGCCAGCGCGGGGGCAAGCGCTTCGGCCTGCCCGGCCTCGCCGACAACCACGGCGGACACAACACCCAAGGGGCGCGCTGCGGTGATCAGTTCGTTAGTAACAGGGTCAAGCTGGCCGGAGTTGTGTTCGACCAGAACATATACGTGCGACATGTGGCCTCCTAAACCAGGTTCTTTTCGACGAGCTTGGACACAATCTGAGCTGCAATATCTTCCGGCGAACCGGAATCAATAATCTCGCCCGCGGTACGTGCTGGCACCTCAGTGGTGGCCTGCACGACGGTGGCAGAGTTGTGCAGGCCGACCTGGCCCGCATCCACACCAATCGCAGCCAGATTCAGCTGCTGGATCTCTGCCTTCTTGGCAGCGGCCAGGCCCTTAAAGTTCGGAAAGCGCGGGCTGGCGGCCTTCTCCGAAACGGAGAGGACTGCAGGCAACTGGGCCTCGAGCTGCCAGGTGCCCTTCTCGTCGTAACGCGTGGCGGTGACCTTATCGCCTTCGATAGCCACCTCGCCGAGCTCGGTCAACGCCGGGATCTGGCGGTACTCGGCGAGCAGGCCGGCCATCACGCCGCCCTGACCGTCCGAGGACTGGTTGCCACTGACGATGAGCACGACATCCTCAATGGTGTTAATCGCCTTGGTCAGAGCCCACGCGGTGGCAACAGCATCGGAGCCGGCCAGGCCCTCGTCGGAAAGCAAGATCGCGTCATCGGCACCCATCGCAAGCGCTTTACGCAAAGCCTCGTCGCTGCCCTCAGGCCCCATGGATAGGGCAACGACGCGGTAATCGCCGGCCTCCTTGAGCTGCAGGGCAGTCTCGACTGCGTATTCATTAATCTCATCGATGATCGAATCAACATTCGTGCGATCGAGCGTATGGTCCGGCTCCAGGACTTTCTCAGACCAGGTATCCGGAACATTCTTCACCAGCACCACGATGGTGGCCATGAATGCTTCACCTCTCCATTGTTGCTTTATTTTGTAACGCCCTACAGTAGCCTAGTCCGAAAGTTGGGAAGAACGCTCCCCCGCCCATTCGCGCGGCCCACACACGAAGGCCGCGGCCGAATTTCCGATCCGAGCGATCACCACCGCCATCGGCTTCTTTCCTTTAAGTTTCATCTTTTTCCGCAGCTGATCGGGGTCAACGTCCACCCCCCGCACGAGGATTTCCACGCTCCCGGCGCCGTGCGCTTGCAAAGCCGAGCGAAGCTTCTTCAGCGGCACCTCCTCGATGAATGGAAATCCGCTCCAACCCTCCGGGATCGCGTCGCCGGACACAAACGCGATGTGTTCATCGAGCATCCACAAGCTGTGGCGCGCCGCCCAGCCACGCACCAGCCCGGCGCGAATCACGGCACCGTCCGGCTCGACGATATAGCGTCCGGGGGCTGCCACGTCCACGTCGTCCGGATCGCGGTCGGTGACTTTTTCTTGGCGCGCGCCGAGCATAATCGCTTCACGACGATCGCCCGTGCCCAACCCTGGCGTGTAGAGGCAGGCCTCTTTCACCGCGCCGTCGACGCTGACCACGCTGACCAAACCATCCCACTCGGAGTAGTCGAGGCCGGGCGCGCACTTAACGGCAAGTTCGCGGCCCGGGTAGGCGTTGAGCAGATCAGGCAGTGGCGGTAAAAGCTGGGCGGGATCGGTGATGCGGCGCCCACCTGCGCGGCGGGCGGGGTCAGCGACGATGACGTCGGCGGTGCTGGTCGGTGTCAGTGCGTCGGCGCGCAGCAGCCAGGCCTGGTCGCCGAGGTTGTGGCGGGCCATGTGCAGCCGTTGTGGGTCGAGGTCGCTGCCGATCCACTCCATGCCGCGCTCCAGGATGGGTGGGGCTTCCGTGCCGATGGAACAGGTCACGTCGTGTACTAATCGCGCCCCCGTGGCGTGGAGCTGTGCGGCCCGATATTCCGCAACGGCGTGTGGTGTGGCCTGCTGGGCTGTGTCGGAATCTACCAGCCAGTGGTCCGGGAACTTTCCAGTTCCCGCGCGGCGGGCTGTCGCTAGCTCGATGACGGCACGGGTGTAGTCACCGAAGTGCTCGCGGGCCACTTTGTGGTCGGCCAGCATCGATTTCTTTGTCAGGTCAAGATCGCCGGTGACCTCGTCGATAAGCGTGCTGTGCTCGCGCAGGAAGCGAATTTCGTTGTCAGTGAAAGCCACCGATTTTGCCAATTCTGTCTACGGGGGTGTGGGTGAAAAAGTCAGCGTAGCGCGGGATGTGGGTGGGGTCGCCAACAACGGGGCTTAAGTCCTGTTCGCGCGCCGCGGCCTGGACCTCGGCGACGGTTTCGAAACGCGACAGGTCCAGCAGCTGTGCCCACGTCGATACGGCGAAGCGCACAAGACCCACGCGCCAGCCCTCGATGAGCAGGCTGGGAGGGAACCAATTCGCGTCATCGGCCTCCCCGGTGTCGCCGTCCGGGGTCTGGCCCTCCGGCACCGTTGCTACAAAAGAGAAGGTGTCAAACCAGTTGCCCACCTCAGACTGGCCGACCCACCGGCCCCACGGCTCAAGCTTGTCGGCGTTGACCTTCAGGTTGTTGGCGCGCAGCACGTCGGTCAGGGACGCCTGGTGGGAGACGAGCTTGTCGCGCGCGTCCGAAAAAGGTCGGGTGTCGGACAACATGGTGCCGTCGGAATCGGCCACCAGCAGCGTGCCGGTCTCCTCATAGATTTCGCGTACGGCGGCAAACACCAAGGCGTGCGCCTTGTACTTGTTTAGGCCAAGGCGACGGGCCATGGAGACCACGCTGCGCCCCATCCACAGGTCGCCCGAGTCCCAGGACCGGGGCGGGAAATCGCGGCTGTCCACGCCTCCGCCGGGAAACACAGTCATCCCCGGATAGTTCCGCATGGTGCGCACGCGCTCTTGGGCCCACACTTCGAGCCCGTTGTCCCCGTCGCGCAGCAGCATCACCGTGGCGGCCAGACGCCCGCCGTTGAAGCCGGTAGTTTCAGTGGGGTCGATGCGGTCGACATTGTCCGCCGAAAAGGCGCCGCGTGATCTGTGCATTCACCCACCTCCTCTTCCTATGCTCGGTGCGCTCCTCCCCGACGTGACCTACGGGCGAAGTACCGGCCGTCTATGCGCTCCAGCTGAATGGGCTGGTGGTAGGCGGTGGTCAAGTTTTCGCTTGTGAGAACGTCGTCGATAAGGCCTTGGGCCACCACGTTACCTTCATCCAGCAACATGGCGTGGGTGAAACCATACGGAATCTCCTCGACGTGGTGGGTGATCATCACGATTGCGGGCGCGTCTGGGTCCAGGGCGAGGTCGCCGAGGTAAGCCACCAAGTCCTCGCGCCCTCCTAGGTCCATGCCGGCGCCTGGCTCGTCGAAAATGAGCAGCTCCGGGTCGGTCATGATGGCGCGGGCCACCAAGACGCGCTTGCGTTCACCTTCGGACAGTGTCCCCCAGCGCCGGTCGATCAGGTGCAGCGCGCCGATCTGTTCGAGCTTCTCCGCCGCCTGGTCATAATCCATCTCGTCGTACTGCTCGCGCCAGCGCCCCAAGATCGAATAACCGGCGGAAATCACCAGGTCGCCGACCTTTTCATCGCCGGGGATGCGGTTGCCTATCGACGAGGAACTCACACCGATCGAGGCCCGCAGGTCGCGCATATCGGTGCGTCCAATCTGCTCTCCAAGCACGAAAGCGGTGCCAGAAGACGGGTGGACTTCCGCCCCCGCCATCCGGATCAGACTGGTCTTGCCAGCCCCATTGGGGCCGACGATCACCCAGCGCTCATCAAGTTCCACCTGCCAGTCCACGGGACCTACCAAGGTGTTGCCGCCGCGACGCAGTTCGACACCGCGGAAGTCGATCATCAAATCGGGATCAGTTTCGAGCTGGATGTCATTCATGTCTCCTATTGTGACCTATTTTCCATCACCACGGTGTAAGTGACACGTTTTGACTAGGATAGAAGACGAATCATTTCCTAGAGATGGAGTTATGAAAAATGACTGGACGACTTGGGATCGATGACGTACGGCCACAGATTTCTGGCCGCACCCTACCGGCGAAAGCGGTAGTCGGGGAGGTTGTACCGATCTCCGCGCTGGTCTGGCGCGAAGGGCATGATGCAGTGGCCGCCACCGTGGAGATCACGGGCCCGAATGGCGAACGTGATTCCATCCTCATGCAGCAGGAGACGTTCCGCCCTGACAACGTCCATGCCGTGTTTGTACCCGAGTCTGTCGGCCTCTGGCGCTTCTGCATCGATGCGTGGTCGGACCCCATGTCCACGTGGCGCAACGCTGTGACGAAGAAGCTGGACGCCGGCCAGTCTGCCGAGGAAATGGCTAATGACTTGCACCATGGCGCCGAACTGTTCGAGCGCGCGGCGGAGAACGCCCCGGATGCGGACGCTGGGGTGTTGCTGGAGGTTGCGCGCACGCTTGACGACGATTCCCTGTCCGTCGAAAAGCGCGTGCAAGCAGGGCTGACTGAGGAAGTATTGGACATCCTGACCGACTACCCGCTGCGCGAGCTTGTCACCCGCGGCCCCATCTGCGATATCGCGGTGGAGCGTCGCGATGCCCTTGTGAACTCCTGGTACGAACTCTTCCCTCGCTCGACTGGCGGCTGGGACGAGGACGGCAACCCAGTCCACGGCACCTTCGAGACCACTGCCGCTGCGCTGGACCGGGTCGTCGCAATGGGCTTTGACACCGTCTACTTCCCACCAATTCACCCGATCGGCGAGATCAACCGCAAGGGCAAGAACAACACCCTGACCACCGTGGAGGGCGACGTCGGTTCCCCGTGGGCGATCGGTTCGTCGGCAGGCGGCCACGATGCTGTCCACCCAGAGCTGGGCACCGAGAAGGACTTCGCCCGGCTGATCGAACGCGCCGAGGAGCTGGGCCTAGAGATCGCGCTCGACCTCGCCCTGCAGGCTGCGCCGGACCACCCATGGGCCGTCAACCACCGCGAATTCTTCACCGAGCTGGCGGACGGGACCATCGCCTACGCCGAGAACCCGCCGAAGAAGTACCAGGACATCTACCCCATCAACTTCGACAATGATCCGAGGGGCATCTACAACGAGGTCTATCGCGTCGTCATGCACTGGGTGAACCTGGGTGTGACCACCTTCCGCGTGGATAATCCACACACGAAGCCGGTGAACTTCTGGCAGTGGCTGATTAAGCGCGTCCACGAAACCCACCCCGAGGTCATTTTCCTGGCAGAGGCCTTCACCCGCCCTGCGCGCATGTTCGGCCTAGCCAAGAGCGGCTTCTCCCAGTCCTACACCTACTTCACGTGGAAGACGTCCAAGGAAGAGCTGACGGACTTCGCGCTGATGGTCGCAGGTCTTGCCGATGTGTCCCGCCCGAACCTGTTCGTGAATACCCCAGATATTCTGCACGAATCCCTGCAGAAGGGTGGCCGCGCCATGTTCGCCATCCGCGCCGCGTTGGCTGCGACCATGAGCCCGCTGTGGGGTGTGTACTCCGGATATGAGCTCTACGAGCATGTTCCGGTACAGGAGGGCAGCGAGGAGTACATGAATTCCGAGAAGTATGAGCTTCGCCCACGCGATTACGAGGCAGCCCTGGCGAACGGCGACTCCCTGCAGCCGTATATCACTCAGCTGAATCAGATCCGCCGTGACAACCCGGCCCTGCAGCAGCTGCGCAATATCCACTTCCACGAGATCGACAACCCGAACTTGATCGCCTACTCCAAGGTGGATGCCGTCACTGGCAATGCCGTCTTGGTCGTGGTCAACCTGGATTCTTATGGCATGCAGGAAGGCATGATCAACGTGGACATGGAGGCAATTGGCCTTCGCCAAGGCGACTCTTACCTGGTGCGTGACGCCGTCAGCGGAGCTGAATACGCCTGGAGCGACCGGAACTTCGTGCGCCTCGAGCCGTTGAAGGATGTTGCCCACATCTTCGTCCTGCCGGATGTGCTCCCTGAGCGCCGCGAAAAGCTGGCGTGGCGCGAGATCCCTGAGCACGACTATCGACCATAGAAGTGTCCCCGGGGGCATTGGGGCTTCACGCCAATGCCCTCGGGTAACTTCATTATTGAATACCTTTCACTATCGACCATCGAAGGAATACCCATGACTGAGGGCCAGAACATCGACCCCGCTCTGTTGATCCCGGACGCGGACCGTGAGCGACTGCGCAATTGCAGCCACCACGCACCACATGATTTCTACGGCTGGCACTCCACCTCCACTGGGTCGGTCGTGCGAACCCGCCAGTTGGGCGCGGAACATGTGCAGCTGCTCATCCACAATCAGGCGTTCGACATGACCCCCATCGGCGACGATATCTGGGTCTACGGGCTTGACGACGAGCTCACCCCGGACTACCGCCTGAGGATCAAGTACCCGGATGCAGAACCCGTGATCATCGCGGATCCCTACCACTTCCTCCCCACCTTGTCGTCTTTTGACCTGCACCTGATCGCAGAAGGCCGCCATGAGCGGCTGTGGGAAGTTCTCGGCGCAAACGTACGCTCCTACGAGACCACGATGGGCTCGGTCAGAGGCACCTCGTTTGCCGTGTGGGCACCTAATGCCCAGGGTGTCGCCGTGATCGGCGACTTCTGCGCCTGGAACCCTAACCAGTACCCGATGCGCGTGCTGGGTTCCACCGGCATTTGGGAGATTTTCATCCCTGGTATCGAGCCGGGTGCCACCTACAAGTTCGCTATCCAGACCAAGGAAGGTCATCGCCGCGATAAGGCCGACCCGATGGCAAAGCAGACTCTTGCCCCACCAGAGACCGTCTCCCAGGTTGTGGACCAATCCCTCTACCAGTGGGGCGACGCAGAGTGGGTCAAAAACCGCGATGCCTGCGACACCATCAACGCCCCGATGAGCATCTACGAGGTCCACTTGGGCTCGTGGAAGATCGGTAAGGGCTACCGTGAACTTGCCGACGAGCTTGTAGATTACGTCTCCGAGCAGGGCTTTACCCACGTGGAGTTCCTCCCCGTGGCTGAGCACCCCTTTGGTGGCTCCTGGGGCTACCAGGTCACCGGCTACTACGCCCCTACCGCGCGCTGGGGTTCTGCCGACGATCTCCGCCTCTTGATCGACAAGCTGCACCAGGCAGGCATCGGAGTCATCATCGACTGGGTGCCTGCGCACTTCCCGAAGGATGATTGGGCTCTGGCGCGTTTCGACGGCACCGCGCTCTACGAGCACCCTGACTGGCGCCGTGGCGAGCAGAAGGACTGGGGCACCTACGTCTTCGACTTTGGCCGCAATGAGGTGCGCAACTTCCTCGTCGCCAATGCCCTGTACTGGCTGGAGGAGTTCCACATCGACGGCCTGCGCGTGGATGCTGTGGCGTCCATGCTCTATCTCGACTACTCCCGCGACGACGGCGAGTGGCTGCCTAACCAGTACGGTGGCCGCGAGAACCTCGATGCCGTGCAGTTCCTCCAAGAAATGAATGCTACCGTCCACCGCGAGCATCCAGGCGTTGTCACTATTGCAGAGGAATCCACCTCTTGGCCAGGCGTGACTACCCCCACCGAGCAGGGTGGCCTGGGCTTCAGCCTGAAGTGGAACATGGGCTGGATGAATGACACCCTAGAGTTTTTCAAGCTGGATCCAGTCCACCGTTCCTACCACCACAATGAGATCACGTTCTCCATGGTGTACGCCTTCTCGGAGAACTTCGTCCTGCCGTTCAGCCACGACGAAGTCGTCCACGGCAAGGGTTCTCTGTGGGGACGTATGCCGGGTGATGATTGGAACAAGGCCGCCGGCCTGCGCACCTTGTTTGGCTACATGTACTCCCACCCAGGCAAGCAACTGCTGTTCATGGGCCAGGAGTTTGGTCAGACCGGTGAATGGGATGAGGCACACTCCGTCGACTGGTCCAATCTGGAAGGCTGGGGCTCCGAATTCCACCTGGGCATTCAGCGCCTAGTTCGCGACCTCAACGTCATCTACAAGGCCCAGCCGGCACTGCACTCGCAAGACAACACCCCGATGGGTTTCCAGTGGGTCAAGGGCGACGATGCCGCCAACAACCTGCTGGCGTACATCCGCTGGGGAACAGACGGCACCCCGATCTTGGTGACGATCAACCTGGGCGGCACCTCCCAGCAGAATTACCGCCTCGGAGTTCCTCGCACGGGTGCGTGGGAGCTGCTGCTCAACTCGGATGACAAGGTCTATGAGGGCGCAGGCAATGACCTGCCCCATACCGTTTACACCTCACCCGAGGCGTGGGACGGCCAGGACCAGTTCGTAGAACTGCACATCCCAGCGATGAGCGTGCAGTACTACATTTTCAAGGGTTAAAACAGTGAAGAGGCCAGGCGCGTCCTGGCCTCTTTTACGCGCTCATCAGCAGAATCAAACAGGCTGAACAGCTCGAGAAGGCGCGCCTTCGCAGCCTCTTTCTCATCGCCAGCGCTGCGCTCCATGAAGGACAGCAGGCGATCAAAAGCCTTTTCAGGGGCGCCAGCGACGACCTCCGCGTCGGCAGCATCGAGTTGCTTATCGACGACATCTGGGTCCGCCTCCGCCTCTGCAATCGGATCCGTCGTACGGTTTTGAGGGTCGAGGCGCTTCACCACCGCAACAGTTGCCTTGGCCTGCTTGACCTCTTTGTTCGTCGGGTCTTCGGCGAGGATCTCGTCGTAAATGCGCGTGGCCGCGTCAAAATCGCCAAGGTTCAGCGCTGAGGTTGCTGCATCCAAGCGCGGATCCTGCGGTTCCTCCTCCTCGGCAGCGCCTGGCAGTCCTTGGAGCTGCGGGCCAATCTGCTGGACCAGGGTATCGACCCACTGCTTCAGCATGTCCGCAGGCTGGCCGCCTTCGAAAGAGGTCACCGGGCGGCCTGCAGCAAGCGCCAGCACGGTGGGCACGCCACGCACGCCAAGTGCCTGGGCGATCTGCGGGGTGGTATCAGAGTCGACGTAGCCCACGACGAAAGAATTATTGCCCTGCGCGGCAAGCTGCTGGAAGGTGGCCTTCAGGTCCTCGGAGTCCTCAGAGCGTGCCGAGCCGACGAGCACTACTACGGGCACTTGGACGGAGCGCTGCAAAACGTGCGACTCCAAGTTTTCTTCCGTAACAGTGAAAAAGCTCTCCACAGCACTTGAGGCCAACTTTTCGCGGGCCTCTGCCTGCTGCTGGAGGCGGCCAAGGTCAACGGCACCATGCGGGGTAGTCATCTAGTTCTCCTTCTTCATAGCTTTTTCGAGCGAGTCCATTTTCTGATGCAGCTGGTCCGTGTACCCTTCGCGAATATCGGCCTTGATCACCAGCGAAACCCGCGGGGAGACAGCGCGAACCGCGTCGGTTGCGCGCTTGATCACGTCCATGACCTCGTCCCATTCCCCCTCGACGATGGTAAACATCGCGTTAGTCTCGTGCGGCAGGCCGGAATCACGCACGACGGCGACCGCTTGGGCCACGGCATCCGCCATTTCGGCGCGAGGGTTATTGGTCACGGTGGGAGCTACAGAAAATGCAACGATCATGCAGACCAGTGTAACCAGTTCTGCTTATCGACGATCCCAGCAGTGCCGATGCCAGTGGCGACGGTCATCTCCCCTACCGCCGTAGTCACGCGGCCACGCCACGATGTGCGCCACACCTGGCGGAATGTTCTGGTTGCACCCCGGGCACACATAAAACTTGGTTGCCCGCGAGGAACCAATGTGTCGCATCAAGAAGATCTCACCGTGCGTCCAGCGCGGGCCTTCCACCTCTTGGGTGCCCAAATAGGAGGCGCCGTCGCGTGGCAGTTCGCGAGCGGGCCGTGGGGAGACTCCCCTGCCCCGCCTGCGTGAAGGACGATTACGACGAGGCACTTAAAACAGCCTCAGCTCATTAGTCTCGATCCCCCGCAGGTCATCATAATCCAGCACAACGCAACGGATCCCCCGGTCCTCCGCCAGTGTCCGCGCCTGTGGCTTAATCTCCTGGGCCGCAAATACACCGGACACGGGCTTTAACAACTCGTCGCGGTTGAGCAACTCAAGATAGCGCGTGAGCTGCTCAACGCCATCAATACCGCCACGACGTTTCACCTCGACGGCGACGTTTGTGCCGTCAGCTGCCTGCGCCAACAGATCGACGGGGCCGATCGCCGTCGGGTACTCCCGGCGCACGAGGGAATAGCCTTCCCCCAAAGTCGTGATGTGTTCAGCCAGCAGTTCCTGCAGATGGGCCTCAACACCATCTTTCACCAGCCCAGGATCCTCACCGAGGTCGAAGGATTTCTCATGGTACATCTCCTCGATGGTGATGCGCAGCTGCTCCCCTTTGGGGTTTTCGACGATCCATAGCACCTCGCCAGTATCGTCCCCATCGATATCCATGATGGCTTCTTCAACCACGGTGCACGGCGGAGTCATCCAGTTCAAGGGTTTGTAAGCGCGATCGTCGGCATGCACGGACACGGAACCATCGGCTTTGACCATGATCAATCGATCAGCCATGGGCAAATGGGCATCCAAACGGCCGACGTAATCCACAGAGCAACGGGCTATGACAAGACGCATGTCCTCTACCTTAACCCTGCTGGCGCGCCCGCCCAATCCGCTGGGATAACACGCGGTGGTCTTCCTTTTCTTTACGCACATCAGACGCCGATTCCAGCCACGAAGTCAACGCCATAATGCCCCGGCGATCCGCAGCGATCTCATAGGAGCGGTCTTCGACCAACAACTGCGTGATACGTGTATCCCGAGGCATGATTTCAAATTCTTCCGCCGTTGGCGTCCGATGCGCTTCTACGACGGTGTGGCGGCGATCGATGACCAAGTCAGCGCGCGGGGCAATGGAGCGCAGCTTGTAGAAATAGACCAAGTCGGTCTTGTACCGGATAGAACCGTGCCGCCATGAGTAGGTGTTTTTCGCTGGATAGGGACGAACCAGCACAGTCGTGCCACGGGACCGAAGCGCGAGAAACCGCCACGCAGCGAGAGCTAAGCAGGCTACTGCGAGGATGAGCAACACCCAACCGACTAACTCCATGACGGTTCTCCTGAAAGTCCCATTGAAGGTTCTATAAAATTCAATTACAAAAGATACTACCCTCCCCGCGTCAACACTCCAATCGCCTTTTTGGTGTATGTCCTAAAGCACATCTGGGGAGAGAAAAACCCGGGCCCTACCGCACTCTGTGGCGCGGTAGGGCCCGGGTCAAATCTATCCGAGAAGGAAGAAAGGCTTACTGCCTTTAGTTATTGCTGCTGCGACGAACAGCGGCCAGCTCTGCTTCGGAACGGGCCTTGAGGGTGTCGTCGTCACTGTCCAGAGCAGACTCTGCCTCAGCGGTGTCAACCTCTTCGGCGAAGATGGCGTAATCCGCGAGGATCGTCACCTTTTCCGCAGTGACCGACAGGAACCCACCCTGGACGGCGGCAATGATCTTGTCGCCGTCGACAGGGGTGATGGTCACGACGCCGTTGTCCTTGAGCTGGCCCAAGATTGGCTCGTGGCCTGGCAGCACACCGATCTCACCCTCGGTGGTCTGAGCGGTAACGATGCTGGCCTGACCAGACCAGAGCAGGCGCTCCACTGCAACCAATTCAACGGTGATTTCAGCCATGTGCTTCTCCTACTTCTCCTGCATTGCTTCGTACGCCTTCTCGACGTCGTCCAAGCCACCCAGACCATTGAAAGCCTGCTCTGGGTAGTGGTCGAACTCGCCATCGCAAATGCGCTCGAAAGCTTCGATGGTCTCCTCGAGAGGAACGAAGGAACCAGGGTTGCCGGTGAACTTCTCTGCAACGAAGAAGTTCTGGCCCAGGAAACGCTCCAGGCGGCGGGCGCGCTGAACGGTGAGCTTATCTTCCTCACCGAGCTCGTCCATACCCAGAATTGCGATGATGTCCTGAAGTTCCTTGTTCTTCTGCAGAATGTTGATCACGCGCTGCGCGACCTCGTAGTGCTTCTCGCCAACAATCGACGGCTCGAGGATACGAGACGTGGAGGTCAGCGGGTTCACTGCCGGGTAAATACCCTTGGAAGCGATACCACGGTCAAGCTCGGTGGTCGCATCCAAGTGGGCGAAGGTGGTCGCTGGAGCCGGGTCGGTGTAGTCGTCGGCAGGCACGTAAACGGCCTGCAGAGACGTAATCGAACGGCCCTTGGTGGAGGTAATGCGCTCCTGCAGCACACCCATCTCGTCAGCCAGAGTTGGCTGGTACCCCACAGCTGAAGGCATACGGCCCAGCAGGGTCGACACCTCCGAACCTGCCTGGGTGAAACGGAAGATGTTGTCAATGAACAGCAGAACGTCCTGGTCCTGCACATCGCGGAAGTACTCCGCCATGGTCAGGCCCGACAGAGCGACACGCATACGCACGCCTGGTGGCTCATCCATCTGGCCGAAGACAAGCGCGGTGTCCTGCAGCACGCCCATCTCTTCCATCTCGAGGAACAGGTCAGTACCTTCACGGGTGCGCTCGCCCACACCAGCGAACACGGAGGTACCGGAGAAGTTACGCGCAATACGGGTAATCATCTCCTGGATAAGAACGGTCTTACCCACACCTGCACCGCCGAAGAGGCCAATCTTGCCACCCTTCATGTACGGGGTCAGAAGGTCAATGACCTTAATGCCCGTCTCCATGATCTCGGTGGAGCCTTCAAGGTCCTTGAAGGCTGGTGGCTCGCGGTGGATGCCCCAGCGCTCACCGTCGACGCCCACGGATGGGTCGTCGAGGCAGTCGCCGAGGGCGTTGAATACGTGGCCCTTGACCTGGTCGCCCACCGGAACGGTAATCGGGCGGCCGGTGTCAACGACCTGGGCGCCGCGGACCATGCCGTCGGTTGGGCCCATTGCAATGGTGCGCACGAGGTTGTCACCCAGGAACTGGGCGACCTCAAGCGTCACGGTCTTTGCGACTGCCTCGAGAGTGATCTCGACATGCAGCGCGTTGTAAAGTTCGGGCATCTCGTCGCGTGGGAACTCCACGTCAACGACTGCACCGATGACGCGAACAACGCGACCGGCAGAGGAACCTGCCTGGCCCGTGTTCTGCTCATCAATCTGAGCTGTAGTCATGATTTAGTCACTTTCTCCGCTGTCGGACAGCGCGCCAGCGCCGCCGATAATTTCGGTGATTTCCTGGGTGATCTGTGCCTGACGGGCCTGGTTCGCCTCACGAGACAGGTCGTTGACCAGTTCGTTAGCGTTATCCGTTGCCGCCTTCATCGCAGTACGACGTGAAGCCGACTCACTTGCCGACGACTCAAGCAGGATCGCGTACAGCGTCCTCGAGACGTAGGTCGGCAATAGAGCGGTCAGCAGCGTGTCTGGATCCGGCTCGAATTCCATGTCAGCCTGTACCTCGCCGGAAGACTCCAGCAAGGACTCCTGGCGGACATCGACTTCTTCGATAACCGGCTCGATCGGCAGAATCTGGTTCACGGTTGCTTCCTGCGTCAACATGGAAACGAACTTGGTGTACACCACGTGCACCTGGTCGAAACCAGGTACCGGGGTGCCTTCCTCAGTGAACAGACCTTCACGCCACTTGGCTTCACCTTCGGAGCTCGCTTGGAACCCGTCGATGAGGTGACGACGCACATCGTGTGTCGCCTCCCAGGTTGGATCCTGTGACCAACCGGTCCAAGCACCAGCAATATCCATGTTGCGGAATTTATAGTGCCCGACGCCCTTGCCACCGGTGACGTAACGAACGACCTCGTAGCCACTTTCCTCGAGAAGCTTCTCGAGTTCTGCGGCCTTCTTCAGGACGTTGTGGTTGTATCCGCCGGCCATACCGCGGTCAGAGGTGACCACGAGAACGGCAGCGACCTTTCCATCCTCACGCTCACGGAGCATGGGGTGGTCCAGGGAGCTGGCGGCTGCGAGCCGCTCCATGACGTCTTGCAGTTCGTTCGCGTAAGGCTTGGATGCCTCAACACGCTGCTGGGCCTTGGTGATGCGCGAAGTCGCGATCAGCTCCTGGGCCTTCGTAATCTTCTTCGTGGAGTTCACGGACCTAATGCGGTCACGCAATTCGCGAAGTGTTGCCATGGTTTACTCTCCTCCCTTCCTTGTGCTTAAGACGGTGAGTAACAAATTTCTTACTTCTTGACAGTCTTACGCTGGACGGAGAGTTGAGACCTTTCGATGTCCTGTTCATCCAGTGCCTCAGCCTCTGGCTCGCGCACGATGCGCTCGCCCGAAGTGGTCTGGAAGGTCTTCGCGAAGTCTGCGTTGGCCTTCTCGATCGCGTCCTTGGACTCGTCGGAAAGCACTGCGCCACCAGCGATCTGCTCGTATACCTCTGGGTTAGAGGAACGCAGATGCTCCTGGAAGTCACGCTCGTAACGACGAACGTCCTCGACGGGAACGGAGTCGAAGCCGCCTTCGTTAGCGAGGTGAATGGACACGATCTGGTACTCCACCGGCTGCGGGGAGGACTCAGGCTGCTTCAGCAGCTCAACCAGGCGCTCACCGCGCTCCAGCTGACGCTTGGAAGCGGGGTCCAGATCGGAAGCGAAGGTAGCGAACGCCTCGAGGTCGCGGTAAGCCGCTAGGTCAAGACGCAGGTTACCTGCAACCTTCTTCATGCCCTTGGTCTGTGCTGCACCACCGACACGGGACACAGAGATACCCACGTCGACTGCAGGACGAACGCCCTGGTTGAACAGGTCGGACTGCAGGAAGACCTGGCCGTCAGTAATGGAAATGACGTTCGTCGGGATGAAGGCACCCACGTCATTCGCCTTGGTCTCAATGATCGGCAGAGCGGTCAGGGAACCTGCGCCCAGCTCATCATTCAGCTTTGCAGCACGCTCCAACAGGCGAGAGTGCAGGTAGAAAACGTCACCTGGGTATGCCTCACGGCCTGGAGGACGACGCAGCAGCAGCGAAATAGCACGGTAGGCCTCTGCCTGCTTGGTCAGGTCATCGTAGATCACCAGAACATGCTTGCCCTGGTACATCCAGTGCTGTCCCAATGCCGCACCAGAGAAAGGCGCCAGCCACTTGAAACCAGCGGAGTCAGATGCCGGAGCTGCCACGATGGTGGTGTACTCCAGCGCGCCATTGTCTTCAAGGGTCTTGCGCACACCAGCGATGGTGGAACCCTTCTGGCCAATAGCGACGTAGATGCATCGGACCTGCTGGGATGGGTCACCGGTCTCCCAGAAAGACTTCTGGTTCAAGATCGTGTCAATACAGATTGCGGTCTTACCGGTCTTACGGTCGCCAATGATCAGCTGACGCTGACCGCGACCGATTGGGGTCATCGCATCGATGGCCTTGATGCCGGTCTGCATTGGCTCTTCGACCGGCTGACGGTCGAGAACACCTGCAGCCTGCAGCTCAAGTGCACGCTCTTCGGTGGAATTGATTGGGCCCAGGCCATCAATTGGCTGACCCAGTGGGTTGATTACGCGGCCAAGGAATTCCTCCCCGACCGGGATGGACAGGACCTCTCCGGTCCTGCGTACCTCGTCACCCTCTGCAAGGGTCTCGAATTGCCCCAATACCACGACACCGATGGTGTCGGTCTCAAGGTTCTGTGCGACGCCGATGACGCCATTGGGGAACTCGAGCAGCTCATTCGCCATGCAGCCTGGTAGCCCGGAAACTTGGGCAATACCGTCTGCTGCCGAAATGACCACGCCGACCTCCTCTCGGGAGGCCTCCGCGGAGTAGCTCGAGGTGTAGTTCGCTATCGCGCTACGGATCTCATCGGAGGAGATCGTCAGCTCCGCCATGTTCTTCCTGCTCTCGGTAGATTCTTCCAGCATATGTGTTCTATTGGTCCTTAGTAGTTGGTGGAGGCGAGGTTGTTGCGGAGACGTGTGAGCTTGCCACGCGTCGAACCGTCGATTACCTCGTCACCCACCCGGATGATTATCCCTCCGAGGAGGCTGGGGTCAACCTCGGAATGAATGGCCATCTCTTGACCATAAATGCGTCCAAGCTTCTCGGCGAGTGCCGAACGCTGTCCTTCGTTCAGTTCCTCCGCAGTCTTCACGTGCGCCGCCGTACGCCCAGTCAAGGCTGCTGCCTCGACGGCGAGGTTCTTCACGTCGTCTACGGGGTTGTGCTCTGGTCGGCCAATGACCTGCAGAGCCAGTGCTTCAGTAACGGTAGTTACTTTTCCGTAGAGGACGTTAGCCAAAAGGCCACGACGACGCTCTGCGGTTTCTGTGCGATCGGACAGCAGCTGCGTGAGCTCGCCTTCGCGGTCGAGGATTCGAGACAGCTGGAAGAGTTCCTCTTCCACCTGCTGAAGCTGACCTTCGGCTTCGGCGCCGCGCAAAAGTGCTCGACGGCCAAGCTGGATTAGTCCGGTGCGCATTTCGCGCGGTGTGGACCACTCACTTTCGGCCGCTGTACGCAGCACCTCGAGGGTGCGGTCTGCAACCTTGCCCTGGAACACTTCGGTCATAATGCCTGTGCGCTCGTTGCTCTCCGCGGAGGAGTTGGCAACTGCGACGCGCAGCTGGCGGTTCTGATCGAGCTGTTCCACAGCGAGGAAGAGTTCGGCGCCAAGTTGCTTAGCCAGCGGCACGTTGTTCTCTGAATTCCAGAGCATCGTGTCAATGTGCTCGCTGACCTTTGCTAGTGCTTCGCGACTTGCTGCTCGCATATCGCCTACTTTCGTGCCTGTGAGACGTTGTCGAGCTCAGACAGGAACTGGTCGATCGTGCCGGAGCGACGGCTGGAGTCCGAAAGTTCGGAGCCCAGCAGCTGCTCTGCAAGGTTGATCGAGTTCTGTCCGAGTTCGGTACGCAGTTCTGCAACAACCTGATCACGGGATGCCTGCAGCTGCTTCTCACCGGCTTCGACGATGCGACGGGACTCTGCTTCTGCCTCTGCACGCATATCAGCCTGGATCTGCTTGCCCTTTTCACGGGCTGCTTCGCGGATCTCAGCGGCTTCAGCGCGTGCTTCTGCCAGTTGCGAGTTGTTCTTTTCCAGGGCAGCCTTTGCTTCAGCCTGAGCGGCTTGAGCACGCTCAATGCCACCCTTGATCCGGTCTTCGCGCTCAGCCATCATTTCCTGGAAACGTGGAAGAACGAACTTCCACATGATCAGAAGGATGATGACGAAAACTACGGCAGACCAGACGACATCGTACAGCTTAGGCAAAAGGATGGAGTTGCCGCCTTCGAGTGGCAACGTCTCAGCCTCCTGCGCAAGGTAATAAATGACGTTCGTCATAGGTTGCTCCTGTTTCTAAAAAATGGACTGTTACGGCGTTTTTTAGAACAGGAAGCCTGCAACGAGGCCGATCAGGGCAAGAGCCTCAACGAAGGCGATACCCAGGAACATGGTGGTACGCAGCTGGCCGGCCATCTCAGGCTGGCGAGCCATGCCTTCGACGGTCTTGCCGACGAGGATGCCGATGCCCAGGCCTGGGCCGATGGTTGCGATGCCGTAGCCGATTGCGCCAAGGCCAGTCACGGAGGTTTCTGCAGCCTGTGCCAGGATGATCTCGTTCATGTGAAAGTCGTTCCCTTTCTAGATGTCCGATAGCGATTTGATTGTTAGTGCTTCGGACGATTGTGACGAAGTGGTGTGGGGTATTCAGTTGGTCACGCGCGAACGCGTTTTGTTAATGCGAATCTGCGTGTAGCGAAAGCTCAATATATACAGCCGTCAGCAGTGCGAAAATGTACGCCTGCAGGAAGATAATGATGAGCTCGTACACAGTGAACAGAACCGCTGCGAAGATGGTCACAGCCGACATCGCAGTCCAGCCGTTGAGCTGCCAGAAGAAGAAGTTCGTAGCAGAGTACAGCAGGACCAGAATGATGTGGCCGGCCAGGAAGTTCGCCATCAGACGAAGAGCCAGGGTGACCGGACGCAGGATGAATGTCGAGAAGAACTCGATCGGTACCACCAGCAGGTGAAGTGCTGGAGGCAGGTTCGGGATAACCACCGAAGACTTAATGTACTTGCCAAAGCCATAGCGCTGAGCGCCGGCATAAATCATTGCAATATAAGCCACTACCGCGAACACAATCGGCGCACCGATACGTGCGTTCGGGGAGATATTTAGGCCTGGAATGATCGTGGCAACGTTCATGATGATGATCGTGAAAAACAGCGTTGCGATAATCGGAAGGAATCGCTTGCCATCCTTCTTGCCGAGGATGTCCTCAGCAATGTGCACCCTCACAAAGTCAACTGCGATTTCGCCAAAGTTCTGCAGACCTTTAGGAACCAGCTTCGGGTTCCTAAAAGCAAGAACAAAAAAGATCACCAAGATTGCCGCCATCAGTAGGCGAACAATCATGATGCGATCTAGTGCGAACGCACCACCGAGGAAGTCTTCCCCGATGATGTGACCGTAGTATTGCCCCGGGAAAAATTCTGGGTCCAGTTGGGGTGGATGGAACTCACCCTTCATGGCCAAAGTCATAACGCTCAGCGTTCTCTCCCGTTCTCGGGCCGCACCGAAGGTATCGATGCGGTGCGATGGACGTCTTCAAATCGTCTGCCCCCGCGGCGGACTCCGTCGCACATCAGCGTCCGCGGTGGCAGGGGATGTTCCTTGGCGAACTATTTCGCCTTAGTAACCCGCAGAACAGCCTATCAGCCCACATCAATTTAGACGTTGGCAAGGGGTGGAAAATGCGCTCCGCGTTCGAATGCCATCCCCCTTTTCAGGGGACCATGCAAATATTCGCAGCTCAGCGACAGTTGTAAGTTCCATCACATCGTCAATCTGGCAAGTGAAATTACCCTCAAAACGCACAAAAATACCCCCCGATCTTTGGATCGAGGGGTCAACCTTTTGGTGGAGATCCTCTCGGATCGGCACGCTTTCGCCTAACTTACGTACGTCACTCGGGTTGTAATGATGCCCCACACTTCGGTGGCCAAAACGACTACTAGTGCTGCGATCGTCGTCACGCCCAAGGCCGTCGCGTCATAAAAAGACATGGTGCGCAGCCAGGCAAGCAACAGCAACAACACGAGAATCTTGAGAAGCCACCCGCCTAGGACCACGGCCAACGTCGTTGAAGGCGAGGTGTTCGACGTCGCCAGTACGGAGATGACGGTGGCCAGCACGAAGCCGCCACCGATCGCAGCCCCGATCAGCACGCCCCAGATCCCGGGCAGGTCACGGATGCTGCCCCAGACAATCAGGGAGATGATGGTCAACACCACAAGCGCCCAAGAACCGAGGCGCAGTGCGCGCATCAGCGGGCGTTTTGGGTCTTCATAATCTACCCCGTCGGGAGATGAAGAATCTTTGGAATCAGTCACAGCGGTGATCCTACCGAGATTTATGCCGGCCACCTAGTCGCCTGTGCTATCCCCCGCCGTGGCACGTCGTGGACTCTGCCGACCGATCTTCCCCTGGGCCACGGGTACTGCCGTGGCTACGGCGGCTATCACCAGCAGGACCACGGAGAGTCCAGCCGCAAATCTTGACGGAAAGATGGAGAAGCTGACCGCGCCAAAAGCGATCGCTGAAACCCACAGGTATAACACCAGCACGGTACGACGATGCGTGTGGCCAAGGGCCAGCAGTCGGTGATGAATGTGCTGCCGGTCCGCTGTGAAGGGGCTCTTGCCCTGAGAGACGCGCCGCACCACCGCCATGATCAAATCCAGCACGGGCAGAGCAACAGCCGCGGCGACCACGATAATCGGGCTCATGAGCGCGAAGAGGTCCGCCGTCCCATAGAGCGAAATGTTGATCTTGCCGGAAGCCGAGATACTCGCCGCAGCCAACAGGAGCCCGATCAACATTGAGCCAGAGTCGCCCATGAAGATACGCGAGGGCTCAAAGTTGTGGGGCAAGAAGCCCACGCAAATACCCACTAGGGCCGCACAGATGATCGCCGGAGGGTAAGCCGACACTGCTCCGCCCTGGTCGTGGAGCACCGTCAGTGAAAAGATCAGGATAGCGCCGCCGGCGATGGCGCCCAGCCCTGCGGCCAGCCCGTCGATACCGTCGACGAAATTGATGGCGTTGATTAACAGCACCGTGAAGATCGTGCTGAACACCACTCCTTGGACTTGGTCGAGGATCAAGGTCGTGCCTTCACCAAAGGGGACGAATAGTGACGTCATTGAAAGGCCCAGGATGCTCATCAGGACCGCAGCGAAAATCTGGCCGATCAGCTTCGTAAGCGCATTTAATTCGTAGAGGTCATCGAGCACGCCGACGATGACAATGGCGAAACCACCCCACACCACCGCGGTCATCTCCGGGGTCACCGGCGCAAAACCCCGCGTCAGCGCTGGGAGCTGGTTTGCCAAGTAGACGGCCGCGAGGAATCCCGAAAACATCGCCAACCCACCCACACTCGGGGTGGGTTGGGTGTGGACATCGCGTTGGCGGATCTCAGCGACCTTTCCTGTGCGAATCAGGATCGAGCGCACCGGCCCAGTGGCCAAATAGGTGATTGCCGCGGCGACGAGCAGGACAAGACCGAGCTCGCGCAGCGGGACGCCGGCGCCGCCCATCTATTTCCTCCGCAGCTGCTCCGCGGGAAGGTCTAGAACTTCCCCGATGCGTTCAGCACTGATCGCCCCCTCGCGCAGGATCAGCGGTTCGCGGCCAGAGATATCAATAATGGTCGAGGGTTCACCCAGTGAGGCTTCTCCCCCATCCAGGTACACACCCACGGCGGAGCCGAACTGTTGCTTCGCCGCAATCGCGGTGGTGGGCGGCTGCTTCCCGGAGATATTCGCGCTGGACACAGCCATCGGCCCGGTCTCGCGCAGTAGCTCAATGGCTATGGGCTGCAGCGGCATGCGCAGCATCACCGTGCCACGAGTATCGCCCAAGTTCCACGGCAAGCTGGGAGCTTCAGGCACCACGATGGACAGCCCGCCCGGCCAAAACGCCTCCACGAGAGTTTCAGCGGTCGTCGTAAATTCGCGCACGAGCCCCTGGATCGTGTCCCAGGACCCGACGAGCACCGGCACCGGCATATCTGGCCCGCGGCGCTTCGTCGCAAGCAAACTTGCTACGGCATCATTATTGAAAGCGTCGGCGCCGATGCCGTAGACGGTGTCGGTGGGCAGCACAACGGTACGTCCTGCGCGGACGGCGTCAACCGCACGCGCAATACCTTCCTGGCGTCCTGCTGGTTCCAGGCAGTTGTAGATCTTGCTCACCATAACCGGGTTGTCTCCTTGAGGTCTCTCTATTCCTGTGCAAGCTTACTCGTAATCACAAACCGGTCGCGACCGGCCAGATCAGCCATCGTTTCCGTAGCCTCGAAACCGCCGTGCTTATCGACGACGTCCTGCACATCCTGTGAGGTCGAATCGTCATGTTCGATGCCTAGTCCCCCGCCAGGCGCCAAAAGGGACGCGGCCACGGGCACCAGCCCTTGAATCGCATCCATCCCATCGGCACCCGAAAACACGGCCTCGTGCGGGTCCTCGTAGACCTCGCGCTGCAAGTCCTCAGTCTCTGGCACATACGGCGGGTTAGTGACTACCAGATCCACCGCGCCGTGGAGCTCCTCCAACAGGTCGGGGTCGGTCATATCGCCGTCGATAAGCGTGATCTTAAGGCCAAGCCGCTCCGCATTGCGTTGGGCATAGGCCCGCGCTTTCGCTGATTTCTCCACGGCGTACACGCGTGCGTCCGGCCGGGCGTGCGCGATATAGAGCGCTAGCGCCCCAGTTCCAGTTCCTAGGTCGACGACGACGGGTTCGTCGGCCAGCGCGATGCGGCCCACGGCCCAGTCGGCCAAGGATTCGGTCTCCGGACGTGGGATGAATGCACCAGGACCAACCTCAAGTTCGAGCGGACCGAAAGGTGCGGTGCCCACGATGTGCTGCAAAGGTTCGCGCGCTTCACGAC
Source organism: Corynebacterium sp. (assembly GCF_043426755.1). Classification (GTDB taxonomy): domain Bacteria; phylum Actinomycetota; class Actinomycetes; order Mycobacteriales; family Mycobacteriaceae; genus Corynebacterium. The sequence continues at coordinate 3,031 of NZ_JBHWRP010000003.1, read as the reverse complement.
GAGAAACCCACTGCTCAAATTGAGCGAGAAACTCGTCGTCAAGCGTGTCCACTTGACGCAGCTGGATCGGCCTCACGCCCAACAGTTCTGCGGCGAGCCATTGGGCGTCGACCTCCGGGCTGTCCACGCCGGCGGCGGCGAGGCGGGCGGAGGCATCGTCGAGAAGCTGCTTCAGCCTATTCTGCTTCGAGTCGTTCTGCGCGCTCATGTGCCTGCAATGCGGTAATCAGATCATCCATCTCACCGTTCAACACGGAGTCCAAGTTATTGGCCTTGTAGTTGATGCGGTGGTCGCTGATCCGGTTCTCTGGCCAGTTGTAAGTACGGATGCGCTCCGAACGATCCATGGTGCGCACCTGGGATGCACGGCCTTCCGATGCCTCCGCTTCAGCTTCTTCACGCTTCATTTGGTCCAGACGTGCCTGCAGCACCTGCATTGCACGTGCGCGGTTCTGGATCTGTGAGCGTTCATTCTGGCAGGTGACCACGATATTCGTCGGCAAGTGAGTGATGCGCACAGCCGAGTCCGTCGTGTTCACGCCCTGCCCGCCCTTACCGGAGGAACGGTAGACGTCGACGCGGATGTCCTTCTCGTCGATCTCCACTGTCTCAATTTCCTCGGGCTCTGGGTAGACGTAGACACCGGCGGCAGAGGTCTGGATGCGGCCCTGCGACTCAGTGACCGGCACGCGCTGGACGCGGTGCACGCCACCCTCAAACTTCAGCTTCGACCAGGCGCCATCGCGCGAAGGGGTCTTCGCCTTGATCGCAACGGTCATGTCCTTCACGCCGTCCAGGTCAGATTCGGACAAGCCCAGCACGTCCCAGCCGAGGTCATGCTTCTCGCAGTAGCGACGGTACATGTTGGCCAGATCGCCGGCGAATAACGCGGCCTCTTCGCCGCCTGCGCCGGCCTTGATCTCCATGATCACGTCATCGCCATCGTGCTCGTCGCGAGGCGCCAGCAGGTCCGCCAACTCCTCCTCCAAGCGCACGATTTCAGCTTCAAGACGCGTGGCCTCCTCGGCGAACTCTTTGTCTTCGCTGGCCATCTCAGCCGCGACTTCGTGATCCTCACGGGCCTGCACCAACGCGTTATTCACATTGATGATCGGCTGGATCTCTGCATAGCGCTTCGACAGCTTGCGGAAAGCGTTCTGGTCGCCCGTGATTTCCGGGTCGGCCATTTGGGCCTGGATGCCCTGGTATTCGGCGACGTAGTCGTCGACAAGCGAAACTTCATTAGCCATTAGAAGTAATCCTCCGCTTCTGCGTCAGCAGCCATCGGCGCGGACTGTGCAACCTGCACCATGAACTCGGCATTGGACTTCGTCTTCTTCAGCTGCTTGATCAGCAGATCAATTGCCGCCTGGGAGTCCAGCGCGGACAGGATGCGGCGCAGCTTGTGCATGATGCGCGCCTCTTCGGGGGCAAGTAGCAGCTCATCCTTACGGGTGCCGGAGGGGTTGACGTCCACGGCCGGGAACACACGGCGCTCCGAGATCTTGCGATCCAGCTTCAGTTCCGCGTTGCCGGTGCCCTTGAACTCCTCGAAGATCACGGTATCGCCGGCGGAACCGGTTTCGACCATGGCGGTGGCGATGATGGTCAGCGAGCCACCGTCTTCGATGTTGCGGGCAGCACCCAAGAAACGCTTTGGCGGGTACAGCGCGTTGGAATCCACACCACCGGACAAGATGCGGCCCGAGGCTGGCGAGGAGTTATTGTACGCGCGGCCCAGACGAGTAATGGAGTCCAGCAGGACGACGACGTCCTGGCCCATCTCCACCAGGCGCTTCGCGCGCTCGATTGCCAGCTCAGCGACCGCGGTGTGCTCTGAAGGCGGGCGGTCAAACGTGGAGGCGATGACTTCGCCTTTCACGCTGCGCTGCATGTCCGTGACTTCCTCGGGGCGCTCGTCGACAAGCACAACCATGAGGTAGCACTCAGGGTTGTTGGTCGAAATCGCGTTGGCGATGTTCTGCAGAATCGTCGTCTTACCAGCCTTAGGTGGAGAGACGATCAAGGCGCGCTGCCCCTTACCGATCGGCATGACCAAATCGATCACGCGCGTGGTCAGGATGTTCTGCTCTGTCTCCAGGCGCAGGCGCTGATTCGGGTAAAGCGGTGTCAGCTTGTGGAACTCTGGACGATTCTTCGCCTCTGCTGGCTCCTGCCCGTTGACAGAATCGACGCGGACCAGCTTGTTGTAACGCTTGCGGTTGCGGCCGTTGCCGTGGGACTGGCTCTGCCCGTTGGCACGGACCTGGCCGATCACGGCGTCGCCGGAGCGCATGCCGAACTGGCGCAGCAGGTTATTCGGAACGAACACGTCGTTCTGGCTGGCCTTGTAGCCGGTGGTCCGGATGAAGGCTGCATTGTTATCGACAATATCGAGAATGCCGGCGACTTCCTGCAGCTCTGCAGGGTCTAGCTCCTGGTTGTTCTGGTTATTGTCGTTGCGGTTGTCGTTGTGACGATTGTCCCGATTGTCCCGGTTGTCATTGCGGCCGCGACGGTTGCGACGACCACGGCGGCCGCGGCGGCCCCCGCCCTCGCGGTTGTCATTGCGGTTGTCGTTGCGGTTTCCGCGCTGGTTGTTGTCGCGATTATTGTCACGCTCGCCATCACGATCTTTGTCGCGATTGTTGTCTCGGTCGTGGCCGCGGTCATTATCGTGGCCACGGTCGCCACGGTCGCCCCGGTCGCCCCGGTCGCCATGGTCATCGCTGTCCTGCTGGCCGTGCTGGTCATCCTGGTTGTTATGGCGAGCACGGTTCCGGCGCGCACGACGGGCTGCGGAGCGCGATTCGTAACGCTGATCGCCCTTGTCATCATTGTCGTGCTTGTCTTCCTGGGCATTATGGTCGCTCTGCTCAGACTTGTTGGTGTCGGCAGAGTCGCTCGGGCGGGTCGCGCGGCGTGGCTTGTCTTCCGCTGGCGCAGCCTCATCGGCCTTGGGTGCCTTGGACGCCGCGGCCTTCCTATTAGGCACCTTGCCGGTCTTGATGGCCTCAATCAGCTCGCCCTT
>NZ_JBHWRP010000002.1:0-37776 GCF_043426755.1 Corynebacterium sp. | reverse complement strand
GGGCTCTCGCAGGCACGCATCGACGCCGCCGCAGACGGTGATGGCTACGTGCTGCCCATTGAATTGCCGACGACACAATCGGCACAGTCGCAGCTGGAATCGTCGGAAAGCAGGCACAAACTTTTCGACGCCTCACGCAAGCGCGGCCAAGACTCTAACCGGGAGATCGTGCTGGAATCGGTGCGGCTGCGCCAGGAACGCGCGCAGCTGCTGGGCTATGACACGCACGCCGACTATGTCATCGCCGAAGAAACCGCAGGCAACGCCCAGGCAGCGCGCGACCTGATCGCCGACCTCGCGCCCGCTGCCGCCGCCAACGCCGAAGCAGAACGCAAACTGGCGGGCGAATTCTCCGGCGATGAAGTAGACGGTGCGGACTGGCCCTACTGGCAAGCACGCCGCGCCGAGGAAGAGCTCAACCTCGACGAATCCGAGCTGCGCAAGTACTTCCCGTTGGACCAGGTGCTGCGCGATGGCGTCTTCTATGTGGCGCAGAAAATGTATGGGGTGGTCGTCGATAAGCGTGATGACCTGCGCGCCTACCGCGAGGATGTGGGCGTGTGGGAGGTCCGCGAGGAATCCGGCGAGGGCCTTGGCCTGCTGCTGACGGACTACGGCGCGCGCGAGTCCAAGCGCGGCGGAGCGTGGATGAGCTCCTTTGTGGACCAATCGCACCTGGCCGGCACGAAGCCCGTGGTGGTCAACGTGATGAGTGTCGCGGACCCGCTGCTTTCGATCGACGAAGTGACCACCGTTTTCCACGAATTCGGCCACGCGCTGCACGGGCTGCTGTCCGATGTGCGTTACCCCAGCATGTCCGGCACGAACGTCCCGCGCGACTGGGTGGAATTCCCCAGCCAGATCAACGAAAACTACGCTTTCGCCCCGGAGATCGTGCGCAACTACGCCCGCCACGTGGACACCGGTGAGGTCCTGCCCGACGCGATGTTGGACGCCGTGATCGCTTCGCGCAAGTTCGGCCAGGGCTTCGCGACCGCCGAGTACCTCGCCGCCGCCGCGATCGACCTGGCGTGGCATTCGCTTGCCGACGAGATCCCCGCCGACACCGATATCGCCGCATTCGAGGAGGAGGCTCTGGCTGCTGCGGGGCTGGACGTGGAGGGACTGGAACCGCGCTACCGCTCCACCTGGTTCAACCACATCTTCGCAGGCGGCTACTCGGCGGGCTACTACTCCTACCTGTGGGCCGAGGCTTTGGATGCGGACGGCTACGAACTGGTCGCCGAGCGCGGCATCAATCGGGAGACCGGCCAACTCTTCCGCGACACCATCCTCTCGCGGGGCGCGGCCAGCGATTATGCTGAGGCCTATGAGGCGTTCCGGGGCCGTGCGAAGGACGTGCGGCCGCTGCTGGTGCGCCGCGGGCTTGAAGGTGTAGAGGTCTAGCAGGAGGCGCAGATGGACCAACTGGTCTTAGGGCTGACCCAGGCCAGCCTCTGGGTGCAGGTGCCCGTGCTCTTACTGGTGCTCATTCCGCTGGCGGTGCTGGGCGCGATTGTGCTGACCCGCGCAGTGGATTGGGTGAGCTGGGCGGGCCACCTGTTAGTCAGTAAACGCAAGAAGGATTAAGGTAAGCAACTATGGCCAACCCAGAAAAACTGCGTGAGCAGGATAAAAAGCTGCCCAAAGCCCGGCGGAAGTACCCACAGTCGCGCGTGACGCAGGCACTGTGGCTACTGCTGGCGCTCGTTGTGATCGCCGGGCTGATCGGGCTGCTTTAACGGCGCTAGCGGAGCTAGTGGCGCTTGGAGGCTTCCGCCACACGCTGGAAGAGCTCCAAGTCCTCGAGGTCTTCGAGCAGCACGGCCTCGCCCTTGCCGTCGGTGAGTGGCACGCACCAGTTCTGGTACTGCTCACGGTTGGTACCCGGCTGGTTCTGGATCCGGAGATCGCCCACCATGTCCACCAGGTTGGTGCAGGTCAGCGCAGAAGGCGTGCCGGCAATAAACTTATTCAGGCCCACCAGCAGGTCCGGCACCGCGCCACGATCGTCACGCGGGCGCTCAGAGAACTCCACTTTTTCCAGCTCGGTGCCGTCAAACACGCCGGTCTCCCGGGCAACGTCGAGCACCTTGCCTTGCCATTCGACATCCTCAGCGTCGACTTCCTCCACCGGCACGTCGAGCAGGTCCAGCTCATCGCGCAGCTCATTGTGTGCGCCGGCCAAGTACCCGGCGGTCGGCGGCAGGTCATGGGTGCCCACGCTCGACAGCGCAAGCTGGCGGTACTCATGCTGGCGACGCGGCCCTTCCACAGTGGGGGAACCCTCAAACCACAGCACGGAAGTGCCCATCACGCCACGGTCGGTCAACACGTCCTGCACCCACGGCTCGAAGGTGCCTAGGTCTTCGCCAACGACGACGGCCCCCGCACGCTCAGCCTCCAGTGCCAGAACGCCCAGCATGGCCTCATGGTCATAGTTCATGTACGTGCCGGTGGCAGGGGACTCCATGCGCGGCATCCAAAACAGGCGGAACAGCCCCAAGATGTGGTCCACGCGGATCCCACCGGAGTTACGCAGCACCGTGGCCAGTAGGTTTCTCCACGGGGTGTAGCCCGCTTCGGCCAGGCGCACTGGGTTCCATGGCGGCTGCGACCAGTCCTGGCCGCGCTGGTTGTAGTTGTCTGGTGGAGCACCCACCGAAGCATCGGGGACCAGCACCTTGGCCAGGTTGTGGGCATCCGCACCGCCGGGGTGCACGCCCACGGCAAGGTCGGTCATGATTCCGATCTTCATGCCAGCATCCAGGGCGCGCTGCTGTGCGGCCGCCAGTTGCTCATCGGCGATGAATTGCAGCCACATATAAAAGCGCTGCACCTGGGCGACGTCCTCGTCGTTAAGCGCGTAACGATGTCCCTCGTCCTGCTTCAACTCGCGGCGGGCGCACCACTCGGCGAAATCCGCTAAGCCCTGGCCCTGCTCCTCGATGAACGCCTCGAACTGGGCCAGGCGCGGCTTAGGGAACTCTGTAAAGAAAGCTTCGCGCAGGGCGGCTAGCTTCGCCTCATAGATCGGGTTGCGCTCGATGAAGTCCGCGGAGCGGTTGCCGGTACGCAGCTCGTCGGCAAGTACCGTGACCTGCTCGGTGACGTCGGCGTCCACGCCTGCGAACTCCGGCACATCCTCGATACGGATGTAGATCGGGTTGACGTAGCGGCGCGTTGTCGGCAAGTAAGGCGAATCCTCCACCGGCGGGAAAGGCTCCGCGGCGTGCACCGGGTTGATCAGCAAAAAGTCTGCTCCGCGCTTGGCCAAGATCTCCGCCAGGTAGCCCAGGTCCGCGAAGTCGCCCATCCCCCAGGACTGCTCCGAGCGCACGGAGTACAGCTGCGCCATCACCCCGTTCACGGGCTTATCGACGAAACGGTCAGTCGTCGACAAGCGATCTGGCGTAATCACCAGCGTGGTCTCATGGTGCGCGTCACCGGACTCCAAGTGCAGCTTGTGCCACCCCTGCGGCAGGTCGCCCGGGATGTGGAAGGTGGCCTCGCCCCAGGTCACGCCGTCAACCTCGACCGGCTGGGACCAGTTTTCATCCTGGTAGGCCTCGCGCTGGGAGCCGTCTTCCAGCTCGATCCACACGTGGGCCGGGGCACCGTGGTGGACGTGGATATTGAACTGCTTTTCTACGCCTTCGACGCTGACCACGCTGAGCGGCAGCGCTCTCGATGCTTCACGCAGGCGGTGGCGTTCCAGCGCGTCGTTGAGCTCCTCGTCGGTTGGGTCGTCGGACAGCGATACGCCGATCGCGCGCAGCAACTTCACTAGAGTGTGCGCAGGTGGTGTCACCTGGTTGCCGTCGGAGCCCGTGTAGCTCGTCGACAAGCCGTAGGTGCTGGCTAGGGAATTTAGCAGGTCAACATTAATCACACGCACCATCTTGCCAAAGATTGTCTTCGTATGTGGGGTTGAACCGTTGAACATTTGTGGGGCGCGTTTCGTCGCGAATCACTCGGTCTCAGCAACTACGCTAGGGGGCTATAAGAGAATCGCTGTGACAAAGAAAGTAGGCGGACAGCATGACATCCTCCGGTGAGATTTACGCAACCGAAGCCTCGTTTACGCTCGCGGAATCAGACAACTGCCTGTCCGCGATGGTGGGCCTGGCCCGTTCTAACCCGCATTTGATCCTGTTCACGCGCCCGCGCAACTATGACTGGGTCAACGTCACTGCCGGCGAGTTCCTCACCGAGGTCATTGAGACGGCCAAGGGCTTAATCGCGTTGGGTGTGGAGGCAGGCGACCGCGTGGCGATGCTATCGACCACCCGCTACGAGTGGCAGCTGATGGACTTCGCGATCTGGGCCGCCGGCGCCGCCAGCGTACCGATCTACCCTTCATCCTCCGACACCCAGATCCAGTGGATCATCGAGGACTCCGGTGCCGTGCTCGCCGTGACCGAGTCGCGCGACCACACGGACTCGCTGGCCAACGTTTTGCTTAACGACGATGGGGTCGCACCTTTGACGGATTCTCCGACCAAGCTGCGCCGCGTCCTCGAATTCAACTCCGCTGCGGTGGACATGCTGAAGTTTGAGGGCCGCAACGTGGAAGATGCCGTTGTGGAGGAGCGCATGGCCGGTATCACGCATGAGTCCCTGGCCTCCTTGGTGTACACCTCCGGCACCACCGGCCGGCCGAAGGGCTGCTACCTGACGCACAAGAATTGGATCCACCAGATCCGCGCGCTGCTGACGCACCCGATCGGCGAGATTGCCCACCCTGGCACCCGCGTGGTCACCTACCTGCCGCTGGCGCACGTGTTGGCGCGCGCGGTGGCCCTGGCCCTGGTGATTGGCGGGGCCACCCAGTCCCACTGGTCCGACACCTCCACCTTGACGATGGAGCTGCAGCGTTCCCGCCCGCACGTGGTGCTGGGCGTGCCGCGCGTGTTCGAGAAGGTGCGTAACGCGGCCTACAACAAGGCAGTTGACGGCGGCCCGATCAAGGGCGGCATCTTCCGCGCCGCGGAGGCCACCGCCATCGAGTACTCCCGCGCGTTGGATACCGACGAAGGCCCCTCGCGCGCCCTGGAGCTGCGCCGCAAGGTGGCCGACAAGCTGGTCTACTCCAAGATCAAGGACGCGCTCGGCGGCCAGGTGGATTTCTGCATCACCGGCGGCTCCGCGATGAGCCCCGAGCTGGGCCACTTCTTCCGCGGCATGGGTGTGCCTGCCTACGAGGGCTACGGGCTCACGGAGACCACCGCCGCGGCCGCCGTGAACTTTGGTAAAGAGACCAAGATTGGCTCCGTCGGCAAGCCCCTGGCTGGTTACGCCGCGCGCATCAGCGAGGACGGCGAAGTGATGATCAAGGGTGACGGCGTGTTTGAGGGCTACTACAACAACCCGGAGGCCACGGAGAAGGACCTGGTTGACGGCTGGTTTAATACCGGCGACTTGGGTGAGATCGACGAGAACGGCTTCATCACGATCACGGGCCGGAAGAAGGACCTAATCGTCACCGCTGGCGGCAAGAATATTTCCCCGCAGCCGATGGAGGAGATTCTGCGCCAGGATCCGCTGATTTCTCAGGCCCTCGTCGTTGGCGACGGCAAGCCTTACGTGGGCGTGCTGGTCACGCTGGACCCGGACGAGCTGGCGCGTTGGAAGGCCACCCACAACATCCCTGAAAACCGCGAACTGAAGGATTTCGTCTCCGACCCGGCCCTGCGCGCCGAGGTCCAGGACGCAGTGAACATGGCCAACGCGACTGTCAGCCACGCTGAGCAGATCAAGAAGTTCTGGATTCTCGACCGCGACCTGTCGGAGGAAGAAAACGAACTCACCCCAACGCTGAAGGTGAAGCGCAACGTGGTCTTCCAGCGCTTTGCCGACGACATCGAGAATCTGTACGCCCGCTAGGAATTCACTTCGGCGCGCCTGCCATGCGGGCGTGCTGAAGTGGCCTAAAGTCTCATTGCGTAAGTCAAACTCTCAACCTTTACTTGAATGCCTTGAAGGGGGTCTCCACGGTGCAGAAAATCGCTGCTCAATTGCGTCACCGCGAACTGACCCAGGAGATCTATAACATCGGCGACGAGGTTGCCGAATACATTGAGCATTTGGCTGAGGCGATCGCCGATTATGACCCGGAGCTGATCACGGACTGCCTCGCAGAGTTTGACGAAATTATCGACGATGCCCGCGCCGACTCCCGCCGCATTGTCGGCGAGCTGGTGGGCCTGCGCCAGGCACTGACCTCGGGCGTGCGCGCAGGCGTGCTGTCCGCTTCGGCCTCCGACGATGAGAAGATCCCCGAGCCGGAGCGCCTCGATGCCCCCGGCCTGGAGGAACTCTTTCCCATCCGTGCAGCGCTCTTGCGTGTCGACGATATCCACGCCGCCTTGGAGGCCCGCACTGAGCTTGTGGTCCAGCATCTCGGCGAGGTCGTCGATTATGTGCTGGAGCAGACTGAGATGGTGGCGTGCGAACTCGGCGTGGTCTCCCTGCCGCACCTGTTTGCGCGTGTCGACGACACCGTGGTTCTTACCGTGACCGGCTGGCTGGAGACGGTCGCCTCCGATCACCCGGCCTTCACGCGCACCATGCGGGGTTCGAACCCACCGGCGTTCTTGGAGGAACGCGCCCGCATTGACGCGATCGTCGCGAAGGTGGCTGCGAAGCGTTCGCTGCGCGGGGCCTAGGTAGGCGCAGTCTCACCTACACTGTGGGCATGTCTTTTGGTGTCTATATCCACGTGCCCTTCTGTGCGACCCGCTGCGGATACTGCGATTTCAATACCTATACCCCCAGTGAAACGGCCAGCAGCTACGCCCAGTACTTGGGCGCACTGGAAAAAGAACTCGAACTAGCCGCGGCGCACCTAGCCGAGAAAGACACCGCGCAAGCGGCCCAAACGGTCTTTATCGGCGGGGGCACCCCGTCGCTGCTGGGCCACGAGGGCTTGGGGCGCGTTCTCACCGCGATCCGCAACACGATCGGCCTGGCCGCAGACGCTGAGGTGACCACGGAGTCCAACCCGGAAAGCACGGACCCGGAGTATTTTGTGGGGCTGCGCGAGGCGGGGTTCACGCGGGTGAGCTTGGGCATGCAATCGGCAAGTACGCCGATCCTCAAGGTGCTGGACCGCACCCACACCCCCGGCCGGGCGGTGGCGGCCGCCCAGGAAGCGCAGCGCGCCGGCTTCGAACACGTCAACCTGGACATGATCTACGGCACGCCCACCGAGACCGAGGACGACGTGAAGCTGACCCTGGAGCACATCCTGCGCGCGGGCGTGGACCATGTCAGCGCCTATAGCCTCATCGTCGAGGATGGCACCGCGATGGCCCGCAAGGTCCGCCGCGGCGAACTGCCCGCCCCCAGCGAGGACACGTTCGCCGATCGCTACGAGCTGATCGCCCACACCCTGGAAGACCACGGCTTCGATTGGTACGAGGTGTCCAACTGGGCCAAACCGCGCGGGGAGTGCCAGCACAACCTGATCTATTGGCGCGGCGGCCGCTGGTGGGGCGCCGGCCCCGGCGCACACAGCTACATCGGCGACCAGCGCTTTTATAACGTCAAGCGCCCGGAGCGTTACGCGCAGGAGCTTAACGACGATCAACTGCCCATCCAGGATTCTGAAACCATTACGGCGGATGAGCACCATATGGAGCAGATCATGCTGGGGCTGCGGTTGAAGGAGGGCATCCCTACCGAGTGGGTGGGGGAGGCAGCCATGCCGGTGGTGAAGCAGCATGAAGAGGCGGGCCGGTTGATCGTCGATAAGCGGATCCGTGTGACGCAGACGGGCCGGCTGTTGGCGGACGGAATTGTGACTGACATCCTGGCGGCGGAGTAATGTAGTGTTAGCAGTCAGTAAAGGAGAGTGCTAACTTATGGCGAGTGCGACGGAACGGCGCAGGCAAGCGGTGCTGCGAGCCATCGTGGCCGACTACATCGCGCTGCAAGAACCCGTCGGGTCAAAAGCGCTGGTGGACCGGCATGATTTGCAAGTCTCCAGTGCGACGATCCGCAATGATATGGCAGCCTTGGAAGAACAGGGCCTGATCCAACAACAACACGCCAGCTCCGGGCGCCTGCCCACCGAAAAAGGGTACCGGGCGTTCGTCGATACGCTGCACGAGGTCAAGCCGCTGAGTGCCGCGGAAAAGCGCGCGATCGTGGACTTCATTGAACGCGGCGTGGACTTAGAAGATGTGCTGCGACGCTCCGTGCGTTTGCTGGCGCAGATCACTCGGCAGGCCGCGGTGGTGCAGCTACCCACGCTTAACGTGTCGCGGGTGAAGCACTGCGAAGTCGTCGCCCTGACACCGCGGCGCCTCCTGCTGGTGCTGATCACCGACGCCGGGCGCGTGGACCAGCGCAACGTGGAACTCTCGCGCGATATCGACGACGCCGCCGTGTTCGCGCTGCGCGACATGCTCAACCAGGCACTCGAGGGCAAAACGCTTGCCGACGCCTCCGCAAGCCTTGCGGAGCTGGCCCTGGCGGCGCCGCCGGAGATCGTGGACCACGTGATGCGGGCGGCCACCGTATTGATCGACACGCTCGTCGAAAAGCCAAGCGACAGGCTGATCATTGCCGGGGCCGCGAACCTGACGCACATGCCGCGCGGCCTCCACGAGGTGATCGACGCGCTGGAAGAACAAGTGGTGGTGCTGAAACTGCTGGCCAACGTGCCGGACCTCGGCGGGGTACAGGTGCGCATCGGGCGCGAAAACGCCGAGGAAGGGCTGCGTGACACCTCAGTGATCACCGCCGGATACGGCACCGATGGGGAAACTTTGGGCGGACTGGGGGTCCTCGGTCCAACCCATATGGACTATCCCGGTACGATTCAAAAGGTTGCAGCCGTTGCGCGCTATATTTCCAGCGTGCTGGATGGCGAATAGGAAAGGACGAAACTTACTGTGGCTCGTGATTACTACGGGATCCTTGGGGTGGACAAGAACGCCTCAGACGCGGAGATCAAAAAGGCGTACCGCAAACTGGCGCGCAAGTATCACCCGGACGTGAATGACACCCCGGAGGCGGAAGAGCAGTTCCGCGAAATCTCGATCGCTCAGGAAGTGCTGCTGGATCCGCAGAAGCGCCGCATCGTCGACATGGGCGGAGACCCCATGGAGCAGGCCCAGGGCGCGCCGGGAGGTGGTGGCTTCGGCGGCGGTGGTTTTGGCGATATCTTCGAAGCCTTCTTCGGCGGCGGAGCTGGCGGCCAGCGCGGTCCGCGTTCGCGCGTGCAGCCAGGCAACGACGCGCTGCTACGCACGAGCATCACCCTGGAAGAAGCGTTCAAGGGTGTGAAGAAGGAAGTCACCGTGGACACCGCGGTGGTCTGCGACCGATGCACCGGCTCCGGGTCTGAATCCAAGTCCAAGCCCGTCACGTGTGACAATTGCCAGGGCTCCGGCAGCGTGCAGGAAGTGCAGCGCTCCTTCCTGGGCAACGTCATGACGACGATGGACTGCCCCAAGTGTGAGGGCTTCGGCGAGATCATCCCCGACCCGTGCACCAAGTGCAGCGGCCAGGGGCGTGTGCGTGAACGCCGCGACCTCCGCGTCAACATCCCGGCGGGCATCGCCGACGGCATGCGCATCCGCATGGCGGACCAGGGCGAAGTCGGCCACGGCGGCGGCCCGGCCGGTGACCTGTACGTGGAGATCACCACCCAGCGCCACCCCGTGTTCATCCGCGAGGGCGACAACCTGCACATGAACATGCGCGTGCCCATGTTGGATGCAGCGCTGGGCACCACGGTGCGCTCCACCGACTTGGCGGGAGAGGACTTCGAGATCACCGTCGATGCCGGCACCCAGCCAGGCGAACAGATCCTGCTGGAAGGCGAGGGCATGCCCCGCCTGCGCTCCGAAGGCCGCGGCAACCTGGTGGCGCACGTGCAGGTGACTATCCCTACCGACCTGGATGACAAGGGTCGCGAAGCCCTCGAGGACCTGCGCCGCCGCCGCGATGGCGACTACTCCGTCGTCGAGACCGAGGACGAAGACTCCGGCTTCTTCTCCCGCCTCCGCGATAGGTTCAAGCGCTAAATGTCCCTGCCCTACTTCATCACCGGCGCCCCGGAGTCCGGCCAGCTCGCCGGCCCGGAAGGCAAACATGCTGTCACGGTCAAGCGCATCGCCCCAGGCGAGCAAATCATGCTGACCGACGGTAACGGTGCCTGGGCGCGCGTGGAGGTCACCGCCACCACGGGCAAGGACATGCTCACCGGAACAGTGCTAGAGCAGGGTATCGACGAGCCACCCACCCCACGGGTCACCGTTGTGCAGGCCATCCCCAAATCCGAACGGGCCGAGCTGGCCGTCGACCTTGCCACCCAGGCCGGCGCCGATGCTATCATCCCGTGGATCTCGCACCGCACCATCGCCCGCTGGCAGGGCGCGAAAGTGGCCAAGAACGTGGAGAAGTGGCAGAACACCGCCCGCGAAGCAGCCAAGCAGTCCCGCAGGACCTTCATTCCGCAGGTGTCTTCGCCCTTGACGACGAACCAATTGCGCGAGGCGATCGTCGATAAGCGGGCGTATGTCCTGCATGAAGACGCAACTCAGTCGATCCGCGACGTGGAGCTTTCCGACGATGTCGTGCTGATCGTCGGGCCCGAAGGCGGAATCGGCGAGGAAGAACTGGAACTGCTGGGGGCCACGTCGGTGCGGCTGGGGCCGGAGGTGCTGCGCACGGCCACCGCGGCGGCGCTGGGTCTGGCGGCCATCGGGGTGCTCAGCGGGCGCTGGGCGTGACGCAGGTAGGATCGGGCACATGCCTCAAACTCAGGTGATTTCCCACTCGGTCGAGCTCGATTCGGCGTACGCGCACGCCGTCTACGGCACGAACGACGACAACCTGCGCGTGCTTAACAACCAGTTGGGCATCGACCTTTTCGCGCGTGGCTCCACCGTGCAGCTGCGGGGGCCGGCGCACCTGGTGGCGCGCGGGATACGTGTGCTGGAGGAGCTGGAATCCATGGCGCGGCGCGGGGTGGTCATTTCCCCCGACGCGGTGGCGCAGGCAGTGGATATCACGGTGTCGGAGGATCCCGAATCGGCTGCTGATATTTTGGGCTCGGAGATCGTCGCGCGCCGCGGTAAGGTGATCCGGCCGAAAACCGCAGGCCAGAAGCAGTACGTGGACGCGATTGATGAAAATACGATCGTGTTCGGCATCGGGCCGGCCGGCTCCGGTAAGACATACCTGGCCGTGGCCAAGGCGGTCCAGGCGCTGCAGGCCAAGCAGGTCAAGCGGATCATTCTGACGCGCCCGGCCGTGGAGGCAGGGGAGAAGCTGGGCTTTCTGCCCGGCACGCTGAACGACAAGATCGACCCCTACCTGCGGCCGCTGTATGACGCGCTGCGCGACATGCTAGACCCCGAGATGATCCCGAAGCTGATGGAAGCCGGCATCATCGAGGTCGCCCCCTTGGCGTATATGCGCGGGCGCACGCTGAACGACGCCTTCGTGATCCTCGACGAAGCCCAAAACACCACGCCGGCGCAGATGAAGATGTTCCTGACACGCCTGGGCTTCGGGGCGAAAATGGTGGTCACTGGCGATATTTCCCAGGTAGACCTGCCGCGCGGCCAGATCTCCGGCCTGCGTTTGGTGCGCAAGATTCTGCGCGATGTCGACGATATCTACTTCGCTGAGCTCAGCGCTAGCGACGTGGTGCGCCACGCGTTGGTGGGCCGCATCGTCAACGCCTACGAGAGGTGGGACGCAGCCGCCGCGAAGACCCAGGAATCGAAGGAAAAGGAAGAACAATGAGCATTGAGGTCCTCAACGAATCAGGCTATGCCGGCGTCAACGAAGAAATGCTAATCGACGTCTGCTCCTTCGCCCTGTCCGCCATGGATGTCCACCCCGACACCGAAGCCACCATCACTCTGGTGGACTCCGACACCATGGCCGACCTGCACCAGCGCTGGATGGATCTACCCGGCCCCACCGACGTGATGAGCTTCCCCATGGACGAACTCACCCCCGGCGGCGGCCGCCCCGACGCCTCCCCGCTCGGCGCCGCGATGCTGGGCGACATCATCCTGTGCCCCGAGTACGACGACAAGCAGGCCCAAGCCGCCGGCCACCCGCTCGGCCACGAACTGGCTCTGCTGACCGTGCACGGCACCCTCCACCTGCTGGGCTACGATCACCAGACGCCTGACGACGAGCGCGAGATGTTCGCCCTCCAGAACGAGATCCTGGCGGACTGGTATGACTCCTTGCAGTCCCGCGGGGTGGAGTACCAGCCCAAGCCCACAGGGAAGCACGCTTTCCCCTCTGCAGCGGACCGTCAAGAGCTGGATCGGCTCGTCGAAAAGCGCGGTGAAAACTAGTGGAGGTGTGGATCACCTACGGCATCGTCTCCCTAGTGGCGATGCTGCTGTCCGGAATGGTCGGCACCGTGGAATCCGCCGTGAGCTCGATCTCGCGGGCACGCGTGGAAAATATGGTGAAAGACGATGTCAACGGGGCCGCCGGGCTGATGCGCGTGCTCAACCGGCGCGCCGATCACATCAACCTGCTGGTGATGATCAAAGTCCTCCTGGACACCACCGCCGCGGTCTTCGCCGCAATGGCAGCGATGGACATCATCGAATCCGACGCGTGGGCCATCATCGGCGCGATCGCGGCCGTCTCCATCCTCACCTTCGGCATTGTCGGTGTCTTCTCCCGCACGGTGGGCAAGCGCAACCCGTACTCGGTGTCGCTGGGGTCCGCGCGCGTGCTTTCGCTGATCAACAAGGTGCTCGGCCCGCTGTCGAAGCTTCTGATCTGGCTGGGCAACCTGGTCAGCCCCGGCCAGGGTTTCCGCGACGGCCCCTACGCCTCCGAGGTGGAGCTGCGCGAGATGGTCGACATCGCCCAGGAGCACGGCATCGTCGAGGTGACCGAGCACCGCATGATCCAGAATATCTTTGACCTTGCCTCCACCTACGCGAAAAACGTGATGGTGCCGCGGCCGGAGATGATCTGGCTGGAGGCGGAGAAAAACGCTGGCCAGGCCACGAACCTGATGATCCGTTCCGGACACTCCCGTGTGCCGATCATCGGCGAGAACGTCGACGATATCGTCGGCGTGGCCTACCTGAAGGACATCGTCGCCGAGACCTACCACCGCACCGACGGCGGCCGCGGGGTCGCTGTGGGCGATGTGGTCCGCGACGCCAAGTTCGTCCCCGAATCCAAACCTTTGGACGAACTTTTGCATGAGATGCAGCGCGACAACATGCACATCGCCATGCTTGTCGACGAATACGGCGGCATCGCGGGCCTGGTGACCATGGAGGACATTCTCGAAGAAATTGTTGGTGAGATCACCGACGAATATGACGAGGGGGAGGTGGCTCCCATCGAGTCTGTTGGCGAGCGCCAGTTCCGCGCCGTCTCACGGTTGTCCCTGGATGACCTGAAGGATCACCTCAAGGAAGAGTTGGACTTCGAGATTGACCTGGATGAGGAGATCCGCGACTCCGTCGACACCGTCGCCGGTTTGATCTCTTATGGTCTAGGGCGTGTTCCGCTGCCGGGCTCCCACGTGGAGTTCGACGGCGTGCGCTTCACCGCGGAGGGCGGCCGCGATCGTCGTGGGCGCATGAAGGTGCGCAGCGTGCTGATCGACGTGCCCGAGCGCTCCGCGGACTTGGATGTAGAGGGGGGCGACACCATCTGACCGCATCAGGTGTCGCCCCCAGCTCCTTTTGGTGGTCGCTTGACCGATCCGCGACCACAGTACAGTTTACTGAAATTGTCTATTCCTATGGCAGGATTAGCAAAAAATATTAATTGGGGGTGAAGTTGGCCATCGCCACCCCCGGGGAGCACACTATTAGTCATGAAAAACATTTTGTCGATCCAGTCCGCCGTCGCCTACGGGCACGTGGGCAACTCTGCCGCCGTTTTCCCGCTGCAACGCATGGGGCACGAAGTGTGGCCGGTCTACACGGTCAACTACTCCAACCACACCGGCTATGGCCAGTGGGGCGGGCCGATGATCCCGGCGTCGGATGTTGCTGAGGTGATCCGTGGTGTGGGGGAGCGCGGCGTGTTCGGCGAGATCGACGCGGTGCTTTCCGGCTACCAGGGCGGCGATGACATCGCAGAGGTGATCATCGACGCCGTCGCCCAGATCAAAGAAGCCAACCCGAACGCGGTCTACGCCTGCGATCCCGTGATGGGTAACGCGAAGTCCGGCTGCCACGTCTCCGACAATATCCCGCCGCTGCTGCGTGACAAGGTGGTGCCGGTGGCGGACATCATCACCCCGAACCAGTTTGAGCTGGGCTACCTCACCGGCAAGGAAGCCCACGATTTGGACTCCACCCTGGACGCCGTCGAGGCCGCCCGCGCGATGGGCCCGCAGACCGTGCTGGTCACCTCTGTTGTGCGCCCCGACCGCACGGAGGGCACCATCGAGATGCTGGTCGTGGATGAGAAGGGCAAGTGGATCGTCGAAACGCCTTACCTGCCGTTCAAGCGCAACGGCTCCGGTGATGTGACCGCGGCCCTGTTCACCGGCCACTACATCGAGTCCGGCGACGCAGCCGATGCCCTAGCGAAGACCGCATCGAGCGTGTTCGACCTGCTGGAGCTGACCTATCAGAAGGATTCGCGCGAGCTGCTGCTGATCGAAGCCCAGGACACCTACGCGCAGCCGCGCAAGCAGTTTGAAGTCATTGCCCTCTAACGGCGGTCGATGAATCTTGCCGAAACGCCCCTTTTCGGGCCTGTTTGAGAAGATCCATCGACCGCACCCAAGACCTGTGATGGCGCGCGTTAAAGCTACACTTGGTCACCATGGATATGTTCACGGATACGCCTGAGGGTTTTAAGTCCGGTTTTGTGAGTTTCGTCGGCCGCCCGAACACGGGTAAGTCAACGCTGACCAACGCGCTCGTCGGCGAGAAGATCGCGATCACCGCCGACCAGCCAGAGACCACCCGCCGGCCGATCCGCGGCATCGTGAACAGGGACGACGCGCAAATTGTGCTCGTCGATACGCCAGGCCTGCACCGCCCGCGCACGCTGCTGGGCGAGCGCCTCAACGAGGTTGTGCAGGACACGTACGCGGATGTGGACCTGATCTGCCTGACCATTCCTGCCGACGAGAAGATCGGCCCGGGCGACCGCTGGATCGTGGAGAATGTGCAGAAAATCGCGCCGAAGACCCCCATCATCGGCGTGGTGACCAAGCTGGACAAGGCCGGCAAGGACCAGGTGGGGGCGCAGCTGCTGGAACTGCACAAATTACTCACCGAGGCAACAGCCGCCGAAAACATTGACGTGGTGCCGGTCTCCGCGACAACGGAAACGCAGCTGGACGTGCTGCTCGACGTGATCACCAGCCACCTGCCCGAAGGCCCGCGCTTCTACCCCACGGACCACGTCACCGACGAGGACACGGAGGCGCGCATCTCGGAGCTGATCCGCGAGGCCGCGCTTTCTGGCCTGCGCGATGAGCTGCCGCACTCGGTGGCGGTGGAGATCGACGAGGTGCTTCCCGACGAAGACAACCCCGAGAAGCTGGTCATTCACGCCGTCTTGTACCTGGAGCGCCCGGGCCAGAAACGCATCATCGAGGGCAAGGACGGGCGCCGGTTCCGCGGGCTGGTGCAGCGTGCGCGCAAGCAGATCATGCAGCTGCTGGACCGCAACGTGCATCTTGACCTGCGTATTAAGATCTTGAAGAACTGGCAGTCGGACCCGAAGAGTTTGGGGAGGTTGGGTTTTTAGATGGCGTCGAGGGAGTCGTACCGCGATCGCGCCGTTGTTGTGCGCACGTATGACTTCGCCGAGGCAGACCGCATCATCGTCCTGCTCACCCGCCACCACGGCCTGGTGCGCGGGGTGGCGAAGGGGGTGCGGCGCGCGAAGTCCCGCTTCGGGTCGCGTTTGCAGACTTTCGTTGACATCGACGTGCAGTTATACCCGGGCAGGAACTTATCGACGATCACTGGTGCCGACACCGTGGCCTACTACGGGTCCGGCATCATCGACGATTTCGACAAGTACGCCGCCGGTTGCGCCATCCTCGAATCCGCAGAGAAGCTGGCCTATGAGGGCCACGAGGACCCTTTTCTTTTCGACGAAGTAACCACTAGCTTCGCCGAACTCCAACAAGCACAGCACCCCAGTTTGGTCGTCGATAAGTTCATCCTGCGCGCCACAGAGAACGCCGGTTGGGGCCTGAGCCTCTTTGACTGCGCGAACTGCCAGAAGCCGGGCCCACACCGCGTCTTCCACGCTGGGATCGGCGGGGCGGTGTGCAACAACTGCCGGCCGCAGGGCTCCGCGGAGATCGACCCGGAGGCGCTGCATGTGATGTGGCTGCTGCAACACGGGCACGTGGAGGCGGCGCTGCAATCGTCGACAAGCGACATCGCGGCCCAAGTGCACCGGCTAACCAGCGTGCACCTGCAGTGGCATGCGGAGCAGGGTGTGAAGTCGTTGAAAATCATGGAGCAGGCTTAGACTGTGGGGGTGACTGTTACACCTCCACCTGATATTCCGGCAGAGTTCATCCCTAAGCACATCGCGCTGGTGATGGACGGTAACGGCCGTTGGGCCCAGAACCGCGGCATGGCGCGCACCGAAGGCCACAAGCGTGGCGAGGCCGTGCTGATGGACTGCGTCGACGCGTGCCTCGCGCTCGGCGACGTGAAGTGGCTATCCGCCTACGCGTTTTCCACGGAGAACTGGCGCCGCACGGCCGATGAAGTGCGCTTCCTCATGGGCTTTTCCCGCGATGTGCTGCGCCGCCAGCGCGACATCCTGCACGAAAAGAACGTCCGCATCGTGTGGGCGGGCCGCCGCCCCCGCTTGTGGCGCAGCGTGATCCGCGAGCTTGAGGCCGCCGAGGAACTCACGAAAAACAACACCGCGATGACGCTAGCTATGTGTGTCAATTACGGCGGGAGGGCCGAGCTTGTCGACGCCGCGCGCATGCTTGTCGACGAAGCCCGCGCCGGGAATCTGCGCAAGGAGCAGATCACCGAGGACACGTTTAGCAACTTCCTGTACCGCCCCGACATGCCCGATGTGGACCTGTTCCTGCGGCCTTCGGGCGAGCAGCGCACCTCTAACTTTTTGCTGTGGCAGTCGGCGTACGCGGAAATGGTGTACCAGGACAAACTCTTTCCCGATTTCACTCCGCAGGATATGTACGACGCGGTGCTGGAGTATGCGCGCCGTGATCGCCGTTTCGGTGGTGTGAAGTGACCGAGCCGACGAAGGCCCAGATCAAGCGCTGGCGCCGCTACCTAGCGAACGAACGCGCTGAGGCCGCCGTGTACCGCGAGCTAGCGCACAAGCGGGAGGGGGAGGAGCGCGAGATTCTGCTGCGCGTGGCCGATGCTGAATCTCGCCACGAACAGTACTGGCGCGACAAGCTGGGCGACTATGTGGGGATGCCGCAGCAGCCCGATCTATCCACCCGGTTCATGGCATTTCTGGCGCGCAACTTCGGGTCGGTGTTTGCGTTGGCGCTGATGCAGTCGGCGGAGCAGCGTTCCCCGTATCTGGACGATGTGGATGCCTCCGACCAGATCGCCGCCGATGAGGCCATGCACGCCGAGGTGGTGCGCGCCCTGGCACAGAAGGGGCGCGAGCGCATGAGTGGCAATTTCCGCGCCGCCGTGTTCGGGGCCAACGACGGGTTGGTGAGCAACGTCGCCCTGGTGATCGGCGTGATGGGCTCTGGTGTGTCCTCGAACTTCATCCTGCTCACGGGCATTTCAGGACTGCTGGCGGGCGCGCTGTCGATGGCGGCGGGCGAGTATGTTTCGGTGAAATCACAAAACGAGCTGCTGGAGGCCTCCACTCCGGACCCCACCGCCCGCGAGATGCTGCCCAGCTTGGATGTGAAGGAGAACGAACTGGCCCTGGTGTACCGGGCGCGCGGTTACTCGCCTGAAGAGGCTGAGCAGCGCGCCGCGGATCACTACGTCGCGGCCGTGCAGGGCACTCAGTTTGAGGCTTTCGACGATGACTCCCAGCATGGGGCCGGCAGTGCGTGGACGGCCGCTGCGTCCTCTTTCGTGTTCTTCAGTGTCGGCGCGTTTGTCCCCCTCATTCCGTTCATCTTTGGGGCTTCGCCGACGGTGGGCGCGGTGGTCGCTCTGGTGTTGGTGTCGCTGGCCCTGCTGTTTACCGGTGGCGTGACTGGTGTGCTCTCCGGCAAGCCGCCACTATCGCGGGCGATCCGCCAGCTGCTCATCGGGCTGGTTGCCGCAGCGGTGACGTACGTGCTTGGCGTGGTGTTTGGCGCGGTGCTGACTTAGGCGCGCTTCTGGCACTGTGGGCAGGTGCCGAAGATTTCGGCGTCGTGGCCCGTCAGCGTGTACCCGTGGGCGGCGGCTGTGTCTTTGGCCCACTGCTCCACGGGGCCGCCTTCGATTTCGACGGTAGAGCCGCACTCGCCGCAGACTAGGTGATGGTG
Organism: Corynebacterium sp.; assembly: GCF_043426755.1. Lineage (GTDB taxonomy): Bacteria > Actinomycetota > Actinomycetes > Mycobacteriales > Mycobacteriaceae > Corynebacterium. The sequence continues at coordinate 19,340 of NZ_JBHWRP010000002.1, read as the reverse complement.
GTGGTCGTCGGTAAGGCAGTGGCGGTAAAGGGTTTCGCCGCTGGCCATGTGTAGTACGTCCACGGCGTCGATGTCGGCTAAGGACTGCAGCGTGCGGTACACGGTGGTCAGGCCCACTTTTTCCTTGCGGTCTTCGAGCTCGCGGTGAATGGCCTTGGCTGATGCGAAACGGTCAATCTCGCGGAGGCAATTCACCACGGCGGTGCGCTGCCGGGTATTGCGCGCACCCAGCTTTGGGACATTGTTACGAGTCGACATGAATCTCCTTGAAGTGCCGAGGCAGGATCTTGGTGTTACCTAATCCTTCGCCACTTTACCAGGAGTGGACCGGTTTTTACCGGGTTATTTCTTTGGTGACGGGGTTTGGGGGATCAGGCCCGGGTCCTGGTCCGGCAAAGTATCCTTCGGTACGCCAACGATAGCGGCAGCGCCCGTGGCAGTCCCAGCGTCCGCGTTTCTGTTTTTCGCTTCACGACGAGCAGCCAGTTCGTCGTTCTGCTGGGCCATCTTGCCTACTTGTTCTGCGTCCCAGATCAGGTCGATTGTCTCAGGCACACTGAGGCTGTAGACGACTTCTCGGCCTGCCCTGGTCGACTGCACCAAACCGGCCTTCTTCAGCACGCGCAGGTGCTGGCTGATCAGCGGCTGGGATTTCGACAGGGTGGACACGAGTTCATGGACCACGTGGTCGCGCTTGTGCAGGAGGAGGAGAATGTCAACACGCAAGGGTGAATCGAGCGCGCTGATGACTTTGCTGGCGTACTCAGTATCACCCATTGCGACTGGCATTTCCTTGCCCATCGTCGGCTCCCTTCTTGGAGTGCTGCCTCCCGGGCGTTGAGTGTGGGAGGCAGCACCGCGGTCCTGCTACCCAGCTTAAGAACAAATGAGGAGAAATCAATGCGCTAACCGAAGGGGTATCCTCGGGCTGCTGGGCGCTTCAAAACGCTTGAGATATATATTCTTTGGTTCCCATAATAAACAACCGTCCAAAATTGTGTTACAACGGGTAGCTTTTCGCCGTTTTTCGTCGATAAGCGAAGCGAGAATCGGGGGGAGCGCTGAAGCGGGAAACCGGCCACGCTAGACTAGGGAAAAGCTTTAATCCCCCTACCAGAGGAGAACCATTTTCCATGGCTGCGTCCGTAATTGATACCGTCGTTAACCTTGCAAAGCGTCGCGGGTTGGTCTATCCCGCCGGTGAAATTTACGGCGGTACACGCTCCGCGTGGGACTACGGTCCGCTCGGCGTTGAGCTGAAGGAAAACATCAAGCGCCAGTGGTGGCGCCACATGGTGCAGTCGCGCGCGGACGTGGTGGGTGTGGACACCTCCATTATTCTGCCGCGCCAGGTGTGGGAAACCTCCGGTCACGTTGAGGTGTTCACCGACCCGCTGGTGGAGTCCCTGCACACCAACAAGCGCTACCGCGCCGACCACCTGCTGGAGGCCTACGAGGAGAAGCACGGCCACCCACCAGCCAACGGCCTGGCGGACATCAACGATCCGGAGACTGGGCAGCCAGGCAACTGGACCGAGCCGCGCGAATTCTCCGGTCTGATGAAGACCTTCCTGGGGCCGGTGAACGACGAAGAGGGCCTGCACTACATGCGTCCAGAGACCGCGCAGGGCATCTTCGTCAACTTCAAGAATGTGATGACCTCGGCGCGCCTGAAGCCGCCGTTCGGCATTGCGAACATCGGTAAGTCCTTCCGCAACGAAATCACCCCCGGTAACTTCATCTTCCGCACCCGCGAGTTCGAGCAGATGGAGATGGAATTCTTCGTCAAGCCTGGTACGGATGAGGAATGGCACCAGTACTGGATCGACGACCGCCACCAGTGGTATATCGACCTGGGCATCCGCGAGGAGAACCTGCGCCTCTACGAGCACCCGGAGGAGAAGCTTTCGCACTACTCCAAGCGCACCGTTGACATTGAGTACGCCTACAACTTCGCCGGTTCAAAGTGGGGCGAGCTTGAGGGCATCGCCAACCGTACCGACTATGACCTGCGCGTCCACTCCGAGGGCAGCGGCGAGGACCTGAGCTACTACGAGCAGGAGACTGAGGAGCGGTGGATCCCGTACACCATCGAGCCTGCCGCAGGTCTGGGTCGCGCGCTCATGGCCTTCCTCATCGACGCATACCACGAGGATGAGGCGCCGAACGCGAAGGGCGGCGTCGATAAGCGCGTCGTGCTGAAGCTGGATCGTCGCCTGTCGCCGGTGAAAGTTGCGGTGCTGCCGCTATCGAAGAAGCCGGAGCTGTCCGAGCCTGCTGCGAAGCTGGCGGACAAGCTGCGCGGGTTCTGGAACGTGGACTTCGACACCTCCGGCGCGATCGGTCGTCGTTACCGCCGCCAGGATGAGATCGGCACCCCGTTCTGCGTGACCTATGACTTTGACACGCTTGACGACGAGGCCGTGACCGTCCGCGAGCGCGACACCATGGAGCAGGAACGCGTCAAAATCGCCGACCTGGAAGAGTACCTGGCCCAGCGACTGGCGGGCTGCTAATGCACTGGGTTTCCTGGGATCGCACCGACCGTGACAATCCGAAGCTGCTGGCCGAGGCCGGGCCGGAAGTGCTGGCCGAGTTCGGTCCAGATTCGGCGCTTGTCGACGGCGTGCGCTGGGACCTCGCCGCGACACCGGTGAGCGGTGCGGTGGCGCGTGTCGACGGCAAAGAGCTGGTCAAGTCCGGGCCGTGGAAAGGGGAGCGCGAAGTACCCCTCATGGTTGACGGTCGCCAGTACGTGTTAGTCAACGAGGATTCCGCTGATTGGATCATCGACAACGCAGCAGGGGAGAAGGTCGCCCAGTTCTCTGGCCGCAACCACGGTGTGCGCGTGGCGAATCTGGAGTTCGAAGGGGAGACGGACCTGCCGCTGGTCGATATTGTGGCCCTGGCTTGGGTCTCCCGCCTCGCGCTGGAGAACAAAACCATGGGCAGCTCCAAGGCCCTGATCGCCACCCTGGTCCTGCTGACCATCGTGGCGGTGCTGGTGTTCATTTTCTAGAGGAGTAAGCGGTGGACGCAGCGGACAAGGCCGGCATCTTCACCGGCGGCGGCGAAGGCACCTGGGTGTGGCGCGGCAACGAACTGCTTGACTCCAACTCGGTGCACATCGCCCACGTCCGCTCCGACGTGCTGATCATGGGCCGCAAGCGCCTCCTCATCGAGTCCACCCCCGGCCCGCGCCACTTCACCGTCCGGGCCACCGCCGACGACGGCACCCTCTACACCATCACCCAGCAAAGTTTTACCGTTTCGCAGCTGGCTGCGCGTTGCGACGACCGCCCCTACTCCCTGAACCGCGTGAACTGGTGGAGCAAGGAACGCGAGATCCTCAACGCCTCCGGCCACGTCGCCGCCCGCGTAAAACCCCTGATCTCCGGGAAGGTCGAGGTGGTCGACGGCCCCGCTATCGACGAGGTCCCCACCCTGGACCTGGTGTTCCTCACCTGGGGGCTAGTGTTGGTGGACTCCCCGGTGCGCCGCACCCTGATTTAGGAGGACCCGCCTAGAAGGACCCGCCGAAGCCGCCGCCGCGGCCTCCGCCGCCTCCACCACCGAAGCCTCCGCCCCCGCCGCCGAAGCCGCCTCCGCCGAAGCCACCGCCACGGCCGCCGGAGAGCATCGAACCAATGATGATGCCCTGGGCCACGTCACCAAAGGTGGAAGCGGCCTGGCGCTGGCGGTGCTGGTTGATGTTGTTCTTTGCAGCGTTGGCGGCGCGGCGCGCGGTCTCGGTGGCCTGCCGCGCCAAGTCAACAGCTTGGCGGGTGTTGGAGATCCGTAGGTTCAAGGCCTGGGCGTGTTCCCGCTGGGCCTGAGCCAGCAGGGTGCGGGCTTCCGATCCGATGATACGGCCGTAGGAGCCGATCAGGTCTTGGGCACCTTGAATCTGGGCGGCGGCAACGTTGATCTGCTGGTCAAAAATGCCCAGCAGGCGCTGCTGGTCCTGGGCCACACCTTTGGCTTCGGCGATGACTTCGTCGAGTTCGGCGTCAATGTGGGTTAGGTCGGTATAGGCGCGCAGGGGATCGGCAGACGCTGCGGAGCGCGCCGTCGCCAACGCCTCGGTGGCGCGGTCCCGCACAACACGCAGGCGGTCCACATCGATGCGGGCACCGGTGGAGGTCGCCGCCTCCAACTGTGAGGTCTCCTCAATTTCGGCGGCCACTTCGTCGATAAGCGCCGGCAAATTCGCCTGCGCGGTCTGGATATTCACCTCGGCGTGCTCGATCGCAGCCAACATGTTGTCGGCCACTTCGATGGAGTGCTCAGCGGTACGGATCACGTCGATCAGCGCGCCCTGCTCGCCGGCCGGGCGTGATTCGAGTTCGCGGGCGCGGTCAAGGTTCTGCTCGGCCTCATCGAGGGAGGCGGAAGCAAGCTCGACGTTGTCGGCGATGGAATCCAGCATGTCGTCGGAGTATTTGGATTGCAGCTGCGCCAGCGTCGCGCGGGCTGGTTCGATGCGGGCGCGCAGATCAACGGTGCGCTGGGTGATCTGGTCGATCGTCTCGGGAGCGGTGATCAGCAGGTTGCGCATCTTGGAGAATTCGCCGGACTGCTTCTCCAGCTCCTGGTCGGCCTGGCCGGCGGAGGAGATGATGTCGACGAGCATCGCGCGCTTTTCCGGCTCGGTCTCCGGGATGGAATCATTCAGGCGGCGCTGCGTTTCAAAGGCGCGCTGCATCTCTGAATTGGCACGGTTCATCGCCGCGGTAAACGGGCGCACGCGCTCGGCACCGAATTCAGCGTTGGCTACCTTGAGCTCTTCCTGGCCTAACCGGATAGACTCGTCGACGCTGACCAAAGTGTCGTTCGCCAGCTGCTCCAGGGTGGCAATCGGCAGCTGCGCCAGGCGACGCGTATCGGAGGGGTCGATCGCGCGGGAATCCTCCAGCATCGCCTCGGACTCCTTCTTGTTCTTGCGCCGCGAGTACGCCCAGATCCCGCCACCCGCGGCCACGGCAGCCCCGCCGCCGGCCAGCAGCCACGCCGCATTGTCATCAGAGCCGCCGCCCGACGATACCGCGTTGATAGCAGCCAGCGGAGCGCCCGCGAAATCATCGTTGACCAGCGCTTGGTATAGCGCCTCATTCATGGCGGTGCGTTCGGAATCGCTCCACTGCCCACCGGCCCACAGGCCGTATTGCCGGGCGTTCGGCGCGATCGCAATCACCGCAGTGTTGCCGCCACCGTTGGCAGCCACCGCTTGCTCCGCCCACGTCGTAGGGTCCTGCCCACCAAAATCTTCGAGGTACACCACGAAAACGTCGCGCTGCTCCTGCGTCTGCAGATCACGAATCGCGGTCTCAAGCTCGTTGGCCTCCGTCGCGTCGAGGATGCCCACCATGTCCGTCACCTTGGACGTCAGTTGCGGGCCCTGCGCCTGCACGCTTATCGACGAGGCCCGTGCCGGACCACTCGCAGCGCCATCGGCCAGCGCAAAAGCGGTCGGCGTGGCGGCAAGTGCGATGGCTCCGCCAAGCAGTGGGGCCGCCAACAGTGTGAGATAATTTCGCGCGATCATGGCAACAAGGTTACCGACTGCCCGCTGTGTCCGCCTAGATCACCAGGAATTCCCAGCTAAGCTGGGGTTTGTTATGACCTACCAGTACTCAGCCGCCGACGCTACCCGCTTCGCCCCCGAAGGGGAGAAGGGTTCCCTGTTTGAGCACACAGAGGCCGATCACCGCAGCGTGTTCTCGCGGGATCGGGCGCGCGTGCTGCACAGTGCGGCGCTTCGTCGATTAGCGGACAAGACGCAGGTCATGGGCCCGCGCGACGGGGACACTCCGCGCACCCGCCTGACACACTCGCTGGAAGTCGGCCAGATCGCGCGCGGCATCGGCGCCGGCCTGGGCTTGGATCCGGACTTGTGCGACATGGCCGGGCTCACCCACGACATCGGCCACCCGCCCTACGGCCACAACGGCGAGCGCGCGCTCAACGAGCTGGCCGCCAGCGCCGGCGGCTTCGAGGGCAACGCACAGACCTTGCGCATCCTCACCCGCCTTGAGCCAAAGGTGCTTTACGACGATCACTCTTATGGGCTCAACCTCACCAGGGCAGCCCTCGACGCGGCGTGCAAATACCCGTGGCCGGCGACGAACCCGGACGGGACCCGCAACCGGAAATACTCGGCCTACGACGAAGATGCCCATATCCTGGAATGGGTCCGCGAAGGCCACACCGATTCTCGTGCCGCGCTGGAAGCCCAGGTGATGGACTTCTCCGACGATATCGCCTACTCGGTCCACGACGTGGAAGACGGGATCATCTCCGGCCGCATCACCCTGAAAGTGCTGTGGGACTTTGTGGAGCTGGCGCAGCTCGCCGACAAAGGGGCCGCCGCCTTCGGTGGTACCGCCGAGGAACTCTTGGACGCCGCCGATAGGCTGCGCGGCCTGCAGATCGTCGCCGACGCTGCCGACTATGACTACACCCTGCGCGGCTGGACCCAGCTGAAAAAGCTCACCAGCGAGCTTGTCGGCCGCTACGTTGGCGCCGTCACCACCGCCACCCTCGAATCCGGTCAGGAGACCCTCGGGCGCATGCACGGCGACCTCATCATTCCCGCCGAGGCGAACGCCGAAGTCACCCTCCTCAAAGCCATCGCGGTGCTCTACGTGATGGACCAAGACGCGCACAAAGCCCGGCAGGACCGCCAGCGCGAGCGCATCAACCGCGTCCACGACTACCTCACCGCCGGCGCGCCGGGTTCTTTAGACACGATCTACCAACAGTGGTGGCTGGAATCCGAGACGGACCAGCAGCGGGCGCGGGTGATCATTGACCAGATTGCGTCGATGACGGAGTCGCGCCTGGAACGCATCGCGAAGCGCTCCAGCGAGCTCAGCGGCTTCTTCGGTTAACTTTTGCTCACCGCACCAGTTCCACGCCCACGTCTTTGAACACGCGGGAAAGTTGGCGGCTGTCGTCGTCGTTAAGCTCCCAATGCGAAACGATCACGCGCCGCACCCGAGTCTCGCGCAGCAGGTCAGCCAGCCCGTCGAGGTTGGTGGGTGCGCGGCGCTCGGCGGGGTAGAGCACGTTGGCAAGCGCGCCGAAGAGGTCGCTGCGGGTGCGCACGGGGCTGGTGACGAGGACGGGGTTGAAGCGGCGGTTATGCATCGTTGACCTCACAGAAAGTTTCATAGTGGTCATCGGTGTAGTAGAACACCTCGGGGTTGTCGGCTGGGTCTCCGCCGGTGACGATACGCCGGGCCCCACGATGATTCAAACCAGGCGTTTCCACTGTGTACTCGCGGTAAAAGTCTGATCTTTCGTCGGGAAGGTGCCCCTCATAGTTGCCGAAATGAGCGCCGTCGTTGTCCGGGTAGTCGAAGGGCCCGCCGCTATAAATGTCCGCGATGGTGTCAGTGGCCTCCGCGGGAAGTTCGGCAACGGCGCACGTGGCCTGCGCGCTGGCCTGCTCTGCGTCCTGATCCGTAGCCAGGTCAATGCCGAAGATGCCAGCGGCGACGATGACGACACCAGCGACCAGGGTAGGGATCGCCTTGCTCGTCTTCCGATTGGGGTGAGACATGCCAAACATTGTGCACGGCAGCCGGCCCGATTTCGAATTGACGCGCGGTATACCATGGGGCACATGGCAAAGGGCAGAATTCCGGACTCGGACATCGAGGCGATCCGCGAGCGCGCCCACATCGAGGAGATCGTGGGGGAGTACGTCCAGCTCAAACCGGCCGGGCATGACTCGATGAAGGGGCTTTCTCCGTTCAAGGACGAGAAGACCCCATCTTTCCACGTCCGCCCGGCGCGCGGCTACTACCACTGCTTTTCCACCGGCAAGGGCGGCGACGTTTTCTCCTTCCTCATGGAAATGGAGCACCTCACCTTTCCCGAGGCCGTGGAGTCCGTCGCCGAAACCATCGGCTACCACATCAACTACCAGGGCGGATCCACCGGCGCCCGCGACGTCAAGCCCGGCACCCGCGCCCGCCTGATCGCCGCGAACAAGGCCGCCCACGAGTTCTACCGCGAGCAACTAGAAACCCCCGACGCCGCACCCGCCCGCGACTTCCTGCTCAAGCGCGGCTTCGGCCAGGACATCATCTACACCTTCGAATGCGGCTACGCGCCCGGCGGCTGGGACACCCTGACCAAACACCTGCTGCGCAAGGGCTTTGAGGCAAAGGAGCTTGTCGACGCCGGCCTGTCCTCGATGGGCAGGCGCGGCCCCATCGACAAGTTCCATTGCCGCCTGCTGTGGCCCATTAAAGATATGGCCGGCAATGTGATCGGCTTCGGCGCCCGCAAGTTGTTCGAGGACGACAAGATGGGCAAGTACATGAACACCTCGGACACCATGTTGTACAACAAGTCCAAGGTGCTCTTCGGCCTGGACCTGGCCAAGAAGAACATCGCCGCCCAGCACCAGACCGTCGTCGTCGAGGGCTACACCGACGTGATGGCCATGTACGCCGCCGGGGTGACCACCGCCGTTGCCTCCTGTGGCACGGCTTTCGGCGCCGACCACCTCTCCATGATCCGGCGTTTGATGCTTGACGACGATTACTTCCGCGGTGAGCTGATCTACACCTTTGACGGTGATGAGGCTGGTCAGAAGGCCGCCATGCGTGCTTTCGAGGGCGACCAGAAATTTACCGGCCAGTCTTTTGTGGCCGTGGCCCCTGATGGCATGGACCCCTGTGACCTGCGCCTCGAGCGCGGCGACTCCGCAGTGCGCGACCTTGTGGCCAACCGGGTGCCGATGTTCGAGTTCGTCATCGACTCCCTCCTGTCCGATTACCCGTTGGACACCGCCGAGTCCCGCCTCCAGGCGCTGCGCCGCACCGTCCCCGTTGTCGCCGGCATCAGGGACAATGCCCTGCAGTCCGAGTACGCCCGCCAACTGGCCGGCTGGGTGGGCTGGGACCCAGTAGAAGTGCTGGAGCAGGTTCGTCGAGAAGCGAAAAACCCCACCAAGAAGCGCGACCGTGTGATCGTGCGCCGCGACAACGAGGAAGCCACCGGCGTCGAGCCCGCCTCCCTGGTAGCCCCCGACCCAGAGGACCCCGTCCTGTGGCCCCAGCGCGAAGCGATCAAGCTGGCCCTGCAGTACCCACAACTGGCCGGCGACTACTTCGACGGCATCAACCCGGACGCCTTCTCCAACCACGCCTACTCCTTGGTGCGCGAGGCCATCGGGCGCGCCGGCGGGGTCGCGGCCGCGGGCGAGGGTGGGCCGAGCTGGCTGGCCACCGTCGCCGCCGAGATGTTTGACCTGGCCGGCCGCAACCTCGTCTCTGAGCTGGCGGTGGAACCTATCCACGCCGATGACCCGGAAATCTATACAGACTCGGTGCTCTCCCGCCTGCAGGAAGCCCGGGTGGGGGATCAGATCGCCCAGCTGAAATCTCAGCTGCAGCGCATGCGCCCCAGCGACGATGAGATGGCCTACAACTCCCTCTTCTCCGATTTGGTGGCGCTGGAGCAGGCGCGCCGGGAGCTCAACGACCGCGCTTTCAGGAACTAACCCCCGCTTGCGGTCGATGAATCTTGCAAAAACAGGCCCAAAACCCGGGTTTTAACAAGATCCATCGACCGCGCCTATGAGTTTTGTGGATAACCCCGAGTTATCCACAGGTTTAAAAGTGCACCCAGCAGCCCCGCGTGCCTTGCCCCATGCTGTGTGTATGACAACACAAACACTAACGCCCATACACACACCCATTTACGGCAACCCGGACGGCACACTCAGCCCCGCCGAGCTGCAATTCATCACCACAAACTACCGCGGGCTCCGTTCAGCCGCGATCACAGGCATCGCCGCCGCCCGAATCCGCGGCCTGAAAACTTACACACCGCTAGCCACCCTCGACCTCATCCACCCCGACGGCGTGAACGCCCCCGCCCGCTCGCGCTGGAAACACAGCAGGCGCTACACCACCGGTTTCATCCCCAGCAGCCAGGTGCAACTCCTGAAAGGTTTCAGGCTCACCCCGCTGTTTCCCACGCTGCTGCACATCCAAAAACTCTACGGCGACCTTGACTCCCTCGTCGTCCTTGACTCGCTGCGCGCCCGCAGCCCCCAGCTCTCTAAGAGCAGGCTTTTATCGCTTGCCGACGATTATCCCTCGCATAGCGGGGTGCTGGGGTTGAGGGAGATGATTTCAATGAGCGAGGCCTCCACCCGCAGTCCTTTGGAGTCGGTGGGGCGGTACCGCCTGCTTGCCGGCCACTTCTCCTGGATCCACACCATTGAGTACGAGGTCCGGATCACCATTATTACCGAGACCGGGAAGCTGGTCACTTATTATGCCGACATCCTGATCAACGGTTTCCTCGTCCTTGAGCTGGATGGACGCTCAAAGTACACGATGGTTTATGGCAAAGACCCTTTCGATACCGTGGTCCAGGAGCGGATCCGGGAGCACCTCATCCAGAACTGCGGTTTTGTGATTAGGCGCGCGAAGTGGGCAGATTTGAAACTGGATGCACAGGGCAGTTGCCCCTTTATCAGGATGGTGGAGCGGGCCGTGCACTCTTATCCTGAGCCGCTGCGCCCGCTACCGCGCCATATCCAGCTCTAGCCCCCTCCCCGCGGTCGATGGATCTTGCAAAACAGGGGCCAAAACCCGCCTTTTAGCAAGATCCATCGACCGCAGCCCTATTGCTCAATAAAATCCAGCCCCAAATCCAGCACCACAGCTGAGTGCGTCAGCGCGCCCACGGCCAGGAAATCAACCCCGGTCGCCGCATATGCACCAGCAACATCAATGGTCAGCCCGCCGGAAGCCTCGAGCAGCAGCTCAGGGGCCCGCTCATCGCGCACCTCCACGGCCCGCGCCACCTCTTCAACAGTGAAGTTGTCCAGCAGGATCATCTCAGGCTCATACTCCAGCAGGGACTCGAACTGCTCGAAGGTGTCCACCTCCACCTCGCAGAACACGTCAGGATACTGTTCCTTCACCGCCAGAAAGGCAGCATTAACAGATCCGGCCGCGACCACGTGATTGTCTTTGATCAGTGCCTCGTCGCCAAGCCCCATCCTGTGGTTCACGCCGCCGCCGCAGCGCACCGCGTATTTGTCCAGCTCGCGCATGCCGGGCAGGGTTTTGCGGGAGTCGCGCACGCGCGCCTTGGTGCCGGCCAGCTCTCCGACCCAGTCGCGCGTTGCGGAAGCGATGCCGCTCAGGTGCCCCAGCAGATTCAAAAACGTGCGCTCGCAGGTGAGCAGCTCCCGCGTGGGTGCCACAATCCGCGCAACAACATCACCCGGGTTCACAGCCGCGCCGTCGTCGATAAGCCTCTCTACCTCAAAAGCGCTGGTCTGCGTCTCCAAGGTCCACGCGACCACATCAAGCCCCGCCAGCACTCCGGGTTCGCGCGACCGGATTTCGGCGACCGCGCGGGCATCGTCGGCGACGGTTGCGATGGATGTGATGTCGGGGCCGTAGTGGAGGTCTTCGTCCATTCCCCGGCGGATTGCCTGCTTTGCCGCGGCTTCGTTGAGCGGTTGAATCATGGGATCTAGCTTAGGCATATGATGATCTCCATGACGGTTATTGTGCTAGATCCACGTTGGCCCGATCAGGTTCCGTTGAGTGTGGTGAGCCGGTTGGAGTCGCCTGTGGAGTGCACGGGGGAGGTACCGGTGTCGGTGCGTTGGGCGTTGCAGGATGTGCCGACGCGGGAGTCGCTGACGGGGTGGGGCACGCTGCTGACGACGGATTCGCGGGCGCCGGAGGTGGCGCAGCGGCAGGCTCGCGGGGAGGCGATCATCGAGGTGCCTAGCCTGAAGGATCGGGTGCAGGAAGCCGTGGAGACGATGCGCAACGCCCGCGATCGGGGCGCGTGGGAGATTGCGCAGACGCACGAGTCGCTCCTGCCCTACTTGCGCGAGGAGACCAACGAGTTCATTGAGGCCGTGGAGCGCGGGCTTGACGACGATCAACTGCGCAAAGAGCTGGGCGACGTCCTGTTGCAGGTGCTGTTCCACGCGGAGATCGCTTCTCGACGAGGCGCCTTCGACTTTGGTGATGTAGCTGAGGCCTTTACTAATAAGATGCGCTCGCGTTCGCCGTACCTTTTTGATGGCTCCACCGGCATCGTGGATGAGGAGACTCAGGAGCGGCTGTGGCAGGAGGGCAAGCGCAAAGAGTAAACCCCCGAGGAGAAGGATCTCGGGGGCCACGTTGCAGGTAAATCAGATTAGAGACCGAGCGCAGGTAGCAGGTTGCGGATCTCTGGCAGGCCAGCCTGGGAGGACAGTTGTGAGGAGAGGGCAACTGCCTGGTTGGCTGGGGTGACAGGGTCTGCCTTGACGATCTTGCATTCCAAGGCACGGTCGCCCACGGCGTTGATGGTGGGGGCGGAGATCAGCTTCAGTGATGCGTCGTCACCGGCGGCCTTTTGCAGCTTTTCGACGAGGCCGCCACGGGTGGTGGTGTCGTCGACAAGCCCAATGCCGCGCAGTGTTGCGCCGAGGGTGCCGCAGTCGGCGGTTTCTACGCCAGCGTTGATGGTGTTAATCAGACCGAGCAGGTTGGTCTGTGCGTTGGCCGGGGCGGCGAGCCCGAGGGCCAGTGCCGCTGCAGCGGTGGCCGCCGCGATGCGGGTTTTTCGTGCCATATACCGTTCCTTTCGATGGTTTTGGTTAGGTCGGAGTAATCATATAACAACGCAAGTGATTTGTGGTGCTTTTAGGGTGGAAGTGACATAACTAAGGGTTTTCTGGCGATGTCGGAATGGTGGAAGTGGTGCTGTATGATCGGCCCTCATGACTGATCGGACAAGGCGGGTATCGGCTGGCTGCGGCTGCGCCGGAGTTATTGCAGTCGTCTTGGCGATTGTGCTGGTAGTCGTGCTGGTTGGCTGGGTCCTCAGCGCGCTGCGCCCAGGCGCCGCGGTCCGTTCGTGGCAGCCCGTGCCGGACAATGTTCCACCGCAGGCTGGCACGCCACCGCCGCTTATCGACGTGCACGGCCCCGGTCGCACTGCGGATCTGCTGGCAGACTGGGCCTCGCCGATCGCGGCTGAAACAAACGTGGATCCTCAGGCCCTTCGCGCCTACGGCAACGCGGAGCTGATCGCCCGCGAGGCGTGGCCGGAATGCAACCTGGCGTGGAACACTCTGGCCGGGATCGGTTGGGTGGAAACCCGCCACGGCACCTATACCGGCGATGCGCTCACACGCGGGCAGCTGGACCCGAACGGCTACGCCACCCCACCCATCATTGGCCCGGCCTTGGATGGCTCGCCCGGGTTTGCCCGAATCGAGGACACCGACGGGGGACGTCTCGACGGCGACACCGAGTTCGACCGCGCCGTGGGGCCAATGCAGTTCATCCCGGAGTCCTTTGAGAAGTATGGCCGCGACGCTGACGGCAACGGCACTGCCGAACCGCAGCAGATCGACGACGCTGCCCTGGCCGCCGCCAACCTCTTGTGCTCTGCGGGCCGCGACCTCTCTGTGCCGGAGGACTGGACCCAGGCCATTTTGTCTTACAACAATTCCAATGACTACGTGGTGAAGGTGCGTGACGCCGCTGCCGCTTATGCGATCCCGCAGCCGGCCGTTCGATAGTTTCTGGTAATAAAAGTCACATCAAGAGGGTATTATTGCCTTCAGGCACCCGCCGAACCCAGTTTTCTGGAACAATTGAGTACGGAAAACAAATTTCTAGTCTTTGAGGAGACAAATCAGTGGCTGACATCATTCATGCATTCGCACGCGAGATCATGGACTCCCGCGGTAACCCCACCGTTGAGGCTGGCGTCGTTCTTGACGACGGCGCATCCGGCTCCGCTGGCGTCCCATCCGGCGCTTCCACCGGCGCGCACGAGGCTCACGAGCTGCGTGACGGCGGCGACCGCTACATGGGCAAGGGTGTCCTGAAGGCTGTTGAGAACGTCAATGAGGAGATCGCTGACGAGATCGCAGGCTTTGAGGCTGATGACCAGCGCGCCATCGACCAAGCCATGATCGACCTCGACGGCACTGACAACAAGTCCCGCCTGGGCGCGAACGCAATCTTGGGCGTCTCCATGGCAGTGGCAAAGGCAGCAGCGGAGTCCGCAGGCCTGCCTCTGTACCGCTACCTGGGCGGCCCAACCGCACACATCCTGCCTGTTCCGATGATGAACATCGTCAACGGTGGCGAGCACGCGGACTCCGGCGTGGACGTCCAGGAGTTCATGATCGCCCCAATCGGCGCCGAGACCTTCTCCGAGGCTCTGCGCATGGGCGCTGAGGTCTACCACAACCTGAAGAAGGTTATCTCCGACCGCGGTCTGTCCACCGGTCTTGGCGACGAGGGCGGCTTCGCACCATCCGTCGATTCCACCCGCGAGGCACTGGACCTCATCGTCGAAGCAATCAAGAAGTCCGGCTTTGAGCCAGGCAAGGACATCGCCCTGGCACTGGACGTCGCTTCCTCCGAATTCTACGAGGACGGCAAGTACAACTTCGAGGGCGGCCAGCTCAGCCCTGACGAGATGATCAAGGTGTACGAGGAGCTCGTTGCCGAGTACCCAATCGTCTCCATCGAGGACCCACTGGACGAGGACGACTGGGACGGCTACGTCACCATCACCGAGAAGCTCGGCGACAAGGTGCAGCTGGTCGGAGATGACTTCTTCGTCACCAACCCTGAGCGCCTGGCCAAGGGTATCGAGAAGAAGGCCGCGAACGCCCTGCTGGTGAAGGTCAACCAGATCGGTACCCTGACCGAGACCTTCGACGCCGTGGACATGGCTCACCGCAACGGCTACCGCTGCATGATGTCCCACCGTTCCGGCGAGACCGAGGACACCACCATTGCGGATCTCGCAGTGGCTTGGGGCTGCGGCCAGATCAAGACTGGTGCGCCCGCTCGTTCCGAGCGCGTGGCCAAGTACAACCAGCTGCTGCGCATCGAGCAGGAGCTCGGCGAGGCCGCTGTCTACGCTGGCTACTCCGCGTTCCCACGCTTCCAGGCATAATCGCCCGCTTAACGACGACCGCCTGACCCACCTTCCCCGGTGCGGCCAGGCGGTTTCGCCTTTTCCACCCCCTCTTTCCACAAACCGATATAGTCCTCGCTACATAGTGCGAGTAACTTACTGAAAACCAATTGGCATCTCGCAGTATGGCCCGAGGACTATATCGGTCTGCGCCCTTTAGGGCATCGAGCAAGAAAGTGCAGCGAACACTATATTGAATCGGGACTTAGCGTCGCCCACGGTCGCCCTCCACGTGGGCGGCGTGCTCGGAAATTAGGGATTGTTTCCGTCATTCTCAAGAGGTAAGCTAAAAGCAAACCGAGAGGGACTCACCTAAATCCCGTAGGCCTTGCGCCCTCGGTTTCTAAATTTTCAGGGAAACAAATATTTTTCGCCGGTGACTGGATTGATCGGGATATTGTTTTCTTGCCATTCCAGAGGTGCTAGGCCTCCAGCTGCGCGTTCATTCAGAATATCTTTGTCGTAGTCTGACCAATTGCATGGACCTGGTTCTTCGAGCCGGCCGCGTCCGGAAGTTTTGAGCCCTGCGCCATGAATGTTCCCTTTGTATTGTCGAAAAATTGGCCAAATGTAGCGGGCATATGCTGGATCAGCAGAGTTTGCCCAGCGTCCTATCCCTCCAGCTATAAGGTCGGCCATTTGGATCCCAATAGATTCCTCAGACGGTAAAGACGCGACTGTTTCGAAAACTCTTTTTCGTTTTACAAAATCCGTTCCTGTCCGAAAAACGTCGCGCAGCCGTGGCTCACTGCCTCTTTCTTCGTCTAGAAACACTATGCCTTGAGTTTTGTGGTCTTGAAGATCCATTTCGACTCTCTCCATCACCAGCTTCATTGAGTCAGTCATCACGTCTGATTCATTTTCGACGACTCGCTGTTTCTTGGGAAGGTATCCCGCATTGTTACTGACGACGGCGATGGCTTTGACAGACTCAAAAGAACGGAGCAAATTCAAAACCGACAGTAGGAGTGCCTTCCGTTCATGTAATCTGGTTAAGCCAGCGCGGTAAAGGTGATTTTTCTCCGGGTATTTTCCTACTCGGCCACCGTGGTTTGCTTTCAATTCCGTGGGATAGCTTAGGTTCACTCCGAAAGCTCTCGCGGTTCGGCTCACTTCTCTTTGTAAGCTCCCGTATTCGTCTGCGTCGATCCCGAAACCCGCGAGGATGAAATGTGGTCTATCCGTGTCGGCTGTCCGGATCCCAGAATCGTCGAAAAAATAGAGTCTCACGTTTTGTGATACTAGCAGGGGTATAAATAGGTGCTTGTTGCACGAATATGACTGATGGCCTGCGTGAGCGGGATGCAAGAAGTTCGCATTTCGGTCATCGGTGAGAATTGTTTCCGCTCGGTGAAATTCTGGCGCGGTCTGTGCAGCGGTTTACGGTCCTTTAGCAGTTGCACTTGGAGAAAGAGGGGGAGCAATACGATGAATTTGGTCGCGCTGTTGAATAAGGAGCTGCGAAAAGCCACTCAAAATAGGGGCTAGCTCAGCCATGACGACGCAGCGGCGTTCGCAGTAAGGGAAACTGGCCGCAGCCTTTGCAAACCGATATAGTCCTCGCTACATAGTGCGACCAACTTACTGAAAACCAATTGGCATCCCGCAGTATGGCCCGAGGACTATATCGGTTTGCATGCTGGAGGGCTTCCACCCGCGGCAATCAAATGCGCGGTGCAGCTCCACTCAGCGGCCGAGCACAAAAATAACCGCCGCCCCAGGCCAGCAGGCCAAGGTGCGACGGTTCTTGCTTATCCGCTTAACCGTTTACTGGTTGAGCGTGATGGAAGAAGAGCCCAAGGAGGGGAGCAGATCCTCAAGCTTGCTGCTCAGGGTAGGGAGGAAGTCCGAAGATCCTGAAGACAGGTCAACGCCTGGCTCCTCGGCTGGTTCTTCAACCTCTGGCAGTTCGGGTGCGAAGTTGATCGTGAAGTAGTAGCTGTTCCAGTTGGAGGTGCGCACGTGCACCTTGTATTCGCCATACTCCTGGATGGCGCCGGACTGCTCTTCGGGAGCTGCCGGAGCGGTGATCGACAGTACCGGCAGGCCCTCCTCGTTGACGGAACGCTTGACGGTCCACTTTAAGCTGGTCTCGCCGAGTGCAGTTTCGATGTAGGCGTTGCGGATCTCAATTCCTTCGCCAACCGCGTCGGCTGTTAGGTCGATGGTCTGACCTGGAAGAATGTAGGCACCGTTGGAGGACTCAAAGGAGATCTCCTCGAGTCCCTGTGCGATTTCCTCGTCGGTTACTGGTTCGTTGCCGGGTTCGTACGCGTAGGCGGCTGGTGCGCCCAAAACACCCAAGGCCAGTGCGCTTGCGGCGATTCCGGAAATAAGCTTGCGGTTCATTCTAAAGTCCTTTCGGGTGAGGATCGGGTGGCCCCACGATATCAAAGAAAGCATAAAGACCGCATAAGTTGGCTTGACAAGCGGTCACCCGTCAAGCCCTAAAATGCTAAAGGCAGGGAGAACAGATACCCCAGCGCGCCGAACCGCTCCCACGTCAACCGACCGCGTAAACTAAACTGTCACTATGTCCACTTCAGCATCACGCAGCGAACGCAACGAGCGCAACGAGCGCAGCCGCCGTCCGCTCCGCACGCCTACCCAGGTGCCGGTCGCCAGCCGTGATGCCCGCAAGGCCGCCCAGCGCGAGGACAGGGAGCAGCGAAAGAAGCAGGCCCGCGCCTTTTCTCTGAAGGGCGATTACATCGGCATCGCGGTGATTATCGCGGTGGTGCTCGTCGTTCTGATCGCCATCGCGGTGCCTATGCGCACGTACTATGAGGGCCGCAGCGAGATCGCGCGCCTCAATGAGTCGATCGCGGCGAAGGAGCAGCAGCGCAATGAGCTGGTGGAGGGCATCAATAAGTACAGCGATGAGGACTACATCAAGCAGGAGGCCCGCCGCCGTCTGGGCATGATTAAGCCGGGGGAGACCGCGTGGCGCATCATCGATCCGCGCATGGATGAGGATCAGGCGGTCACCACGGATCGCGATACGGCGGCCCCGCCTCCACGTTCGTGGGCTGAGGTTGCGTGGGATTCGTTGGCGGATCCGGAGTCGCTTATCGACGAGGCCCCTGCCGCACCTCAGGGTGAGATCCCGCGGGCGCCGGCCGAGGAGCCTCAAGAGCCCTAGCAACCAAGTCCTGTGGAACAATGGCGTGCATGAATGTCGCTGAAGCAGATCTTGACATAATCAAAGAGCAGTTGGGGCGCCCGGCCCGCGGTGTGGTGGAGATTTCTTATCGCACTCCCGATGGCCAGCCCGCCGTGGTGAAGACGGCCCCGAAGTTGCCGGACGGCACCCCTTTTCCCACCTTGTATTACCTTACGGATCCGCGCTTGACTGCGGAGGCGTCGCGCCTGGAGGTGGCGCAGGTGATGAAGTGGATGGAGGCACGCCTCTCTACGGATCAGTCGCTTGCCGACGATTACCTGGCCGCCCACCAGCATTACTTGGCAGAGCGGAACAAACTTGAAGATTTGGGGACTGATTTCTCGGGCGGTGGCATGCCGGATCGCGTGAAGTGCCTGCACGTTCTCATCGCCTACGCACTAGCCGAAGGCCCGAACCACTTCCGCCTGGGCACCGAGGCAGTAGCTCTCGCAGCCGACCACACCCCAGCCTTGCGCGGTACCGCGATCCCGCAGGACTGGCCGACGGCGCAGGAACTCGGCATCGTGGACGCCGTCAACGCGCACACGAAGGAGACGACGGGGGAGGAGCTGCTGTGACCCGTGTTGCGGCCGTCGACTGCGGCACCAACTCGATCCGTTTACTGATCAGCGACGTCTCCACCTCCGAGCACAAGGAGATTGCGCGTGAGATGGAGATCGTTCGCCTAGGCCAGGGCGTGGACGCCACCGGTGAGTTCAACCCGCAAGCCCTCAAGCGCACCCGCGAGGCCCTGGAGCGCTACGTCAACCTGATGGAGTTTGAGAACGTGCATACGGTGCGGATGGTCGCCACCAGCGCCACCCGTGACGCCTCCAACAGGGATGAGTTCTTCAACATGACCGCGGAGCTTCTGGGCCGCATCCAGCCGGGTGCCCAAGCAGAGGTGATCAGTGGGAAAGAGGAGGCAGCGCTGTCCTTTCGGGGCGCCACCTATGACATTCCGGATACGCAGGGGCCTTATTGCGTGATCGATCTCGGTGGCGGTTCCACAGAGTTTATCGTCGGCACGCACGACGGCGAGATCCTGGGCGCGCATTCCACGCAGATGGGCTGTGTGCGGTTGACGGAGCGGATGATGCTGTCGGATCCGCCGACGCCGAGCGAGCAGGATATCGCGCGGGATTACATCAATGAGCGTTTGGATGAGACGACGGTGTTGGTGCCGTTT
>NZ_JBHWRP010000001.1:0-35697 GCF_043426755.1 Corynebacterium sp. | reverse complement strand
GGCGAGCACCACAACCCGCCATTCGTGCCGTCCTCCCCCACGACGCACCTAGCTTTCATCGCGGCGCAGACGAAGAAAATTCAGTTCTCGACGTCTACGACGCTTATTACGACCAACGATCCCGTGAAGATCGCCGAGGATTACGTCTTCCTTCAGCACCTCGCTGGCGGCCGCGTGGATCTCATGATGGGCCGGGGCAATACCGGCCCGGTCTACCCGTGGTTCGGCAAAGATATCCGCCAGGGCATCCCGCTCGCCGTGGAGAATTATCACCTCCTTCGTCGCCTGTGGCGCGAGCCCGTCGTCAACTGGCAGGGCAAGTTCCGCACGCCGCTGCAGTCGTACGTCTCCACCCCGGCCCCGCTCGACGGCGTGCCGCCGTTTGTCTGGCATGGGTCCATCCGCTCCCCACAGATTGCAGAGCAGGCCGCGTATTACGGCGACGGTTTCTTCCACAACAACATCTTCTGGAACAAGGAACACACCGCGAAGATGGTCGCGATGTACCGCCGCCGCTACGAGAAGTACGGCCACGGCCGCGCAGATCAGGCCATCGTCGGCCTGGGAGGCCAGGTCTTCATCGCAGACACGGAGCAGGAAGCCAAGGACACCTTCCGTCCTTACTTCGACAACGCGCCGGTCTACGGCCACGGCCCGACGCTGGAGGAGTTCACTGAGCTGACCCCACTGACGGTGGGTACCGTGGAGCAGGTCATTGACCGCACCATGCAGTTTGCCGACTGGGTCGGTGACTACCAGCGCCAGCTCTTCCTCATCGACCACGCCGGCCTGCCGCTAGAGACGGTGCTGAACCAGATCGAAATCCTGGGCACCCAGGTGGTCCCAGAGGTGCGCCGCCGCATGGAGGAACGCCGCCCCGAGCACGTCCCCAGCGAGCCACCTACTTTCGCCACCCTGCGCGAAAACCGCGACCACCCACACTTCAAGGTGAACCCCGGCCAGACTGAATCAACCGAATCAGAGGAGGAATAAGGTTTATGCGCACACTTGCAGTTGTCTCGGCAGGTTTGTCGAATCCCTCGTCGACACGTTCGGTAGCCGACGCGATCTCCAGCGCAGTCGACGCTGCCGTCAGCGCACGCGGTGAAGCCCTGGAAATCCACACCATCGAACTACGCGAGCTAGTCAATGACCTAGCGACGGTTTTCACCACCGGCATGTCCTCGGCGCGTCTCGACGAGATCAAGAAGCTCATCTCTGCCGCCGACGGCTTGGTCGCCGTCACCCCGGTGTTCAAGGCGAGCTACTCCGGTCTGTTCAAAATGTTTTTTGACGCGCTTGACCAAGACTCGCTCAACAGCATGCCGACGATCATTGCCGCCACCGCGGGGACTCCACGCCACTCCCTGGTGACCGAATATGCGATGCGGCCACTGTTTACCTACATGCGTGCAGTCGTTGTTCCCACGTCCCTGTTCGCCGCGACTGATGATTTCGGTGGCGAAGAGGGTGTCTCCTTCGACAAGCGAGTAGCACGTGCCGCTGGAGAGCTAGCGGACCTCTTCGTCAGATCCGGCGACTACTCCCCAGGTTTCGGAGGAGCCACGGTGGAATCGAGCCGCAAGCCGCGCAAGACGGGCGTCGATTTGGAAGAGGACTTGGTGGACTTTGCCGATTTGCTCCGCGGACACGACGGAAACAGTTAGCTCAGTCACAAATCGGTAGAATATCGGGCACGGCATTAGAGCCGAGTTAAAGATCCACAACTCTTAATCCGAGGAGCATTATGGCAGCCGCGAGCATCAGTGTGATGGACCTTTTCACAGTGGGAATTGGCCCATCGTCTTCCCACACAGTCGGACCGATGCGAGCGGCCCACGCCTTCGTCGACAAGCTTGATGCTTTCCCCTCACGCGTGCGCGTTACCCTGCGCGGATCCCTTGCGGCCACAGGCGTGGGTCATGGCACCGATCGCGCGGCTCTGCTCGGGCTTGTCGGCTACACCCCCACCACCGTGACTCCCGATGTAGAGCCCGTCCTGGGCACCGCCATCGCCGCCAGCGGCACCATCTCTGGGCCTGCTGGAACTCTCACGTACAGCTTGATCTTCGACCCCGCGCCCGTGCCCGAACATCCCAACTGCATCATCTTCGATGCCTATGCAGACGACGGCTCGGTGATCGTTGAAGGCGTCGAATACTTCTCTGTTGGCGGCGGCTTCATCCAAGACCGTGCGTCGCTGGAGGCCCAGTCCGCGCGAGGACCGCTACCGGCAGGCGCAGCAACCGTCCGCGAGGAGCCGACCGTCACCTACCCATTCGGTAGCTCCGCGGAACTGCTTGAGCGTTGCGACGCGGCCACGTGCTCTATCGCAGAACTCATGGCCCACAACGAGGCCACTATCCACGCTGATCAAGGAGGCTGGGAGGCCGTCGCCACACACCTCGACTTAGTGTGGGACACCATGCAGGAATGCGTGGCTGCCGGTACAGAGGCTGAGGGGGAGCTGCCTGGCGGGCTGGGCGTGCGCAGGCGCGCACCGCAGCTTCGCGACCGCATCACGACGCAGAGCGGGCCGCAGAGTGCAGCGGGCCTTGACGCCATGGAATGGGTGAACCTCTACGCCCTTGCGGTCAACGAGGAAAACGCAGCGGGCGGACGTGTGGTCACCGCGCCCACCAACGGTGCAGCGGGGATCATTCCAGCGGTCATGCACTACTGCCGCGACTTCACCGAGAACTTCGACCAGCAGCGCGCGCGAGAGTTTCTGCTCACCGCGGGTGCGGTCGGGGCGATCATTAAGACCAACGCTTCGATCTCTGGGGCTGAGGTTGGCTGCCAGGGTGAAGTGGGGTCCGCATCGGCGATGGCGGCGGCAGGGATGTGCGCGCTTCTTGGCGGGACCCCGGCGCAGATCGAAAACGCCGCAGAGATCGCGCTGGAGCACAACCTTGGGCTGACCTGCGATCCTGTAGGCGGACTCGTGCAAATCCCGTGCATTGAGCGCAACGCGATCGGCGCCATCAAAGCGATCAATGCGGCACGCCTCGCCCGCTTGGGTGATGGCACCAACAGGGTCACGCTCGACGATGTCATCGAAACCATGGCCGCCACCGGCCGCGACATGTCGACCAAATACAAAGAAACCGCAACCGGTGGCTTGGCCACTCAGTTGGGTTTCCCTGTCAATATCACCGAATGCTAATCGACGAACACTCCGGCTTTAAGCAGCCAGAGCAGCGCGCAGAGCCGTCACCACTTCGTCCAGCTCTACCGGCTGCTGCGACTGGTCAGACATGTTCTTGATGGAGACCTGGCCTTCTTCCAGCTCGCGGTCGCCAAGCACCAAAGCAAATGCTGCTCCTGCGCGATCGGCGCCCTTCATCCCGCCCTTGAGGCCGCGCTCCCCGTACACCATGTCGGCGGAGATTCCAGCGGCGCGCAGCTGATTGATCAGCAGGCTCATCCGACGTTTCGCCGCCTCGCCCAGTGCTACGCCGTACACGTCGACACGACGTTCCACGCCATCGAGGGTGATTCCCTCAGCTTCGAGGGCCAAGACGGTGCGGTCAACGCCTAGGCCATAGCCGATGCCCGAGAGGTCCTGGCCGCCGATTTGCGCCATCAGGCCGTCGTAACGCCCGCCGCCACCGATGCCGGACTGTGCGCCAAGGCCGTCGTGGACGAACTCGAAGGTGGTCTTCGTGTAGTAATCCAGGCCACGCACCATGCGCGGGTTGATCGTGTAGGCGATCCCCATGTCATCGAGCGTGCCAGTCACGGTCTCGAAGTGTTCCTGGGTATTCGCGTCTAGGTGGTCCAGCATCAGGGGTGCCTCGGCCGTCATCTCTTGTACCTCTGGGCGCTTATCATCCAGCACGCGCAGCGGGTTGATTTCAGCGCGGTGGCGGGTCTCGTCGTCAAGCGGAAGCTTGAACAAGAACTCCTGCAGCTTCTCGCGGTAGGCCGGGCGGCAGTTATTATCGCCCAAGCTGGTCAGCTCCAGACGGAATTCCTTCAAGCCAAGCGCGCGGTAGGACCGGTCGGCCAAAGCGATGACCTCAGCATCCAGCAGTGGGTCATCCACGCCGATTGCCTCGATGCCCACCTGCTGCAGCTGGCGATAGCGGCCGGCCTGCGGGCGCTCGTAGCGGAAAAACGGGCCGTAGTAGTTCAACTTCACGGGCAGGTGCCCGCGGTCTAGGTTGTGCTGGATGACCGAGCGCATTACACCCGCTGTCCCCTCGGGACGCAGGGTGACAGATCGATCGCCGCGATCGGCGAACGTGTACATTTCCTTACTCACCACGTCGGTGGACTCGCCGACACCGCGGGCGAACAAGGTGGTGTCCTCAAAGATCGGCAGCTCGATGTGCTGGTAGCCGGCCAGATGCGCCTGGCGCACCATTTCGTCACGGACGCGCAAGAACGTCGCAGAGGCCGGTGGCACATAATCGGGCACGCCCTTGGGCGCGGATAGTGCCTGGAACTTGTCGGTCTTTTTGTTAGTCACAACCGGACATCTTAGTACCTCACTGCGGGTACTTCTGCTTTGCCATCCGAAGATACGGATTGGAGGTGCGTTCCATGCGCATCGTCGTGGTCGGGCCGTGCCCAGGAAGTACGGCCAGATCGTCGGAAAGCGACCAGACGGGACCTGCCAGCGAGCGATCCATCGCATCCGGGTCTGAGCGGTCCAAATCAGTGCGGCCGATCGTTCCACGGAAGAGAACATCGCCGCTGAAGCAGGCCTCATCATGGATCAGCAATACGCTGCCCGGAGAATGCCCCGGGGCATGAGCCACGCGCACGCTGAAGCCGGCGTGCATAACCGTCTCGCCATCGACGAAATAGCGCAGCTCCTCGATGGGCACCATATTCTTCGCATCGAAGAGCAATTTGCTCTGCTCGGACACGCCATCGCCGGCAGCCAGCATGTACTCGTCCTCGGGGTGAATGTAGACAGGCACGTTATGCCTCTTCGCCAGCGCCCCGGCATCACGCGTGTGGTCGAGGTGGCCATGCGTGAGATAGACCGCCTCCAGCGCCACGGCCTGCTCACGCAGGTATGCCTCCACCTTCTCTTGGGTATGCATACCCGGATCCACCACCACCGCAGCCCCGTCGCCGGTGACGACATAGCAGTTGGTCTTGTACGGGCCTGCAGCAAAACCGGCAATATTCATGTGGGTCATCCTAGCCAACAGTGGGCGCAGAAAGCTTAACGACGATGACCCCTACCGGGCGGGGCCATCGTCGTTAAGTAAAAAAGGTGGGTTACTTCAGGGCATCGATTGCCGCGTCGTAATCCGGTTCGTTGGTGATCTCGTCGACAAGCTGGGTGTAAATGACCTTGTGGTCAGCGTCGGTGACAACTACCGAGCGCGACAGCAGGCCCTCCAGCGGCGAACCCTGCAGGGTCACGCCGAAATCATCACCGAAAGAGGAGCGGAAAGCCGAACCGGTGGTGACGTTGTCCACGCCGTTCTCCTCGAGGAAACGGTCATGCGCGAAAGGCAGGTCCTTAGAAACGTTGAGCACGACGGTGTCCTCGCCCAGGTCCTGGGCGCGCTTGTTGAACTCGCGAACGGAGTTAGCGCACACGCCGGTATCCAGGGATGGGAAAATGTTCAGAACAAGGCGCTTGCCCTGGTAATCCTCGTCGGTCACCGCCGAAAGATCGGTGCCGACAAGTTCGAAAGATGGAAGCTGGTCGCCCTTGTCTGGGAGCTCGCTAGCAGTGGTTGTAGGTGCAGAATCAAAAGTAACGTTTGCCATGGGCCCCACTGTAGTGACGCAGCTCGCACTTCGCCACGACGATAACGGGCACTCCTGCTCCTCTCGCCCACGTGGGGAAGTAAAGTGGTGCATAAGTTTCACTTTTGTCCCACGAATCGAGCGAGGTTTACCCTAGGTGAGCAATAACAAACAGCGAGGCAAGGACGCCCTCAAAGAACTTGAAGGCGCGCTGAATTCTCGCGACCGGAAAGAGAAGACCCAGCCGCTGACCGTCGTTGTTATCGCTGCCGTAGTTTTAGTGGCGATCGTCGGAGGCATCTACTGGGCCGCCACCTACGACAACGAAGACGAAGAAGTAGTCGCAGAAGACCAGGCAACCAGCACCGAGTCCACCGACCAAGCGGACCCGCTGGCCAACTTCGAGCCACTGGCCACCGAACGCGCAGAAGCCCTGCCAGCGACCGTGACCTGTACCTACGAGGAGACCGGCGATCCTGCGCGCGATGTGGGACTGCCTGAAGGCGAAAACATTTCCACCGAGGGCACCGTGACCGTGGAGCTAGACACCACCGCTGGACCAATCGGCATGGAGCTTGACCGCAGCGTGGCGCCATGCACCGTCAATGCGATTGAACACCTGGCCGACAATGACTACTACGACGACACGATCTGCCACCGCCTGACCACCAGCGATTCCCTCAAGGTGCTCCAGTGCGGTGACCCTTCTGGCACCGGTTCCGGCGGCCCGGGCTTCCAGTTCGCTAACGAATACCCCACCGACGAGGCAGCGGACACCTCCACCCCAGTCATCTATGAGCGCGGCACCATTGCCATGGCCAACGCAGGCCCTGACACCAACGGCTCCCAGTTCTTCCTGAACTACGGCGACGGCGGCCTGCCACCGATGTACACCTACTTCGGCCAGATCACCGACGAAGGACTGGCAACACTTGACTCCATCGCAGAAACCGGACTCGAGGCCGAAGCGGCTCCGACCGGTGACGGCGCCCCAGCCGAAGAAGTACGCATTAACTCGGCAACCGTCGTCGAGTAATTACTGACGGTCGTTCACAGTTCCTACCCCCTAAATCAGGGGGAGGAACTTTTTCTTTTTGCGCAGTACAGCGGTAGTTTTGCAGACAAAGGTGAACATTAGTCCATCGACGGGCGTGCCCAATGTGGGCACCTTTATCATCCTTTCCCAAGGTAGCTGGCAGGATTAGGGGGTGCGAGCTTCCCAAATCTTGAGAGTCAGCTGGGTGCTTTCCATTAGCTAACTACCCTCACCTCATATTTGCGCAGGTAAACGCTAGGGAAACTAACTCAGGACACACCCAGGTTAGTCTTGAGGGAATATCGAATTACCGCTAAGTTTGTTACACAGTAATCGATGCCGTTCCAGAAAGATTGGTTTTTCATGAAGCTCCGCAAGTCTCTCGCAGCAGTCGCAACCGCACTGGCCGTCGCAACCGCAGGCACCACCGCCGCTGTCGCCCAGGAGGGCAGCTCCCTCTCCTCCTCCAACGTCCCAACCTCGTCAGATGACAAGACTGCTGCAGACCAGGAAAATGGCGGCGAGGAGGGTAACGAGAACGACTCCGAGAAGAAGGAAACCGACACCGAGAACACCGGAAACGGCTCCTCCATCAAGGATGCATCGCCAGACGACATCAAGGCGTGGATCTCTGTTTTCACCGCAGTTGTCACCGCTCTGGGCACCCTGTTCGCTTTCGTTCAGAAGTACCTCTAAGCCTCAGGGTTGATCGTCAGAATTTCTGACATACGTCAAAGCCACTGTTCCTACGCTGGGACAGTGGTTTTTTCATGCCCGCAGCAAGACTAATAAAAGAGATGCTCGTCAGCGCCGATCACGATGTCAAATACCTCTGGATCGAGCTGCTGACCCGTCTTGATAGCAGTAAACGCCCCCGTCGGTTCAATCACCACCGCAGCAAGATCGCCCAAGGAACCCACCCCGGTCCGCCGTGCAACAGTGTTGAGGTCGTGCATGGACACGTGAGTTTTCTTCATCAGCTCCGGCAAGGGCTTCCCGTGGGCGAGGACAAGGACAGGAGCGCGATCGAAGAGCCTATCGATATGGGTGTTCTTCCGGATCGCCCCGAACACCGCCTCCAGCACCATGAGCGTGGCCAAGCCAATGATGCCGGCGACCAGCGACGGCGGATGCCCGATAATCACGCGCCCCGCGACCGCACCGAACATAATCACCACCACCGCATCGGTGGCGGTGATCGAAGACAGAATGCGCGAACCAAAAATCTTCGCCAAGAGCATGAACGCGATATAGATCCCGGCCGCAGACAGAATCACAACGGGAATCCGGCCGAGCTCAATTCCCCACTGTTCGGAGGCCATCTCCCACCACTGGCCCAGTTGGTCAACGTTCATGCTTATCGACGATACCCGCCCTCGTCGATAAGCAAAGAACCTCTCCGCAGCCCATTAACAGGCTGCGGAGAGGTTGTTGAGGAGCAAGCGCTTCCTAGAAGAAGTTCGCCAGTGCTGAGTCAATCTGGTTCGGGAACAGCAACGCGATCAGGCCACCCAAGCCGAGAGCTGCCGCGAGGCCGAGGATAAGGCCCATGATCGGGTTGGAAGACAGGCTGCCAGCGGAACCTGGGGTGTCCTGGGACGGAGCCGGTGCCGGATCCGGAGTCGAACCATCTGCGTCCGCGACGGTCACCGGCATAGAGATATCGGTGCCGGCGTCAGTGGTCACGCTCAGGGTCTGGTCACCCGCTGCCTCCGCGGGAAGATCGATCTCCACGGTGGCGCGGCCGATCTCGCCGAAACCGGCGTCTGCCTCGGTGGTCTCGTTGCTGATATCGGCGGTGACCTCGGTGTCACCGATCTTCAGGGTGACTGTCTGTGCCATCGGCTCACCCTCAGTGGAATAGTTCAGAGAGGACAGCTGGATGGTGTTCTTCTCCCCCGCCTTCAGCCCGCCTTCGGGCAGGACCACGCCAACCTCGGCCTGACCGCTGCGCACCGCTGCCTGGCCCGATGCCAAGTAGTCCATGAAGGCAGTGATGTCCATGTAGCCGACGTTGACCTGGTCGCGAACATCGTCAGGGTTGATGAAAGAGTCGCCGCCTTCGAACAGGAAGGTCGATGTGGCCACTGTGTAGTCCTTGGCTGGATCCAGAGGTGCACCATTGATGGTGACGTGCTGGATGCGCTGGCCCTGCTCCGCCTCTGGGTTGTAGACGTAGTTCACGTTGTCAGAAACACCCAGGGACAGGCGTGGGCGTCCCGACCCTGGCTGCCACTGGCGCTCGAGCGCATCGATAATCGCCTGGCCGGACAGAGTTGCGTAGGACAACTCGTTGCCGAAAGGCTGCATGGTGTACGCTTCCTCCACCGTCACCGCGCCGGCTTCGAGGTCGGAGCGAACGCCGCCAGCGTTCATCAGTCCGAGGTCAATCATGCCTCCGCCAAGGAACGCATCCATTGCCTGCAGATTGGACTCAGCCAGCATGTTGTTCGCGGTGGATTCGACGCCACGGTTGGAACCGGCAGACCGACCAGGCTCAGAACCGCGGTAGAAGGACTCGTCGAGCTGCGCGACCTCCTGCTCACCCAGCACCTCGGCCTCAGCAGCAGCCTTATCGACGATGGCAGCAACCTCCGCGTTGGGCTCAATCACCCCTTCTGCCTGCAACTGCACAAACTCAGGCGCGCCGTACTGCTGAGCGTTGATCTCCTCGATTTCGCCGGTGGCCTTGTTGTAGGTGATGTCCAAGTCAGTGACAAGCTTGCCGTACTCCCATGACTGGGCATAGGGCACCGGAGCATCATTGTCCAGCTGGGTGAGGTGGGAGTCTCCACCAAACAGGAAGTCAACGTACTCAGGGTCCATCTTCGGCCCGTCGACTTCAGCCGGGTCATGCTGGAGCACCACGACGATGTCTGCCAGGCCCTCGTCCTTCAGGCGCTTCGCCTCAGCGTTGGCCTCTGTGGAGGCGTCGGTGAAGTTGATGCCCTCCACCATCTTTGGCGAGACCTTCTTCGGGGTGGCGTTGGAGGTGGTACCGACCACGCCCAGCTTCACACCGTCAAAATCGTAGACCTTGGAGGGCTCCAGGAAACGGGAGCCGTCGTTGTAGTAAACGTTTGCTGCCAGGATCTCCGAATCGTGGCGCTCTACCAAGCGGCCGGACAGGTCCTCGTGCCCCTTGTCGAACTCGTGGTTGCCGGCAGCGTTGACATCGATCCCCATGGCGTTAAGGGCATCCATAGTGGGCTCGTCGTTCGCAATAGACGAGATGAACGCGGAGCCACCGACGTTGTCACCGGAGGTGGTTTTCAGGCCATGGGCTGCGTCTTGGTTGACGTAGTCCATGAGTGCTGCAAGGTTCGCTGCTCCAAGTTCGACGCCATCGTAAGTGGGGCGAGCACCAGAGCCTGGATTGGCTTCCCAACGCGCGATGTCGCCCGCGCGGGCCGCGACGCCATCTTCCAAGTGGCCATGGAAGTCGGTGAAGTTCGAGATGGAAATGGTGACGAGGTTATCCTCCTGTGCGCCAGCAACGACAACCGTTGACAGCGCGAGGGCGGAAGTGGTGGTCGCAGCAATCAAGCGACCGACACGGCGAAACTTGAACACGGAATGCTCCTCAGATCAGACATGCAGGTACGGGATACCTTTACGTTTAATCGAAAAGTGATGCTTCCGCGCTTGTCTATACATCTATATATGCAGGACGTCATCTCGCGCTAGTCAAGAATTCATCTTCATTTCACGCGTGGGGACATAAGCGTTCACTTAAGGAGGCCGGTGCACTAGGCAGTAACGCGGTAGATGTCGAAGACACCTTCCACGTTCCGCAACTGATTTATTAGGGCGCCCAACTGCTTGGTATCGGACACGCCCACGGTGAATCGGATCATGGCCACGCGATCGTCGCCAAGCTGCGAATTCAGCGCAACCACTGACAATTTCTGCTCAGTCAAGATTCGCGTCAGCTCTGCCAGCAGCCCATAACGATCGAGCGCCTCGATCTGCAAGGTGGCAGAAAATCCTTGGCCTCCAAACCCGTCCCCGGCCCATTCAACGGGCAGCAAGCGTTCGGGTTCTTCCTGCAACTTCGGCGCGTTCGTGCAGTCAGTGCGGTGAACCGACACGCCGCCACCGCGGGTGACAAACCCAAGAATCTCATCTCCCGGTACGGGCTGGCAGCACTTCGCCAACTTCGCCATCACGTCTGGGGACCCGTCGACAAGCACTCCCGTTTCGCTGCCAGAGGTCTGCTGCGGCGGGACAAGCTGGGATAGCGGCGTGCGCGCAGTGAGCGCATCGACGGCGTCGTCCTCGTCCCCGAACATGGCCATCAACTGGTGGGCCACGTGTTGCGCCGACACTGTTCCTGCCCCGATCGCTGTATACAGCGCATCGACATCCGGGTAATGCAGCTGGGTGGCTACCTTGCGCATCGATTCAGCGGTGAACAGGCGGTGCATCGGCAACCCGCCGCGCTGGACCTCGGCGGCGAGTGCATCGCGCCCCGCCTCCAAGTGCTCTTCACGACGTTCCTTCGCGAACCACTGCCTAATCTTCGCCTTCGCGCGCGGCGAGACAACAAAATCCTGCCAGTCGTGCGAGGGCCCCGCGTTCTGGTCTTTCGACGTGAATACTTCCACGCGATCACCAGACTGCAGCTCTGATTCCAGCGCCACCAGCTTGCCGTTCACCTTCGCGCCGATACACCTGTGGCCAACCTCGGTGTGGACCGCATAGGCGAAATCGACCGGGGTGGAGCCCGCCGGCAGGTTGATCACATCACCTTTCGGGGTGAATGCGAAAATCTGCTTCGCGCTTAGGTCATAGCGCAGGGAGTCCAGGAACTCGTTCGGGTCCGCCGCTTCCTTCTGCCAGTCCAACAGCTGACGCATCCACGACATCTGGTCAATCTCAGCCTGGTCGCCTTTGTGAGAGCCCTTGGTCTCCTTATAGCGCCAGTGGGCGGCCACGCCGAACTCGGCGTTGTAGTGCATCTCGTGGGTACGCACCTGGATCTCCAGGGGGCGTCCCGAATCCGTCATCACCGTCGTGTGTAAAGACTGGTACACGCCGAATCGCGGGTTGGAAATATAGTCTTTGAACCGCCCCGGCATCGCAGAGTAAATCGAATGCACCACGCCGATGGCGGCGTAGCAGTCGGAGATCGTATCGACGAGCACTCGAATACCCACCAAATCAAAAATCTCATCGAACTCGCGACCGCGCACGACCATCTTCTGATAAATCGACCAGTAATGCTTCGGCCGTCCCCGGATCTCTGCCTTGACATTATTCGCCTTCAGCTCAGCGCCGACCTCATCCGAAATCTCGCGGAGTGCGCGATCACGGGACGGCGCCCGGTCGGCCACCAAGCGGACAATCTCCTCGTACTTCTTCGGGTACAGGATGGCGAATGAGAGGTCTTCCAGCTCCCACTTCACACTCGCCATGCCGAGGCGGTGCGCTAGAGGGGCAATAACTTCGAGGGTTTGGCGCGCCTTCTTAGCCTGCTTCTCAGGAGGTAGGAAACGCATCGTGCGCATGTTGTGCAGCCGGTCGCCAACCTTAATCACCAAAACGCGCGGATCCTGCGCCATGGCGACGATCATCTTCCGGATGGTTTCGGCTTCAGCAGCAGCCCCCAGTGCCACCTTGTCCAGCTTCGTCACGCCATCGACAAGGCGCGCGACCTCTGGGCCGAAGTCGTCGGTCAGTTCCTCCAAGGAATAGTCCGTGTCTTCCACGGTGTCATGGAGCAAGGCCGCTATCAGCGTGGTGGTGTCCATACCAATTTCGGCACAGATGGTGGCAACCGCCAGGGGGTGGGTGATATAGGGATCGCCGGACTTGCGCATCACCCCTTCGTGCAGCCGCTCGGCCGTGTCATACGCTCGTGACAAGGCCTCAACGTCTGCCTTCGGGTGAAACTCGCGGTGGATCGAGAGTAAAGGGTCCAAGACTGGGTTCGTTTTGGTCCGACTCCCCGTCAAAGACCGCGCGAGCCGCGCAGATACGCTACGCATTCCTGTTAGGCGCTGGCTCTTCTCCTGAGTCATTGTCGCCTCCTTCACCCTCGACGTGTCCAACCGACCACATAATGTCGATTTACACCATCATACTCTTGGTGCTCTCCCACGCGGTCCCAGACTAACCAGCATCCACCGTGTCGCCATCGACAACAATGACTGGACCACGTCCCTCGATCCGTTCGCGGCCGCCAAGCCCCTCGACTTCGAGTACAACAACGTAACCGGGTACTTCACCGCCTGCTTGCTCAATGAGTTCCGTGGCGGCAATCAAGGTGCCACCCGTGGCGAGGACATCGTCGACAAGCACGACCTTCTTGCCCTTCAGGTCAATCCCATCCACGGGGATCTCCAGGGCCGCGGAGCTGTACTCCGTCTTATATTCCTGAGTAAACACCGGTGGAGGCAGCTTGCCCTTCTTCCGAATCGCCAGCACGCCCACGCCCAAGTCATAGGCCACGGCAGACCCCAAGAGGAATCCGCGGGCGTCCAAGCCACCAATCATGTCTGCTCCCAAGCGCTGGCAAGCCTTGGACAGATCCTCAATGATCACCTTCAATGCGTCGCCGTCGGCAAGCACTGGGGTTAGGTCTTCAAACAGAACTCCTTCTTCGGGAAAGTCCTGAACATAACGCATTTTCGCCTTCAGCGCCTCGCGAGAGTTTGCGTACTTATTTTGGCTCACTGCTAGGTTCCTCACTTGATACTTGCCACCGGTCCATGTTCCATCCGATCCCGGCGGGTCCGGTGTACACCACAACGTTACCCACATTACGGTCGATGATGAACGAACGGGGTTGGGCAGCCAAAGGAATCCGCGACAATTCTTCCCACTGCTGCTCTTCTGCCTCACGCAGAGCACCCAACTCGCTCGAACGCGGCTCCGCAGCGCTGTACTCCGCCAGAGGATCCGCCCCACCCAAGAAGGCATCGATGCTGCCCTCTTCGACTGTTTGCTCGCCCCATTCATTAACCCCGTAGCCTCCGACATCGGCGAGAGTCTTGCCGTCTTCCGTGGCATCAATGACGGTGATCCCAGCAGGCTCGCACGATACCCGCATGGCCTCAACCATGGCGGCCTTGCGCGCATTTGGCGACGAATACCCTACCCGCAGCTCGGTGCCTGCAGCCACGCTGGCACCGGGAATGTCCACCGCCATATGCGGGTCGACGATGTTCGCCAAGTGACGCGCCAGCGGATCGAAATGATCCACCACGTGGACCCCTACCGCAGGCACCTCTACGCCCGAAACTTCCGACGACGCTGCTGCCACCGCGTGCTGGTCGATACACTTCGACAGAGCTTGGCGGAACTCCGGTGTTGCCCAGGGACCTGTCTCCGCAATGCGCAGCGTGTCAGTGAGCTCCCCGACGCTGGACTCAATTGTGTAGGGGCTTCCTTCGACATTCAGGTCCACCCAGTCTGGCTCTGCTGTCAGCAGGTCGCCGACTCGCAGCGCGCCTTCGTCGACAAGCGCGCCCGAATCGGCAGTAGCCGGCCACACCACGACTGTGTCCAGCGAGGCCTGGTCGCCGTAGTAATAATCGTTGCGCACTAAAGTGACCTCGCCGTCCTCGCCGACGCTTTCAATGCGAAACGGGCCGAAAGAGACCTGCATCTCCGGGTCGAAATGAGCAAGATCGAAACCTTCACGCCACAGGTTTGCGATGGGCTCAATCTGGGCTGGATCCCCGGAGTCCAAAGCCTGAGCCATCTGAGTAGCGTCCATGTCCAGCTTGCGCGCGATCGCGTGAGACGGCAAAACTGTGCCGGGACCGAACAACTCCCGCCAGCGGCCCCCCTGGCCTTCCTTGAACACGACCGTAAATTGCTTGGCCCCCGGCAAGCACGTCACTCGCTCCACCTGATCCATCACGGGCATGTGCGAGCCGAACAGTTCAGGTTGGGATCCCGCCGTATACGCCAGCAGGAAATCTGTGCATGTCACATGAGTGCCGTCAGAAAACACAGCGTCCGGCGACAAGGTGTACACCACCTGACGCTGGGCACCAGGCAGCGACTGGGCTGTCACCAGGTCTGAGTTCGGAATCATCTGCCCGCTCGGCCCCGGCACGAACACCGCTGGGTACAGGCGGCCCGACAAGAGCTGGGCGTTCGTCGATACGCCTACTTCGGAGCCCGCATTCGTCGTCAAGAGCGGTACCGCGACTTGATAACCGAATAGGTCAGTCGATTCGGCGGCCTGCTCCTTGGGCGTTTCACGGCTTTCTGCGCATCCGACGAGCAATGCGGCAGCCGCAACAACAGAGCCGACACCGCGAGCGATCCGGGAGTTCAAAAGCAAAGAGATACCTCAATTCACACAGTCTTGGCGACACGTGCCAGGGCGATGAGAGCTTAACGACGATCCGGGCGCCACGTCGAGGTGCGCGGGGTGTCGCGAACCACTTCATCCTTTTCCGCAGGCACCTGCTCGCCAGATACTGGAGTGCTCACGCGACGCTTTGGACCCGCCAATTGCTCATCGTCTTCGTCGGAAGCCTCAGCGTCGACGTCACCGTGCGCCGTCAAGCTCTTCTGCTCGCGGTATTCCGCCACGGCCTTGTTGTGCTTCTTGTACTTGTCTTCACGGTTGACGATGGTGACCAGAAGCGGGGTGGCCAGGAACAGCGAGGAGAAAATACCGACCAACACACCGATCAGCTGGATCAGGGCAAGATCCTTCAAGGTGCCAACGCCCAATAGCCATACAGCCACGACCAGCAACGCGATGATTGGCAGCGCGGAAATCACCGACGTGGAGATGGAACGCATCACGGTCTGGTTGACCGCAAGGTTGGCTTCCTCAGCGTAGGTGGAACGGCGAGACCCAAGAACACCGGACGTGTTCTCCTTCACCTTGTCGAACACGATCACGGTGTCGTAGATGGAGAACGTGAGCACGGTGAGCAGGCCGATAATCATGGCCGGGGATACTTCCAGGCCGAAGACGGAGTAAATACCCAAGATCACGATGCCGTCGACGAAGAGTGCAGCCATCGCGGCCACGGCCATCTCCTTCTCTAGGCGGACCGCAACATAAATGGCTGCGGCGATGAGGAAGACGACCAGCGCTAAGATCATGCGCTCGGTGATCGTTGATCCCCACGACTCAGACACGGTGGAGTCACCGATGGCGTCGGGGGTTGGTTCGCCCTCTGCGTTGAGTGGCTCGTGCTCCTCATAGATGGCCAGACGGGCCGCGTCGATCTGCTCTTGGGTGAGGTGCTCAGAGTTAATCTCGAGCGTCCGGGAATCGCCAGCGCCCACGATCTGGGTGAGCTCCGGCTCCACGCCGGTTGCCTCGACAAAGGTGTCCTCGACCTCCTCGGCGACGAGGTCTCCGGCCTGCATTGACATTTTTGTGCCACCCTCGAAATCAATGGAGAGGTCAAAGCCGCGGAAGAGCATGGACCCCAGCGAGATCAGGATCAGCGCAACGGTGATGATGTACCAGATCTTGGAGCGGCCGATGAAGTCAATGCCGCCCTCGCCGGTGTAGAGCTTGTCGTACGCATTCATCTTCGGGGCTGTCGACTCGGTGGTCGTTGTGGTGGTGTTAGACATTGCTACTTCTCCTCGCTTTCAGCGGAGATGGATGCCGCTGTCGAGCCGGAATCTGAGGCGGGGGCGGAATCCGTTTTCAGCTTTGATGCGGGGGCCTCCGCCTTGGTTGCTTCGATCTCTGGATCGCGCCCAGCCTTGCGGTCGGCCTCGGCCAGGGCAAACATCTTGCCCATGCCATTGACGCTCGGCTTGGCGAAGAACTGGTTGCGCGAAGCGAGGATCATCAGCGGTGCGGTGACCAGGAACGTCACCAGCAGGTCAAAGATAGTGGTCAGACCCATGGTGAAGGCGAAGCCCTTAACCTCGCCGACGGCCAGGAAGTAAATGATCACTGCACCGATGAGGGTGACCATGTTACCGGTGACAATGGTCTGCTTCGCACGGTCCCAACCTCGCGCGGTGGCGGAGCGGAACGTCTTGCCGGCGCGGACCTCGTCTTTAATGCGCTCATAGAGCACGACGAAGGAGTCAGCCGTCGCACCGATACCGATGATCAGACCGGCTACGCCGGACAGATCAAGGGAGTAGCCGATCCACCTGCCCAGCAGCACCAGCATGCCGTAGACGAGCACACCGGAACCGACCAATGTGATCAGTGAGATGAAGCCGAACATGCGGTAGTAGGTGAACACGAAGATCGCGATCAGTACTAGGCCAACAAGGCCCGCGACGAACCCGGCCTTCAGTGAGGCCTCACCCAGAGATGGTGGGACGGTCTGTGCTGTTCCGCCTGGTTCGCCGTTCTCACCGGCGAAGGACAGAGGCAGTGCGCCATAACGCAGGTTGTTTGCCAGCGCCTGGGCTTCTTCCTGAGTGAAGTCACCCGTGATCGAGGTAGCAGATCCCACCGGGGTTGCTCCCTGAATGACGGGCGCGGAAATGATCTGAGAGTCCAGGGTGATGGCGATCTGCTGCCCCAGCTTCTCCGAGGTCAGCTGAGCCCAGGTCTGAGAACCGTTGTGCTCACCGTCTTGCTTGAAGGAGAAGCTGATCTCCATCTGGCCGGTCTCTGGGTTGAACCCGCCGTTGATCGGCTGGTTGGTGTCAATCTGGTTACCCGTCAAGCGGGGCCCGTCCTCATCGGTCACACCGGCCAACAGCGGAACGGGCTCAAGCAGGAGTGCCTGGCCACTGTTTGGATCGCACGAGACCAACGGAAGTTCTGGCTCGTCCGTGCCCGCCAGCGGGTCGGTGGAGTCTGGCTCGCAGCGCATCAACGCCTGGGCAGCTAACTGCTGTGTCGGGTCCTCCGATTGGCGGTCGTCCTGCAGCATGTTCGTCAGTTCCTGACGGCGCTCACCCGCCTCAAGCGAGTTCTCTGGCTCCGGCAGAGGCTCTGCAGTCACGGTAGGAGTTTCCACCGCGTTCTCTTCGCCAAGGGTTTGGTTCAATGCGCTGAAGATCTCATTCAGAGACTCATCGGCCTGCTCTGGGGTGATGATGCCGTATTCCCCCCAGTCATTGGCCGTCTCTTCCATGACCTCTGGCAAAGCTTCCATATCCGGCATGCCTGGCTGCGCCACTGGGCGGAACATCAGCTGCGAGGTTTGTCCAAGGCTGCGCACCTCAGAAGAATCGTCGCCCGCAACTGTAATAACCAAGGTGTTGCCATCGACGACAACCTCCGCGCCAGAAACGCCCATGCCGTTCACGCGGTTTTCCAGAATGGTGCGCGCTTGATCCAACTGGTCCTGTGTCGGCTCGTCGCCCTGCGGAACGAGAGTGACACGCGTGCCGCCCTGCAGGTCGATTCCTAGTTTCGGGGTTGCTGAACGATCGCCGGTAAAAAATACCAGCGCGTACACAACAGCAACAATGAGCACGAATAGGGCCAGTGCGCGCTTGGGCCACTGCCGTTTCGAACCATTGTCATGTGTACGCCGAGTAGTAACGGACACGGAGGCTTCTCCTCGATGGTGATGGACTAGCTAATTAACGTAACGAATACAAACTCTCATCGTACGTCAGGCGCCCGAAAAACTTGTGCCCGACCCCGCTAAAAGCAGGGTCGGGCAAAATATTTCAGGAAGCGTTTCGCTTAGCGCTTCTCGTCGTTATCCGGATCGAAGCGGTCAGATGGAAGGTTCTCGGGGTGCTGGTTTCGATCGTCTACCTCAGTTGGGTAGTTGTCCCATTCGTCTCCGGCTGACCCAGGCACACCACCTGCCGGCGGCTCAACCTCCTCGACCTTGCGCATGACGCCTGCGCGCTCCATCGTGGCGTGGACTCCCGGCGCCAGCTCCAGGGTCAACACCGAATCGTGCGTATCGACGATCGTTGCGTGGAAGCCGGACACGGTGACAATCTGATCACCAGGCTGCACAGAGTTTTGTAGCGCGACTACTTCCGATTGGCGCTTCTTCTGCTGCCGAGCCATCAGAAGTGACGGGATCATAAAAATACCGAGGATGAGGATTAAAAATACAATTTCCATAATGCGTCCCATTCTTACACGGCGGCTATCTAGCTAGCTAGTGCCGGCCCCGATTCTTTTCTTAAAGCACGTTGAGTTGACCAGGTGCCTCCGGCGGCGGTTGCAGCCCGCAGTGGTGCCACGCGGCAGCCGTTGCCACCCGCCCACGGCCAGTCCGAGCCATCAAGCCAGCACGCACGAGGTAGGGCTCACATACTTCCTCCACGGTGCTGGGTTCCTCGCCGACAGCCACAGCAAGCGTATTCACGCCCACGGGCCCACCACCATGCCCCCTGATCAGGGCGTCGAGGACTGCCCGGTCAAGGCGGTCAAGGCCTAACTCGTCGACATCAAAAACGCGCAGGGCTTCCTGGGCTGCGGTGAGGTTCACGCGGCCATCGCCGTTCACCTCTGCCCAGTCGCGGACACGACGCAACAACCGGTTAGCGATGCGCGGGGTACCCCGCGAGCGCGCCCCGATCTCGACTGCAGCCTCGTCATCAATACTGACCCCGAGGATGCTGGCAGCACGCGTGACGACGCGCGTGAGATCGTCCACGTCATAGAATTCCATCTGCGCGGTAAACCCAAAGCGGTCACGCAACGGGCCAGTAAGCATCCCTGCTCGAGTTGTCGCACCGACCAGAGTAAACGGAGGGATCTCCAGAGGAATAGACGTGGCACCAGGGCCCTTGCCGACGATCACATCGATCCTGAAGTCCTCCATGGCCATGTACAGCATTTCCTCCGCTGGACGAGCAATGCGGTGAATCTCATCAATGAAAAGGACATCGCCTTCCATCAAGTTCGACAGCATTGCGGCGAGATCGCCTGCACGTTCCAGTGCGGGGCCAGACGTCATGCGGAGTGAAGACCCCATTTCCTGGGCGATGATCATCGCCAAGGTGGTCTTACCCAATCCAGGGGGGCCAGACAGCAGGATGTGGTCGGGGGTAACCCCGCGCTGCCGAGCACCCGTCAGCACCAGATCTAATTGCTCACGCACCTTCGGCTGGCCAATGAACTCGTCGAGAGCTTTCGGCCGCAGCGTCTTTTCGACATCACGGTCCTCGGCCTGTTCTTGCGGATCGACGGGGGCATCGTCGGCACGCGAGGCCTTACGCTGCATATCCGGCGGCAGCTGAAACTCCGTTTTCTCAATATCAGACACGGTCGCGCTCCCCTACTTCTTGCCTAGTTGTGACAATGCGGTGCGCAGGACGGTCGCCGTGTCCGCTGTAGCGCTATCTTCGGGCAGCGTATCGACGACCTGTTCCACGACAGGTCGGGCCTGCTTGTCAGTAAAGCCTAGCCCCACCAAGGCTTCGACAACTTGTTCCACTACTGCTGGAGAGCCGCCGGTGGAGGCCGTGGTGGCATCTGCCGCCTCTTCCTCAGTGAACAGGCCCTGCAGTTTATCCTTCAGCTCGACGATCATGCGCTCGGCCATCCGCTTGCCCACTCCAGGAATCGTCTGAAGCGATTTGGGGTCCTCGCCGGTGATGTGGTGAGCAATCTCCGCGGCGTTAAATACCGACAAGGAGGCCAACGCCAGCTTCGGGCCGAGGCCAGACACCGTCTGCAGGGTATGGAACATCGTTCGATCATCATCGTCCATGAACCCGTACAAGGTCATCGCGTCCTCACGCACGGCAAGAAAAGTGAGCACTCGAGTGGTCTGACCACGCGTCAGCCGACCGAGCGTCGGCGGTGTTGCAAGGAAGCGATACCCCACCCCGCCGCATTCGATCACCGCGTGATCTAAGCCGATCGAGATCACTTCTCCGTGCAAAGAATCAATCATGAACGTTTCTCTCCTGCAGTATTAAGGGCCATCTGAGTCCGAGCAAGCAACGGGGCGCGCCAACAATGACACACGGCAATCGCCAGAGCATCAGCCGCATCAGCCGGTTTCGGCGCTTCCGACAATCCAAGGATTCGCGTGATCATCACGGTCATCTGCTTCTTGTCGGCGCGACCATTTCCAGAGATCGCCTTCTTCACCTCTGACGGGGTGTACATATGGACGGGAATGTTGCGCTCCGCGGCGGCGAGGATCATCACCCCAACAGCGTGGGCGGTGTTCATCACGGTGGACACGTTGCCGCGTTCGAAGATGCGCTCCATCGCGACAACGTCAGGCTGGTACTCATCCATCCATTGCCCCACCGCCCGTGAAATACGGAGCAAGCGTTCCGCCAGTTCGGCATCAGAGGGAGTACGCACCACACCCACAGCCACGGGAATAACTTGGCGCCCGCGGCCAGCCTGGACAACCGAGAGGCCACAGCGCGTCAACCCGGGGTCAATTCCCATTACCCTGAGTCCTTCTAAGTTCACTCACGCCTCCAAGAACGTACTGCCCAACTTGCCCAACAAGCCTGTGTAGTCACACACTTGTTCTATCATAGCGTGCAGACAAAAAGATTCAGCCCCGCCGTCACCAGTAATGCACAGCGGGGCCAATCGCGACGGTAATCGTCGATAGTCGTCGATCTAGATGTCGAGCGACTCCATGATCTCATCGGAGATATCTGCATTCGTGTACACGTTCTGCACATCATCAGACTCTTCGAGC
Organism: Corynebacterium sp.; assembly: GCF_043426755.1. GTDB lineage: Bacteria > Actinomycetota > Actinomycetes > Mycobacteriales > Mycobacteriaceae > Corynebacterium. Next base: position 14,391 of record NZ_JBHWRP010000001.1, on the reverse strand, counting down.
GCGTCCACGAGGTTGAGAAGCTTCTTCGCGTCCGTCTCATCTAGCTCTACCTCGACTGAGGCACGGAAATCCTGCTCCGCAACCTCAACCTCAATACCGGCATCATTCAAAGCGGTCTTGACTTCTTGCAGGTCGGTCGGGGCGCAAATGACCTCAAACTCTTCGCCAAGGTCATTGACCTCCTCGGCGCCTGCTTCGAGAACGGCCATCAGCACGTCGTCTTCAGTCAGCTCGCCCTTCTTCACCTGGACGACGCCGGTACGAGTAAACATATAAGCGACGGAACCGGACTCGCCTAGGTTGCCGTTGTTGCGCGTCATCGCGGTGCGTACCTCGGTGGCCGCACGGTTGCGGTTATCTGTCAGACACTCAATTAAAATCGCAACACCATTGGGGCCGTAGCCCTCATACATGATGGTCTCGTAATCAGCGCCGCCAGCTTCTTCGCCGGAGCCACGCTTGCGAGCACGTTCGATATTATCGTTCGGAACGGAGGCCTTCTTGGCCTTCCTGATCATGTCATCCAACGTAGGGTTGCCTGCGGGGTCACCACCACCGGTGCGCGCTGCGACTTCGACGTCCTTAATCATCTTCGCCCACAGCTTCGAACGCTTCGCGTCGTTCGCTGCCTTCTTGTGCTTGGTAGTAGCCCACTTTGAGTGGCCAGCCATAACCTAGTCCCCATCCTTTCGTTGATGCAGAGGCATGAGCGAGCGGTACTCACATCTGCCTCATTGCCTCGATCAAGTATACGCACACGATGCCCTCCGCCGTTGCTGCGGGCATCAAGGCTGCGTACTACTCATCGTTTTCTGTCAAATTTTTCATTGGAAGCGTCTTTGCGCCCGCGCGCAGAGTGCGCGTCAGGCCTTCCTGAGTCACCATGGCCACTAAGTTGCCAGACTGGTCAAAAATCCGCCCGTGGGTCAGTGCTCTACCGCCGTGTGCTGACGGCGATACTTGGTCGTAGAGCAGCCATTCGTCGGCACGAAACGGCCTTAAAAACCACATCGCATGATCCAGAGAAGCCATCTGCACCCGATACCCTGGGTGTGGCACCAGAGCAGAATGCAACAGCGTCATATCCGACATATATGCCAGGGTGCAGACGTGGAAAGTGTCGTCGTCGGGAAGTTCCTGCTTCGAACGAAACCACACCACCTGCTGCGAAGGCGTGTACTTGTTGTGCTCGTACAGATCCGGCGGGACAACGCGGATGTCCCAATCCGACCATTCCTCGAGCAGCGCGCGGCGCGAAGCCGGGATGGTCTCGCGCTCTGCGGGGATCTCGTCCGGCAACGGCACGGTGCGCATGATGTCCGAATGCTCCGGGCCAGGATCGCCAGCACGATGGAAGCTCGCCTGCATGGCAAAGATGATTTCGCCGTTCTGTACGGCCTCCACGTGGCGGGTGGCGAATGACTTTCCGTCCCGCATCCGATTGACCAAGAACACGGTGTCCTGGGCGGCCACCCCTGGTCGCATGAAATACCCGTGCAAAGAGTGCACAAATTTATCGTCGCCAACGGTGCGGGTTGCAGCGACGAGCGCTTGTGCAGCGACTTGCCCACCAAAAGTGCGCTCAAGCTCCGAATCCACCGCGGGTGCACGGTAAATATCAGTGTCGATCGTCTCTAAATCCAAAATGGTGCTTATAGAGGAACGCTTCTCCGTCATACCCCGAAACGGTACACGGTTTCTTTAGCCAACCAGGTACCGTTGGTGCTTATGACTCGAGTTACACCCCAAAAATTGCACTTAGCTGCAGCCATCCTCGAATTTTTCACCTGGACATTCCTCATCATCGCCATGGTGTTGAAATACTCCGGGGTAACGGAAGCGGTGGTGCCCATCGCCGGTGGAGTCCACGGCTTCGGCTTCCTCTGCTTCATCGTGTTGACGGTCATTGTGTGGGTGAACAACCGCTGGTCGGCAGGGATGGGCATCGCCGGCCTAGTGGTCTCGCTGATCCCTTGGGCCGCGCTGCCCTTTTCCATCTGGGCCGATCGTCGCGGAGCGCTCGACGGCGGCTGGCGTTTTGCTGATCCGAATGAAGAGCCCCAAACATTCCCCGACAAGGTACTGGCTCAATGTGTGCGCCACCCTTGGCGCTGCCTGATTATCGCGCTTGTGGTCATCGCCATCGTCTTCGCGGTTCTGTTGGCCATCGGCCAGCCCTATGACCCAGATGCCGTCGCCGACCAAGTCACCAACTAGCTGTCTGCAAATTCGAAAAACTCAGGCAGCCGCGCGGTCCCGCCTAGGCGCAGAATTCTTACCAGCGGCTGAAGACGCACCGCGCGGGTGTCCGCCACGGCGTCGTTATAGAACCGCAGCGCTAGCATGACCCGCGCGTCAGCATCCGCCATTTCAGCGCTTTCCGACGCCCCTGCTTCCGCAAGCCGCGCACCGAGATCACGCTCACGCTCAATCCTAGAGGCGAAGTCCCCCGGCACTAGGCCTGCATCTTCTGCCCGCCGGGCCGCAGGAGCAACGCTCGGGTGAGCCACCGCCACCACTGCAGCACGACGATCAAGAGCTGCCTCCAAAGAATTCCGAGCCCGATCGACCCGCACGTGCAGGCGGTCCAGCCGCTGAGCCGTGGAGTATGCCCACGTTAAGAACACCGTGACGAGAACTGCCACGATGACCCAGACCACAGTGTTCATCTGCTTACACCTTTACCGTCGATCCATCGGCGACCGTTTCATACACCGCCATGACCTTCGCGGCCACAGTGTCCCAGTCATAAAGTTTCGCACGCTGGTTGCCGTTGTCCACCAACTGCTTGCGGGCGGAGGCATCGTCGATAAGCGAACGCAACGCGGTAGCAAGGGCATGATCATCGCCGACGGGAAATAAGACGCCCGCCGGGCTCTCGCTTTCCGCATCGCAGACCGCGGCGAAAGCCTCGAGGTTACTAGCAACGACCGAACAACCGGCCGCCATTGCCTCCACGAGCACGATGCCGAAGGACTCCCCGCCCGTGTTGGGCGCGACGTATATGTCAGCGCGGCCCAAGATCGCGGCCTTCTCCTCGTCACTGACGCGGCCCACAAAATTGATGCCAGGGATCTCGCGGGGCCGGCCTGCACCGATAATCGTCACCTTGACCTCTCGGTTGAGCTGGGTCAATGCGCGCAACAGGATATCAAGCCCCTTGCGGGATTCGTCCAGCCTGCCCAAGAAGACGATCTCGACAGGTTCATCGTCGTCACGCGTGCGCCGGGCGGCGACGAACCGCGACGTATCTACGCCATTGGGGATGAGGACGGGGTCCCCGCCGAGTTTTTCCACCTGCCAACGACGAGCCATTTCTGACACGGCGATACCACCGCCAATCTTTTCCAACCTGGGTTGAAGTATTGGACGCGCCATTCGCAAGATCCATGAGGAGGTGGCGGAGGCATGGTACGTAGCGACGATCGGCCCCTCCGCTAAGAACAGGGACACCATGGAGTAGCTAGGAGAATTTGGCTCATGGATGTGCAGAACATCGAATTGGCCCTCGGAGATAAATGCGCGGGTGTTGCGGAACACCTGAGGGCCGATCGCTAGGCGAGCCACGGAGCCGTTGTAGCGGATCGGCACTGAGCCGCCACCCTTGGTGACATAGTCCGGCAGTTCAGTGTCACCGGATGCTGGTCCGAGCACGCCAACCTCATGGCCCTGCGCCCGAAAAACCTCCGCCAAATCAAGGATGTGGGCTTGAACACCGCCGGGTTCGTCGAAAGAGTATGGGCACACCATTCCGATCCGCATGATTACTCCCCCGCGTTGGCCGTTTTTCGTTTCTTCTTGTCCACCGGCCACTGTGGCTGCAGCATGTGCCAATCAGCAGGGTGGGCTGCAATATTGGCAGCGAACAGGTCAGCAACCCGCTGCGTGGTCTCCTCCAGCGTGGTGACCTCAACCGGGGCCGAAGCGGACAGACCCCACCCGGGGTCCTTATCGTTTCCGGTGAACCAACAGTGGACCGCGTGCAACGCAGCCCCAGTTTCGATGGCTAGCTGGGCAGGCCCGGCCGGCATCGTGGTGTCCTCGCGAAAGAATGTCACTGGTACGCCGCGCCGCGTGAGGTCGCGCTCGCCCAGCAGGCAGACGATGCCGCCCGACTCGAGGACCTCTTTCAGCCTTTGAAACGGCGGGGTGTCCGACCCTGTCAGCGCAAGCACCTCAAAGCCCAAGGACTCCCGAAACTCGACAAACGCGTCGAACAGCACCGCGGGTTTAACCCGTTCAGCCACAGTGGTGAACTGGCCGTAGTTGGTATTGAGCCACATTCCGGCCATGTCCCAGTTGCCGGAATGCGGCAACGCCAAGATGACGCCTTTGCCTTTGGCCAGTGATTCGTCGAGAAGCTCACGCCCCACGATTCCTTCGCTGATGCGCGCGACCAGCTCAGGGTCCCCCGCCAGTCGCGGCAACCGAAAAGCCTCGCGCCAGTAACGCGCGTAAGACCGGACCGAGGCCCGCACCAAATCACGAGTCACATACGGTGCTCCCACCACGCGCGTTAGGTTTCGGCGCAGCATCTCCATGCCCGCTCCGTTTTTTGAAACCTTGTCAGCGCCCCAATTAAACAGCGCGGTCACCCAGGAATGGGGCAAGCGCCCAATGATCTTCCAACCGGCTAAATAGCCGGCGGCTGATAGGTCCTCGGCAGTTGGCAATCGAAAAGCCACTCTTGCTACTCCTCGTCCGTGACGGTTCCGGTTGGCGCTGCAACAGGTGCGGCGGAATTCTCATCGCGCGATGCCATGACCAGTCGCTGAATCACCGTAAAAACAGACCCAACGGCCAGCACCCACAAGGCCACCTCAATGGCATAGGGCACTCCCCAACCTTCTAGGGCCAGGCCGCCGAGGCCCAGGATGAGGCGCTCCGGCCTCTCGATCAGGCCGCCGACCATGCGTAAACCACCTGCCTCGCCGCGTGCCTTGACGTAGCTAATGATCTGGGACGTTACGACGACCACCAGAGACACTGCCACCATTGACGGATGGGCATCATCGACAAACACCAACCAATAGGTGATCGCGCCGAACAAGGCCCCATCGGTGATGCGGTCGCAGCTGGCGTCCAACGTGGCACCGAACGCGGTGCCACCACCTCGCAGCCGGGCCATGGTGCCATCCACCATGTCAAAAGCTGAGAAAATGGCAGACAAGATCGCGGCCCACACGAGGTGATCAGCTGGGATGAGGACCACGGCGATCGCCACAGTGACGACGGCACCAACGACGGTGACCACGTTGGGTGTTAAGCCCGCCCGCAGAAACCCTTGCGCGATTGGTTCTACAACCACTGCGGCAGGTTTCCTACCGTGCACACTAAGCATTGTCACGCTCCGAGTCCTCGTCGATAAGCTCCTGCCAGCCCTCTGCCAACAAAGCACGAGTGTCACGCAAAAGCTCAGGTAGGACCTTCGTTTCGCCCAGCACTGTCATAAAGTTCGCATCACCGGTCCACCGCGGCACGATGTGCAGGTGCAAATGGTCGCCGACTGAGCCGCCGGCAGCTCGGCCCAGGTTCAGACCGACGTTGATGGACTCCGGCGACGATACACGCTTCAGGGTGCGCACTGCGAGTTTGGCGAATTCCATGAGCTCGACGGTTTCTTCGCCGGTCAGTTCTTCGAGGTTGGCTACCTTGCGGTAAGGCACAACCATCAGGTGGCCCGAGTTATACGGGTAGAGGTTCAGCAGCGCGTACACGCTTTTGCCGCGTGCGACGATCAATGCGTCCTCATCGTCCATTTGCGCAGCGGCGACGAAAGGGCCTTGTTCTTCATCCTTTTTGGGAGCGTCAGCAATATACGCAGCCCGATAAGGCGCCCACAGCCGCTGGAGCCGGTCATCCTCACCGACACCAGTGTCTGTGAACACTTCTGGGTGCTCTGCGTTGTTATGCACGTCGCGCGACAATCGCTTTCTCGCTGGGTTGTTCATTATTCCGCTCGCGGATCCATGTCTCGATGATACCGATAGCTTCTTCGACTGGAACACCATTCACCTGCGTTCCGTCGAGGAAACGGAAGCTGACAGCATCCGCTTCGACGTCTCGGCCACCGGCCAACAGCATAAACGGCACACGAGCCTGAGTATGGTTGCGGATCTTCTTCTGCATGCGATCGTCGGAAGTATCCACGTCTGCACGGATGCCCCGGCGGCGCAGCTCAGCCGTCACCTTCTCCAGGTGAGACGAGAAATCTTCCGCCACTGGAATACCCATCACCTGATGCGGCGCAAGCCATGCTGGGAACGCACCAGCATAGTGTTCCAGCAGAACGCCGAAGAAGCGTTCAATGGAACCGAAGAGTGCGCGGTGAATCATGATCGGGCGATGCTTCGCACCATCCGACGCCGTGTACTCCAGGTCGAAGCGGTCTGGCAGGTTGAAGTCCAACTGGACCGTGGACATTTGCCAGGTCCGGCCAATGGCGTCGCGTGCCTGCACCGAAATCTTCGGGCCATAGAACGCCGCGCCTTCGGGGTCTGGCACCAACTCGAGGCCGGATTTCTCCGCCACGGCCTGCAGGATATTCGTCGAACGCTCCCACACGTCATCATCGCCGATGAACTTCTCTGGGTCCTTGGTGGACAACTCCAGGTAGAAATCATCAAGACCGTAGTCGCGCAACAGCGACAGGATGAACTCGAGGACGCTGGTCAGCTCCTCTTCCAGCTGATCCTCAGTGCAGTAGATGTGTGCATCGTCCTGGGTAAAGCCGCGGGCGCGGGTCAGGCCATGAACCACACCGGACTTCTCATAGCGGTACACGGTACCGAATTCGAACAGGCGCAGCGGCAGCTCGCGGTAGGAACGGCCGCGGGAAGCATAGATCAGGTTGTGCATCGGGCAGTTCATCGGCTTGGCGTAGTAATCCTGCGCCGGCTTGGTCACGTTGCCCTCGTCGTCAGTTTCGCCGTCGAGCTGCATTGGCGGGAACATGCCATCGGCGTACCAGTCAAGGTGGCCCGACTTCTTAAAGAGGTCGCCCTTGGTGATGTGCGGAGTGTTCACAAACGAATAGCCAGATTCAATATGGCGGCGGCGCGAATGCTCCTCCATCTCCAGGCGCACGATGCCACCATTGGGGTGGAACACAGGGAAGCCGGAACCGATATCATCCGGGAAAGAAAACAGGTCAAGCTCAGAGCCCAGACGGCGGTGGTCGCGCTTTTCCGCTTCCTCCAGCATCGTCTGGTATTCCTCAAGCTTCTCCTTGGATTCCCACGCAGTACCGTAGACACGCTGCAAGCCAGCATTGGACTGGTCACCGCGCCAGTACGCTGCTGACGCGCGGGTGAGCGCGAACGCCGGAATGTACTTCGTCGTCGGAACGTGAGGGCCGCGGCAGAGATCGGACCATTCCACCTCGCCGGAGCGTGGATTTACGTTGTCGTAGAAGGTCAGCTCGCCAGCGCCCACCTCGGTAGCTTCATCCGAGTTGGGGTCAACGTTGCCCTTATCCTCGACGAGCTCGAGCTTGTACGGCTCATCCTTCAGCCGCTCAATGGCGTCCTCATTGGAGGCATAAACGCCACGCTCAAATTTCTGGCCGGACTTGATGATCTTCTTCATCCGGCGCTCGATGGTCTTCAGGTCTTCCGGAGTAAACGGCTCAGCTACATCGAAGTCATAGTAGAAACCGTTCTCGATGGCTGGCCCGATGCCCAGCTTCGTGCCCGGGAACTCCGCCTGGACAGCCTGTGCCAGCACGTGCGCGCACGAGTGGCGAATCACGCCACGGCCTTCCTCACTTGACGCCGTGACGGGGGTGAATTCAGCGTCCGCCTCGGCGACGTGCGAGAGATCTTTCAAATTGCCTTCGGCATCCTTTACGACGACAACAGCGTCTGGACCCTTGTTCGGCAAGTCCAGCTCTCGCATTGCTGCACCTACGGCAGTGCCGGCAGGAACAGTAAACGGTGGGTAGTTGGCTGGCGCCACTGCAGATTCGTTAGCCATGATGACTGATGCGCTCCTTTGCGCTCGTGCGCCCGCGGCATACCTGGCCGCGAGCACTGTGCTAGCAAGTAAGACCCTCAAGAAAATTAGCTTGGGGTCACCGCAGACAGTCTACTCCTCACACAAAGGAAACATGGGACAGGTGCCCTCTACTGCTCCAATAAACTCTGCGCCCAGAACTTATCGCGCTCCCCTGAAGCGGACACTCCCGGCGGGATCCAATACACGGCGGAGCCGATATGGGTGATCCACTCATTGAGGCGATCGGCCTCGTCGAGACGTTGCTGGATCGGAACGTACTGTGTCACCGGATCCTTTTGAAAGGTGATGAACACTAGGCCAGCATTGGACAACTGGCCGAGGGCCGGATCCGGTTGGATGTCATAGTTGTAGGGGCGGCGTCGGATGCGTTGCTCCGGGTGATCGGCGGGTGGTTGGGAACGGGCGACGTGCGAGTTGCGGTCAATCACCGGAAGGCCGTACTGGTCTGTGGCCTCATAGTCCGGGTCATCGAATTCCTTCTCCCCGGTCAGCGGGGCACCGTTCGACAGTTTGCGGCCGACCGATTCCTCGCGCGACACGCGGTCCAGCATCTCCCACGTATCCAGGTTCATATTGATGCGGCGTACCACCATCGAGGTGCCGCCGATCTCAAAGTCCGCGCCCTCATCAATCCAGACCTGCACGTCATATTCCTCGTCGGTACGTGGGTTGACGGTGCCGTCGACCTGGCCGAAAAGGTTACGTGGAGTACTCGTGTCAGGCATCGAGCCATCGGCATGCAGGAACCCTTGCTGCAGCCAGCTGGTATCCACGTAGTCCATACCGGCGCGCACCATATGGCGCATCGCATGGCTGGCCATCACCGGATCGTCGGAACAAATCTGGAGGACTAGATCAGATTGCCCCCACTGTTCGTCCAGCTCATCACGGGAGAATTCCGGTAATGGTTCCAGCCAGTCGGGTTTTTCGTCGTTAAGCCCTGCGATCTCAAAGATGCGGGGGCCGAAACCGCAGGTGATCGTGAGGTTGGCGGGGATTTGCACCATTTCGGGCTCTAGCGAGCCGAGCGGGGTTTCTCCGGAGCACAGGGCACGCGCGTCTTCGGTCCACAGGCGCATGAGACGGGTAAGAGCGCTGCGGTCCACCCCATCCTTGACGGTGAAGGCCAGCAGATTCAGGTAAGCCTGTGGCGCCGTAGAGATTCCCGCCTGGTGGGGCCCGTCAAAATCGACGGTGGCCTCGGTCAAACGATAGTCCACCTCGACGCCGGCGTCGTCGGGCTCCGGCGCGGGCTGCTTCGCCCCGGCGTACGCCCTATGGCTACTCGACAGCGCGGCCGCAGACCCTGCGGTCACGGCTGCGCCGGCGATGAAACCACGACGAGAGATAGACATGATCGTTAAACCCTTTCTCAGACCTTGAAAATCTAGCTAGTGGGCAGGAGCGTCGATGTGCTCACCCATCTCCCCCATATCTTGGATCATGTCATGGCCCGCATGTGGGTCATGGCCCTGAAGTTCGCCGTCCTCACCATAGTTTTCCTCACCCGGCAGCAGGGTGCGCACAGGGACGTCGTTCGCCGTGTACTCGTTGCCCTCCGAGTCCTTGAAGGTCACGTTGACGGTATCGCCAGCCTCGATGGCTTCGTCGTAGCCCATGATCATGAAGTGATCGGCACCTGGCTCTAGGTCATAGCTACCGTTGGCGGGAACGACGAAGCCGCCCTCGATCTCACGCATGACGCCGTCGGCAACCTCGTGCAGCTCGTAAATTTCTGCGCCAAGGTCGGTGGAGAACTCGACGATGTTAATGTCCTGGTCAGTGTGGTTGACCAAAGTGCCGAACACCCCAGTCATCCCTTTGCCTGCCTCCATAGCGCGGATGACTGGATCCTCCAGAGTGACATCCTGGTCGGTGGCATCCTCGGTGGACGTTTCCACCTCAGTGGTGGTTTCTACTGCTGTAGAGGTCTCAACAGCAGTGGTGTCTTCCGCAGTGTTATCTGCAGAATCACCACAGGCAGCGATAGTCAACGATGCAGCGATCAGGGCTGCACCAGCAGCTAGACGGCGATTCATGGGAATATTCTCCTTTTCCGATGTGACTCGGGGATATTTTCTTTATTTGGAACGCTTACCAGCTACAGCGATGAGCGCCCCGATGATGACAAGAACGACAAGCCCTCCGCCGATAATCCAACCCCAGGGTGTCGACGAGGACTCTTGGGTTGTACTCTCCGCGGATTCTTGGGCCTCGTCCGCCTCGGGATTATCTGCCTGGGCGCCATCGCTTTCCTGCTCACCGGCGACGGTGAAGGTTGTCATGCCACGCGTGGCGTGCCCGTCCGAGGATGTGATCTGGAACCCGATGCGGTAGTTGCCCGGGCCTGGATCGATATCTTCGGGCACCTCAAGCGACACGTCGCGCCCCTCGACCGTTGGTTCGCCGGAAAACAGCACTTCTTGCGTGTCCGCGTCAGAGATAGCGAAGGTGTTGAAATCGTCTTTAACGTAACCCGAGAATTCCAAAGTGATGGTGTCAGGGAACGTATCGACGACCTCCTCGTTGTGCGGGCTTCCGCCGATCACCGAATCATGCGCAACGGCAACAGGGCCACACAGTGCGGCGGCTGCCACGAGCATGCCAGCACTGGTAGCCGCGAGTGCGCGGCGGGTGGAACGCAACAATGATGTCTCCTTGTAAACCGAGGATTGTTCTTCGGGTCTCAACCTTACGGCGGATATGGGCATTCCTCGAAATACGACGTGCCGTAGCAACGAGCGCTATGCGGCAGCTGATGAACGTGTGACGCCGAACCGCAGCGGCTGCAAGCGGCGTCATTCAAGTAGTCGGTCAACTATGGGCAAAAGTTCCCAGACGGATGCCAAACTGTTGGACCTCAACTGTTGGATTAGGGAGATTTCGACGGTCAAACGCGACTAAGCGGCCCTGTTCCAACATTCCAGTTACAGCAGTTTGCGTTCGAGGGGAACGGACTCGCGGTACGGAGAGAGGCCAAGAGGGGCCGCGCACGATCCGACGAGAAACCACCGCCTGCCGCGAATGCAAGAAACCCCAGTTCAGTTGAACTGGGGTTTAAAAAAATTGGTGGTCCCAGCTGGGATCGAACCAGCGACCTTTCCGGTGTGAACGGAACGCTCTTCCACTGAGCCATGGGACCGTAGTGCCTTACGGACGTAAACAAACAATAGTCCGAAGACGACCAAACCACCTAATCTGCAGGTCAGCAACAAACATGGCCGCGCATCCGCCCTAAAGCCAGCACCGTTTTCGCCACCGAACAACATGGCTGTAATTCCCAGCAAGCAAGAGGTGTCCGCTAGGGGGTGTGACCTGTCGATTTGTATAACTGACACTTGCCACGCTAAAGTTTTGATTCGCACCACGCCACGATGGCTTACACCACCGAGGCGCTGGATTAATGCACGCGGATGTAGCGCAGTTGGTAGCGCATCACCTTGCCAAGGTGAGGGTCGCGAGTTCGAGTCTCGTCATCCGCTCGCGCGATTAGCTCAGCGGTAGAGCACTACCTCGACACGGTAGGGGTCACTGGTTCAATCCCAGTATCGCGCACCAAGGTTTAAACACCTTGACACTATAAGCGAATAGCGAATGCGGATGTAGCGCAGTTGGTAGCGCATCACCTTGCCAAGGTGAGGGTCGCGAGTTCGAGTCTCGTCATCCGCTCCAAGTACTTTTTGGGTACTTTGGGGGTTAACCCATGGTGGATTGGTCGAGTGGTTAGGCAACGGTCTGCAAAACCGTGTACACGGGTTCGATTCCCGTATCCACCTCCACCCCTCGCGCGATTAGCTCAGCGGTAGAGCACTACCTCGACACGGTAGGGGTCACTGGTTCAATCCCAGTATCGCGCACGCAGTTTGTAGGTCCACCATGATCTGCGAACGACCCGCGGATGTAGCGCAGTTGGTAGCGCATCACCTTGCCAAGGTGAGGGTCGCGAGTTCGAGTCTCGTCATCCGCTCCACTTACAGCCCGGCACTGATCACCAGTGCCGGGCTGTACTCTTGTCGCTATGACTATCGCCCCCTCGTTCACCGCAGCCGAACTCATCGGCCCTACGTTGCCGGCCACCACACCAGAACTCCGCGCGGTCGCTATCACCACCCTGTCCGGCGCCTCGGCCTGGGATGGCTCCTCCCATGCCCTCGGCAATCCCACCGATGACACCCTACTCCTTGGCCTCCGCGACTGGGCCCAGTGCATCCTCGTCGGCGCCAACACAATCCGTGCAGAGAGCTACCGCGCACCAGCCACTCCCATCGCAGTGGTCTCGCGCAGCCTCGACTTCGACACCACTTCCCCCTTCTTCACCACGGCTCAGCACAGCCCGATCATCCTGTGCCCGCACAGTTCGCTTATCGACGAGGCTCTCGTCGATAAGCGGGAAGCGTTAGAGGCAGCCGGCGCAACACTTGTGGATACCGGTACTGGAAGCGCGGAGGAGATGGTGGAGGCGTTGAGAAACCGGGGCTATCAGCGCATCACGTGTGAGGGCGGGCCCGGGATCTACTCGATGATGTTCAACGCGGACCTAGTCGATGTGTTCCACCTGACGATCGACCCGTTGATGCACGGCCCCGTCAAGAAACATCTTCTGGCGCCGCGGCCGGACGGCACCGAGTTTGATTACCGCATGGAGTTGGACGATCTGCGCGCGACCGACGATTCGGTGCTATTTCTCAGGTATCGCCGGGTACGGTAAGAGGCGTGTTTGTACAACGTCTGGAAAACGCATGGGTGGCGCCCGCTCCCCTGTCTGAAACAGCCACCCCACGCAAGGCGAATGCCGTTGGTAACGCGATCGCGTGGCCGCTCGCAATCCTGCTGGTGTTGCACCGGCTACTGGTGCTCGCGCGCACGGGCAGCATCACCGATGACTTCACCACCGTTCAGACCGCGGCGCGCCGTTTCGTCGAGCGCGTTCCGGTGTACAACGAGGTCTACCACCATGTGAACCCGCACTACCTCTACAATCCGGGTGCCACGCTGCTTCTCTCCCCTCTGGGGCTGACGGCCGATACGGCGGCGATGCGCCCCTGGTTCATCGGTGCGAATGCGGTAGCGATCATTGCGGCGCTGGCGGTGATGACGTACATGGTCGGCCACACGTGGCGCTCCTGGTTGCTGCCCGCCTCCATCGCGGCGGCATTTGCTACGGAGTCGGTGACGAACACCTTGGTGTTTTCCAATATCAACGGGATCTTGCTCCTGGCACTTGTCGGGTTCTTCTGGCTGTTTTTGCGGCAGAGGTCCTGGGCTGCGGGGTTGGTCTTGGGCCTGGCGATCGTCGTCAAGCCAATGTTCCTCCCGCTGCTCTTTCTTCCCCTAGCGAAGCTGGACTGGAAGGCGCTGGGCACCGGCATCGCAGTACCTGTGCTGCTCAATGTGATTGCGTGGCCGCTCACGCCCGGAGCGAGCGACTACGTGGACAAGCTCGTGCCATATCTGAGCCAGACACGTGACTATGCCAATTCTTCACTGGCTGGGTTCGCCGTGTACTTTGGCATGCCTGGCTGGATGGAGGCTGTGCTCTGGGTGCTCCTGGCCGCGGCTGTTGCGGTGGCGGTGCTGGGCCTGCTGCGTTTCCGCTCAACTGACCCGCTCCTGTGGGCGACCACGACTGCTGCGGTGCTGTTGGTTGGGGTGTTCATTTTGTCGTCGTTGGGCCAGGCCTACTACTCCATGATGATCTTCCCCGCCATGTTCACGGTGGTTCAGCGGGTGAGCTTCTTCCACAATCCGATGGCGTGGGTGGGTGCGCTTCTCTGCTTGGCTCCGCTGGAATGGTATTCACCGGATTTCGTCCTGACGGGCCGCTGGTTAACCACCTTCCTGCCCACGCTGGGCTGGGCGGTGTTCATCATCGCGGCGGCAACGTGGGTAGTGTTGGTGTCACGACAACGCACATCAGAATGGAAGGAAGTGCGCACCCATGGTTAACTACCTCGACTGGTCCGACCAGCAGTGGCGCGAGAAGCTCAACGAGAAGGAGTACTTCGTCCTGCGTGAGGCCGGCACGGAACCCCCGGGCGTTGGCGAGTACACCGATACCACCGACGAGGGAATCTACTACTGCCGCGCGTGTGGCGAAGAAATCTTCCGCTCCGGTGAAAAGTTTGATGCTCGCTGTGGATGGCCCGCTTTCTACGAGCCAGCCAACAGCGACAAGGTGATTGAGCGCCGCGACACCTCCCACGGGATGGTGCGCACCGAGGTGCTGTGTGCGAACTGCCACTCCCACCTTGGTCACGTCTTTGAAGGTGAGGGCTTCCCAACACCTACGGACCTGCGCTACTGCATCAACTCTATTTCGATGACCTTCGAACCGAAATAGCAGAGCACTAGGCCCAAAAACAACACCCCATTTCC